>DASWRG010000059.1:0-22691 GCA_036403295.1 Pyrinomonadaceae bacterium
TCGCTGTCATCAATCTGCTGAGACATTATCACGAAGAATCTCGCGTAAAGGCGCAAAGGCGCAAAGGAAGAACGCCAAGCCTTGAATGCCGCTTGCTCTTGGCGAGCTTTTCTTTTCGCCTTTTCGCCTTTGCGCGAAACCGTTTTCTATTCGCCATTTTTACAGCGTCTCGAAGAAAATCTCGTCCACGTAACACCAGCCCCACGCCTCGCCCGGCTCGAAGGATTTGATGATCGGGTGTCCGGTCGCGTGAAAGTGTTTGGTCGCGTGCTTGTTCTTTGAAGAATCGCAGCAGCCGACGTGGCCGCATGTTTCGCAGAGCCGCAGATGCACCCAATCGTCGCCGATGCGCAAACAATCTTCACAACCACGCGCGCTCGGCTTCACCACGCGCACCTGCTTGAGATGCTCACAAGTCTCTTCCATAACTTTTCTCCCCTCACACCGCCGGATAAACGCTATCGGGCATGCTCAAACCGAGACGTTGCACGGCCAGCCAGAGGCCGATGATGGTTTTGGCGTCCTCGATCTCGCCGTCGGAAATCATCTCCATCGCGCGCATGAGAGGGAGGCGAACGATCTTCAGATATTCGTCGTCGTCCAGATTCTGCTCCGTCTCGACCAGTTCGGTCGCCAGATAGACCCACATCTTCTCTTCCAGAAAACCGGGCGAGACGAAAAACTCCGTCAGCTTTTCCATGCGGCCTGCGCGCACGCCGATCTCCTCTTCAAGCTCACGCGCCGCGCCGTCCTCTGGCCGCTCAGGCGGCGAGAGAGTTCCGGCGGGAGCTTCCAGCAGATAACGCACAGCCGGATGCCTGTACTGACGGACGAGCGCGACCGTGCCGTCGTCAAAAACAGGAATGATGACCGCGCTGCCCGGATGATGCACGATCTCGCGCTTGTAAATTTCGCCGCCCTCACGAATCGTCGCCACCGAGATGTCAAAGACGCGCCCGTGATAAATCTCTTCGGTGGCGATGATTTCGGGAGCTTCTGTTTCAGGTGTCGCCATAAATTCCCCTTGCTCTTCTAATTCTTCAAGTAGGCCGGAGTAATCACGACTTCCAGGATGAATGCGCCGTCCGCGCGCTCCGTCCCCATCAGATTGCGGTCAACACGAATCGTGTAATCGCCAGATTCAGTCAGCTCGCCGTTGAAAATAAGTCCGCCGTGCTGGCCGTCCTGCTGGCCGGAAGGCGAGATGACTACGCCTCCGGTCAAGAGGCCGCGTGTGAGCGGAATGATGTTGACGATCATGCGGTCTCCGGCTTTGGCGTTGACCACAAAGAGCGCGGATGCATTCTTGTCTTTCGTGAGCTGGCCTCGCGCCTGTGCGCTGATAGCTCCGCGCATGAACTTGATGCGTGTCGCTTTTGACGAAGCTTTGGCCTGCGCTGGTGTCGGGACGGGCATGACGAGCAGCAGTCCCGCCGACAGCACGAGCGCGGCCAGCAGAGCGTTGATGCGAAGTGACATGCTTGATTGGCTGTTCACTATTTTTCTCTCTCAATTGATTGTTGAAGGCAAGTCAGGATACATCAAAAGTGAGATTGATGAGAAGCAGGCTATCGGGCGGATAAAGTTTCGCGAAGACGCAAAGGCGCAAAGCAGACGCAAAGAGCAAATGTTATTTGACAGCTCTGCGTTCCTGCTTTGCGCCTTTGTGTTTTTGCGCGAGCTTGCTAACGCTGTAAGTTGTCCCAATTCGCAAAACGCCAGACGCTTAACTGATAGTTCAGATTGGCACCAAAAACGGGCGTCTCGCCTTTCCTGACTTGCGCCTTCCATGTAGTCAGGTGGTCGCGTCCGTCTTCCCAAAACTTAGCGCAGAGGTCAAAGTAGGCTATGACGGTGTCGCGTTCGCTCTTCGCCAGCAGGTCTTTCGCCAGCAGCATGTTCGGGCCGAAGCTGTCGAGTTGGGGCGAGCCGGGCGTCTTGCCTGCTTCGAGCAAATACTGCTTGGCCTTTTCCACATCGCCCGCAGCCAAAGCTATTCTGCCCAAAACCAGATTCCCAACATGTATCTGGTTGCCGGTGTTCCAATCCTTCTGCGCCTTGGCGGAATAATCCAACAGCTCTTGCGAGTAGGCTCGCGCCTTCTCGGTCTCTCCGGCTTCAAAGGCCGTCGGCGCGGCCATCGTCATGAGATAAATCTTATTGTACTCTTTGGTCGAGTCCTTCTCGGCCTCCGCCATCAACTGCTCGAACCTCCCCAAAGCTTCTTTGGCCGTGCTTGGCTTCTCATTTTTGGTGGCGTATTGCTGCGCCATCGCGGTCGCGGTGAAGGCGATGGTGAGGCAGCAGAGCAAACCCAGTGTTCTCAACTGACGGGCTGCTTCTTTCATGATTTTAAAAACTCCTTAGCTTGAGATTCTATGAGTTTCAAGGGAGACGAATCGGACGAGATTATGTCTCAATCGAGTGTCAGATGCAAAGATGCGCGTGAACGCGTCAGTTGACGAAGCGGCGCAGTTGAACGCTGATGGCGAAACCGATGGCGATGAAGGTGGCGAGGACTGAAGAGAGTCCCGCGCTCATCAACGGAAGCGGCACGCCGATGACGGGCAGCATCCCCAGGGCCATCCCGATGTTGATGAAGAGTTGAAAGGCGAAGCCTCCGACAATCGCCATGATGACGAGCATGCCTGTCCGGTCGGGCGCGCGGCGCGCTCCCGTAATCAATCTTGAGAGCAGCAGCGCGTAAGCTATCAAGAGCAGCACGCAGCCGAAGAAGCCTGTGTTCTCAGCCGTCACGGCGAAGATGAAATCCGTGTGCGGCTCAGGCAGAAATTTCAAGCTGCTCTGCGAGAACTCGCGCGGCGCGCGCGAGCCTGTGAGGCCGCCCTTGCCGACCGTCATGATGGATTGAAAAGTGTGATAACCGAAGCCGCGCGGGTCTGCGTTCTCAGGATCGAGAATGACGTTGATGCGCTCCTGCTGGTAGCTCTTAATCTTGCCCGATTTGACCCCGGCGATATATGCGGCGGGAACTAAGAGGACGCTCAGGATGACCGCCGCGAGGACGAGCCGCATCTTGATGGCCGATAGAAAAAGCACGATGGCGAGCAAAGGGAAATAGGTGATCGCCTGTCCCGCATCAGGCTCAAGCAGAATGAGGCCGACGGGGAGCGCGAGGATGCAGATGCCCATGATTATCTCTTTGATGCTGAGAGATGAGACGCGCGGTCTGCCGAAATAACGCGCCAGCATGAGGACGGTCGGAATCTTGACAAACTCGGAGGGCTGAAACTGCCCGATGACGGGCATCTTAATCCAGGCTCGCTGCCCGTTAATCTTCATCCCGATGCCGGGCACGAGCACGATGGCGAGCAGCACGAGGCCGAAGATATAGAAGGCGGGCGCGAAGTGAACCAGCTTGCGATAGTCCGTGAAAGCTATCGTGAGCATCGCCACCAGAGCGATGCCGAGTCCGATGAGCTGCTTCTGCCAGTAAGCCTCCGTCGGCTGCGCGTTGTGTATCTGCCACGTCCCGAAAGACACAATCGCTATCGCCAGCAGAGCCAACAGCCAGTCGAAATCGCGGATGCTACGTTTTTCTAAGATTGCTACCATTGAACAGTTTTCAGTTTTCAGTTTTCAGTTTTTGATTCGCGGTTTGAGCTTAAAACTGAAAACTAAAAACTATTTCTTCGCCACCAATGATCCCGGCGGGTCTTCGCCGCGCGTTTCTCGATAGTAGGTGTCGTACATGGCGCGGGCGGCGGGGGCGGCGTAAGTGCCGCCGAAGCCGACGTTTTCAACCAGCGCGAGCACGGAGATTTCAGGCTTGTAGGCGGGCGCGAAAGAGACGAACCACGCGTGGTCTTTGTTCTCGCCGGTGTCTTTGCCGAGGCCGACGACCTGCGCCGTGCCCGTCTTGCCCGCGATTTCAAAGCCAGCCATCTTGATACGCGCCGCCGTGCCGCCGTTGTTGACGACGCCCCACATCCCTTCGATGACAAAGTGATGCTGGTCTTCGGGAATCGGGATGATCTTCGGCTGCGGGCGGTCAAAGCCGTGCGCCTGTCTCGCTTCTCGATAATCAGGCTTGTCGGGGTCGCCGACCGCAGCAATCTCTCTGACCTCTTTCATCAAATGCGGGACGTACATCCGGCCGCCGACGCCGACGCTGGCGATGGTGCGCAAGAGAGCCATCGGCGTCACAAAATCGTAGACCTGACCGAACGAAGCGTAGACCGTATCAATGTCTCGCCATTCGGGGTCGCGCGGATTGAAACGCGCTTTGAATTCGCGCGAAGGCGTCCAACTGATAAGCTCGTGCGGCAGGTCAATGCCCGTCCGCTTGTTCAAATCGAACTCGTCAACCATCTGCATGATGCCTTCGAGCTTCATCTTGAGGCCGAGACGGTAAAAGTAGCCGTCGCATGATTTGGTAATCGCCGTGCGCAATTCCGGCGTGCCGTGATTGCCCATGCAGCGCGTGAACTTGTTGCCGATGGTGATGCCGCCGCCGCAGACGAGGTTCGAGTTTTGGAGCGTAATCGCGCCCTGCTGCAATCCGGCGACGGCCATCGGAATCTTCCACGTCGAGCCGGGCGGATAGCGTCCCTGTATCGCGCGGTTATAGAGCGGCGTGCGCGGGTCTTTCAAAAGCGCGGCATACTCCGCTCGTCCTTCTTTGGAAGTGATGCGCTGAGAGAAGAGGTTCGGGTCGAAGGTCGGCATTGAGGCGAGCGCGAGGATTTCTCCGTTGTTCGGATCCATCGCGATGATGACGCCGCGTTTTGAAGGAGTGCTGCGAAGCTGCTCTTCGGCTGTCGTCTGCAACTCCATGTCAATCGTCGTGACGAGGTCTTGACCGGCCTGCGGCTCGACTCTTTCAATCTCTTCCTGTATGTGGCCGCGACTATCCACGACGACCTTGCGATAGCCGTCGCGCCCGCGCAAGGCGTTGTCATAGACGGCCTCGATGCCCTCGATGCCGATAATGTCGCCGGGCTTGTAGCCCATCTCTTTGAACTTCGGCTGCTCTAACTGTTCGGGGCTAATCTCACCGACATAGCCAAGCACATGCGCGAGCATCTCATTGAATTTATAGCGGCGTTGCGGTTGCTCCTCGACGCGCAGGTAAGGAAACTCAAGCGTGTGCGCTTCGACCCACGAGAGGTCTGCGGAGTTGGCGTTCTCTTTGACGCGGATGGACTCGAAGGCGGGCTGCGACGCGATCTCCTTGAAACGCTCGCGCAAGTAGTCGGGGTCAACGTTCAGACCACTTGAGAGCGGTTCGACGAGAGCGTCGAAATTGCCTTTGATGTCTTCGCGCGAGATGATGACGTTGTAAATCGGGAGCGAGTCAACCAGCATCTTCTTGCCCGTGCGGTCGAAGATAGCTCCGCGTCTGGCCGGAATCGGCAGCAGGCGGATACGCTGATTCTCCGCGCGCTCGGCGTAGTAACGGCCCTTCACGACCTGCAACATGTAAAGCCTGACGCCCAGGACGATGAGCATCAGGATAATTAGAATCTGAATCACGCGCAGGCGAGCGCGCAGGTTTTGTGAATCGTCTTCAAATTTCATAAAGCAGGGACGGGTTTTCAGTTTTTAGTTTTCAGTTTTCAGATAAAACTGAGGCGACAGCCAATCCGCAGCCGAGCTGAAACAATAATACCAATAAAACGAGCTTTATGGCTCATCAGTTTTCAAGCTCTGAAAACTAAAAACTGAAAACTCTAATGCCTTCTTCTGCCCAAACGGAATGCGCTCCGTTTGGCTACCCGGCGGCGAAAGGCGAAGTGGCGACGCTGGCGCGCTCTTTCGCTGAACATGCGTTCGAGCAGGAAGAGGAGAATCGTGCCGACGATGGTCGTCCCGATGAGCTTGAAGCCTGCCGTCTGCACGAAGGGCGCGAGCGGCGGCTGGCCGAGCATCCGGTGCAAGAGCACGTACACGGTCGCATCCAGCAGAGCCGCGCCAGCTAAGACGGGAATCCTGACCAGAGGGTTGTCAAGCGTCAAGCGCGTGGAGAGCGAGGCGATGACGAAAGCGACTAAGGTCTTGGAAAAACCGCCCGCGCCGAGCAAGCCGCCCGCCCCGAGCGCGTCCGTCGCCAAACCCGCCGCCACCCCGATTACGAGCGCCTGCAACGCGTCGCGCTGCAAAGCGAAATAGACGACGACGATGAGCGGCAGGTCAACATAGCTCAAGGGCGGCCAGACGGCCTTCAAAGAGGATTGCAGGATGACGGCCAGCGCCAGCACAACCGCGATTTTCAGTTGACGCATCTTTCGGGAGGGATAAGGGCGGAAGGATGAGGAATGAAGTTAAAGACAAAGCTTTTTATTCATCCCTCGTCCCTCCGCCCTCATCCCTATTTCTTCTCCACATTCGGCAAAGTCTGATCGGGGGATGTGCGCGGGGGCGGTTTGTATTTCAGGACGGCGACCTCTTCGAGCGCGTCGAGCCGCGCGCCCGGCCTGATGTGTATGACGTGCGGCGTGGTCGCCGAGCCGTGCTTGACCTCGACCACCTGTCCGACGTTCAAGCCCGCCGGATAAATGCCGTCCTGTCCGGTCGTCACCACATAGTCGCCGGCCTCTACCTTTTCGAGTCCGGAGACATAACGCATCTCGACCAGCCCGCTCTCGCCGAGTCCGCGCACCGAGCCGAGCGCGTTCGATTCGCCGAGCTGTCCGACAATCGCGCCCGCCGCCGCGCGCTCGTCCGTAATCAGCATCACCTGCGAGACCCACGGGCCTGTCCCGACGACGCGCCCGACGATCCCGCCCGGCGTCACGACCGGCATGTTCAACTCGATGCCCGACATTCGCCCGCGATTGAGCGTGATGGTGTCGAACCAGAGCGACGGGTCGCGCGCGATGACCTTCGCCATCACGCTCTGATACTCGTTCTTCTCTTTCAGATCGAGCAGAGCCTTCAAACGCTCGTTCTCATCCGCCGCGTGACGCGTCTGGCTCAGCTCGACCTCCATCCCGGCGAGACGCTGCTTGAGTCCCTCGTTCTCAGCCGAAGCGTGCCGCAGGTCTCCAATGTGCTTGAAGAAACCGACGCCCGCGCCGCCCACGCCCGAAGCGAGACGCTGAAAAGGAGCGGCCACCGCTTGCGCCCACGTCCGCACCACATGCTGCTTCGTCGCGTCGCCGTTCTCGCGCGCGTCAAACGCCATCAGCGCGAAGCATCCCATCAGCAATCCGATGAGAAGCAACGGCGCGCGCTGGCGTATCTCTCTTTGCGTGCGTGCGATTGCCATCGAATAAGTTCAAGGTTCAAGGTTCAAGGTTTAAGGTTCAAGGTTTCCGACTTTGAACTTTGAACTTTGAACCTTGAACCGTTTTTACATTCCGCTCGTCAACGTGTTGTCCCACTTGACGCGCTTGAGGAGGTTGAAGTCCGAGAGCATCTTGCCCGTGCCGAGCACGACGGACGAAAGCGGATCGTCAGCGAGCGAGACGGGCAAGCCGGTTTCAATCGAAAGCCGCTTATCCAGATTTTTCAGGAGCGCGCCGCCGCCCGTAATCACGATGCCGCGCTCGACGATGTCAGCCGACAATTCCGGCGGAGTTCTCTCAAGCGCAACGCGCACGGCGTTGACAATCGTCGCCACGGAATCGGCCAGAGCCTCGCGCACCTCTTCGTCTGAAATCGTGATGGTCTTCGGAATGCCTTCGATGAGATTGCGCCCGCGCACTTCCATCGAAAGCGGCTCGTCGAGCGGGAAGGCCGAGCCGAGTTCGATCTTGATGGCTTCAGCCGTGCGCTCTCCGATGAGCAAATTATATTTGCGCTTGATGTACTGCGTGATGGCTTCGTCCATCTCGTTGCCCGCGACGCGCACCGCGCGCGAGTAGACGATGCCCGACAAGCTTATGACCGCGATGTCGGTCGTGCCGCCGCCCACGTCAACCACCATGTTGCCGTGCGGCTCTGTAATCGGCAGCCCCGCGCCGATGGCCGCCGCCATCGCTTCTTCGACCAGATAAACTTCAGAAGCTTTGGCGCGATAGGCCGAGTCTTCGACGGCGCGTCGTTCGACCTGTGTGATCTCAGACGGAATGCCGATGACGACGCGCGGGCTGACCCACGTCTTGCCGTTATGAGCTTTGCGGATAAAATGCTGTAGCATCTTCTCCGTCACTTCAAAATTAGCGATCACGCCGTCCTTCATCGGACGGATGGCGACGATGTTGCCGGGCGTGCGGCCTAACATTTCTTTGGCGTCGCGCCCGACGGCTTCGACCGCGTTGGTGATTTTGTTGATGGCGACGATGGAAGGCTCTGAGACGACGATGCCGCGCCCCTTCGCGTAGACGAGCGTGTTGGCCGTCCCCAAATCTATCGCCAGATCACTGGAAAAGAGACTAAAAAGCGATTTAAATGCCATTAAGTTTCCGTTTTACCTATCTGTGATTTAATTGCGCCCGGAGAGAAAAGCGATTTCGCGCACGTCTGCCACTTGCAACACATCGAAAAGGGTTTCGGCCAAGAGCGGCGCGGCTTCACCGAACAAAGCTAACTCATTAAGATACACCTAATTTAACCTCTCGCGCCATTCGGCAAAGCACTTTTCCGGCAATAAATTCCATCTGAGCCACAAGAGGACACAGAGAACACAGAGGAGGACAAGCTTGAAAAGCTTAGATTTCATCGTTTCTGCTCTGTGTCCTCTGTGCCCTCTGTGGCTGATTTCCTGAGCGGCCACACGCTCAGTCGGCGTTTGAAGTGACCGTCTCTACGCTTTTCAAAGTTTGCGTCGGACGCGCAAAGCGCACGCAGTTCTTGTGCGCGGCTTTGGCTTCGTACATCGCGGCGTCGGCGTAGGCGACGAGCTGCTGGGGAGATTGCGCGTGTTGGGGAAAGTTTGCGACGCCGAAGCTTGCGGTCAGGGAGAGACGCAGGCGACGCCCGCCCGTGAAGATGTTGGCGGCGATTTTCTCGCGCACGCGCTCGGCCACGCGCGCGGCCATCTCAAGGTCTGTCTCCGGCAGAACTATCACGAACTCGTCGCCACCGTAACGCGCCACCACGTCTGTGTCGCGCACGGTCGAGAGAATAATCATCGCCATCTCCATCAAGACGTGCGAGCCGACGAGATGCCCGTGCTCGTCATTGATCCGTTTGAAATCGTCGAGGTCTAGAAAGAGAGCCGTCACGCTTGAGTTGTAACGACGCGCTCGCTTGACTTCGTTCAAGAGATACTGGCGCAGGTAACGCGCGTTGTGCAGCTTCGTCAAATCATCCGTCTGCGAGAGCCGTTCGGCCTCTGCGATGCGGACGGAGTTGGCGAGAGCCGAGGCGACCGGCACGACGAGCGCGCCGATTAGTTCGACCTCGGAATCTTTGAAAGCATGCCTCTCAACCCCTTCGCGCACGGCTTCGAGGATGCCGAGCACGCGTTCGCCGTTGACCATCGGCACGGCCAGCACGCGCCGCCCGTCTTCATCTCGCGTGATGGTCTCGATTCGCGTCGCGGCCTCGCGCGCGGCTTCGGATTCCGCGCCCGCCATCACCAAAGCTTCGCCCAGGAGGGCGTGTCGCCAATCGGTTTCGTCAATCGCGCGCTCCGTTTCGGTCAGGCCGCGCACGGCCAGAGGCTCTAGGCTCGAAGCTTCGCCGCCGCTCACTTCGGAAGTCAGATAAATCGTCCAACGGTCTGCGCCCGCGAGCGTGGCGAAGCCGGCCAGCGCGATGTGCGCCGCGCTCTTTTGATCGTTGGCGAAATGAAGCGAGGCGACCAGCTCGAAGGCCGCGCGCAAAGTCTGCGGCTCAAGCTGCGCGGGCAGCAAAGTGAGCGTGTTCTCTTCGCTCTCATCTTCAGCCTTGCCCGCCGGATGCGCCTGAAGCTCGCCCGTCATGCCGCGCTCTTCCAGTTTTCTCAAGAGCGCGGGCAGTTGCGCCGGATCGTCTGCGACGGCGCGAAAGCCCAGACGCCTCAGAGCCGCGCCGTCAATGATGTGCAGCACTCTTCGCTCGTAGTCGTTCGCGGGACGGCGACACGCGACGAGCGGCACATGAGGCCACACGCTCTCGGCATGTGTCACCGCCGCATGCAATTCTTCAACGCTCGCGCCAGCCGCGACCTCATACAGCACCGCGAGCGGCTGTTCAGTCTCCGCTTCAAGCTCACGCCCTTCGGGCAGAGCAGGCATCGCCATCGTCGCTTGCTCCTCACGCAAGACTTCAATCAACGTGCTCAGCCCCGCGCCGTGCATGAAATCGAGCAGCACCGTCGCGGGAGATTCGTGCGCACTGGTTAAAAGAATGACGTGGGACATAACGCGTTGGAGAACTCAGAACTCAGAACTACAGAAGTCAGGACTCAGAACTCAGCATGAAAGGCAAGCTGTCTTTACTTCTGACTCCTGAGTCCTGACTCCTCTGAGTTCCGCTTCACTTCATCGCCCTCGCCGTGCCCTGCACGAGAGAGAGCTTGTAGCTGCTGCTGTTGCCGTCCGGGTCGCGCGCGACGGCTTCGACCTCACGCGCGCCGCCGTTAATCGTAATCTGTAGCTGGAACGCGCCGTTGCCAGCCGCGAGCGTTTCACGATCCGCAATGTGGATGGTGATGCCGGGCTGCGTCTTTCCGCGCACGAGATAGATGCTGCCGCCCAGATATTCGACCGCCCAATCGCTGACGCTGACGCGGTCGCCCTTGCCGGGCGGAGCGACGACGAATTTTTGCGGCTCGCTCCATTCGCTCGTCTGGCCGGAAGTGGCCGTCGCGCGCACGCGCCAGAAGTAGACGCCGGGACGCAAGTCCGTCACGTTGAACTCGGTCGTGGCAAGCTGGTCGCGCTCCGTGACGCGGCCTGCGTCAACGAAGAAGGGCGAGGTCGCCACCTCGACGCGATAATGCGAGGGCGAGCCGACGGGCGGACGCTGCCAACGGAGTCCGACGCTCGTCGAGCCGTTCGCGCCCGCGTAGACTTGCGCCAGATCGCGCGGCGAGGTGGGCTGCGGCACGTCCAGCAGCTTCTCGCGTTTGGCGAGCGTGCCCGCCGGATTGACCGCGACATATTCGCCGCCGCGCACAGTGGCCTTCTCGCCGTTATTGGTCGTCGTCTCGATGCTGCCCGAGCCGATGCGTATCTCTTCGGTGTGGTCTGCCTGATTGACGCCGAAGCTCGCGTCCGTCTGCGAGGCTAAGATGTTGCGCGTCTGTTTGGTCTCGACGACGTTGTTCGTGCCCTTCGGCTGGTCTTCGGTGCGGACGTTGACCTGTCCGCCTTCGACCGCGACGCGGACGTTGGTGCGCTCGCCGTCCTCGCCTTCCGAGCGCGTGTTGTCGCGGATGATAACAGTGCTGTTGGGGCGCACGCGCAGGGTCGAGCCGTCGGCCATGCTGATACGCGCGATGCCGTCGGCCTGCGTCTGAACCGTGTCGCCGGGGAAAAGCCGCGTTTCGCTCGTCGCCGCGATGGTCTCGCGCGTGGCCGCGCGCACGACCCGCACGTCGCCTTCAAACGAGATGAAGCGCGCTCCGGCTGAAGCGTCCGTGTTCACGCCGACGTTCTTGAAAGGATTGCCGTACTTCCAGACGTAGAGCGCCGCGCCCCCCGCCGCGACGCACAGGACGAGCAGGATGATGATGAGATAGATGATGCGCTTCTGAATGACCCACCATTCCACATAGAAGCGTGCGGGTTTATTCGTCATCTCTGAAAAGGGATTTTAAAAGCTGGAACAAGCGCGGGGCACGAAAAGCGAATTGCTTCAAGTTGTTCCAACACGGGCGCGCTTTGCTCTCAACGGCCACAGAGAGCGCGACGGGAAGTGAAGCCCGAATTTCTCAACGGGGCGGCAACGCCAATCGCTGCCACATCCAAGTTAACACAGGCGCGCGGGGCTATTCAAGCATCTTTCTCAGGAGGTCAGGAAAATCTCGCGCACAGGCGCACAGGCGCAAAGAAGAAGACGCTAAGAGTAATCAGCACTTAACAGCTTAGCGTTCTTGCTTTGCGCCTGTGCGGGAAACTTCTGTCCGCTTTAAATCTTGAATTTGTTTTTGAGACTTCCACTCGCTCGCCAGCATCGCGTACATCGCCAGATCATGAAAGTGATCGTGTATCCACTCGGCCTGCCGGAGGATGCCCTCGTGCTTGAAACCCAATCTTTCCGGAATCCGTCGGCTCTTCTGATTCTCGACGGCGCAATTGATCTCGACGCGATTTAGCTTCAGCTCGTCAAACGCATAATCAACCAAAGCTCTGCACGCGCGCGTGACAATCCCTTTGCCCTCGAACGAAGCTCCGAGCCAGTAACCGAGCTCGGTTTTCCTGTTCGTCCAATCAATCGTATTGAAGCCGATGTTTCCGGCAATCCGGCTTTGATAAATAAGGCGCATCATAAAGCCCATGCCTTCGGCCAGACGCTCCCGATTCGTCTGCGGAAATTTTTGCGCCTGTTCAAAAGAAAAATCGTCCGTGAGCCAGGGCGACCAACGTTTGAGATGCTCAAGATTAGACATCACCAGAGCGTAGCCCTCATCCGTCTGCCGCTCGTCAATCAAGCGCAGCTCTAACTCGTCGTCTATGCGATGGCTGAACATAGTTACAGTGTAACAATAAAATCTTGCGCCTACCGGTTCATCATTATAGTATGCGAGCCTCGATTCAAGCTTAATGAGTGAAACAATCATCCGACATCTTTCAAAGGGAACAGCCGATGCTTGTCGAATGCATTCCGCGTCCTGAACTCAAGACGCCAGTTCTGTCTCTCATCGCACGCGTCTCAAGCGAGCACGCGAAGGGCGAGTTTGCGATTCCGCTCCTCTCGCTCTTTGAAGCCTTCGGCCTGCCGCTCGCGCCGGTCGGGCAGCGCAAGCTGCGCGAGCGCGGCGACGTGCGCTTCACGCCGCGAGATGAGCCGCGCGGCCACTTCGTCAATCGTGGCGACGAGCGGGAGATAGAGACTGACGAAGGCTTGACGCTCGTCATTCCGCAAACTCTGGCGGGCGATTACATCACGACGCCATCGTCGCTGACCTTGAAGTTCGGCGAGGGCACGGCCTTGCGCGGTTGCAAACGCATCTTCGTGCGTATCTGCCAGGACGTGATTAAGATTGACGCGGACGAGCACAAGCTTTACATAGACTTGCCGGGCGAAAAATACGATCTCTGTTTCGTGTTCTGAGATGCAAAGCGATTGGGCTGCACATGAAACAGGCACGCATCAGGATCACGTCATCGCGCATGTCGTCGGCGCGACCGTGCTCGGCTATTTCACCTTGAACGAGGCGGCGCATCTCCTGCTCGACATAGGTTTTATCTGGACTGTCTATCTCGACTGCGAAATGGGACTCGTCCCGCAGAGCATGGCGATTGCCGAATTGGACTTGGATGAAGAAGGGAAAGCGCGGCTGCGCGAAGACGCGCGCCTGTTGCATGATGAGGGAGGCGACGCAAGCTCTTTAAGCTTCTTCACGCCCGCGCCCGACGGCTGCCTGATGACGGAAGTCCTGTTTCAATCGCGCGGCGACGAGCGGCGGCTTTTAATCAATTGCGAAGATGCGAAGCTCGCGGTTGAGACTTCGCTCACGACGGGCGAGATTCAGGTTCGCATTGTTTAAAGGGAAACGATAATAAATCATGGATGATTCTAATCACATTTTTGCGGATGAAACTCCCGCGCCGGATAATGATGCTTCGCTCGAAGAGGCTGTGCGCGAGGAGCGCGAGTACGTGCGCGGTCGCCTGCGCGAAGAGTTGCGGCGCGAGCCGACCGATGAAGAGGTTGACGAATGGCTGCGCCAGCACACCGAAGGATATTGAAAAGCCGCGCGTTCAAACGCTCGAACGCGCGGCTCTCATGCTGCTAACTGCGGATTGATGCGGCTCGACAGTTATTGAGCCATGACGACGATTTTGTTGTCCACGCTCTTGACGCCCTTGACGCCGTGGACGAGTCGTTCGACGCGCGACTTCAAAGCGTCGGAATCAACCGTGCCCATCAAAGTCACCTTGCCGTCAACGACGACCGCCGTCACGCCGAGCGCGGCGATGGTCGTATCATCCGAAATCTTTTTATCTATGTTCGCTTGAATCGTCGAATCATCCGTCCCGCTCGGCTTCGCGCCGGAATCGTTCGTCGCTGGCGGCGGCGTGACGATGACGGGAGCGGGCTGCGTCGTCGCCGGCTGCTGGACGACGATGGGCGGCTGCTGTGCCGGAGCAGGCTGTTGGACGACGACCGGCTGCTGCGGTTGCTGCTGTGTGGTCACGGGCTGTTGCGCGTTGATGCGCAAGTTATCGTTCGTCGTGTCCTGTTGGCCGCGCATGACGAATAGAAAGATGATCGTTACTAAAGCCACTGCGCCGACCACCAGCGCGGCGACCGCTCCGGTTGAAAACCCTTGACGCTCAGGCACGCGCTCCGTATGCACTACCTCACGCTCGCTTCGCCCCGCCGGAGTCTCGACCACGACCCGGCTTCTACGCTGTTGCTGTTCATCGTATGACATATCTTTTTTCTCCAGACTCTTTAATCAAAATAGCTTCGGACAACATTCCCGCGAGGTGTTAAAGCAATCCAAGCTCAGCTTTCAGCAAACTTCATTCCGCAGTTCGAGAGCGCGCGGCAAGTGGCTAAAACTCTCTGTATTTCCGAGAAATCCACTTTACCTGCTTAACTTTCGTACACAAAACCTGCACCGTCTTCATCGCCTGAGCGTATCAGAGCAGAACACAGAAAGCAGGAGTCAGAATCAAAACAGCTTGCCTTTCATGCTAAGTCTTGCGTCTCATGCTTTATAATCCCGAACATGACGACAGCAATCATTCATCATCCTTTGTTCAAGGAACACGACACGGGCGAGCATCATCCTGAAAGACCTGAGCGTTACGCGGTCGTGATGGAAGCTCTGCGCGGCGACGCCGAACTCTGGAACAACTTGTTGGAGCTTACGCCCGCGCCCGCGCCGCGCGGCGTCGTGCAGGCTTGTCACACGGCGCAGCACTTCAAAGCCGTCGAGCGCGCCGTCAGTGAAGGCAGAGGTTATCTGGATGCGGATACGATTGTTTCGATGCATTCGCTCGACGCGGCCTTGCTCGGCGCGGGCGGCGCGTGTCGCGCGGTGGATGCGTTGATGAAGGGTGAAGCTCAAAACGCTTTTCTCCCCGTGCGACCGCCGGGGCATCACGCGACGGCAGAACGCGCGATGGGCTTCTGTCTCTTCAACAACGTCGCCATCGGCGCGCGTTACGCGCAGACTCATTACAAAGAGATCAAGCGCGTCGCCATTCTCGATTGGGACGTGCATCACGGCAACGGGACGCAGGGGATTTTTTATGACGACCCGACGGTCTTCTTCTTTTCGATGCATCAATATCCGTGGTATCCGGGGACGGGCGCACGCGGCGAGACGGGCTTGGGGCGCGGTCGCGGCTACACGCTGAACGTGCCCGTCCGCGCCGCCACGCAGGCCGCCGAGCAGCGTCGCATGTTCGACGCCGCGCTCGAAGAGATCGCCATAAAATTTAAGCCGGATTTGGTCATCATCTCGGCGGGCTTCGACTCGCACCTGCAAGACCCACTCGGACAACTCAGGTTGCAGGATGAAGACTTCGTGCAGATGACGCGCGCGGTCAAAGAGTGGGCGGCGGGCGTGTGCAAAGGTCGCGTCATCTCGTGTCTCGAAGGCGGCTACAATCTGGACACGCTCGGCGAGACGGCGCGGGCGCACGTCCGCGAGCTAAGCGATTAACTCATCGATTCATTAACTCATTGACGCATTGAGCAAATGAGTCAATGAGTCAATCAAATAAATCCTGTACACTCGTTTGACTGTGCGGTAAACTTCGCCTGATTCAAAGAGGTTTCGGCCTGCAAGGCTCTGGCTTGAGGCCGGAAAGGCTTTGAGACGCCACGACCTTTGCGCTTTCAAGGTTCGCCCAAACACGGACACAAGGACTAGAGAGAGAAGTTTCGCCTCAGCCCGGCGCAGAGAGAGAACAGAAAGCGACGTTCATTAAAAGCCCCTCGCTTTCAAAGGAGAAAAAGAGCATCATGCCAGACGTTGACATTACCTGTGCCGAGTGCGGCGAGAACTTTCCCTTCACAGAGCGAGAACAGGACTATTACACCGAGCGCAACCTGAGCCAGCCCAAGCGTTGCAAATCTTGCAGAGACGCGCGCCGCGCCAACTTCGGCGGCGGACGCGGCGGCGGCGGAGGAGGCGGCGAACGGCAGCGTTACGACATTGTTTGCGACCAGTGCGGCAAAGCCGACTCCGTGCCCTTCAAGCCTTCGAGCGGCAGACCCGTACTCTGTAGCGAATGTTTTAGCGCGAGCCGCGCGCATTAATCGCCCCAAACATGAGCAGGGCGGAACTTTTCATCCGCCGAGGCCGTAGGAATAATTTGCACATTTCCCCATTTTCTCATTGATTCATTTGCCCGTTAAAGAAATGAGTCAATGAGAAAATGAACCGATGATTAAATTTTTTGCCGATGGGTTATGAAACGATTCAATTAGAGGTGCGCGACGACGGCGTGGCCGTGCTGACGCTCAATCGTCCAGACGCGCTCAATGCTTTGTCAGTGATGATGGGCAAAGAGTTCCTCAGCGCGCTCGATGAAGCCGGAGAGCACGGCGCGCGTGCCATCGTCTTGACCGGCGCGGGGCGCGCGTTCTGCGCGGGCGGCGACCTGCGCGAGATGCAGCACATCGCGCAACAGGAAGGGCGCGTCCACGCTTTCTTCGATCAGCCGCTCAATCTCCTGCACGATTGCATACGCGCCATCAGAAAGCTGCCCCTGCCGATTATCGCCGCCGTCAACGGGCACGCTTCGGGCGCGGGTTGCAATCTGGCTCTGGCGTGCGATCTGGTCATCGCGGGCGAGAGCGCGAAGTTCAACGAGGCGTTTATCAAGATCGGATTGACGCCCGATTGCGGCGGGACATTTATTCTGCCGCGCCTCGTCGGTTGGAAACGCGCGACTGAGCTTTTGATGACGGGCGATGTCGTCGAGGCGCAAGAGGCGGCGCGCATTGGAATGATTAATCGCGTCGTCGCGGATGAAGAGTTGATGAGCGAAGCGTTTGCGCTCGCCATACGACTCGCCAGCGCGCCGACCGCCGCGCTCGGACGCATTAAGCAGATGCTCGAACAAAGCGCGGTCAACGATTACAACGCGCAGCTTGAGGTCGAACACAAAGCGCAGATTCAGTCAGGTCAATCGGTTGATTTCAAAGAAGGCGTCGCAGCCTTTATGGAGAAAAGGCCACCCAGGTTTACAGGTGGATGAAAACTTCTCCTAAAAAGTTTTGCAAGGCTGCGAGCCGCTTGGATCAAAAATCCGGCGGCTCTTTTATTTAGGGATGAGGGCGAAGGGATGAGGGATGAAGAAGAAGCAAAATAGCTTATCTTTCATCCTAAGCCCTAGTCGAGGTGAGTCATGGCTACTTTAACTTACATGCAATTGCTGAGAGGCAATCGTTCGTTCAGGCGATTGTGGGTGGGGCAGGTGATTTCGGAGTTGGGCAACTGGTTCAACTTCATCGCCGGTCTGGGATTGGCGCGCGCAGTCTCAGGGGCTGCGCCGGAAGTGACGGCCATCATGCTGGTCTTGCGGCTCGCGCCGTTCGCACTGTTCGCGCCGGTCGCTGGAGCGATTGTGGATCGCTGGTCGCGCCGCACAGTCATGATCGCGTCCGACTGTGCGCGAATGGTTATCGCGCTCGGCTATCTCTTCGTCAGAAGACCGGAAGACCTCTGGATAGCTTACGTGTGCATGGGCGCAGGCTCGCTGCTCGGCGCGCCGTTCGAGGCCGCGAAGAACGCAGCGATGCCGAATCTGACGGGCGAGCAGGGTTTGCTGGCGGGCAACAGCTTGATGTTCTCGTCGCGCTTCCTCTTGTCCGCGCTCGGCATAGCTTTGGGCGGAGCGGCTTCCGCGCGCTTCGGCTACAGCGCGGCGTTCGTCATCAACGCTGTGTCCTTCGCTGTGTCGGCTTACTCCGTCTGGCTCGTGCCTGAGCGAGAGATGCGCGAAGAAGTGGCTCAAGCAGCAGGCGAGAAAGAGCGCGGCGTGGCGGAAAGCCTGAAGAGTGTCTGGAAGGACATGCAGGAAGGCTGGACGTACATCATCCGTCGTCCTTTGATGTTGGCGTTGGTGGGTTTTAACGTGATGTGGGCGCTCGGCGGCGGGGCGAATGCGTTGGTTTTCGACCGTCTCGGCGGCGTGGTGTTTGCCGCGCGCGAAGGCTTGAAGCCCGACACTGGCTTCGCCATCCTGATGACGGCATCGGGCGTGGGCTTGTTCATCGGCATGATGCTGGCGCGTCGCATCGGCGCACACATCGAGCTGCACAAAGCGACTGTGCCGTTCATGGGCTGGTCGATCATCGTGTACGGAGTTCTGTTCGCGTCGCTCGGGCTGATGCCTTCGCTGTGGCTGGCTGGCGTGATGGTCTTTTTATCGCACATCATCCTCAGCGCGGAGTTTGCGGTTCACATCACGCTTATCATGAACTTGCTGCCGGACAGGTTGCGCGGGCGCGTGACCACCACAGACCGCGCGGCTGAAATCCTGATGATGAGCCTGTCGGCGGTCGTCGGCGGATGGTCTCTGCACGTCATCTCGCCGCGCACGCTGGCGATAGTGTGCGGTCTGCTCTCGGCCAGTCCCGGCTTGATGTGGCTCGGACTGTTTGCGCGCGGCAAGTTAAAGCTGCCGCGAGCGGTTGAGAGCAAAGCTGTCGAAACTAATGAAGCAGATGAAGCCGCGCTCGTCTCGGCTGGCTGAGACGTGACGATTGGAGCGCGCGGGAGTCCTCGCATATACTACGCGTTCAATATTTAGGAAGGGCAGGGACAAGTCCTCAGCCCGCCGCGCGAAGGCGCGAATTAATTTACGATGACATGCAAACTTGAATGTTTGCGATTCTCGCTCATCGTTCTCACGGACGATACGGGCAGGGACCAGCCCTGCCCCTACATTTATGAAGCAACTCGAAGCAGCGAGCAGTAGATACAGGCGTGCGACGAAGAGCGTGCGCGCGTGGCTCAGGCGCGTGATGCCGCGCGTGGCGATTGTCGCGGGCGTGCTTCTCGTCACACGTCTCCTGTTTGGCCGGACGTGGCTCTACGGCGAAAATTTCGTCGGCGCGTGCCTCGGCTTGCTGACCTTCACGGCCATCTTCTTGACGGGTCTTTATTACATCCCCAAAATTTTGCTCTGGCTCAAGCGTCGCCTGCTCTGGCGCGTGCGCCGCAGGCTGGCCGTGACCTATCTCTTCATCGGCCTGACGCCGATTGTGCTGCTCGCCTTGCTCGGCATGCTCTCGGCCTTCGGCGGATCGAGCCAGGCGATGTCGCGCATCATCGCTTCGCAAGTCGCCGCGACGGAAAGGGAGACTCTGGCGAGCGCGCATTCTCTGGCCGAAGCTTTCGCGCGCGCTCCGGTCACGGATGAGCGAACGGCGCAAGCTTGGCTTGATGAGAGAGCGGCGATTTTGCGCGCCTCTTTGCCGGGAGCGCGCGTCGTGGCGTGGCGCGGCGCAAGCGGTGAGGCCGCGACTTCAGGCGAGCAGAGCCGCGCGCAGTTCGTCAGCGATTTGACGGACGACAACATGCGGGGCGTCGGCAGCGACTCGATGACTCTGGATGCGCCGCTTCCCGAATGGCTGCGCGGGCGCGATGAGTGGAGCGGCGTGGCTTACACTTTGCCGGCAGACGATAAGGATATTTTCGCCGCTCCTTCTGTGCGCGCCCTCGCGCGTGTGAACGCCGAAGGCCGGACGGTGACGCTCCTCGTCGTCGTCCCCGTCAGCCGCGCGCTCGTGCAAGAGTACCGCGCCCGCACGGGGATTTTTCTGCGTCCATACTTCTTGCGCGCGGGCGTCAAGAACGAAGGCGGGCGCGTAGACCTCGGAGATGAAGAGCAAAGAGAGGAACGCCTTGCCCGCGCGCGACGCGAACTCAACAGCAATCAGGCAGAGAACGAGCGCGTCAAAGAAATTTTCAGCCAGGACCAGTTCGGCGAGCCGGTGCAGGGGACTTCGTACATCGTCGTCGGGCAGGGGACCAACTGGGCGACGGGCGCGAGCGGTCAGCACTTGCTCTTTCTCTTCGACTGGTCGTGGGCTGTGGCGAGCAAACAGTTTTTGGAAGGCAGCGAGCTTGGACGCGTCTGGCAACGCGCGCTAAAGATCGTGAGCATCACTTTTCTCGTCCTGGAAGTGCTCGCGCTCCTCGCCGCCGCGTGGATGACGCGCGCCGTCACCGGCACAGTCCACAAGCTCTATCGCGCCGTCGAGTATATCAAGCGCGGCGACTTCTCTCATCGTGTACACGTTCGCTCGCATGACCAACTGGGCGAGCTGGCCGCAGCTTTCAACGAGATGTCTGCCGACATCGAACAGCTTTTGCAGGAGCGAGTCGAGCGCGAACGGCTTGAGCGCGAAGTCGAGATCGCGGCTGAAGTGCAGGCTCGGCTTTTTCCCGGTCGCGTGCCGGAGCTGTTGACGGTCGAGCTGGCTGCGGAATGTCGCGCGGCGCGCGGCGTCGCCGGAGACTATTACGATTACGTGGAGATTGCGCCCGGCGTCGTCGCGCTCGCGCTCGGAGATGTGTCGGGCAAAGGCGTCTCGGCTTCGCTCGTGATGTCTAACCTGCAAGCTTCCTTGAGAGCGCAGACCGCCATCACCGCCGAGCGTCTGAGCATCGCCGCCCGCGCGGTCGCGGCGTCTGCCGGAAGCGACGGCAGCAAAGTCTTAGCGCGCGTGATGGCCGACGCAGGTTTGGACGGCGCGGTCGCGCGCAAAGCGACGAACATCAGCAAGCAACTCTGCCAGAGCACGGAGGCCAATCGCTTTGCGACTCTCTTTCTGGCGATTTACGAAGACCGCACGCGCACGCTTCGTTACACGAACGCGGGGCACAATGCCGCGCTGCTGGTCAGGCGCGACGGGACGGCTGAGCGTCTGTCGCGCGGCGGCATGATGGTCGGAGCATTCGATTGGGCGCAGTATGAAGAGGCCGCGACGACGCTCCAAACGGGCGATCTCCTGCTCATCTTTTCCGACGGACTGAGCGAGGCCGAGGGCGAGAACGGCGAAGAGTACGGCGAAGAGAGAATCGCAGAGTTTACGATTGCGCACCGCACGCTCTCGGCGCACGAGCTGCGCCACGCTCTCTTTGAAGAGGTTGATAAATGGACTGGCGCGCGCGAGCGCGGAGACGACCAAACGCTGCTCATCGTCAAAGCGAATGAGTGAAAGAAAGTAAGTTTGACGTTAGGCTCTGAAGCTCAAAGAGCCTGCGGTAGCAGGCGAGAGAATGTAGCCCCACGCGCCAGCGTGGGGAACATAGCCGGTTAAGATTACAAGCCTGCGTGAGCAGGCGATAGAGCCAGACACATCGGAGGCATCTATCGCCCGCTCACGCGGGCTGTCGTGGATGAACTCAGAGTTCCCCATGCTGACGCATGGGGCTACATTCTCTCGCCTGCTGCCGCAGGCTCTTTGAAGCATTTACGCCGAACTGGCGTTAAAAGAACAAGCGAGGAAAAGAATGAGTGATGACGTGAAGGAGATGAGCGACGAAGAGATTCGCGCGCGCGTGATAGAACTCGGCTTTGACGGCGACGCGCGTCGCTTTGAAGAATTTTGCGCGGCCATGCGCGAAGGATTGCCTGCGGGAACGGGCGTCGCCTTGCGCGGCAGCGTCGTGACGGGCAAGCGTTGGGAGGACGGCTCGCCCTTTGATGCTGACGGGGCGGGGACGAGCGATCTCGACGTGACGCTCATCGGCGGCAAAGTCATGGAGTGCTGGCACGAGGACGAGTTTTATATTCCTGCCCTGCACACCAAGCCGCTCGGCGACAAAGCTCCTGAGATCGCTCCCGCGCTCAATCCGCTTCGCAAGAAGCTTCAGCAGATGGTCGCACGTCCCGTTAACTTTCAGGCCACCTCAAACATGATTCTCTTCGCGCGCGATGTTCTCTTCGATCAACCCTACTTCACGATCATCGAGGCCGAAGAGGAAGCTTGAACTTAAAACTTTTGAGCTACAACATACGCTTCGGCGGCACGGGGCGAGAGGCGCGAATAGCCGAAGTCATCCGCGCCGCCTCGCCCGACCTGGTTGTCTTTCAGGAAGCGACGGATACGCGCGTGGTCGAGAAATTAGCCGAAGCGACGGGGCTCAAGATTTGGGCTGCGCGCCCCAAACACTCCATCGCTTTCATCAGCCGCGCGCCCATCGCGCATCACGAATGGTATTACCCGCGCGGCGCAAAGCATTCCTTTCTCGAAATCGTCCCCGAAGGAACGGAGGCGCGCATCTACGGCCTGCACCTGCGCGCGATGTTCTCAAAGTGGAGCGAGCGCGGGCGGGCGCGTGAGATTCGCATGCTGCTCGAAAGCATCAAGCGACATGAGTCGGGCTTTCATGCGCTGGTCGGAGACTTCAACACGCTTGCGCCGGGCGAGGTCTTGAATACGCGACAGATGCCGCGCTGGATTCGCGCGATGGTCTGGCTGAGCGGTCGTGATATTCAAAGAGAGACGGTCGGCGTGATGCTCGACGCGGGCTACGCCGACGGCTATCGCACGCTGCATCCGACGGATAAAGGCTACACCTTTCCGGCATGGGAGCCGCACCTCCGCCTCGATTACGTCTTCGTGCCCGCACGCTTCAAAGAACGCTTAACAGCTTGCGAAGTCATCACGCAGCCCGCCGAAGTCGCGCAGGCTTCAGACCACTTTCCGCT
>DASWRG010000060.1:0-20227 GCA_036403295.1 Pyrinomonadaceae bacterium
GCAATAGACCAACTCTTCCCAGAGCAGCGCATCCGATCCCTTTTTCCAGATGTCTCGAAACTGCGCGAGGCGTGCGCGAATCTCACGCCGTCTCGCATGGTGTGCTGCACGTATGTTTTCAATTGTGACGATTTGGTTGTCTGGTCGCACGAGGTTTTTTCAAGAAAAGTTTTAAGCAAAGATTGTATGAGGCAGCTTCCGGGCTTGTCAACGCAATTGCCAGAAACCGAGTTCGTCACAAAAAGCGAACATCCGTTCGAGCGAGATGCGGCATCAAATGTGAGCATTGACAGCTCTCTTGTCTTTGCGCTCTTGGCGTGATTTCACTTTGCGGTCTTTGCGTTAAAGAATCACTTAACCGCAAAGAGCGCAAAGAAGAAAGACGCAAAGACAAGCTCTCTTGCCTGTCTGTTAAAAAAAGTGCTTGCGTGAACAAAGCAGGTTGAGACATGCTATAGTCGAGGCGTTCGCCGTTAAGCTTAAAAAGTTTTGGAGTGAATGAATGAGCAATCATCCGATCAAACGCTATTTTTTATCATCGCTGATTCTCATCGCATCGTGCGCGCTCACTGTCGCGCAGGCGCAGCAGCCGCAGCCGACACAGCAGCCGACGCTGACGCAGCCGACCGTCATCACGCGCCCGGTTCAGCCCGTGATGAATCCGGCTCAGCCAGCCGCAGGCGCGCCCGACATCGCACAGCCTTCTTACGAGCCGATTGTGACAGGCTCGCGCGGCGTGCTGGTCGAAACTCTCGACGGGAAAATCCTGATGGAGCAGAGCGCGGACACCGCTTTCAATCCCGCTTCGGGCGTCAAGATTTTGACCGCGCTCACAGCCCTTCGCTCTTTCGGCGCGGATTATCGCTTTATGTCAGCCGTCTGGACTCAAGGCGTTTTTGACAAGACGACCGGCACGATTACCGGCGACCTGATTATTTCCGGACGCGATCCTTCGTTTCACTACGAAGACGCGGTCATGCTCGCGCAGGAATTGAATCGCCTGGGCGTGAGAACGGTGACGGGCGATTTAATCGTCGCGCCGAAATTCACGATGAACTTCGACTGGTCTGCGCAGCGTTCGGGCAATCAGCTTTACGACACGCTCGACGCGTCGCGACGGCCTGCCGCCGCCACGCACGCATGGCTTGAGCAGCGCGCGGCGGTCGGCGACACACAGAGCATGCAGACAACGCCGAGCGTGGCCGTGATGGGCGCGGTTTATGTTGACTCAGTGCCGCCGGGCTCGAAGATGCTGCTCACGCACAGGTCGAGCAAGCTGACGGACGTGTTGAAGGCTCTGCTCTGCTACTCGAACAATTTTATGGCCGAACGCATCGGCGACACTTTGGGCGGAGCAGAGGGCGTGCGGCAGATGATGCTTAAAGAGTTCGGCATCAAGCCGGAAGAGATTCGGCTGGCTTCGACGAGCGGCCTCGGCGTGAATCGCGTGACGCCGCGCGCGATGATAAAAATCTTTCGCGCTCTGCGCACAGAGCTTGGAAAATACAAGCTGACGCCCGCAGACATATTGCCTGTCGCGGGGGTTGATCCGGGCACGCTCGAAAAGCGTTACACGTTTCCGACTTCGCGCGGCAGCGTGATCGCCAAAACCGGCACGCTCGTCAGAACCGACGGTGGCGCAAGCTCTTTAACAGGACAGATGCGAACCGCTTCGGGCGAAACCTTGCTCTTCGTCATCTTCAACATGTACGGCAGCGTCACACGTTTTCGGGAATATCAGGACGCGCTCGTGACACAGATTCAGAGCACGCACGGCGGCCCCGCAGCCTTCAAATATCAGCCGCAGCCCTTCACCATCCGCCTCGCCGACACCGCCACCGGACGCGCAGACGAATACGAGCCGGGCAACTAAAGAAGGTTCAAGGTTCAAAGTTTAAGGTTCAAGGTTATCAGCTTCTCTAACCTTGAACCTTGAACTTTGAACCTTGAAGGATTCCTGCGCCCCGACGGCCTGAGAGTCGCCGGGGCGCTTTGCGTCCCACACGCGCGCAGCGTGCGGCACTTACGCACGCGGGGACGATTCCGCGTTGGTCTTTGAAAGAGAGGTCTCTTAAATTCGGAAAGCGCATCGAGGGATTTGGCCGCACCTGATTTTTCCCAAGGGGAGTTTGCGCGTTCGTCCTATTTGATTCACGGCTCTTCGTAACGACCAACCGGAGAGGCGCAACATGTGCGCTTCCCGCTCGTCAGAGCAAATCGCGCGCCGCCAGGCTCTCGCGCCTCACGCTTCCCTCTTAAACTCAATGTGCAGCATGCTTGAGAGCGCAGATACGCATGTTTCGCAACGTGATTTGTGAGCGATGAGAAATGACGAAATTGTTTCCGTCGGTGACAGTGATGTGAAACCCATTACCTATAAATCTCGCGCAAAGGCGCAAAGGAAGCACGCTAAGCTGTTGAATGACACTTAAGCTTGGCGTGCTCTTCTTTGCGCCTTTGCGCCTTTGCGTGAGACTTCTTCTATTTCAGCATCATGCTTGACACTTGCACGTGCCCGTCGCTACCTTTGAGACACCTATGACAACCAAAGGCTCTGAGCACACGAACACGCCTGAGCGACCAGACATCCTGCTTGTCGAAGACAAAGACAGCTTGCGGCAGGTCTTGCGTTTGACGCTCGAAGCCGCAGGCTACGTTGTGACCGAGAGCGTGGACGCGCGCCACGCCGCCGCAGAGATCGCGCGCATTCCTCATCGTCTCGTCTTGACAGACCTGCGGATGCCGCACGGGAGCGGCCTCGATGTCCTGCGTGCGGCTCGCGCGGCAGACCCCGACATTCCCGTCATCGTGATGACCGCCTTCGGCTCGATTGACGAAGCCGTTCGCGCGATGAAGGACGGCGCACACGATTTTTTGCAGAAGCCGGTTGACTCGAATCACTTGCTGCTGCTGGTCGAGCGCGCGCTTGAGCAGGCGCGTCTGCGCACTGAAAATATTTTGCTCAGAGAAGAGTGGTCGCGCCGTTACGGCTTCCCGCGCATCATCGGCGAATCGGAAGCCATCAAGCGCGCGGTCGCGGAAACTCAGCGCGTCGCGCAGACCGAAGCGACAGTGCTCCTGCTCGGCGAATCCGGCACGGGCAAAGAGCTTTTCGCGCGAGCGGTGCATCATCTTTCGGCGCGGCGCAATCAACCCTTCGTCGCCATCAACTGCGCCGCGATTCCCGAAACACTGATTGAGAACGAGCTGTTCGGCCACGAGCGCGGCGCGTTCACGGGCGCGTCGGATCGCCGTCTCGGAAAGTTCGAGCTGGCTTCGGGCGGGACTGTCTTCTTGGATGAGATAGGCGAACTGCCGCTCGCCGTGCAGGGCAAACTTTTGCGCGCCATCGAAGAGAAGATGGTTGACCGCATCGGCGGACGCGCGCCGATTCCGGTGGACGTGCGCGTCGTCGCCGCGACTAACCGCGACCTGCGCGCGGCAGTCGAAAATGGAGAATTTCGCCGCGACCTCTTCTTTCGTCTGGCGGTCTTTCCGGTCGAGATTCCGGCCTTGCGCGAGCGCGGCGAGGACATCGCTCTGCTCGCGCGCCACTTCGCCGCGCAGTTGGGACGCGAGCTGCGCAAACGCGAAGCAGTCTTGAGCGAAGCGAGCCTCGACGCTCTTCGCGCGCATGATTGGCCGGGCAACGTGCGCGAGCTTGAAAACGCCATAGAACGCGCCTGCATCCTCGCGGACTCTTCCACGCTTGAGCCGCGCGATCTCGGACTCTTGAAAGATGAAAAGAGCGAGCCAGACGCTTTGAGCGCGCTCGATCTCTCAGGCACTCTGGCCGAAGCGGCAGAGCGCGCCTCACGCTTTGTCGAGCGACGCAAGATTGCCGCCGCCCTTGAGACGCACGACGGCAACAAAACCCGTACCGCCGAAGCCCTCGGCGTCAGCTACAAAACGCTGCTCACAAAAATCAGGGATTTCGATCTTTAATCTGTAGGGGCAGGGCTTGTCCCTACCCGCCGCGCGTCTGCGCGAATCAATATGCTTTGACATTCAGGATTGAAGGATTACCAATCTTGGAGATCGTCCTCTTCGGACGATACGGGCAGGGACAAGCCATGCCCCTACTGTTTTGTTCAATGCCTTATTTTCTTTTGCAAGATTTTTCTGAAACCGCGCGAGCATTAGAAATATAATTAAGTCACCGGAAGGGAATCAGGTTGAAGCAGCGGCAGGCAGGCGGGAGAAATCCAAAGCCACTGTCGCTCTTTTTTTGTGAAATAATTGACGCCTCCTCCTCGGAGAGAGCCGCGCCGGAACTGTTTGACCCGCGCGCGGCTCTCTCTTTATCATGCAACGTGGTGCAAAAAGTCATATCTGCAAACGAGATGCGCGAGGTTGACCGCCTGACTTCGGAAGAGCACGCGACGCCCTCGCTGCTCTTGATGGAAGCGGCGGCACAGGCTTCGGCTCAAGCCATCACGGAGCGTCTCAAAAACGGAGTCGGCGAGAAATCCGCCCTTATTCTCTGCGGTCGCGGCAACAACGGAGGCGACGGCGCGGCTCTGGCGCGCAAGCTCTCTCTGCACGGCGCATTGGTCGAGGTCGTCTTGTTCGGGACTGTCGAAGAAGCTCAAGGCGACGCACGCGCGAACTTCGAGATAGTTAAAAGTCTAGCGGACGACGGCTCTCTTTCGTTTACCAGTTGCCGGACAATCGAAGAGTGGGAGAAGTTTCTTGAGCATGCCTCTCAACAAAACTACGACGTGATTGTTGACGCCCTGTTCGGCACTGGCTTGACGCGCCCGCTCGCGGGGCTTCACGCGGAGGCCGTCAAGTTTATTCAAAGACGGCGAGACTTTCATGAAAGCGCGCGTGACCTGTTAATCGTCTCGCTGGACATTCCATCCGGCCTCAACGCGGACTCGGCCACGCCCATCGGCGAAGCCGTGCGCGCCGACTTGACTGTGACTTTCACCGCGCCGAAACCCGCTAACGTCCTGCCGCCAGCCTCTCATTATAATGGTCAACTCGTCGTCGCTGACATCGGCTCGCCCGCCTCGCTCCTTGATAAATCGTCGTCGAAGCTTTTCGTCACCGAAGCAACAGATGCGCAGGAGTGGTTGAAGCGGACGCGTTACGCGCCTGACTCTTACAAGAACACGCACGGGCACGCCGTCGTCATCGCAGGCTCGCGCGGGATGACGGGCGCAGCCGCGCTCTGTGGCAATGCGGCGATGCGCGCGGGCGCGGGACTCGTGACCATCGCCACGCCTTCGTCCGCGCAAACGGCAGTCGCCGCGCACGCCACGCCCGAAGTGATGACCGCCGCACTGGCCGAGACGGATCGCGGCGCGGCCAGCGTCGAAGCCGTCGAGCATGTCTTGCGATTAACTCGGAAGGCGAGCGTCGTCGCCATCGGCCCCGGCCTCTCGTCCGACGACGAACGCACGCGACGTTTCGTCCGCGAAGTGGTCGAGCGACGACGGACGCCCGTCGTGATTGACGCGGACGGCCTCAACGCGCTCGCGCCGTGGCCGGAAGATTTGAGGGGCACAGACGAGTTGCCTCTTATCCTGACGCCGCATCCGGGCGAGATGCTGCGATTGATGGGGACGGATGAGAGCGATGCTTTACGGGATAGGGTCGCGGCGGCGCGAGAGTTTGCGACGGCTCATGCTGTGATTCTGGTCTTGAAGGGAGCGCGGACTTTGATTGCCGCGCCGGATGGACGCGTCTTCGTCAATCCGACGGGCAACGCCGGACTCGGCACGGCTGGCGCGGGCGACACACTGACGGGCATCATCACGGGCTTTCTGGCTCAAGCCTACGCGACGTTGAAGGATAAAGCGGACGCCCTCGAAGCCTCGCTCGCGGCTGTCTACGTCGGAGGCTTTGCGGGAGACCTCGCGGCGCGCGAAATTGGGATGCGCGCTCTCATCGCTTCTGACATACGCGAACATTTGGGGGCGGCTCTGTGCTCGCTCGACCCGCTTGGAGAGCGGCCATGACGGCGAACGCTTCGCCGCCGACGGGCGTGTGGACGAGCCGCAGTCCTGAAGAGACTTATCAACTCGGCAAAAGTCTCGGCAGCCAGCTCAAGGGCGGCGAGATTATTCTGTTAAAGGGCACGCTCGGCGCGGGCAAGACGCTTTTTGTCAAGGGCATCGCCGACGCGCTCGGCATGGACACGGACGAAGTGACCAGCCCGTCCTTCACGCTCGTCAATCTCTATCGCGGGCAGTTGACGTTTTATCATCTAGACCTCTATCGCCTCGCGGAAGGCGCGTCAGCCGCGCACGCAGTTGACCTGGACGACCTGCTCGCGGACGAGGAAGCCGTCATCGCTATCGAATGGGCTGAGAGATTGCGCAACTACAGGCTGCCGCCTGATGTGTGGCGCGTTGAGATTGAGGGCGACGGAGATGAAGCGAGGCAGATTAAAATTCACAGGGATAGAGCTGTGAATGAATAGACCCCGCATTGCTTCCTGTTAACAATTACATGCTATGATTGAATGCGCGATACAGGAGGCCGCAAGATGACCAATGATGAAATCCAGAAAATGATGGAATTTATCATCAAGCAGCAAGAAATCTTTTCTGAACGTGTGGATCAGATATTTGAGTCACATGCTAAAGGCGAAGCTCGTTTGAGTCGGGTCGAAGTGGCTTTTGTTAATCTTTATAATACTGTCACTGAGATAGGTAAGGCGCAAAAAGAGTTAACAGAGAAGGTCGGAGAGTTGACAGAATCTCAAGCGCACACAGATCAGCGGTTAAACGTGCTGATAGATATTTTGAATGAAGGCCGTAACGGCAAATCTCAAAGTTGAACGTTCACACAAAACAAGTTTCTTGAAGGAGAACATTTATGCCATATCCAGAATTTATGATTCGACCGATGCGCGAGGATTTGACGCGGCTCGGCGTTGAGGAGACGCGGACGCCCGAAGAGGTTGACGAGGTGATTAAGAATACAAACGGGACTGTGATGATGATCGTCAACTCGGTCTGCGGCTGCGCGGCGGGCAAGGCGCGTCCCGGCATCGCCCTCGCGCTGCAAAATGAGGTCAAGCCCGACAAGGTCGCCACCGTCTTTGCCGGAGCCGACATCGAAGCCACCGAACGCGCGCGAGCTTATTTCACAGGCCACGCGCCGTCTTCGCCCTCCGTCGCCATCCTCAAAGATGGACAGCTCGTCTACATGCTTGAGCGTTACCAGATCGAAGGCAGAGACGCAACACAGATCGCCGAAGAGTTGAAGCACGCGTTCGCTCAGCACTGCGGGAGCGTGACGGCGGCTGCCAGCTAAAAGCTAATTTCACGCAAAGGCGCAAAGAGGAAACGGAAGGACGCAAAGGGTTGAGTTGGAATTTTGCTGACAGCTCTCGCGCTTCAGGTGGTCACAGCTTTTCGTCCGGGCTTTTTATAGTCAGACTTTTTCTTGCGTCCCAAAGATTGCAGCTCATCCGAATCAACGCCGAACTGTGCGATGACCTGATGCTTGGCCGCGAGCAACAGGTTATGAACCTCCCACTCTTTGGCGATGGTACGCGCTCTGGCCGCCGCCGCCGCCGCCAGAGCTTCAGCCTCCGCTTGCCGCAGGCTGTGCGCTTCGCGGCGCGCGTCGTTGATGGCTTCGACCAAGTAAGCGGGATTGACGGGAGCATAAGCCCGCATCGCCCGTAAGGCTGCGAAACAGTTATCATCAGCTTGCAGCGTGGCGGGCTTGAGCCTTTTGGATTGATTCCGCGCCATGTCAGAAATCTCCTTCGTCTGTGGCAAAGGGATATGCGAGGCTGACCTACGAGGTGGATGCGGCGCATCTTACGCGACGCGTCGGAGTTGAGGCAAGAGATAATTTGTCGGGCGCTATGTTTCGACGACGCGCGTCGAGAGGCCGAGCCAGTTCCCCTCCGCGCTCTGGCCGATGATGAAGACTGCGATATTGATGCTGCCGACGCGATAGGCTTTAACGTCCGTGAGATTGTCTTTCAAGAGAGCGACGAGGGCTTGATACTTTTTCGCAGACGCGCGTTCGGCCACGCTGCGCCAGTCCTCCTCGGAGACGGCGACGCGGAAAAAGTTCTCAAGGCTTTGCGTCTCAACCGGCGCATCAGCCGCCTCTTTGCTCGCCTGCCGCAAAGCCGCCGGAGTAATCGCGTCAAGGCGCACGACCTCGAACGGGTAATCCGATTCGCTCATGAAGAGCAAGCCCGCCGAGGCCGCTTTAAGCTCACCGAGCATCTGCGCGTCTGTCTTCACTTAGCTCCCTCGGAAAAATTAAGCCACAGAGGACACAGAGAACACAGAGAAAGAATTAGTCTTTTATCCTCTGCGTTCTCTATGTCCTCTGTGGCTAACAAGTCTTTATTGTCTGTCCACACGTCTCTCGATAACGCTTTGCGTCATCACTGGCACGTTCGAGAAGAAGTTATAACCCGTCAGGCTCTCGACCGCATCAACGCTGACGCGATAGGTGCGCCAGTCTACGCCGCGTATCCCTTGTGTGTTGGGCAGGATGACGGCGATGGTGCGCGTGTTCTTGTTGACGCGCGCCACATCGTTGTTTCCGGCGGGGATGACGATGATGACTTTCCAGGTCTGCGCGGGCACTGTGACGTGACCGCTGGCGACCGTCATCGTGACTCCGCCGTTAGAGCCTGTGCCGCCCGTGCCGACTCCGCCCGTGATGATGTATAGCTCGTTGCCCGCCGCAACCAGCGTGCGGCAATAAGTCTCCAAGACCGCCCACGGCCCCTGATTGTTGTCCGGGGCTTGCGGCATCATGTTGGTCATGAAGAAGGTTGCGGAGTTGTCGGGGATGCTGCTGGTGCGGTCTGCGGACGGGCAGTGATGCCCGCGATCAAAGCCTGAGCCGCTATAGTCCGTGGCTAACACTTGATACCAGCCTGCGGGCAACGACGTGTCATTGCGAAAATCGTTCTGGCGCGGCGCAGTGCCGATCCAGGAATTGTCCAAGTGCCAGCTCACCCAGTTCGGTATTCCCCTATCACGATTGTAAGAGAGCGCGTACTGCGGCTTCTCCATCAAGTAGTTCAAAGGATTGTTGGCATCGGTCGTCGCCCCGCTCGGATTGCCCATCGTGAGATGGCTGTCGGATGAAGGCGAGCCGGTGGGCGAAGGCGTCGGCGTGGGACTGGCGGACGCGCTCGGACTTGGCGAAGCTGTGGGCGAGCCGCTCGCGGAAGGCGAGGGCGTGGGGTTGCCGTCGCAAACAAAGGCGGTCGTGCTGCTGTTGCGTGGATTGGGCGAGCCGCTCGCAAAGTCTACGGAGTTGCTGTCCGTCTCCATACAGCCGCTTCCGTTGCGCAGCTCGGCTGTCGTGTTGGTCAGCGCGGGCGCGGCGGCAGCTCCCTCAAAGCAGGTCGCGCTCCCGTAGCCCACGAAATCAACCACGCTCGCGTCGAACGGGCAGCCCGCGCCCGTCAGCGCGTTCGCACTGTTGACCAGAGCGACCTTCGCGGCGGTCGCACTCATGGCGATGCCGCCCGTCGCGTCCGGCGTAGGCAAATTGACAGTTCCGCCCGCGCCCGCGCCCTCCTGAACCAAATAATAGCCGCCGGGCGCAATCGTCCCGTTCAAGGCGGTCACCTGCCAAGAAGTCCCTGCGGACGAAGCGTATTGCACAGACCAGCCCGTGACATTCACTGCGGTCGTGCTGCGATTAAAAAGCTCTATGTAGTCATTGCGATAGGTTGCTCCGGTGTTGCCGCCGCCGCCGTAAACCTGACTGATGACGACGTTGGCGGAGGCGGCGTGTGCGGGAACAAGCCCCGTCCAGGAGTCGCCGAAGGCGGCCAGGATCACAAAGTAGAGCGCGGCGGCGATGGCAGCGACACGCAAAGTAGCATAGACGGTCTTCCGTCCGGCACGATTGTCAAGAGACACGATATTTACAAGCCCTTTCTGTTTGCTCAGAGCGCGACTAAAAATTGTGAAGGAATTAAAACGGTTGCGGGGTCATACCTGCCAGCCGGAAAAAGCGAGCGGACATTCACCGGGTTTCAAAAGCGAAGCGGGAGTATAGCGGAAACACGCGTGGAGATAAAGGACGCACGGGTGAGATTGATAAGTCCAAGCATGGAAACAGCATTTCCAGAGGCGGGATTGTTATATCAAAAGATGGAATCGTTACGTCATAAGATGGGATTGTTATGTCATCAGATGGAATTGTTATGTCATATAACACGAATCAACAGCCCCGTGAGGGGCGACATAACAGTAGCCCATGACGGCAGTCGTGGGTCACGCTTCAACCAGCCTGCGCGAGCAGGCGAGAGAGTGTAGCCCCACGCGTGAGCATGGGGACAGGGCAGGCATCAGTGGTTGAGCCTGCGAGAGCAGGCGACAGATGCTTCCTTTGCCTCTCATCTGTCGCCTGCTCTCGCAGGCTCAATCTCTAACGTTGCTCTATCCCCCACGCTGACGCGTGGGGCTATACGCTCTCGCCTGCTGACACAGGCTCTTTGAGTCCCGAAGCTTATGTCGAACTAGCGTTATGCTATGATTTGTCTCGATGGCTTCAGCTTCCCCCATCACGCTCGACACTTCCGTCATGTCGCTGCATCAGCGCGGGTTGCCGCGTCTGGGGCAGACGACTGCGCGCAAGCTCGGTCTGGCTCTGGCGACGCTCGCGGGGAAGACTGACGCAAGCGAGGCGACGGTCGAGGATTTGTTGAACTATCTGCCGATGCGTTATGAGGACAGGTCGAATCTGGCGCACATCAGCAACCTTTATGACGGCCTTGAGGCGTCGCTTGAATTGTACGTCCGCGTGGCGGGCGGCTTTCAGGTCGGGAAGAATCGCAGCCCGAAAGCGCCCAAGCTTTTTATCTTCGAGATTACGGCGAGCGACCCCGAACGCACTGGCAAGCCCGTCGTCGTGTGGTGGTTCGTCTCTGGCCGTCAGGCCGGGCGCATCATCGCTTATCATCGCCAGAAATTCACGCGCGGCGCACGCTTCATAGCCTATGGCAAGTGGGAGTGGGACACGCGCCGCAATACTTTCGCCCTGCGCCTGGGCAAGCCGGATGAGTTGGAGTTGCTGCCCGGCGTGTGGACGCCGCCCGAGATAGGCTTGCTGCGTCTGGCCGAAGAGAGCGAGGGGAATGGCGAAGGGGGAAATGGGGAGAGTGGAAAAGGCGAAGAGGGCGGGCGTGTTGAGGCGGTTGAAGCCGATGAGTTGATTGATGAAGAGCAAGCGATTGAGGATGAGGACGCGGGCGACCCCGGCATGGCTGCGATACATGTCGGGCGGCGTGTGCCCGTCTATCGCAAGCTCGGTGAGTTTCGCTCTAAAAGATTGCGCGAGATTGTGCATGGCGTGCTGGCTCAGCTTGATGATGAATCAATCACTGAGACGCTGCCCGAAGATTTGCGCGTGCGTCACAGCTTAATCAATCGCGCGGAGGCTCTGCGCCGCATACATTTTCCTTCCGAAGAGGATTCCATCGCTTTGTATGAACAGGCGCGCAGCCTCGCGCACCTGCGTCTTATCTTTGAAGAATTCTTCTGGGTCGCGCTCGCCCTGGGCTTGAGGCGTGGCGAGAGAATCAAAGAGCCGAAGGGCGCGGTGATTGAGATTACCGAACGCATGCGCGCGTCGCTCGACTCTATCCTTCCCTTTCAACTGACGGGCGCGCAGGAGCGTGTCATCGCGCGCATCTTCGACGACATGCAATCCGACGCGCCTATGAACCGCTTGCTACAGGGCGATGTCGGGAGCGGCAAGACCATCGTCGCTTTGCAGGCGATGTTCGCGGCGATGGAGAACGGCTATCAGGCCGCGCTCATGGCTCCGACCGAAATCCTCGCGGAGCAGCACTCGCGCAATATCAAACGCCTGCTCGCCGAGACGCCTTATCGCGTCGAACTGCTGATTGGAAGTTTGCGCGCGACCGAAAAGCGGCGGCTGCACAAGGATGTCGCGGCGGGCGAGGTTCACGCCATCATCGGCACGCACGCGCTGATACAGGAATCCGTCGCCTTCTCAAAACTCGGCCTCGTCGTGATTGACGAGCAACATCGCTTCGGCGTCCTGCAACGCGCAGAGCTTCGCGCGCGTGGCTTTCATCCAGACGTGCTGGTAATGACGGCGACGCCGATTCCGCGCTCGCTGGCGATGACCGCTTACGGCGACCTGGATGTCTCTGTGATTGACGAACTGCCGCCCGGCAGGACTCCGATTAAAACGGTCGTCGTCGGCGAAGATAAACGCAAGGGAGTTTACAACGGCGTCGAGCGCGAGGTGCGTGCGGGGCGTCAGGTTTATGTGGTGTATCCCTTAATCGAAGAGTCTGAAAAGATGGATTTGAAGGACGCGACGCGGATGTACGAGCAACTGCGCGACCGCATCTTTCCGCACTTCAGCATCGGCCTCATCCACGGCAAGATGAAGGCCGCCGAGAAAGAGGAAGTAATGCGCCGCTTCGTCGCCGGAGAGATTCAAATCCTCGTCGCCACGACGGTCGTCGAGGTCGGCGTCGACGTGCCGAACGCTTCACTCATGGTCATCGAGCACGCGGAGCGTTTCGGACTTTCGCAATTGCATCAACTGCGCGGGCGCGTCGGGCGCGGCGCGGAGCAGAGCTACTGCGTCCTGCTCGCCTCCGACAAACAGACGAGCGTGGCGCGCGAACGGCTCGGCATTATGGAAGAGACTTCGGACGGCTTTCGCATCGCCGAAAAGGATTTGGAGATACGCGGCCCCGGCGAAGTCTTAGGGACAAGACAATCCGGCCTGCCTACCTTCCGCGTCGGCAATCTCGTCCGCGACATCGAAATCCTTGAGACCGCCCGCCGCGAAGCAGACCACTATCTGACCACCCGCCGCATGACGCGCGAGACATCCGAGCTGATAGAGCGCGTCCGCGCCGATGTCAGATTCGGATTAGCAGCCATCGGCTAGCGGCATCTGGGAAGTTCGTGATTTTTCGCGGCTCTGCCGCCCGATGTGCAGAAGGTCAGGGGTGAAGCTTTTTGAGTGCCTAATTTATTTTGCGGCAAGTTCTCGACCCGCTTCCGACTCTTTTTGAATGATGCTCTGTCTTACTCGATGCGGTCGGCTGTGTGATGCAAATCCTCGCGGGAAAATACAAGCGTAAGCGATTGCAAAGCGCGACCTCGCCGAAGGTGCGACCGACGGCTCGCCGCCTGCGCGAGAGCCTGTTCGAGCTGTTGGGACTGCGAATTGAAAACTCGCGCTTTCTAGACCTGTGCGCAGGCTCAGGCGCGGTCGGCATCGAAGCCCTCTCGCGCGGCGCGGCGCACGCGACTTTCGTTGATCGTTCGCTAAAGATGTGCAGCTTCATCGAGTCGAATCTGGAACTGTGCGGCGTGCCGCCGGAACAGACAAAGGTGCTGGCTGACGAGGCGACGCATTTCCTGCACGGCGCGGGCGGGGACACGGATGCCGCCTGGGATATAGCCTTTTTCGACCCTCCTTATGCGGCTGATTATCTCTCTGTCATCGAGCTGTTCACGCACAACGGTCTGCTCAAAAGCAGAGGCGGCGTCCTCGTCGTAGAGCATCATTGCGATAATCAATTGGGCGAGCGATTCAGCTCACTTCAACGCTGGCGCGTCATTCGTCAGGGCGAATCATGTCTGAGTTTTTATGAGAGAAAAAAGTAATTAGCCACAGAGGACACAGAGGGCACAGAGCAAATTAAGAGACATGCTGTATCTGCTCTGTGTTCTCTGTGTCCTCTGTGGCTTATATTTTATGAGAATTATTGCCGGACAATATCGCGGTCGCGTCTTGCGCAGTCCGCCTTCGATGCAGGTGCGCCCGACTTCGGATCGTTTGCGCGAGACTCTCTTTAACATTCTCGCGCCGCGCATCGCCGGGACGCGCTTTCTGGATTTGTGCGCAGGCTCGGGCGCGGTCGGCATCGAAGCTCTCTCGCGCGGGGCAGAGTTTGTGACCTTCGTTGATCGCTCGCGCAAGATGTGCGGCCTCATCGAATCGAATCTGGATTTATGCGGCGTGCCGGAGGACGAAACCGAGGTCGTCTGTAGCGAGGCTGCGGAATTTTTGAAGCGCACGCGTTCGCGCGGCGGTGAGGGCTGGGATATATGCTTTTTCGACCCGCCTTACGCGACCGGGTACGCGCCCGTCCTCGCGCACTTCGGCGCAGGGGATTCGACGCTTCTCCGAGCGGGCGGCATTCTCATCGCAGAGCATCATCACAAAAACAGCCTGCCCGACGAGATCGGAGAGCTGCGACGTTGGCGCGTCGTCAAGCAGGGCGATTCGAGTTTGAGTTTTTATGAGAGAGAGTGAAGAAATTTTCAACACAGAGGACACGCCCCGAATCTCAAATCTCAAATTTGAAATTTCAAATCTTCCGGCGTGTCCTCTGTGGTTAATCTTTGCTTCAGAGGAAATTCATTCCGCGTCTAGACAATCGTTGCCTTGCTCGACTATATTGTGCGCTCTACTTTTTTAGCATTCCACTTTTCACGCGGAGACGGCATCTGCTATGGCTCTCTTTAATTTTCTTCCGAAAGAGGAGCAATATTTCTCGCTCTTCTCGCAAATGACTTCGCATATCTACGACGCGGCGGGCGCGCTCGTCGAGATGCTCAACGATAAGAACGGCAACTACGCCGAGCACGCCAAACGCATCAAGGCGATTGAGCATACCTGCGACGAGTTGACGCATTCGATTGTGACGCGCCTCAACAAATCCTTTATCACGCCCTTTGACCGCGAAGACATTTACATGCTGTCGGGCGCGCTCGACGACATCGTTGATTTGATTGACGACGCCGCGCAAGCCTTCGTCATCTACGACGTGCATGAGAGCACAAGCCACGCGCGTCGCATTGGCGACGTGATTCAGAGCATGGCCGTGCAACTGCACGAGATGGTCTCGATGCTCTCGCGCCCGGCGGGTTTGACGCCGCGCCTCGTCGAGCTGCACCGGCTTGAGAACGAGGGCGACGACATTTATCACGCGGCTATTAAAGAGCTGTTCAAGAACGCGACCGATGCCCTCAACGTGATTAAATGGAAGGACATCTACGAAAAGCTGGAAGCAGCCGTTGATCGCTGCGAAAACGTCTCGAACATTATCGAGAGCGTGATTATCAAGCATACGTGAAAAGCAGAACTCAGGAGTCAGGAGTCAGAATCAAAACAGCTTGGCTTTCATTCTGACTTCTGAGTCCTGAGTCCTTTCTGAGCTTATGAACATCGCCTTCGCCCTCGTCATTCTGATTATTTTCGTCGCGCTCGTCTTCGACTACATCAACGGCTTTCATGATGCGGCCAACTCGATTGCGACGGTCGTCTCGACGCGCGTGCTCTCGCCAGGAGTGGCCGTCATCTGGGCTGCGTTCTTCAATTTCGTAGCCTTCGCCGTCCTCGGCACGCGCGTGGCGAAGACCATCGGCGGCGACCTCGTGCGGATTGACCTGATTGCGTCAGACCTACGGCTCTACGTCCTGCTCGCGGGTCTGCTAGGCGCGATTATCTGGAATCTAATCACCTGGTATTTGGGACTTCCGACCTCAAGCTCGCATGCTCTCATCGGCGGTTACGGCGGCGCGGCCATCGTCGCTTACGGAGGCATGAGCGGCCTGCTCAAGCCCGAAGGCTGGATTAAGACGCTCATCTTCATCGTCGCCTCGCCGTTGATTGGAATGCTCTTCGGCTTTCTGATGATGGTGCTGGTCTACTGGCTCTTTCATCGCTCTTCGGCGGCGCGCGTGGACAAGCTCTTCAGGCGCGGCCAGCTTCTTTCAGCCGCAGCCTATTCCCTCGGGCATGGCGGCAACGACGCGCAGAAGACGATGGGCATCATCACGGCTGTGCTGGTCGCGGGCGGTCTCGTCAACTCCGGGCCGAAGGGCGCGCTGCCGGACATTCCTTTGTGGGTCGTCCTGGCGGCTCACGCGGCGATTTCGGCGGGGACTCTGTCGGGCGGCTGGCGCATTGTGCACACGATGGGGTCGAAGATTACCAAGCTCAAGCCGGTCGGCGGATTCTGCGCCGAGACAGCCGGAGCGATCACACTCTTCGGAGCAACCCTGGCAGGCATTCCGGTTTCGACCACGCACACCATCACTGGCGCAATCGTCGGCGTCGGCGCAACGCGCAGACTCTCCGCCGTCAAGTGGGGCGTGGCCGGACGCATCGTCTGGGCTTGGATTTTGACCATCCCCATCTCGGCCTTCATCGCCGGACTCTCATTCATGATTATCAAACTGATTTACCAACTTACTAAATAAGGAAGAGATTCAAACAGGGATGGACAGGATAAAAAGATTTGAGATTTCAACTATTTGCTTTATCTGAAATCTCAAATCTGCTATCTCAAATTCTTATCCTGTGTATCCTGTCCATCCCCGTTTATTTTTCCGCGTGATGGTCTGCAAAGCTGTGCGCGGGGCCGCAGACGAGAAGAATCGTCATCGCTTCGCGTCCCGTGTTCTCAAGCGTATGTGTGTGGCCGCGCGGGATGAAGACCGCGTCTCCGGCTTCGACCTCGCGCGTCTCATCGCCGACGATCATCCGTCCCTTGCCCCGCAGGATATAGTAAATCTCTTCGGTTTCGAGATGATGATGACGCCCGACAGTCGCGCCCGCAGGCAGGATTTCTTCGGCGAGGCTGCATCTCTCGATTAAAGAGGTCGTGCGGTCTATGAGCGGGCGAATCTCAGAGCCATGCGGCGTGTTGATGATGGCTGCTTGGCGACGATTGACGACGATCATTGATTTATTTTGTTTTACGTCTCTTACTCCTAATTGAAGCTGAAGACTTTATCCAATGAGCTAAAATTTTACCATCTATCTTGCTTTCGTTAACCTTAATAATTGTTGCCCCTCTTTCGCCTTGAGTGAATTCCACCCACGGATTTTCTCCTAAGCAGTCAACAAGAGCAGGTGAGATTTGGACTTCAATCTTGGCCTTCGGCTCTTCACCAAAAGTGTAGAACCTAAGTACATACAACTCTCCACCTGCACAAACTCCTTGTCCCATAAATGTCCTGTAAAGCAGATAATCAGCATCGAATCCATTATAAGTAGCCACAACGTTAGGGAAAACAACAGTCTGAGCGGCAAATTGCTTGATTAGCTTTCCATCTAACAGAACAGAAACAGTAACGAAATCTGCCTTCTCATTTTCCCGCTTCGGAACTAGCTCGACTATGTGATTTAGTAGAACTGCTTTAACAATTTCTTCTTGAGCGTTGCCTTCCTGAGCGGTTACAGAGGTAGTTAAGGTAAAGACAAAAAGACAAAGAAGAAAAGACAAAAGTAAAAATTTCATATATGGCTCCGGCTATCTAACAACCTATGAGCGAGGCTAAAGAGCGGCGGCATAATACAGCTATCCATGCAGATGTTGGAAGAGTTGCAGAACACCCTCTCCGGGTGTTATTTCCGACGAAATTATGAAGTGTTGTGATTAAATGACACCTAAGAATTTCAACACTTCCAATTTGCCTCTCCTGTTTATCTCTCATCGCTGTGCTTCTTAATTTATAAGCCTCGACGACGGATGATGTTCTTTCGTCGCTTTCGAGGAGATGTTCTCAAACTAAGCAGTTCTCTATGTCGTGTCTTGAGAGCGTTGATGAGTGTCTGATGACTTATGCCTAATCTTTTGGCTGCGCGCGTGATGACGCCTTGCTCTGCCTCTAGTGCTTCGCGGATAAATCTTGCTTCGTACTCCTGAACCACTTTAGGCAACACAAAATCTTTATCGCTCAATCTCACGCCAATCGTTTTGCGCGACATAATTTGCGCGCACGCTCTCAGCCTCGCTATCTCTTCTGTGTCCTGAGTATCCTTGAGCAGCTCATCAGCGCGACGGTATGTATCATAAAGCTCTGTAGCAGCTAATCGCTCTTTGCCATGTTCCTCGATCAAAGTCAAAGCTGCTAAACCAGCGTTGGAATAGGCACCTGAAGTTTGCGCTATGCTCATAGCATGGCGCAGAATGTGGATTGAGTTTTCATGTAATCCAAGCCGTGACCAAACGACGCCTTGAATGGTTAATGCGTCTGCCAATCTGCCGTACTCGTTGCCCTTCTCGAACATCTGAATGACGCCAGTGATAAGGTGATTGGCTTCTTTGTAGTGACGCTCTGCAACAAGCACGCGCGCCCGCGTTTCGTTGACATGCGCGAGGTCGCCCGCATCATTATGCCTCTCAAAAATTATTTGAGCGCGATCTAGGTTTTCGTGCGCCTCGCTATATCGCCCTAATTGATAGAGCAGCATAGCGAGGTTATTGAGATTGTTGCCACAGTATCTTTCATGCTTCGCCTGTTCGTAGTGATAGATGGCAGCAGTAAACTCCATGATTGATCTGTCTGCATAGTCCGCTCGCTTCTCAGTAAGGGCTAGTCTTTGCAAGACGAGTGCTTTCTGACCGTGCCATTTACCTTTGAGGGTGTCATTACTTGCTTCAAAGAACTCTCTAGCCCTTTCGAGAATATTCCAAGCATCGTGATAGCGGCCTGTCCATATTTCGATAATCGAATGTCGAATGAAAATTTTTGCTTTAAGGTCTGTGTCTGTTTCTTCCAAACCACTGAGAGCCTTGTCCAAAAACACACGCGCATCATCATAAGCACCAAGCCGAAAGTAACACCTGCTCATTTCATACTGTGCTTCAGATACCTTTGATTGCTGATTTTGAGCCTTAAACCTGCGGAGAGCTTCAAAGATTAGGTCTTTGGCTTTCTCCTGCGAGCCAGACAGATGTTGTATGCTGCCAAGCCAACCTGAAAGCACGCCACATTGCAGCAACACCTCTGCGGCTGTGAGAGGCTTTAGCTTCTCTACTGCTGGTCGTATGCCTACGCCTTGCCACAAATCGCTTAATGCTTCGCGTGCGACCTCGTATTGTCCAATGTGAATAAACTCAGAGGCCAAGCGACAGTGCAATAACACCCGCTCATTATGAGTCAGCGCAGGGTTCTCTAGTTCTTTCAGACGGCTATCTGTTAAATTCATGTGAGGCAAGCCTTTCTGTGACTTAGCAAAAATGTGGCTATCACACTAAAGCCGCCATATCTGATGAAGATACGACGGCAAAGTTGTTCAAATCTCACTAACAGCGAAAGGGAAAAGTAATGAAAACTATCAGAGCGTTAATGCTTGTGCTGGCACTCTCCGTCTGTGCTTATGCCGATGGAAATATGCCTAACGAAAAAACAGGAAACATGCCTAACGAGAGGGCTGGAATCATGCCCAATGAAAAAACGAGTGCTGTTGATCCTGTAACGGATATAGCCCTACAACTCCTACAAAGCGTGCTGCCTCTGTTCTAACAGGCACGTTACAGCTTCAATCACGCTATGCTGCCGTGAAACCTCACGGGCGGTTCAATGTTAGTGTGCTTGTGAGAGCGTCGGACGCCGAGTAGTCCAGCTAAGGTGACACTCATGGCGCAGGAGATTAACGCTTTGCAATGTTTATTGCAACAGATTTTTATATCTTAGGCTTAAGCGTAGCTAAATGATAGTTGTCCTGATTTATGGCCTCAAGGTTGGTTTATGATAGGCGCATGTCAGGCTGCAAATCCTATGGCATAGTAAGGATATTGAAATATTAACATACGAGGTGTATAAGGGCGGTTAATCAGCGACCGCTGATGGACTGACAAGAGGAGGATACAACAATGCATCAATGTGGAGCTTGCAACGGAACTGGGGACTGCCACGACGAGCATCATGATTTTTTTGAAGCGATGGCAGATGGTGGCACTTTTGGTATTGTAGCTACAGCGTGCCCAGCATGTGGAAAAGACCCAAGCACACCCGGCAAATGCTCAGTCTGTGGAGGCAGTGGCGAGCAGAATGATGATAACGATGATTGGTAGATTCCTCTAGAGTTGCATTTCCTATTAACGATAGTAGCCTTGCTTCTGTCATATTATCTACCCCACTCAACCTCTAATCCAAATTAGTAGGATGATGCTGTCATGGCTACACACTTGATGCAAAAATGATTCGAGCATCAAGAAGCATTCTCAATAATTTTTCAGGCTTGCTTGTGTCTTTGCATGAGAGCAAGGCTACATTTTCACTTCTCTGGCGTCGAATGATAACCACTCTGTTTTGACGTGGCGAGATCAAAAAGCAGGAAATGTGTCCATCAAAGTGTCCAAAAGGCTTACAGCCATTCTCAAAACGACTGTAAGCCTTTGATAATATTGGTGCGCCTGGCAGGAATTGAACCTGCGGCCCCTTGCTCCGGAGGCAAGTGCTCTATCCGCTGAGCTACA
>DASWRG010000061.1:0-13904 GCA_036403295.1 Pyrinomonadaceae bacterium
TTAGTTCTGCGTTGCCAGTTTGCCGATCAGGGTGAAGAGTGGGAGGTACATGGCGATGACGATGGCGCCGATGGTGACGCCGAGAAAGCCGATCAGGAGTGGCTCGATCAGGGTCAGCAGGTTGGCGATGGCTGAGTCGACTTCCTGCTCGTAGAAGTCTGCGATCTTGCCGAGCATTGAGTCGAGCGCGCCGGTCTGTTCGCCGATGCCGATCATCTGCGCGACCATGTGCGGGAAGACTTCCGTCGCTTTCAAGGGTTCGACGAAGCTTTCGCCGCGCTCCACTCCGGCGCGTACTTTGAGGATCGCTTCTTCGATGATGACGTTGCCAGCCGTGCGCGCCGTGATGTCCAGCGATTGCAGGATCGGCACGCCCGAGGAGAGCAGGGTCGAGAGCGTGCGCGAGAATCTGGCGACCGCAATCTTTCTGAGGATGACGCCGAAGACCGGAAGCTTCAAGAGCAGCTTGTCTATCTTGTAACGACCGCCCGGAGTGCGATAGTAAAAGTGCAGCGCGACGCCGATGCCGATTATCGCGAGCAGAATCCCCAGACCTCCCCATCCGGCGAGAAAACGGCTGAAGCCCGTCACGATTCGCGTCGGCAAGGGCAACGCTTCGCCCGGCCCCAAGAGGCCGATAAAGATATTTTCAAACTGCGGAATGACGACGACCATAATCACTGCGACCGCCGCAATCGCCATCACGACCACCGCCGACGGATAGATCAAAGCCGAGATCACGTCGCGCTTTAATTTGACCATCTTCTCGATAAAGGTCGAGAGGCGTTGCAAGATCAGATCGAGAATACCGCCGGTCTCGCCCGCCTCGACCATGTTGGTGAAGAGCTGGTCGAAGACGTTCTGATGACGCGCCATCGCCGCCGCCAAAGTAGAGCCTTCTTCCACGTCCTGCCGCACTTGATTCAAGACATTCTGGAAATGCTTGTTCTCCTGCTGCTGCGAGAGAATGTCGAGGCACTGCACGAGCGGGAGTCCGGCATCAATCATGACTGAGAACTGGCGCGTAAAGATCGCCAGCTCTTTGGCCTTGACGCGCTTGCGCGAGCCGAGCTTGGGGATGCCGATCTCGCGCCCCTTCTCTTTGACGGAAGTGAGCGTGACCTGCTCGCGGCGAAGCAGTTGCCGGAGGGCTTCCCGGTTATCCGCGACTCTCTCGCCGACGACCGTTTCGTTCAATCGGTTGCGGCCTTTGAAGACGTAGGTTGGCATGTTCGTGAAACTCCAGTTTGAAATTTTAGATTTTAGATTTGCGATTGAAGCGGAAGCTTTGATTATTAAACACAATCTAAAATCGCAAATAGTTTTATCTCGGACTCGGGCGCGAGCCGACCGGGCGGGCTTGCGCGTAAGGGCTTGGGTGCGGCTGCCCCGCGCCGGGTCGCGGCTGTGGCGGTGACGACGGCATGCCCGGACGCGGCGCGCCCGGCTGTCCCGTGTTCAGTCCTGAGCCGCGATCAATCAAGTCGCGCAGCTCGTCCGTGTTCGATGAACGCTGCATCGCCGTCTCCAAAGAGATCAGGCGTCTGTGATAGAGCGTCGCCAGCGATTGATTGAAAGTCTGCATCCCGTACTTGTCCTGTCCCGTCTGCATCATCGAGTAAATCTGGTGGACTTTGTCTTCACGAATCAGATTTCTGATGGCCGAGTTCGGCACGAGGATTTCCAAAGCCATCGCGCGCCCGGAGCCGTCGCCTTTCGGCAGCAAGGCTTGGCACATGATGCCTTCGAGGACGAGCGAGAGCTGTGCGCGAATCTGCGCCTGCTGGCCGGAAGGGAAGACATCTATGATGCGGTTGATGGTCGAAGCCGCAGAGTTCGTGTGCAAGGTGGCGAAGGTCAAGTGTCCCGTCTCCGCTATGCGCAGAGCCGATTCGATGGTTTCAAGGTCGCGCATTTCGCCGACCAGCACCACATCAGGGTCCTGGCGCAAGGCCGTGCGCAAGGCTTCCGCGAAACCATGCGTGTCTGCGTTGACTTCGCGTTGATTGACCAGACAGTTTTTGTGGCTGTGCAGAAATTCTATCGGGTCTTCGATGGTCAGAATATGTTCGTGGCGGTCGTTGTTGACTTTATCAATCATCGCCGCGAGCGTCGTGGATTTGCCGGAGCCGGTCGGCCCCGTGACGAGAATCAGGCCGCGCGGTTTGTCGCACATGGTTTTCACGACGGGCGGCAGGCCAAGCTCTTCAAACGGCTTGATCTCGTAAGGGATGGCGCGAAAGACTGCGCCGACCGCGCCGCGCTGGTTGAAGAGGTTGGCGCGGAAACGCGAGAGACCTTTGACGCCGAACGAAAAATCCAGCTCAAGGTTCTCTTCAAAGCGATGCTTCTGCGCGTCCGTGAGAACTGAGTAAGCGAGCTGCTTGGTGTCTGCGGAGGTGAGCGGGCGATAGCCTTCGAGCGGCTTGAGATGGCCGTGAACGCGTATCTGCGGCGCGGAGTTGGTCGTGATGTGAAGATCAGACCCGCCCGCTTCGTAAAGCTTTTTGAGCAGGTCGGAGAGTGAGAGTTGTGGAGCCTGGGGTTCGTTCGTGGTCATTCGTTTGGTTCTCCTCGCGCGTAGTGTCCGAGGCGTTTGAAAAAAGACTTTAAGAGACTGTTTCAAAACGCGGAATAACTCTTTGCGGCTTCAGTCTTATCTTTGCGCCCTGGCGTGAAACGTAATTTCACGCCAAGGCGCAAAGTTAAAGACCAAAGCTCGCAAGGGTTTGAGCCGTTCAGTCTCTTGAGTTTTGAAAGAGCCTTCCAAAAGTTAACGCGGTGATGTGACAGCCTCCGCCGAGCGTGTGCTCGTCGAGAATGATGACATCACCTGTTCCGACCCGGCGGCCACGCGGTCTGCGGCGTCAACCGGAGCCGTCGTGGCGAGTGAGTAGATGCGGCCATCTACTTCCGTGAAATAGTAGGTCTCCGATTGAGCCGGATTGCGACCGTCAGCCGACGCAGGCGTCTGCGCCTGCACGACGAAGACGCGGCGACCGTTAATCTCTTTCTGGTAATCGTTGACCACCCAGCCGCCCTCTTTAATCATCTTGTCAATCACCGTCCGGCGCAGAGCAGAGACGGGAACGCCGCTCAAGCTCTGACTCTGTTTCCGTTGCGGCATGACGGCGGCTTGCGAGCCGTTCGCCATAGCGACCACCGAAAGCGTGGCCTGTCCGGCGGTGCGGCCTCCGGCGTTGATGCGAAACTTCATCTCATTGCCGTCGGTCGCGGGACGATTGCTCCAACCGTCGGGCATCTGCACGTTCCACAGCCCGCGCGGGTGATTGTAAATGCCGCCCGTCGTCGCTTCATCCATGCCCGCGACGGCGTCCGGATTGTTTGTGCGCATGGCTTCCAAAGCTTTCTGTTGAGCCAGCGCCGCGCGTCTGCGCCTTTGACGGGCGCGATAGCGTCGCCACCACGCGCGTGAATGGCGACGGAAACGCTTCTTGTGGCTCGAAGCCGCAGAAGCTCCGTTGTTATGCGCCGATGAGTTGGTCAAAGGCAGCATCGTGACAACCGTGAATAACATTAACAGCGATAAAGCGGCAGCGCGCAGCATAATTCCTCCACTCTCTTTCTCTCAGGCCACCGTCTCCCGCACTACTTCCTCGATGGTGGTAATGCCGTTTCTAATTTTATGGAGGCCGGATTCGCGCAAGGTAATCATGCCGTCGTCTATGGCGCGCTTGCGCAGCTCCAGGGATGACGCGCCGATTAAGATCAACTCGCGTATTTCGTCCGTCACTTCCATAACCTCGTAAAGCCCGACGCGCCCCTTGTAGCCCGTGCCGTTACAGGTCTGACAGCCGCGCCCTTTGTAAGTCTTCAGCGTGCGCGACTCTTCAGTTGTAAAGCCGATCTCGATCATTGCTTCGGCGGGCGTCGGATGCTCAATTTTGCAGTCCTTACAAACGCGGCGAATGAGACGCTGCGCCTGTATCAGGTTGACGCTGGTGGCGACAAGGAAAGGCTCTATGCCCATATTCATTAGGCGAGAGATCGTGGAAGGAGCGTCGTTAGTGTGGAGTGTGGAAAGAACGAGGTGACCCGTTAAGGCTGCTTTGATAGCGATTTCGGCAGTCTCGAAGTCACGGATTTCGCCGACGAGAATAATGTTTGGGTCTTGGCGAAGGAAGGAACGAAGCGCGGCGGCGAAGTTGAGGCCGATCTGCTCTTTCATCTGCACCTGATTGATGCCTGAAAGATTGAACTCGACTGGGTCTTCCGCCGTCATGATATTGGTTTCGGTCGTATTCAGAGCTTGCAAGGCCGAATAGAGCGTGTTGGTTTTACCGGAGCCGGTCGGCCCGGTGACGAGCACCATCCCGTAGGGACGTGTGATGTTGCGCTGGAACTTGACCAGAGACTCAGGCTCGAAACCGAGCTTGGTCATGTCGAGCATGAGGTTCTCTTTATCAAGCAGGCGCAAGACGACTTTTTCGCCGAACAGCGTCGGCAAGGTCGAAACGCGGAAATCCAATTCGCGCGAACGCGAATCGACTTTGACTTTAATCTTGATGCGTCCGTCCTGCGGCAGTCGTTTCTCGGAGATGTCCAATTTCGACATGATCTTCAAACGCGAGATTAAGGCGTCGCGCATCTTCAAGGGCGGATGCATGATGTCATACAGCACGCCGTCTATGCGGAAGCGGATTCGCAACTCTTTCTCGTAAGGCTCGATGTGTATGTCGGAAGACCCGCGACGAAGAGCGTCAACCATCAGGACGTTGACCAGACGCACGACCGGCGCGTCCTCGCTCATACGCGAGAGCGTCGAGAGGTCTATCTCTTCATTATCTTCGATGACTTCGAGATTATCCGCGCCCTCCGCGTCGAACTCGAACTGGCCGAGCGAGGCCAGATCGTCATGCGTGATGCTGCTCGGTTGATGCCCGTTTCCGTTTCCATTACCGTTGCCATTTCCGTTTCCGCCCAGACCGCCGAACATGCTCTCGTAGGAAACATCCGAGACCATCCCGGCCAACTCGATCTCGCGCGAGTGGTCGTAATATTTTGCAATCGCGTCCTGCACGCTCGCTTCCGAGACGACGACCGGCTCGATGTTGAGACCCGTCATGAACTTAATGTCGTCCATCGCAAAGACGTTGGTCGGGTCAACCATCGCCAGTGTGAGCGTCGCCCCGACGCGCGAGAGCGGCAGGACGGAATATTTCTGCGCCACCTCATGCGGAATCAGACGAATCACCGAATCGTCTATGTCGAATAATTCAAGATTGACTGACGGGACGCCGTACTGGCGCGAGAGCACAGCCGTAATCATGTCATCGGAGACGAGTCCGAGCTTGACCAGATTAAAGCCTAAACGACCACCATGCTCGCGCTGGTAGTCTAGGGCGTCGCGCAATTGCTGCGCACTGAGGAGATTTTCGCGGACGAGAATTTCGCCTAGTTTGGCTGACATCTTTTATTGAAGTTCCAATGGTTGCGAAACGCTGCAAAAGGGGCGGGTAATCGAAGCACTGTCGGACAAGCGACACGGAAACTGACGAGCCGCGCAAGCTTGCTTCTCATTAACAAACGGTGTTTAGCACCGTTGCACAATGAATACTACTTTTAATCACGCAACCTGTCAAGGTGAAAATTTTCCGGTCAAATTGACATAAAACAGGGGCTTTTGCACAAAAATTCAACATTTAGAAATCCTGCACAAAATCTAAGTGGTCTGCACAAAAATTCAGGCTAGTCTGAAATAAAGGATTTAGGTAGGGTAGATACTTTTGAAACAAGCAAGGCCGCCGGATATGGGAGTCGCGGCGGCCTCTCCGCACCATTCGCCATCCCTTGTGCGGCCTAGCGAATGTGCGGCAGCGAGCGCGTCCACCCCTCCGCGCTCGCCTCTTGATCTCTGTAAAGCTTTATGAGGTCTTTGCTGTCTGCTATGATGACGCGTCTTTGAAAATCAGCAACGGCACATGCGTCGCTCAACCCTCAATCTCAAAAAAGAGTAAATGAGCATCGCCGTTCGGAATGAAAGGTTCATTCTCACGGCAGAGGTTTTGAGCGAGCGCATTCTAATCCAAAATAGGATTAGCGGCAAGATAAAACTGGCTCTTTCGTTAGGAGGCAACTTCTAATGGGAAGGGCTGCACGTTTGAGGTCTGAGCGGTTGCCGGAAAAGTTGCGCGAAATACGCACGGCTCTAGGCTTGTCGCAGAATGAGTTGATTAAACAGCTAGGGCTTGAAGATGTGCTTTATCAAAGTAATGTCTCTGGCTATGAGTCGGGAGAACGTGAGCCGCCGTTGCCTGTGCTTCTAAAATATGCGGAAGCTGCGGGCGTATGTCTTGACGTGCTGGCTAATGATGATCTTGACCTTCCCGCCAAACTACCAAGCAAACCAAAACACTCTCACCGCTAATACTTTTGAGGCAAGGTTAAGCACTTATGGGGCAAGGGGAGGTATTGAGGCAAAGCCTAAAAAGGCTGCGTCGAAGTTTAGCTTCCGGCGCAGCCTTGATGGATTTTGAGGTTCGATGAATGTGTTAACCGCGCTTGCGTCCGGTCGTCGCGCCTTTCTGTGGTTTGACGTTCTGTTGCTTGAGGGCTTCGATCACGTCTTTGGCGTCTTTTTTGTACGGGTTCGTGTCGGGGGCATTATCCACAAATTTCTGTAGATAATTGGCGGCCTCCTGATATTTGCTGGCGTCGCCCATATTGAAGAGAGAGAGTCCGGCTCGGAACATGGCTTCAATATTATCCGGATGCTCCTCAAGTATCTTCTGATATTGCGCGGCGGCCTTGTCGGAGACGCCCGCGTCAAAGAGCATGAGAGCTTCGGCCAGTTGAGCGTTCAACTTGGCCGCAGGGTCTGTCAGCGTCTCTATATATTCCTGATAAGCCGCGATGCCTTCGTCCGCCTTCGTGCTGTCAACTCTGGAGACGAAGAGGCGCATGGCTTCGGCGCGCGTCCCGACGGCATTGGCTTTAGTGATCTGATAATTCTTCGCATCCGTCGGGTCTGTGGGAACTGACTGCTCTTTGACCATTTGGACTGATTTGGTCGCCAAATCCGCCGCATCACGAAAATCTTTCTTGGCCGCATCAAATCTCGCCGTTTTAGCGTCGCCTTCGAGCTTGAATGCGGAGTTGAAGCGAAGCACGCCGCGCGCGTTGAGCGCCTGTGCCTTGTTGGTCATCAGCGCGGGCGCGCCCGGATGAGTGGCGTCGGCGGTCAGAGCCTCGTCGTATGTGGCAATCGCCTCAGTGTATTTCGCTTCCGCTTCATCAACGCGTTGGGGCTGAGCGTGAGCCGCGTCATTGCCTGCCGCGAGCGAAAGATTTCCGTTCTTGAACGCGTTGTTGTAGAGACCGTTGATGTTCTCAATCTTCTTATTGCCCTCGACGATTTCAGCATTCCTGCGCTTCAGCTCTTCGGTTTTGGCAGTATCCTCCGCGCTCGGGCCAGTGCCGCCCGCGCTCTTATCGCCCGCCGCCATCGCTTTCGCCTGCTCCATCGTATAACGCTGGCCGTTGCCCGGATCGAGCGTCACATCGAGCGAAACGTCCTGCCCGGGTTTGAAATTGGTTCTGATTTTAGGCGAAGCGTTCGGCGCGCTGATCGCCATCACATACTTGCCGATAAGGGCGAGACCCAAAACCGTATATTCGCCGTTCTTATTGGTCTTGATATTCTCGAACTTGCCCGGGATGTCCGTGCGATAGAGGTCTATCACCGCATTCGGCACAGGCACGGTCGTGCCGTCCGCCTGCTTGAGCAGAATTTTGCCGCGAATTGAAGCGACCTGCGCGCAAGCTGAAATCGCGCCGAGGATGAGCATGACGGCGGCGACAAATGAGATGAAAAAGTGTTTGCGATACATCGAAGTTTCCTCCAGCGGAAATGTCAAGGCTCTCGAATCGAGAGGGGCTGTTTAAGATGCCCCGACAGGTCAGTCAGGTTGTCATCCAAATCAACTCAAAAACGAAGGGAAAGCTCAATGAACTCCTATTCTTACGCATATCCGACGGGGTCTGCAACCCCCGCCCGTCGAAAAGCTCGCAGGCGCAAAGCGCATGAATCACAATGCCCGCACGCCAGCTCCGATTCCTGATAGCAAGACCACGTCAGCGCGAGCGGAGCATCAAGCTCAAGCGCGCGTTTGACGATCTCCGCTTTGCTCAAAGCGATGACGGGCGTCCTTATCTTTATCACAGTTTCGGGACGCGTGCCGACCTCTATCGCGCGCTCGAAAGCCTCGTAAAATTCGGGGCGGCAATCCGGGTAGCCCGAAGAATCTTCCGCGACCGCGCCGATGTAAATGCTTCCGGCTCCGATCACTTCAGCCCAGCTCACCGCAATCGCCAGCAGATGAGCATTGCGAAATGGAACGTAGCTCGTCGGGATGGCTTGCGTTGAAAGATCGGCTTCGGTGACGGGCATCCTCGTATCTGTTAAAGACGAGCCGCCGATTCGCGCCAGATGCTCAATCGAAACCGCGAGCCGTTTGGCGACCCGATAGAAATCCGCAAGCTCTTCAAACGCGCGCCGCTCGCGCCGCTCTGTAAGCTGCCCGTAAGAGACATGCAAGAAGGCCAGCTTATCATTCTCTTCATGCGCGATGGCGGCCGTGACGCAAGAGTCCATCCCACCTGAAACTAAACAGACGGCCAGACGAGAAGCAGGCTCATCCGCTTCGTCCGCCTCAGCATAAGCGTAAGCGCGCTCGTCCTGTCCGCCCATCACACGCCGCGCGCCTCCGCGCCCCAGATTTGCTTGTGCAGCTGCAACTGCATACGCACGTCGAGGCCGCTCGACGAAATCCAATCGGCCACGTCGGTCAAAGGAATCGCTTCCCAGACGGGCGAGATGAGCACTGCTTTCGCGCGATGCTCCAAATCATAACGCGCGATGACCTCGCGCGCATAGTCCCAATCGGCTCGATTCGCAATCACAAACTTCACTTCATCCGAATCGGCGCGCAGGCGTTCGAGATTCGGCCAGTGATTGCGCGCCTCTTCGCCCGACGCGGGGCATTTGACATCGAGAATGAGCCTGGCGCGTTCGTCAACTTTTTCGGTCGAAACATAGCCGCCCGTCTCAATCAAAACCTCGTAGCCCTCATCGCACAGACGCTCAATCAAAGTAAAAGCTTCGCGCTGTGCGAGCGGCTCGCCGCCGGTCACTTCAACCAGCTTGCAACCGTAGGCGCGCACCTGCTTGAGCACGTCTTCGAGCGAGATATGCTCGCCGCCCGTGAAGGTGTACTCGCTGTCGCACCACACACAACGCATCGGGCAGCCCGTCAGCCGCACGAACGTGCAGGGACGCCCGGCGTGCGTGGACTCGCCTTGAATCGAGCGGAAAATTTCTGTGATGCGAAGCATGATGATATTTCAGATTTCAAACTTGAGATTTCAAATTGAGATTTCAACTTTCAGATTTTAGATTTTATTCTATTTGACGTTAGTTTTCACTGTCAAAGCTGTGCCCTCACGGCCTGCGCGTACATCGCTGAGCGCATCTCAGAGCATCAACTATTCTGAGTAAGGCGTGAAAGTGGGCGGGTTCGTGATAGCATGAAGCGAGTCGAGCGGTTAATTGAGCGCCAGAACCCCCGTGAGCCGGATGATCGCACAAACTGAGAAACTGTTGGCCGAAGGAGCGGCTCGCCTGCTCGCGCGTGCGGCGGACGCGCGCGCGCTCAAGGTCGAAGATTTGACGGCGCGCGTCGGCGCGGCTCTGGAAAAATATCTCTTGCGTGATGACCCGGAGGCTTCGCCCGCCGCCGTCAACGAATTTCTGGACGCTCTGCACGCCGACGATCTCTGTCTGATTATAGCCTGCGAGCGCGGCGATCAGACGGCCTGGCGCGATCTGGTCGAGCGCTTCGGGGCGACCGTGCGTTCCGCCGCGCGGGGCGCGAGTTCCAATGAAGACGCGGCGGAGGATTTGGCTCAATCAATCTGGGCTGAATTGCATGGCCTGCGCGTGCGCGCCGACGGCCAGCCCGCCGGAAAGCTCGCCTATTATTCCGGGCGCGGAAGCCTGGGCGGATGGTTGCGCGCGGTGGTCGGGCAACTGGCGGTTGACCAGCATCGCAAGAGCGCGCGACTCGTGCAGACCGAAGAGGACGCGGACTTTGACCGCCTCGCGCGTGCGTCGAGTCGCGGAGAAGAATCTTTCAGCGCGGCGCAATCGCCGTCGAATCCCGAACGCGCTCTCTCGGAGCAACGCGCGGCGGGAGATGTCGAAGCGGCTCTGGCGGCTGCTCTCGCGGAGCTTGAAGCTGAAGATCGCCTGCTCGTCAAGCTCTACTATTTCGACGGCTTGAGACTGCGCGAAGCGGGCGCAGTCTTGGGCGTGCATGAGGCGACGGCGAGTCGCAGACTGACGCGCGTGCATGCGTTGATTAGAAAACGCGTCGAAGCGATTTTGATGAAAGAGCATGGTTGGACGCGCGGCGAGACGGCGCGCACTTTGTCAGAGGCCGCCGCGCATCTGGAGACGGATTTGGAAATGATGCTGTCGGAGAGTGCGCCCGAAGAGCAACGCGCGGGAGGACAGGGAGATTAGCTTTTTGATGACTGGCAAGCGATGAAAGAGGCTGCAAGCAAATTGAGGCCGAAGCGTTCTTAAGTTAGTCGCCGTTCGAGAGGGCGAGCGGCGCGCGTACTGTAAAGCAAGTTCAAAATGAAACTCGATCCGCACATCGAAATAGACCGCCTCCTGCGTCGTCACGCGCGGCAAGAGAGTCCGCTCGCGCCGTTGGCTTTCGCCGCGCGCAATGAGACCGGGCGCGACGGCGGCGAAGGTGTGCGTGGGCCTGAAGGCTTCGCGCATCTGGACGCGGACGAGTTGAGCGCGTATGCGGAAAACGCTCTGCCGCCAGCCGCGCGTGCACGTTACACAGAGCATCTGGCCGACTGCGATTCGTGTCGCAAACTGGTCACAGAGTTAGTGATGTCATCGGGCGTCGCCACGCAGTTGGAGCAGCAGGCCGCGACGCAAGCCGCCACAATATCTGCTGCGTCCGCGCGCTCATGGCGCGACTGGCTGCGCTTGATGTTTGCTCCGGCAAAGCTGCGTTACGCCGCTTCGGCGTTGTTGGCGCTGGGCATCGTCGCAATCGCCGTGATGGTCTTTAAAAGCAGGCGGATAGGATTTGAAACGACTGATACGGGGCAGTCGCAAGTATCACAGCCGCAGAGCGCGGCAAATAATTCAAATACCGCCGAGCCTTCAGCGAACTACAATGCACCCAACCCTGAAGGCAGTCCTGCTCCGGCCTCCGCCTCGCCGCCGTCGGGCTTACTATCTAAGGAGGCCACACCGACCTCTCCGCTTCAAGGGCAAGAGACGGAATCGCCAGCCGTAACGAATGAGCCGCAAAAATCCGGCGGCGCGCAAGGGCCTGCCGGTGAAACTCCCGCACCGCCCGCGACCTCTAATAATAATTTCGAGCTGCCCAAAAATTCGGCGCGCGATGAAGACAATGTGATCGCCAAGACGGAACAGCCCGCGCTGTCGTCGGACGATAAGAGGAAAGCCAAAAAAGAGATTGACGGAGCTGACTCGACGGAAGAGCAAGCGCGCCTTCGACCCAATCGAGAGAGCGCCAGCAACACTAAGAGCGCCGCACCGTCCGAGAACAAGCAGCAATACGGCAAAGTGGACGAGTCAGCCGGAAGAAGAGCGAGAGGCAGCGGTTCGCCATCTCCGCCGAAAGATGCTTCTCCGTCAGCAACGGCGGGCGTGGCTTCGGGCGCGTCGATAGATGACCGAGCCGAAAGAGCAGACCGTCCGGCCAAGTCCGACGAGCGGCGCAGCGTTGGCGGCAAGCAGTTCGTGCGTCGCGGCGGTGCGTGGGTGGACACGGCTTACAGCTCGCAGGCGACGACCAACGTTCGTCGCGGCTCAGAGCAGTATCGCGCGCTCGCGGCGGACGAGCCGGGACTGCGCGACATCGCCAATCAACTCGGCGGCGAAGTCGTCATCGTCTGGAAGGGCAGAGCTTACCGCATTCGTTGATCGCCCGAACATCAATCTCAAAACTAAAACAGCTTGTCTTTCTTTGCGTCTTTGCGTGAAACTCTTTCTCACGCAAAGTCGCAAAGTCGCAAAGGAAGCATAAAGCTTTATCTGTGAACCTGCCTGTCTCCCGTCTCGTAACGCTAATCGGCGAGCTTGAATGCGAAGCTTCTTTGATGATATAGCCTGCATATCTTTTCCTGTCGGCTCTGGCCTGATACTTTTGTGAGAAATGGAGATTATAAATGTACTGCTCGACCTGCGGCGCGGAAACCACGCTCGATGTTTACTATTGCAAACGTTGCGGCAGCAGCTTGACGCCGCAGACCATGATTCAGACGACGCCGGTCAATCTCAACGGCCCGAGCTGGGCGATGGCCGTGACCGTTATCTCGATGCTGGTGATTATTTTCACCACGCTCATCAAGCTGGCCGAAATCGGCCTCGGCGCAGTGGCGATTACATGGATAGCCATTGTCGGGCTGGGCACGGTCGTCGCGCTGGTCGCCATGATCTTTCGTCAACTCTCGCACATGGCGGGCGTTCGTCAACAAGCGTTGCCGCCCGTCGCTCTGCCGAAGCCGCACACGACGAGCGAGCTTTACGCGGGCGGACGCGGCGCGTTGCCTGAGCCTGTGCCGAGCGTGACGGAACACACGACGCGCACGTTCGAGCCTGCGTACAGAGAGCCGCTTGAGCGTCAGAAATAGCTTCAATTTTCAGAAAGGGATTTTAAAGCACACATGAGAAAAGAGCCGCGCGCAATTCAAAGCATCGTCAGCACAATTACGCTTCTCATGCTTTTCATCAGCACGCTCGCGCCCGCCAGTTCTCTCGCTCAAAAGAGAAGCGGCAAAGCGTCTGCCGCAAATAATAGCTCTTCGGCGTTGCCTGCTTTTCACCGTGACGCCGAAGTCGCGCGGATGCTCGCGGAGATCGACGCGCGAAATATCGAGCGCACGATTCGCAAACTCGTCTCCTTCGGCACGCGCAACACTTTGAGCGAACAGGACAACCCTGCGCGCGGCATCGGCGCGGCGCGCGACTGGATTTATAGCGAGCTTCTCAAAATCCGCGCGGACTCCGGCGGGCGGCTGATTGTTGACAAGCAAACTTACAAGCAGGAGAAAGCCCCGCGCGTCCCGCAAGAGACGATGATTACCAACCTCGTCGCCACGCTGCCGGGCGAGCAAGATGAATCCGAGCATCGCATCTACGTCGTGAGCGGGCATTACGATTCGATGTGCACCAGTCCGACCGACGAGAAGTGCGACGCGCCGGGCGCGAACGATGACGCGTCGGGCGTCGCCGCAATGCTTGAGATGGCGCGCGTGATGTCTAAGCGAAAATTCGACGCGACGATAATTTTCATGGCCGTCGCGGGAGAAGAGCAGAGCCTGCTCGGCTCGACCTATTTCGCAGAACAGGCGAAGCAGAAAAACTTGAACGTCGAAGCGATGTTCACCAACGACATCATTGGCAACACTTTGAGCATGAGCGGCGTGCGCGACCGCCGCACTGTGCGCGTCTTCTCGGAAGGCGTGCCGACGAATGAAACCGAAGCTGAAGCCAACGTGCGTCGCGGCGTCGGCGGCGAGAACGATTCGGCCTCGCGCCAGCTCGCCAGATTTATCAAGCAGGCGGGCGAAGCTTACGTCCCGACGATGAACGTGATGATGGTTTATCGCCGTGACCGTTATCTTCGCGGAGGCGATCACATTCCTTTCCTCGAACGCGGCTTTCCGGCTGTGCGTTTCACAGAGCCGAGCGAGAATTACAATCATCAACATCAGAACGTGCGGATTGAGAACGGAGTGCAGTTCGGCGACCTGCCGGAGTTCGTGGACTTCGCCTACATCGCGCAGGTCGCGCGCATCAACGCCGCCTCGCTCTCAACGCTCGCGCT
>DASWRG010000062.1:0-32712 GCA_036403295.1 Pyrinomonadaceae bacterium
CGTTGGAGCTTGTTCTTCAATCGCCACTTCTCCGGCGAGCAGATGCGCGTAACGCGAATCCTTTTGGCCGACCTGGCGCGGCAGCTTCATCACGAGTGGCTCGTCCTCGCGCGTCGCCAATTTTTCGAGCGTCGCTTCGACCTCCGCCAAATCCGGGAACTCGTGCATCCTGCCGGTTCGCCCGCGCAGCTCGCCGATGGTCTGCGCCCCTCTGAGCATGAGCACACACATCACGGCCAGCTCCGGCGGCGAGAGCTTGAAGATTTCCGTCATCACATGCTTGTATTTGGGCACGCGGCTGTCGCTGCCGTAAAAAACATACGCGAGATTCTTTTCGCGCAAGCTCTCCAAAGCCTGCGCGACAACTCTCTCGTCGTAGGCGACGACCGGGTCGCGGTTCGAGATTTGATTGCAGGCATGCATCAAAGCATTCAGCGTGAGCGGGTAATACTCAGGCGTCGTCAACTGCTTTTCAACCAACGCGCCGACGACGCGCACTTCGGTTTCATTTAAGAGATTCACGTTTATTCGTCCTTATATTTGCCACAGAGGACATAGAGAACACAGAGAAACAAAATCGCATTTAAATCCTCTGTGTCCTCTGTGGCTAATCAAACAGCTTCAACGCACGCGAGAGCGAGGCGTCCAATCTTTCAAGAAACTCGCGGCGGCTGATCTCCTTTGCGCCGAAGGCGCGCATGTGCGGCGTCATCACTTGAATGTCGAGCCAGTCGAGTCCTCTCGTTTGCAGATGCTCAAGCAGGAACAGCAGGGCGAGCTTGGAGGCGTTGGGCTTAAGGAAAAACATGCTCTCGCCCGCGAACGCGCCGCCCGCGTCCACGCCGTAAATCCCGCCGACGAGCCTTTCATCTTCCCACGCTTCGACGCTGTGCGCGTGTCCCGCTCGATGCAGTTCCGTGTATGCGCGAATCATCTGAGGCGTAATCCATGTGCCGACTTCATGCGTGCGCACGACCCCGGCGCAGGCGCGAATCACCGCGCCGAAATCTTTGTCAATCGTCAGTTGATACGGCGCGCGGTTTCGTAAGCTACGCAAGCTGCGCGCGACGTGCAGGTCTTTGAATTCGAGAATCGCGCGCTCTTCGGGACAGAACCAGGGGAGCGGCCAGCCTTCAATCGGCCACGGGAAGATGCCGCGCCGATAAGCCCTCAAGAGATTAGCTGCGGAGAGTTCGCCGCCAATCACCACGATGCCTTCGACCGCCGCGTGTTCCGGATTCGGGAAATGAATGAGAGACATTTCGATTCACCGCAGAGGCGCGGAGACGCAGAGAGAAGATAAAAGGAAAGAAGAAACAATTGCTTTACTGCCAACTGCGCACTGCTAACTTTTATTTGTCCTCTGCGTCTCCGCGTCTCTGCGGTTTATTTCACCTGAAACTTAAGCTCAAGCTCGCCCTCTCGCTCTTCAACCGTCACTTGCGCTCCCGCTTGCAACTGGCCGAAGAGGAGTTCTTCGGCGAGCGGCTCTTTGATCTTCTGCTGTATCAAACGCGCCATCGGACGCGCGCCGTAGAGACGGTCAAAACCGTTTCGCGCGAGCCACGCGCGCGCGGGTTCAGTGAGTTTGACAGTGATGCTTTTCTCTTCGAGCTGCTTGTTCAATTCTTTAATCAGCTTGTCCACGACCAGCTCTATGTCTGCAAAGCTCAGCGAATCGAAAGCTATCCAAGCGTCGAGGCGATTGCGAAATTCGGGACTGAACGCGCGCTCAATCGCTCCGCGACCGATGCCTTTGCCCGTCGTGTTGCCCTGAAAGCCGATGCCGCCTTCGCTCAATTCACGCGCGCCCGCGTTGGTCGTCATAATCAGAACGACATGATGAAAGTCCGCCTTCTTACCATTGTTGTCCGTCAGCGTCGCGTGATCCATCACCTGCAAGAGAATATTGAAGAGGTTCGGATGCGCCTTCTCGATCTCGTCGAGGACGAGGACAGCGTAAGGCGTTTTGTTGACGGCATCGGTCAGGAGTCCGCCCTGATCGAAGCCGACGTAACCGGGCGGCGCGCCGATGAGACGCGAAACAGTGTGCGGCTCTGCGTACTCGCTCATGTCGAAACGCAGGAACTCGACGCCGAGCGCGACGGCGAGTTGTTTCGCAAGCTCTGTCTTGCCGACTCCGGTCGGGCCCGAGAAGAGAAACGAGCCGACGGGTTTGTCGGGATGGCCGAGGCCGGAGCGCGAGAGCTTGATGGCTTTGACGAGCTGCGCGATGGCGTGATCCTGTCCGAAGATGACCGAGCGCAGTGCCGCTTCCATGTCGCGCAGGCGCGGCTTCTCCTGACTCGAAACCGTCTTGGGCGGAACTTTCGCCATCCGCGCGACGACGATCTCGACATCATGCGGCTCGATGATTTTCGGTCTTTCATTTTCAGACAAAAGCTTGAGAGCCGCGCCCGATTCGTCAATCACGTCAATCGCTTTGTCCGGCAGAAAGCGGTCGTGTATGTGCTTGGCCGCGAGTTCCGCAGCCGCGCGCAAAGCCTCGTCGCTGTACTTCACCTGATGATGCTCTTCGTAATAACTCTTGAGTCCGTTCAGAATCTCAATCGTCTCTTCGACCGTCGGCTCTCCGATCTCTATCTTTTGAAAGCGACGAGCCAGCGCGCGGTCGCGCTCGAACGCGGCCTTGTATTCCGCGTAAGTGGTCGAGCCGATGCAGCGCAGCTCGCCGGTCGCCAGCGCGGGCTTCAAGATATTGGAAGCATCCATCGAGCCGCCACTGACCGCGCCCGCGCCGACAATAGTATGGATTTCATCTATGAACAGAATCGAGCCGGGGATTTTTTTGAGAGCATTGATGACGCCCTTGAAACGCTGCTCGAACTGGCCGCGATATTTTGTGCCCGCCAGCACCGCGCCCATGTCGAGCGCGAAAATTTTCGCCTCGCGCAAGACTTCGGGCACTTCGCCCGTGTGAATTTTCAGCGCGAGTCCTTCGGCAATCGCAGTCTTGCCGACGCCCGATTCGCCTACGTAAATCGGATTGTTCTTGCGACGGCGACAGAGAATCTGAATCGTGCGCTGCAATTCGGGCAGCCGACCGATGAGAGGATCAATGTGTCCCTCGGCGGCGCGCTCGACGAGGTTGACGGTGAAGGACGCGAGCGGGTCGCGCGAGGTCTGCGCTTCGCTCGCGTCTTCGGCTTCAAGCTCATCGCCCTCTGCGGGTTCGCCCTCTTCGGAAATTTTCGAGATGCCGTGCGAGATATAGTTGAGCACGTCGAGCCGCGTGATGCCCTGCTGCTTCAAGAGATAAACGGCGTGCGATTGTTCGACCTGATAGAGCGCGGCGAGAATGTTGCCGCCGTCAATCTCGGACTGCTCCGCGCCCTGCGCCTGCAAGACGGCGTATTGCAGAACGCGCTGGAAGGCAGCCGTGTGCTCCGGCAATTCATCGAAAGCTTGCGGGAGCGGCGTCAAATATTCCTTGAAATATTTTTCCAAGTCCGCGCGCAATCTCTCTATCTCGCCGCCGCAATGAATGATGGTCTTGCTCGCCGCCGGGTCGTCGAGCAACGCGAAGAGAAGATGTTCGAGCGTGATGTACTCGTGCCGCCGCTTCACGGCTTCATTCAAAGCGACGCCCAATGTGGTTTGTAATTCTCTGGTTATCATTTTACTCAAATCTGTAAATAAGTTTGCCACAGAGGACACAGAGAACACAGAGAAGCAGTTAATCAATCAAGAGCGAGCCGGAATTATTTATATTTCTTCTTCCTGCTCTGCGCTCTCTGTGTCCTCTGTGGCTAAATCATTTTTACTCCTCTTCAATCGTGCACAGCAGCGGAAACTCGTTGGCCTGCGCGAGGCTCGTCACTTTGGCGACTTTCATCTCGGCTATCTCATACGGATAAACTCCGGCGATGCCGACGCCCTCGACATGCACGTTAAGCATGATGCGGAAAGCCTCGCTCTCCGTGTGCTGAAAGACGCTGTGCAACACATAGACTACGAACTCCATCGTCGTGAAGTTGTCATTGTGAATCAAGACTTTGTAGAGCGGCGGCTTCTCAAGCTTCGTCTCGTCCTCTGCGAGAACTTGCTCGTCCTGTTCGTAAACGTATCGCGGCATCTCTCTCTCGTCTCAGTCTTTCATGGCCGACTCTGCTAAGCTACTGAAAATTATAAGCGAGAGCGGAACAAAACACGACTGTGGCAACGGCTCCGGAAAAGAAGCGGGACGTGATTATCATCGGCGCGGGCGCGGCGGGGCTGATGTGCGCGATTGAGGCCGGAAAGCGTGGACGCAAAGTGCTCGTCATCGAACACGCAGACCGCGTGGGGAAAAAGATAGCCATCTCAGGCGGTGGCCGGTGCAACTTCACGAACACACACACGAGCGCGGAGAATTTTCTGTCCGCCAATCCGAACTTTTGCAAGTCTGCGCTCGCGCGCTACACGCCCGCCGATTTCATCGCGCTGGTTGAGAGGCATGCTATTCCTTATCACGAGAAGAAACTGGGACAGCTTTTCTGCGACGGCAGCTCGCGCGAGATTATTGAGCTGTTGCTGGCCGAATGCGCGGCGGCGCGGGTTGAGATTCGCTTGAACTGCCGCGTGCATGAAGTGACGAAGAGCCTGGCCTTCGTGCTCGAAACCAATCAGGGCGTTTTTGAATCAAGCGCGCTGGTCATCGCGTCGGGCGGGCTTTCGATTCCGCCCATCGGCGCGACCGATTTCGGGTACAGGCTCGCGCGAAAGTTCGGCCTCAGCGTGCGAGAGACGCGCCCCGCGCTCGTGCCTCTGACTTTCGCGGGAGACAAGCTGGAAGAGCTGAAAGCCTTGAGCGGCGTTTCGATAGACGCGCTCGTCAGTTGTAATGAAGCGGAGTTCAGAGAGAATATCTTGCTCACGCATCGCGGCCTGAGCGGCCCCGCGATTCTGCAAATCTCTTCCTATTGGCGACGCGGCGACACACTCTCGGTCAACCTGTTGCCTGAAACTGACGCGCACGAAATCCTGCGCGAGCATCATCAACAAAGTATTGAGCTTGATAATCTGCTCGCTCAATTCCTGCCGCGTCGTTTCGCGCGAGCGTGGTGTGAGCTTTACGCGCCGTCGAGGCCGTTGAAGAGTTACGCGCCGAAGGAGCTTAAGACGATTGCTCATCTGCTTCACGCGTGGCGGCTCGTGCCGGACGGCTCTGAAGGATATAAAAAAGCGGAGGTCACTGTGGGCGGCGTGGACACAATGGAATTGTCTTCAAAGACGATGGAGGCGCGGCGCGTGTCGGGTCTCTATTTTATCGGGGAGGTGGTGGATGTGACGGGCTGGCTCGGCGGCTACAATTTTCAATGGGCCTGGGCTTCGGGCTTCGTCGCCGGACAGTTTGTTTAGCAGAAAGAGAGTTTCACGCAAAGGCGCAAAGAAAATACAGAAGCTCGCAAAGAAGAGAGACAGCTATTTCCTTTGCGAGCTTTTGCTTTCCTTTGCGCCTTTGCGTGAGACTCTCTTTCCAATATTTAACCCACATCTCACATTCCATTCACCCGGAATTAACCTCCCTCTGTTATGAGCTTTGTTGAGGTGAATGATAATGGCCGAACAGATCGTCTTGCCTTTCAGACTGATTAGAAGAAGCAGGGGCGTCAAAGGCCAGCTCGCTAATGATGACTTAGTGGGCTTGAGCTATTTCGACGGCGTCTCGGATGTCGTCATCACCGGCGTCTGCCCGTCGAATCCCAAACACGTCCGTGTCGAGCGCGAGAGGGACGGCAAGTCCTGGACTGTGCCCGCCGGATTGATGCGCCTGATTGTGAAGAGGAAAAAGCGGCGGCGCATCGCTTGAAAAAGATGGCGCGAAGAAGGGCAAAGAAAAAGGCAGGTTCGCGCAAAGGCGCAAAGGCGCAAAGAAGAAGACGCCAAGAGCAAGTGACATTCAACACCTTCGCGTTCCTGCTTTGCGCCTTTGCGCGAGATGATTTCCTGATAGCCCGTCCCCTCTAAACTTAAACCGTCTTCATCGCGTATAATCACTCGTCAATCATCTCAATCAACTTTTGGAGAAATCATGAAATCGCTTTATCGCTCTGAATCACAACGCGCGCGTGTGTGGCCTGCGTTGCTCCTGGCGTATGTCCTGCTGGTCACGACGGCCTTCGGGCAAACGGCTGCGCCGCAAACTTCCGCGACGCTTTCGGCGGGGGAGCGCGAGGCTTCGGCGCGCGTGCGTGTCGAGACTTTGCGCGAAGTGACGACCGCGCTCTCGGACAAAGCGATGGAAGGGCGCGGCACTGGACAGGCCGGCGGCGAGAGGGCTGCGAAATTCATCGCGGACAAATACGCGAAGCTCGGCTTGAAGCCGCTCGGCGACGCGGGCGGATATTTGCAAGCGGTCGGGTTCAGAAGCTCGCAGCTTGCTCCTGAGACTTCGTTTAAGGTCGGCGACGCCGCGCTCAAGCTCGGCGAAGATTTCGTCCCGTCGCCTCCCATCACGGCTGATAAATTAAGCAGGACGGGCGACGTGGTCTTCGCGGGCTACGGCGTCACGTCCGAGACCCTCAAGCGCGACGATCTGGCCGGACTGGATGTCAAAGACAAGATCGTGATGGTTCTCAGAGGCCAACCGAAGAACGCGGACGCGGCGCAGTGGCAACAGGAAGCAAGCAGGCAAGCCGTCGGCACGAATCTGATCCGGCGCGGCGTCGCCGGAATCATCGTCGCCAACGTCAGCAGCCCGCGCGCTTCCTTCGCAGAGATCGCAGACTACCTGACGCGCCGCGATGTGTCTCTGGCGAGCGCGCCCCAAATGCCTTTTCAACTGCCGCCCATCGTGCTCGTGAGCAATGCCGCCGCAGAAAAGATTCTCGCCGGAACAGGCATGACTTTCGCCGAGACGCTGGCGAAAGCCGAGACGGGCGAGGTTGCTTCAAAAGATTTGAACAAGAACGCGACGATTGACATCACGCTCAAGAGAGAGCAGGTCACGGGCAGCAACGTCGTCGGCTATCTCGAAGGCTCTGACGCTCGTCTCAAAAGCGAGGCTGTCATCTACACCGCGCACTACGACGCTTTCGGCATCACTCCGTCAGGAAAAATTTATCCGGGCGCAGCCGACAACGCGCTCGGCGTCGGCGAACTCGTCTCCTTAGCCGAAGCCTACGCAAAGTCTCCGCAGAAGCCGCGCCGCTCAATAATTTTTCTCGCCGTGACGGGCGAAGAGTACGGCCTGCTCGGCTCAGATTACTGGGCTAGTCATCCGACTTGGCCGATTGAGAAGGTCGCGGCTGACTTGAATTTCGATGGCATCGGGACGGAGGTTTACGCGCCCGTCAAACGCATCGTCGGCTTCGGAGCGGAGTATTCCGATTTGGGAGCGGTCATGAAGGACGTGCTCGACGCGACGGGGATGATTTTGACGGCTGACCCCTTGCCGGAAGAGCAGGTCTTTTATCGCTCAGACCATTTCTCTTTCGTGCAGAAGGGAGTGCCGTCCCTGATGCTGCTCGGAGGGCCGGAGGGCGAGACCGCGAAGTGGATTATGCGCGCGCAAGGATGGATGGCGACCGACTATCATCAGCCGGGCGACGTGGTCAGACCCGATTGGAATTGGGACGGCGCACGCACAGTCTCGGTCATCGGCCTCCTCATCGGCCTGCGCGTCGCCAACCAAGAGGCCATGCCGCACTGGCTGCCCACCTCGCCCTTCAAACGCGCACGCGGCGCGGGCGAGCCTCCGCCTTCGGAGAAGAATTGAAGAAAGTTGAAGGAGCAGCCACGTTGGCTGCTCCTTCAACTTTAGCCCGGATTCTTGTTCGCGCCGTTATGTCCTTCGCTGATGTGACGCTCAATGACGTTAATTAAAGATTTGAGCCTTTCATCCGTCTTGGCTTGAGATTCAGCGAGGCGCGTGAGTGAATCTTCGAGGCGAATGTGTGAATCAGCCAGCGCATCGAGTTTTTCATCCGTCTTGGCTTGAGATTCGATGAGGCGTATATGTGAATCCGCCAGCGCATTGAATTTAGCATTCGTGTCTTCCGCCAGCGCGTTAAGCTTGGCCTCTGTATCCTGATGGAGTCCGACAATAATATTCTCGATACGTGTCAAACGTTCATCCGCCTGCACGTATAATTCTTTCAACTGCTGAATGTCCGCCGAGAACTGTGCCTGCTGGCTGACGATAAATTCGACTTTCCTTTCCCACTCCTCATTAGTCATAAATGTGGCCTCGCAATTTAATTAGGGAATGAATTCTACCGGACATTCATATCGGATTAAAGGCTATTTTATTGAATATCAAATTGGGAAACTACGGTTTTAGGCGAGTTATCCCCGTCTGATACTATTTGCTCAATCTTTAGAAGAATTTCTCTGCCGCGCAAGCCATATTGATAGCTCTTAGATTTCAATCGCCCGCCGCGACTTTGAGTTGCATGCGTGCTTCGGCGGTGGGAAGGGTGATGCGGAAGGTCGTGCCGCGACCGGGCGTGCTCTCGACTGTGATGTGGCCGGAGTGTTCCTGCACGATGCCGTAAGAGATGGCGAGGCCGAGGCCGGTGCCGCGCCCGACGCCTTTGGTGGTAAAGAACGGGTCGTAAATCTTGGCGACGTTTTCGGGCGCGATGCCGATGCCCGTGTCCGTGATCTCAATCGTCAACGCGTCATCCTCTTCATTCGAAGAGGTGGCGAGACTGATGCTCCCACCGTCCATGATGGCATCGCGCGAGTTCAAGATGAGATTGGTGAAGACCTGTTGCAGCTTTCCGGCGTTGCCGAAGGCTTTGGGCAATTCCGCTTCGTAACGACGCGCGATCTCAATCTGGCTGCGGCGCAGTTGCGGCTCTAAGAGTTGCAAGGTGTCGTCGAGCACGCGATGCACGTCAACTTCTGTGAACTCGGTCGCGCCGCCCGTGCGCGAAAAGTTCAAGAGGTTATTGACGATGTTCGAGGCGCGGTCTGCCTGCCGCCGCACCTTCTGCAAGAGCGCGTGTTTCGGGTCTGTCTCAGGCAGCATCCCCAAAAGCATCTGCGTGTATGAAGAGACTCCGGTGAGCGGCGTGTTGACTTCGTGCGCGACGCCTGCGGCAAGGAGGCCGATGCTCGAAAGTTTTTCGCGCTGCTGCAACTGCTCTTCGAGCCGCACGCGCGAGGTCACGTCTTCGAGCACGACGAGCGCGCCCGTGCGCCCAGATGTCTCCGATTGCAAGGGCGCGAGTGCAATGTTCAAAATCAAGCCCCGACCGTCACGCGCCGCCGTGTGCAGCTTGTAGATATTCCGTAGCTCCGTCAGCCGCCAACGCTCGCCGCCCAAGACCTGTTCGAGCGTCTCCGCAAACTCTTCCGCAAATAATTCTTCGACGCGCTGGCCGATGGCTTCGTCGCGGCTGATGCCGAGCATGTCTTCCAAAGAGGAGTTGCAGCGCGTCACGCATCCGTCCAAGTCAACCGCGAGCAGGCCGATGTTGACCGATTCGACGATTGACTCATTGAACTCTTTCAATAGCTCAAGCTCTGCGGCTCGCTCCTGTTGCTCCTGATAAAGCAGGCTGTTCTCAATCGCCACCGCGACGTAGCCCGAAACGGTGCGCAGGATTTCCACGTCCTCCGAAGAGAGCAACGCGCCGTCCGCCGAGCGTCCGAGGCCAATCACCGCGACCATCCGCCCGCGCATGACGCACGGCACGTAGTAGTGAAGCGCGCGACGCACGAAGCCGGTCGTCTCTGGCAAGAGGTCTAAATCGTCCGCGCGCACGACTCCGGTTTCAGCCGAGCGGCGGCGAATCATCTCGCGGAAATCCGGCGGCACAATCACAGCCGAAGACAGCCCCGCCGCGCGCGCCACGCGATAGCCCGCCGGGTCGCGTCCGTCTTCAATGAAGATGGCGACGCGCTCGACGCTCAAGACCTGTTGCAAGCGACTGACGAGCGCGTTCAAAAGCGGCTCAAGCGCGGTCGTCGCCGAGAGCGTGCGCCCGAAATCGAGCAAGCCCTGACGCATGTCATACGTCTCGCCGTAAAAGAAACGGTCGGCTCGCTCTTGCAGGAAATTTTTAATCGGCGCGGCGATCATCACAATCACGGCCATCGCCACCACGGCGATGATGACGCGCAAAGTAATCTCGCCCGTCGTCGAGACATCGCCGAGCGCGTACACGCCCGCGCCCCACACGACCGCGCCGATAAGGAGCGCAATCGCCAGCGTCGTCAGCGCGTAAACGACCGCGCGACGGACGACGATGTCCACGTCCATCAAACGATACCGCACGACCGAATGACCGAAGGCGAGCGGAATCAGAATCAACGGCAGAATCGCCACGTTCGTCATCCACGGTTCGCTCTCAAGCCCGAAAATATGATTGACGCCGTACAGCACTGTGAACGGCGCGACGGCGATGATCGCTCCCCACATTACCCACTTAAGCTGCTGACGCACGACCGCCGACTTGCTCTTCAGAAATCTCCAGACGAGGACAACCGCGCCCGCGCTGAGGCCAAGCGTGAAATGTATGAAGCTGGCTTTGTCAAACCAGCCGAGCAGGTCGAAGCTTTCGGAGACGCCGAAACGCGCGAGCCGCGTCGGCGGAACAAAGTAGGCGACCGCCGCCGTCAGAAGCAGGACGAAGGCCGGCGCGTAAAGCAGCGCGGCGAGCCAGCTTCGCTTCGTCGACAGATGATAGCGAGTCGGATAGATGGCGCAGAAATGCAGAAAGAGCGGCGCGAAGAGGACGAAGGCCGCGTCGTCCAGAAAGGCAATCGCGAGGTCTAAATCTTCAAACGTGCCGATGGGCTTGTAGAAATGAAAGACGAAAGCGACCAGACAGACGCACGCGAAATGCAGCGCGAAGGGAGCGCGACCGCCCTGCTTGAAGAGCACGAAGAGGCCGACGAACAGGTAGATGAGTCCGATGAATTTTAAGTAGAGATCGTGTTCAGTCCAACGCTGCTGCGAGTCGAGGCTGTAGAGGTCTGCGTAGTAATAGCGAGTCTCGACCGGATTCGACGGGCGTTCGTAATAGTAAGTCAGATGCCCGCCGACGCCCGCCTCTTCGAGAAAGATTTGCACTTCGGAGGCGTTGGCGACTTCCTCAAAATTCGTCTCATCGCGGCTGATGCCGAGCAGGCGGTCGCCCACGATGATGCCCGCGCGCGCGCCCGAATGATCCGCCTCAACCCTTTGCGCGATGATGCCCTGCGGAGTCTGAATCCAGGTGATGCCGTCGGACGGAGGGAATTTGTGAGTGGCGCGCTGTGTCAGATTCAGGACGCCGGCAGCGGCCAACAGGGCTGCCAGAATCAGCAGCGCCCATGACCTCGTTGTCAGCACAGAACCCTTCACTTCATCCCCTCGCGTGTCCTAATACGATGAGCACACCTCAACGTCAGTCAAAATCAGGCAAGCAATGTTCCAGCCCGTATGGGCTAAACTATGCTTCGACCCCGCTTTACTCCTGAACCTCAAAGCGCGGCGAGCAACTGTTCTCTACACGCCGCTTCTTACCTTTAGAAAGCCCGATTGGCGAAAAATTACCGGAGAAAGGGCGGCGCGAGATTTATCCAAGTTTTCGGAGTTTTCCGAGAATTTGGAGCAAAAGGCAAAAAGGGGAAAAGAAAGCGGGAAAAGGGATTTATCGCTCAACCCTTTTCACAACCGTTCCCTTTCCCCTTTTAAGCCGTATTAGAATCTGACTGAAATCCCGCCCCGCAAGGATCGGCGCATGGCGTTGACGAACATCTGTTTCTCGGTATTCTCAACCCCGACCTGCGTGTCCAGAAGATTGCGCGCGTCAATCACGGCCTCGGCGTGAACGGGCAAACCGAAGGTCGGCAACTCCTGTGTGATGAGAATGCTGAGCGACGGGTCAAAGACCGCCAGCCTTCCGGCGAACGGGTCAATCGCAAAGACGGTCGCGTTCGGCGAGAAGCGAAACACAGTCTGCACATGCATCCCGCGCCCCACGTCTGCGTTGAGCTGAGCCGCAACGGTCTGGAAAAATCCGCCGTCGAAAATCTCCGCCGGATTGGTCAACGCGCCGGGCGAGAGATTCTGACCGCGCCCGAAAGAGTATCCGGCTGACGCGCTCAAGGCTTGCGTGATGCGCCGCGAGTAGACGACGCGCAGGCCGCGCGCCCCGCCCGCTTGATTGGCGACGCTCATCAAAGCCTCGCCGCTCTCTCCGTTGAGAGACGCGAGCGGCGCGCTCAAGAGGCCGACGCCTCTTCCCGTCGTCGTGTCGAAAAAGGCAGTCGCTTCGACGCTCGATTCATTATCGAGGATGCGTTCGACGCCGAACTCGAAACGGCGGCTCTTCTCCATCACGGCGCGACCGTCCACGAGCGCGACGGGCGCGACCTCCGGCTGTTTGAAAACGACGCGGCTATCTTCAAAACTGACGACGCTCTGCGCCTCTGTCTCATCGCCGCCGGGCGCATAAGCCGCGCGCAGGCGCGTCCGCGCGTTGGCGTCAAACTGCAAGCCGAGACGCGGGCTGACGACAGCAGCATTGCTCTTGCCGACGAAGCGCGAATAGTCCAGACCGTAAACGATGACGACGCCGTCGTGCACGACCCATTCATCAACCGCGCGCAGAGAGACCTGTCCGAGCATGCCGCGCGATTTGTCCGCCGGAGAGATTAAGCCAACCCGCATTCCCCCCGCGCTGAAACTCAAGGTGTGACGATTATTGACGCGCCAACGCGCGGTCGTCTCAAGACGCTGAGCGGCGACCGCGCCCGCGCCGAACTGTCCGGCGAAGACTAACTGGACATTCTTGCCAGCCGGTCTCGCCAACGCGAAATTGATTCCGACAGAGCCGGGCACGAAGCTGTTTGACGAAGCGACGGCATAAGTTTCAAGCACGCCCTCTGTGCGCGCGCGCCGCTTCCATTCCGAGCGCGTTGAGATTGCGCCGCCCGTCTCCGGAATATTATCTGCCGCTTCGCTCTCATCAGCCTCAAGCGCGGCGGTGATAGTCCGGTCTTCGCCCTCCTGCTCCTGAAAGATCGAGCGACGGCTTTGCGCGGCGCGCAGTCGCCACTTCGCGCTGTCGCGGTCTGCGCGACGCTCAGGCGTAGTGCGGCCTGAGCCGACCGGAATCAGGTTAAAGCGATAACTCAATTCGTCGCTCTGGCGAATCTGGACGGCTGGGAAAGAGGCTGGCGTGAAGCCGTCCGCTTCGGCGCGGAGGCTGTAACGACCGGGCGCGATTCTGGCCGTGAAGCTACCGTCGGCTCCGCTCAAGGTCTGCTTGGCGATCTCGTTCGCGCCCTCTTTCAAAAGCGCGATGACGACGCCCGCGAGCGGATTGCCCTTGTTGTCTCTAACGAGGCCGCTGACCGTGCCGAGCGCGGGAGCGCGACTGCCGCCGTAAATCGAAGGAAGTCCCGCTCCGCAGAGCGACACCAACGCCAGCAGCGTCAGTTTCATATGCCAGAATTTTCGGTGCTGAATGCCTTTTGGCATCATAGAAATCTCACCTCCGCTTAAAAACAAGAGGCCACAAGTCGGAGTGTCGCGCGAGGCCGAACGCTCATCGGCTAAAGTCGGAGTTTTAGGCTAAACCCGCCTGAACGCCGTGCATTTTCCGCTAATCGCGCGAATTGTGTCAAGCAGCCTTCGGAAGTTTGGTGCTGAATCTCTGATGACGGATTTCGACTTTGAGATGCCGGAGAGAGATGTCTGCTGCCCGATGAGCATCCGGTCACATCCCATTTTCCGTCGCTGAAGCTCGCTATCGGCAGAGGAAAATAATTGGTAGTGATACACTTTGGAATAAAGAAGCTCACGCAAAGGCGCTGGTGGCGCAAAGAAAGCCAAGCTGTTTTCCTTTGCGTCTTTGCGCCTTTGCGTGAACCCGTTTTTCTTCGTTCTGTTTGAAACTGAGCCACTACCAAATAATTGCTTGCAAAGCTAAGGAATAGCGTTAAAATGCACGAGCATATAGCTCTTCCTCGCTTGACGCCCATAGACGAGCAATCATAAAAGGTGACAGACCGCCATCCTGCGGATTCCACCAGTTTGAAAATCATCAGCCTTCCAAGGAGGCGAATCATGCTCACGTATATTTTCCCTCTTCGCATCTTCTTTGCCGATAGCTCAAATCCGAATCCCTATTTGCAGTTTCTCCCGGTGCTAGGGGTGCTGATAGTCTTTCTCTGTTTGATCGCGCTCTTTATTCCTAAAACCAAATGGATAGCGCAAAAAACTCAGAGATTCACCGGACTGGGGGTGAGCATGGAACTATCAATGCTCACTATCTTCGTGCTCATGGGTTTCATTTTGTCGCTCAGTAGTTTCTTCTTACAGTGGAAGGGCTATCTCGATCAGCAGGGTAACTATGACAAAGAAATCGAACGGTTGAACGGCCAGATAAAAGCGTCGGACGATACAATCGACAAAATGCGAGAGGAGGCGGACAAATCGAAGACTGTCGGGATGCGTCTTAACTTGATTCCCAAACCCTATGCCAGATTAACGGCGGCGGATCTGTCCTGCACGTATCAAATAGTCGGGTCGGAAGTTAAAAACGTTAACTTACTTCCGGGGGCTTCTTCCAACTCGTTTGTTTTGCCTTTAGACGGAATCACTAAAACAACCACTTTTAGCTTTATCTTGATAGAGCATAGAAAGTCAGGGCAGCGATGGCAGATGGACGATTATAAACCCTTTGAGCCGATCTTATATTTGGAGGAGGTAAAAGCAAATGATTAGTTCTCGCATCTCCATCATGCCTGCTCAGGCAATTCTAAGTCTCTGTATTCTTTTTCTGCTAAGCCTGAACACCTTCGCCACAGAGCCGAGTGTGGATAACACGGCCACCTATATCGACAAGGGGCAGTATCGCTGGAAGATATTTGTGAAAGCGGATCAATCCACACTGAACCAGATCGAATACGTCGAATACATTCTGCCTCCCACTTTCCCTAACCAGAGGCGCAGGGTAGATAAACTGCTGGATAAAAAATATCCTTTTTACCTCACCGAGCTGGCCTCCAGCGAGTTCAGCATAAAAGTGAAGATAAAATATAAATCTAAAGATCGAAGCCCGTCATCTTTTACTTACCAACTCAAACTCTTCACCAAAAAATAAGGTGGTGTTTCAGTTTGAAATTTCAGGTGAATCAACCTCACGAAAGAAGCTCGCGCAAAGGCGCAAAGGCGCAAAGGAAAGCACGCCAAGAGCAATTAGCATTCAATAGCTTAGCGTTCTTCCTTTGCGCCACCAGCGCCTTTGCGCGAAACTTCTTATTGTCTCGCGGCTTATTCTCTGAAACTGAGCCACTATCAATCATCGCTTGCGTTTGCCGCTAATTTTTCCGCATGTTACGATGCCACGTTCTTTAGCAAAGCTCGCTTATTATTCAACTGATTATCACTGAGTAAACCGAATTTAGCATTAGTAATGAAAGATCAGATTCAATCAACACGACTCTCAAACGGACTGACGATTTTAACCGAATACATGCCGGGTTTGCGCTCGGTGACGGTCAGCATTTGGGTCAGGCGCGGCTCGCGCCACGAAGCGGCGGAGTTGAACGGCATCTGCCACTTTATCGAACACGCGGTTTTCAAGGGGACGCGGACGCGCACGGCTCTCGACATCGCCGTCGAATCAGACCGCCTCGGCGGCCACTTCGACGCCTTCACCACGCATGAAGTGACCGGCTTTACGATGAAGGTCGCGGACACGGCCCTCACGCAAGCCTTCGACCTGCTGGCCGACATGGTCGCGCGCCCGCGTTTTGATGAAGAGGATTTACAGCGCGAGCAGCGGGTCATCATCGAAGAGATGAAGATGGTCGAAGACACGCCCGACGAATTTTTGGGCGAGCTTTTCAACGCCGCCTACTTTCTGAATCATCCTTTGGGTCGCCCCATCGAAGGCACTGCCGAAACCGTCTCGACCTTTAACAAATCCAAAACGGCGGAGTTTCACCGGCGCGAATACGCTCCGCACAATCTCGTCATCGTCGCCGCCGGAAACGTCGAGCATGCGAAATTGGTCGAACTGGCGACACGCGTTTTTGACGAAGACGGCGCGCGAGATGATGAAAGCCTTAGCCTTCAAGCAAACGTCCCCGCGCCCGCCGCGCCGATTCTGATTGAGAAGAAGAAGGAGCTTGAACAGGCTCATCTCATCATCGCGTGCCCGTGGCCTGACGCGCGCAGCCCTGAACGCTATGCCGCGAGCCTCCTGGCTTCGGTCATCGGCGGCGGAACATCGAGCCGCCTCTGGCAATCCATACGCGAGGAGCGCGGTTTGGCCTACGCGGTCGGCGCGGGCGCGAGCGCGTACACGGACGCGGGCGTCTTCAACATCTACGCCGGAACATCGCCTGAGCATCTGGACGAAGTGATTGACCTCTCGCTCGCAGAGTTGCGCCGCGCTGTCCGCGAAAGCGTGAGCGAGGAAGAGCTGCGGCTGGTTAAAGATCAGGGCATCTCTTCAATCCTGCTGAGCCTCGAATCTTCGAGCACGCGCGCCGGGTCGCTGGCGCGGCAGGAGATCATACACGGACGCAGCATCTCTCCCGACGAGATTATCAGTCGGCTCGAAGCCGTCACGCCCGAAGACCTCAAGCGCGTCGCACGCGCCTCATTCACTTCGGACGCGCTCGCCCTCGCCGCGCTCGGCAACCTCAACGGCTTTAGCATTGACCGCTCGCGTCTGGAAATTTGAGTGACTTAGGCACTCAACCCTTTGCGCTCTTGGCGTGATTTCACTTTGCGTGCTTTGCGTTAAAAAATAACTTAACCGCAAAGACCGCAAAGATTGAAGACGCAAAGGGACGCAAAGGGAAAGTCGGGCGAACCTATTTATTGTCTGAATCGGAGGGCGTGAGGATGGAAGTATTTTCATGTCCGCAGTGCGGCGCGTCTCTGGAATCCGAGCCGATTAAAGGCTCGACGGTCGAATGCCCGTATTGCCATTCGGCTGTCATCGTGCCGCCGGAATTGCGTCCTGCGCCTCCTCCTTCTATTCATTATTCTCCGCCTCCGGTCTTCAGTGGTTACGAGCCGCCGTCGAGCAGACAGAATCTCTCGTTCGTCCGGGTGGTTGCGCTCTGTGTCGTATTGATATTCGGCTTCATGCTTCTGATGCTCTTTGTGTGGAATCCAAAGAGCAAGACGAGTACTTATTCTTATCGGCCTCCAACGCCTCCGACGATTCCGAATCCTCCGCCAGCCGGTCGGCTGCCGAATGATTACGCTCTGACTTTCGGCGGAGAAGGAACGGGGCAAGGTTTGTTCAAGGACGCGCAGGAAGTGGCGGTGGACGGCGCGGGCAACATCTACGTTTCCGACGACACCTTGCGGATACAGAAGTTCGACTCGCAGGGAAAATTCCTGAGCCTCTGGACGATTCCGCAGAGCACTGAATATTACTCAAAGGTTCGCGGCGGGCCGGCTCGCCTCCTGGCAGACCGCGAAGGCAGAGTCTACGCAGTCATCGGCGGCGTCGTGCTCAAGTTCGACGGCGCGACTGGCGAAGCGCTCGGCGCGGCGCACGGGACGGATTATATTGTTGACGCGGCATTGAAAGCCGACGGCGGCATGGCCGTCGTCTCCGCCAAAGGCGAAGACGATGAGCTTGTCATCCTTGACGCGAAAGGCAAAGCGACGAAGCGCGTGCATCAGTTCATCAGCTCGCAGCTCGACAAACGAATTCCGGTCGAGGCCGTCAAAGTTGCGGTTGACGGCGTCGGAAATGTGTTCGGCATCTACGCGCTCGGTAGCGTTTATGGCGAATTCTATTATGATAATGAAGATCTGGCGGTTTTCCGTTTCACAGCCGACGGCAGATACGTCAATCGCTTTAGCGGCGGCGGCAAAGAGCCGGGACAGTTCGAGTCGCCCAACGCCATCGCCGTTGATAGTCAGGGCGATGTTTACGTCTCAGATTTGACCGTCGGCATACACGTTTTCTCGCCCGACGGTCGTTATCTGAAAAAGATTAACGCTCCGTTCTGGACGCAAAGCATGGCGTTTGACGCGGCGGGCAATCTCTTCGTGGTGGGCGATAACAAGGTGGCTAAGATTGAGTTGAGATAGCATCTCTTTTAAGTTTGAGCGAATAGTTTTGGTCGCGGATTTGTAGATGAAATTTACTGTACTCGGAAGCGGCTCGACGGGCAACGCCGTGCTGATTGTGGCGGGCGAGACGCGCGTGCTGGTTGACGCAGGCATGAGCGCGAAGGAGACCATGCGTCGGCTCGTCTTGATGGGCGAGGACGCTTCGCGCCTCGACGGCGTCATCATCACGCACGAGCACGGAGACCACGCGGGCGGCCTGCGCGTGCTGCTCAAAAATTTGGAGTGCCCCGTTTACATCTCAGGCCAGACGCGCGAGGCTTACATCGGCGAGCGGCACGGCGTCTCGAACGACGAGCCGCGCAAGCGCACGGACATCCTGCGCGACCGCGTCGAAGAGATCGAGTCGAGCAGGGATTTCCGTATCGGCCCGATTGATTTTCACCCCTTCACCGTCCCGCATGACGCGGTCGACAACTTCGGCTTCACGGCCACGCACGCCGGAATCAAGGTGGCGACGCTGATGGATTTCGGCTGCATCACGACGCTGATTACCGAACGCCTGAGAGGCTGCGCGGCCATCGTCATCGAATCGAATCACAGCCGCGACATGCTCAAGGCGTGCTCGGTTTATCCATGGGAACTCAAACAGCGCATCCTGTCGCGCACGGGCCATCTCTCGAACGAAGACATAGCGGTGTGGCTGAGAGACGGCTTCGACGGCGCGGCGCGTCACATCGTGCTCGCGCACTTGTCGCAACGCGCCAACAATCCATACGTCGCCAAGCTGACCGCCGAAAGCGCGCTCAGGGAACGCGCCCCGCTCTTTCAAGCCGAAACCGAAATCACGCTCTCGCATCCGAAAGAGCCGACGCCGTGGATTGAGTTTTGATGAGACAGAAAATTTCACGCAAAGGCGCAAAGGCGCAAAGGCAAAGCATAAAAAACAAGCTCTCAAAAGTCACACGCGCGTCTTCTTCTCTTTGCGCCTTTGCGCCTTTGCGCGAGATGCTTTTGATTTTTATCCTGTCCGCTCTCTTCTTAACTGCGTGTCACAGAAACGAGAAGCAGCTCGGCATACCGCCCGGCGCGCAGGCGACGATTGACATTGTGACCGCAGACATCAGCGCGGAGCAGGACGAAAAGATTTACCGCGAAGCTGCCGAGGAATGGCGCGAGGCCGCCACGCTCGATCAAACGAAAGAGTTTTTCAAGACGCTGCGGACAAAACTCGGCGGCGTGAAGAACCGCTCCTTTCACATGGCGCGCGGAGAGCAGAACATGGGCGGCGCAAAACCCGGCCAAACTTATATCGTGCAATATCAAACCGCCTTCGAGCGCGGCGAAGGCATGGAGACCTTCACGCTCGTCGAACGGCAGGGGCGTTGGCTGCTCGCACGATATTTCGTCAACTCGGACGCTTTAAAATGAAGTTCAAGGTTCAAAGTTCAAGGTTAGAGCTTGAACATCTTAAACCTTGAACTTTGAACCTTGAACCTTGAACTATGATTAAACGTTACACCCTGCCCGAAATGGGCGCGCTCTGGTCTGAGCAGAACAAGTTTCAGAAGTGGCTTGAGGTGGAACTGGCCGTCTGCGAGGTTCACGCTGAGATGGGCACGATTCCGCGCGAAGCCCTCGAAGAGATACGGTCGCGCGCCGCTTTCACGGTCGAGCGGATTAATGAGATTGAGAAGACGACCGATCATGATGTCATCGCGTTCACGACCAATCTCGCCGAATCAATCGGCGCGGCCTCGCGCTTTGTGCATTACGGCCTGACATCTTCGGACGTGGTGGACACTGCGAACGCTCTGCTCCTGCGCGACTCGTGCGACATCCTGCTCGAAAAGATTGACGCACTTGAAACAGTCTTGAAGAGACGCGCGTTTGAGTTCAAACGGACGCCGCAGGTCGGGCGCACGCATGGCATACATGCCGAGCCGACTTCATTCGGCCTCGTCTTCGCGCTCTGGTACGCCGAGATGCGCCGCAATCGTGAGCGTTTGCAGTTAGCGCGTGAGCGCGTCGCGGTCGGCAAGATTAGCGGAGCGGTCGGCGCGTTCGCGCATCTTGATCCGATAGTCGAAGAGAAAGTCTGCGCGCGGCTCGGCCTCAAAGCCGATCCCATCTCGACGCAGATTATCCAGCGCGACCGTTATGCGGAATATCTCTGCACGCTCGCCATCATCGCTTCGTCGCTCGACAAGTTCGCTTTGCAGGTGAGGCACTGGCAGAGGACGGAGGTGCGCGAGGCGCAGGAGAAATTCAAGCGCGGGCAAAAGGGTTCTTCAGCGATGCCGCACAAGCGCAACCCGATTCTTTCGGAACGCATCTGCGGCATGGCGCGCACGGTTCGCGCCAACTCAATCGTCGGCCTCGAAAACGTAGCCCTCTGGCACGAGCGTGACATCTCTCATTCGAGCGCGGAACGCATCGTCCTGCCCGATTCATCCGCCGCGCTCGATTACATGCTGGCGAAAACGGCTTCGTTATTGGACGGCCTCGTCGTGTATCCAGAACGCATGCTTGAGAATCTGAACGCGACGCGCGGGCTGATCTTTAGCGGACAACTGCTGCTCGCGCTGACGCAGAAAGGCGTCTCGCGTGAACAGGCTTACGAGTGGGCGCAGCGTAACGCGATGAAGGTCTGGGACGAAAGCGGCGACTTTCAATCGCTCGTCGCAGACGACATGGACATCCGCGCGCATCTCTCCGCCGAAGAGATCGCGCGCGTCTTCTCGCTCGACACCTACCTGCGCAATGTGGACGTGATTTTCGCGCGAGTCTTTAAAGACAGTGATGAGTAATGAGGGATGAGGGACAAGATAAAGACAAATAGCTTGTCACTCATCCCTCATCGCTCATTACTTCTTTACTTGTTCGCAAAGTTGGCGCACATGTCGCCGATCACGGGGAGCTTGAACATCTCGCCTTGATAAGCTTTGTAGGCGCAGAAGATCAGGCTGCCGAGATAGGCGAGCAGGAGCAACGGCCAGATGAGGATCGCCAGAAAGACCATCGCGTTCGAGATCGCCGTCAGGATGCCGAGGAAGATAGCGGCTGCGATAAAGACGACGACCCACGCGACGTGAAACAGGATTGATTGCAGCGCGTGGAAACGCGCGAACCGATTCTGCTTTTCGATGATGATCTCGATGATCGCGATTAGCCCGACGGGGTAGCCGAGTGCGGCAGCCAGATTGGCGTCCATGCCGATGGCGGATTTGTCTTTCGGCCCGCCTCCGGGCGGCGTGGACAGGGGAGCGTTGGGCGGCGGCGTGCCGTATTGGTTGTTATAACCATAGCCCTGTTGATCGGGCGGCGGATTCTGCATTGAAATTTTCTCCTCTACTAACGAAATATTTTTTGTTAGACCGTCTGTGCCGCGCGCGTGCGTGGCGCGCGACCCTGTGCATTAAACTGATCGAAAAACGTTGTGAACCGGAGGAGGGTTTCGCGCCCTTTTGACAAACGATTTCGTCATCTCTTTTCAACTTTCTCATCGGGCGGCATGAAATCTTATGTCATGGACTACGCACTACGCAATGTTTTGCCGTAAAATTTCCGTGGGAGATTAAAATTCGGTTATGAAAGCCAAAGTCTACGTGACACTCAAATCAGGCGTCCTTGACCCGCAGGGCAAGGCCATCCAGCACTCGGTCGAGCTACTGGGCTACAACGGCATCGCCGATGTTCGACAGGGCAAATACTTCGAGATCGCTCTGGACTCCGCGCTCGCCGAACCGGACGCGCGCGAGGCCGCCACACGCATGGCGCGCGAAGTTTTGTCGAATCCCGTCATCGAAGATTATCGCGTGGAGATTGAACAGTGAAATTCGGCAGTATTATGAGGTCATTCGTGTGAAGCTCTCTTTTCTTCCAGGTGATTTGCACTTAGTTAAAGAGCGGGATGGCTCTTACGTTATTACTATGCAAGGTGTAGAGATTTTGCGAACCCCGACAGAAAAGAAAGCTGTAGCAAAGTTTAACGCGTTGCGATTAGAGTTAGAAACTCAATTCCCTGCGCGTGAATTGACTCCTGAAGAGAAGCGAGCCGCGCTGGAAAAGCACATCATGGATTATAAGCTTGTTCAAGTACGCGCCTCTACGAAGCCACCGAAGAAAGAAAAAGTAAAAGGAACGAGAACGTTCGGTTAATGTCAACTAACTTCAACCCTGAGATTCACACTTTCCATTCACCGAAGTTTAAGAGCGTCGTTGAGGATGCTATTAAATTTCTTGAGTCTACGCCAGTGCATCCGCTACCACCGCCTAATAGATTTGCAGGGTCTGGCGTTTACGCCTTGTACTATACCGGGGCTTATTACTTGTACGATAGAATAGCCGAAATGAATCGTAGCAGTGGTTACACAATACCAATATATGTTGGCAAGTCAGTTCCGAGAGGATGGCGCACAGGAAGAACGGCCACTAAAGGCGAGTCGAGAGACTTATTCCAGCGATTAAGCAAACACTTTAGAAGTATAAAATCGGCGGCAAGTACGTTGCGCGTTGAGGACTTTAGGTGTCGTTTTATGATTCTGCGTGGTGTAGAGAGCGACTTAATTACTTTAGTGGAGGCTGAACTGATACGCAGGTATCAGCCGCTTTGGAATCAACTCATAGATGGCTTTGGTAATAACGACCCCTCAAAGTCACGCTATAGTCAATTGCTGGATGAGTGGGATACGTTGCATCCGGGTAGAGTATGGGTTGGACGATGGACGGGCGAAAAGCCAACTATAGAAGGAATCGAAGCTAAAGTACGACGCTACTATGAGCAGTCATCTCTTTTTTAGCTCAACAACAGCTTCATAAAGCTGATGCTTGTCTTGCGCTTTAGCAACGCGCACGTCTGACTTTATGATGCTGTTGCCAACGCGAGTAGAGCGCGGTATATCAATTCGCACAAGTTCTAGTCCGACAGCTTCGGCAATCTTTCCAAAATAAACGTCTGTCGGTATCAACATACCTTGCAAAATGCTATTACCGATAACAACTAATGCCGTGCCACCGGAACGTAGGGCATATTTCAAGCCTTCAGAGAAACGGCGACAATCATTGAAGTATGAGGCAGCATAGTTAGCCCATCCATTGCCCCCATAGATACCTTTATGCGGGTTAAGCATCCGTAATTCTTCCAGCCTCTCTTTAATATCCGTATCCGGTAAGTCGAACTCTAAATCCAGCCGCTTCTGCCCGCGTACTGTCTGCCAGAACTTACCGAAATTAGCATCTTCGAGATAGTTAAAGTCGCTCGGTTGCTGTGCGAATCCCAACCAATAAAGTTGCGGCCTTGTGTTTCGGTTATAGTGATAATTATTAAGGTAAGGCGGTGAAGTAATCACAAGGTCAACATTGCCAGAAGCAAGGTGCGACTCACAATCGAAAAATGATGTGTTAATGACTGTGGCATGCGGCTTCTTACTAGGTATGTGGTCTTGCAGCCAGGCAACGTCTTCCGATATTTCTTTGAGCTTCTTGGATACCTCCTGCTCAACAGGGAAGTCTTCAATCTCCTGCTTACCGGCTGCCACGCGCCTCCCTAAGCTTGGCTCATAAGAGTAATTTGAGTAGCGCACCATTGTTGAGGCGAACGCCAGCCTGAATAAATCGCGCAAGCTCTCATCTTTAATGTCTTTGATAAAGTCTTGAACAATTAGAACTTTGTGGAGCACCTTCGGATTGTAAAACTCAGCGCGAGTCTTAAAGCCTGTTGGAACTTCGCTTTGCGGCACATAGCCATTAGAGGCTTTCTGCGAATAGAACGACTCTAACTTAGATACCTCGGCGAGCAAATTATCAAGATCAATGAGGTGAGCATTTGCCTTGATGCGACTAGCGAGCGCAGCATATGGATTGATTTCAAAACCAGTAGCATCATGGCCGCGCTCCACCGCTTCAACAAGCGTTGTCCCAACACCGCAGAAGGGGTCCAGCACCTTGCCGGGTGCTATCAGGTATCTATCCAACGCATTACTAACGAAGTCACTCGAAAAGCCAGCAATCCACGGAATCCAGCGATGCACCGGAAGGAGCTTGTTGCTGGCGAACGCCGGGTCATTAAATCCAATTTTCTCTTCAATAGCTTGTGGCGACTCTGCCTTTTCCAACCCCGGCGGCTTCATCGCAGCTTTATCTATTTTACTCTTCTTAGCGGTCAAAGAGGACATGATGCTTCCTTCGTTACATTTGGGGCTTACATTTTCTTCTTAAGCTTTGCCTCTTTGCGCGGCCTACCTCTATTGCCAATTACTACAAGCTTCAAATCGCTTCGCTTAATCATATGCGAGCGGCCAAATCTTAGAGCAGGCAGTTTGCCATCAAGAATTAGCTGCCGCACGCGAGAATCTGTCACGCCTAACTCTGCCGCCGCTTCTTGGGTCGTCAGGAGGTCGTTACTCATATCACTCTTTTATCATGTAATAAAAGTTAACGCAATCGTGAAAATTACCTTGCAATGTTCTAACGACTGAGTAAAAAATATCTCTGTCAGTCGGGAAGGCCAACAAACTTTGTGGGAATCTCTCCGGGCCGCTTCTAATAAACTTGGGCAGATTCTTGTTATAGTCACACTGGCGGCACGCAAACGAGGCGTGATAAAGTTGAGGTAGCCTCTGGCTCTTTGATGATTGCTCGTGTGGAGATTGAACGGTGAAATTCGGCGTCATAGTTTTTCCAGGCTCAAACTGCGATCACGATGCGTATCACGTGATTTCAAAGCATGTCGGCCAGCCGGTGGATTTTATCTGGCATCGTGAGACGGATCTGCGCGCCTACGATGCTTTGATTATTCCGGGCGGCTTTTCTTACGGCGACTACTTGCGTGCGGGCGCGCTCGCGCGCTTTTCGCCCGTCATGAATTCGGTCACGGAGTTTGCCGCGCGTGGCCGCTTTGTCCTCGGCATCTGCAATGGTTTTCAAATCCTCTGCGAAGCCGGACTCCTGCCCGGCGCGTTGATACGCAACCGCGACCTGCATTTTATCTGCGAGCACGTCAGCGTCCGCGTCGAAACCACTGAGACGCCTTTCACGAATCAACTGCGCGCGGGAAGCGTCTTGCGGATTCCGATTGCACACGCGGAAGGCAACTACGTCTGCGACGACGCGACGCTCGAAGAATTGGCGAGCGAAGACCGGATTGTGTTTCGCTACTGCGACGCGAGCGGCGTTGCGACCGCCGAGGCCAATCCGAACGGCTCGCGCGCCAACATCGCGGGCATCTGCAACCGCGAGCGCAATGTCCTCGGCTTGATGCCGCATCCGGAGAGAGCGTGCGAAGACCTGCTCGGCTCATCCGACGGGCGCGACATCTTTCGCTCGCTCGCGGCCACGCTCGCCGCGATAGCCTAAAATGGCGCGCGTTTCCACTGGCTTATCCATCGCTGTTGACATACGCGCTTTGAGGGGTCTAATGTTTTCATTACCCCGCCGCCGGGAGTTATTGCTTCCGGCGCTCCCTTAAATTTTTTCTCACCATCCGAATTTTTGAGCCAAGAGGTTTGTCCATCTTTAAGGAGTAGTTTTAATGAAGCCGACAAGAAATTTATGGATCGTCTGTGTGATCCTCATTGCCTGCGGGCTGTTGGTCGTCTCTGTCACGACGAAAACATCTGCGGCGCGCAAAGCCGCGCAGGATGCGGCGCGACGCGATCAGGATTTGAATCAAGTTTTTCGCCGCCGCGATTTAATCAAGCTCTCGCCGTCTGCGGCCACAGAGCAGCTTCGCCGCACAGGCCGCGTCGCTCTCTCGACGGGCGATAAAACTTACGAACTCGTGCTACAGCCGAACGACATGCGCGCGCCCGGCTATCGCGGCGAAGAGACAGTCGCGGGCGGCGAGAGGCACGCCATTGAACGCGCGCCTGTGAACACTTACAGGGGCTTTGTCGTCGGGATGGAGAACGCGGTCGCGGCCTTCACGATTGACGAAGAGAGTTTCGAGGGGCTGATTCTGACGCCGGAGGCGAGTTATTTCGTCGAGCCTGCGCACAGGTATTCGGCGGCGGCTGAGGTTGACGACTTCGTGCTCTACAACGCAGCCGATGTGATTCGGAGCGAAAATATTTCCTGCGCCAACGCGACTTTGAATGAGCGTGTGGAGACGGCGGTCAAGGATGCAGCTCCGCGTGTGGCGGTCGCGCCCGCTTCAAACCTCCTCCAAGTCGAATTGGCGACGGAAGCGGATTTCGAGTACGCCACGGCTGCGGGCGGCGCGACGCAAGCGAACGCTGAAATCCTCAGCATCATGAATCAGGTAGACCTCGTTTATCGGCGCGAGATCGGCCTCACCTTCGCCATCACTTTCCAGCACGCCTGGTCAACGCAAGACCCTTTCATGAGCAATTCGCAAGTCAATCTGCTGAATAGCTTCAGAGATTACTGGAATGCCAATTTCACCAACGTCCAGCGCGACCTGACGCATCTCTGGTCGGGCAAAGCGGTCGTCAACCTGGCCGGTCTGACTTACGTCGGGCAGGTCTGTAACACGGCGACGCCGGGCAATGCTTACGGGATACATGGCCGCGTCGTTGATGCGCCGCAGAAGTTCATTCTGTCGGCGCATGAGATAGGTCACAGCTTGGGCGCACCGGCGGCGCATCCGGACACAGTACCCGGTTGCGCGGGCACTATCATGGCTTCGAGCAGTGGGCCGAACAGCGTCTTGACCTTCTGCCAGGTTTCGCGCGATGCCATCACAGGTTACGTGACGACGCACACGTCTTGCCTCACGACGATTACAGTGCGGCCTCGCTTTGACTTCGACGGCGACGGCAAAGCAGACCTCGCGGTCTTTCGTCCGAACATCAGTTACTGGTTCGCCTTCAACAGCGCGACCGGAGGCTTTACGGCTCAACCGTTCGGCGCACAGGGCGACGTGCCCGCGCCCGAAGATTATGACGGCGACGGCAAAGCGGACTTCGCAGTCTTTCGTCCACAGACCGGAGCCTGGTATTTACTACGAAGCCGCGCGGGCTTTGCCGGACTACAGTTCGGGACAAACGGAGACAAGCCTGTCTCTCAAGATTACGATGGCGACGGGAGCGTAGACGTGGCGGTCTTTCGTCCCTCGACCGGAGCCTGGTACGTCTTGAACAGCTCGAATGGCTCGGTCACCGGACTCTTCTTCGGAGCGGTCGGAGACCTGCCCGCGCCCGCCGATTTCGACGGCGACGGGCGAGCGGATTTCGCTGTCTTTCGTCCTTCGACGGGGACTTGGTACATACAGCAAAGCCGTCAGGGTTTCCGCGCGCAGCAGTTCGGCGCAAACGGCGACCGGCCTGTCCCGGCGGACTACGACGGCGACGGCAAAGCTGACATTGCTATTTTCCGTCCACAGACCGGCGGCTGGTACATACATCAAAGCACACTCGGTTTCAGGGGTCTGCTTTTCGGCACGGGCGCGGACGTGCCTCTCCCGGCAGACTTTGACGGTGATGGCAAAACGGATGTCGCCGTCTGGCGCGCGAGCGACGGCGGCTGGTACATCCTCAACAGCCTCGACGACTCATTCAGAGCGCAGGCGTTCGGCACACAGGGCGACGTACCCGTGCCGTCCGCGTATGTGCCATAAAACTATTCACAGGCTTACAGATTTGAAATTTCAAATCTCAAATTTCAAATCTGTAAGCCTGTTTGAATCATGCGTATTCTCACTTGGGCTGAAGTCAGCCGGACGCATCGCATACAGCAGGGCGTCTATCAAAGAAATGGTCGGCTCATCTCGCTGCTGACCGACTTCGGGCGCATCAACCCCTGTTATCCTGACAGACAAAACGAGACGGGCAATCGCATTTACTACACCGGACAGGGGCGGCGCGGCGATCAACATTTGAGTCCGGGCAATCGCGCTCTGCTCGCGGCCATCGAGAGCGGCCACAGCGTGCCGCTCTTCAACAAGCTCACGGTCGGACGCTGGCAGCACATGGGCTTCTGGCGCGTCATCGAAGCCAGCCATATTTTCAATGAGCAAGAGAATCGGATGCTCTGGCTGTTTACTTTGGAAAGGACAGATAAGAAACTAGCCACAGAGGACACAGAGAGCACAGAGGGTTAAATGATTTCTATTTGAACTTTCTCTGTGTCCTCTGTGTCCTCTGTGGCTAAATCATTTATTCAATTCCGCTCATCACAGATTTCTTTCCCTTCATCACCAATCGCTTCCGGCTCGTCCCCGCGCGCTTGTCAGCTTTCGCCCGTCGCTGTTAAGCTGGCGATTCCGCTATCTCTGAAATTAAGGAGCACTTGTAAGATCATGAAAAAGCATCAATCGCTCGTCCTCGCGCTCGTTCTCTCAATGCTCATCGGCGGCGTGCTGATGATTCCGCCCGGCGTCGTCAAGGGCGCGACCATTGAAGGCGCGGCGACCGTCGGCTCGACCGTCAAAGATTTCAAGCTGCCCGACACGAGCGGCAAAGACATGTGGCTCTCCGCCCTCAAAGGCAAGAACGGGACGGTCATTATTTTCCTCTCGGCGCGCTGCCCGGTCGTGCGTGGTTATAACGAGCGGATGGAAAAACTGGCCGGGGATTACAGCGCGCGCGGCATCAATGTCGTCGGCATCAACGCCAACAAGGGCGAGAGCGTTGATGAGATGAAAGCTCATGCCGCCGACTACAAGCTGACCTTCACGATGTTGCAGGACAAGGGAAGCAAGATCGCCGACATGCTCGGCGCGCAGGTGACGCCCGAAGCTTACTTGCTCGACGCTAACAACAAGCTGGTCTATCACGGGCGGATTGACAATTCCAGAAGCGGCACGAACATCACCGCGAGCGAGTTGCGCGATGCACTTGACGCGATGCTCGACGGCAAGCCGGTTGCGAAATCGGAAGTCGACGCCTTCGGCTGCTCGATCAAGCGTGGCTAAGTTAAAGCGAGCATGAAGCGCATTTTATCCCTCGCGCTCTGCGCGTTGATTTTCACTTCGATGAGCTTTGAGCGGCGTGCGCCGAACGCGTGCGCCGCTTTCGCGCAGGAAGCGAAGAAGGCCGAAGCCGGCGCAGCAGCCGCGACTCCAATCGTGCGCGAGCTTGATCTTGAAGGTCTCAAAAAGCTCTTGCCGCGCGGCGAGACGAAGGCTACGCATCCCGTCATCATCAACTTCTGGGCGACGTGGTGCGAGCCGTGCCGCGAAGAGTTTCCAGACCTCGTTCGCCTCGAAGCAGATTACCGGAAGAGCGGCGTCGAGATGCTCTTCATCTCGCTCGACGACCCGTCCGACTTGAAGACTGGCGTCCCCGAATTCCTTCGCCAGATGCACGCCGAACAGCTTGTCTCTTATCTACTGAATCTGACAGACCCCGCGCCCGCCTTCCAAGAAGTTGACCCCACATGGCAAGGCGCAATCGCGCTCCCCGTCACCTTCCTCTTCGACCAGCAGGGCAACATCGTCTTCAAGCACAAAGGCCGCGTCAAACCCGCAGAGCTTCGCGCCGCCCTCGATAATTTAATCAAGAAGTAAAAGACACTCCTTTCTTCCTTTGCGCCACCAGCGTGAAAAATTATTCTCACGCAAAGGCGCAAAGGCGCAAAGAGGGCGCGTGTAAGTGACAAGCGGCGAGTGACAGGCTAGAATCCTCCGTTCCGACTTATCACTTGTCACTCATCACTATTCATTGTTCTTATGATTACTCCTGAAATCATCAGCGCGCACAATCTGACGCAAGCGGAATACGAACGCATCACGGAGCTTTTGGGGCGCGAGCCGACCTTCGCCGAGCTTGGCATCTTTTCCGTGATGTGGTCAGAGCATTGCTCGTACAAATCTTCGCGCGTCCATTTGAAGCGGCTGCCGACGACCGGCGAGCGTGTGATAGTTCCGCCGGGAGAGAACGCGGGCGTGGTTGATGTCGGCGACGGCTGGTGCGCGGCCTTCAAGGTCGAGTCGCACAATCATCCTTCATTCATCGAGCCGTTTCAGGGCGCGGCGACGGGCGTCGGCGGCATCCTGCGCGACATCTTCACGATGGGCGCGCGTCCCGTCGCGGCGATGAACTCCTTGCGTTTCGGCTCGCTCGAACACACGCAGCATGGGCGACGCAATCGCGCACTGCTCGCGGGCGTCGTCGCAGGCATAGCTCATTACGGCAACGCTTTCGGCGTGCCGACCATCGGCGGCGAAGTCGCTTTCGATGACGCGTACGCTTTGAATCCTCTGGTCAACGCTTTCGCGCTCGGCCTCGTGCGTCACGATCAAATCTTTTTCGGCAAGGCGACGGGCGTCGGCAACCCTGTCTTGTATGTCGGAGCGAAGACGGGGCGCGACGGGATTCACGGCGCGACGATGGCTTCGGCGGAGTTTGACGAAGAGGCTTTGGAGAAACGTCCGACCGTGCAGGTGGGCGATCCGTTTCTGGAAAAGCTTCTGTTGGAAGCCTGTCTCGAAGCGATGAGAAGCGGCGCGGTCGCGGGGATTCAAGACATGGGCGCGGCTGGCCTGACCTCTTCATCATGCGAGATGGCCGCGCGCGCAGGCACGGGCATCGAGCTTGATCTTTCGCTCGTGCCGCAGAGAGAATCAGGGATGACGGCTTATGAGATGCTGCTCTCCGAATCGCAGGAGCGCATGCTGATTGTCGCTCATAGCGGCAGAGAGCGCGAGGTCGTTGACATCTTTCGCAAGTGGGACTTGGATGCGGTCGTCATCGGTCGCGTCCGCGAAGGCGCGCGGATGGTCGTCCTTCATGAAGGAGAGGCGGTCGCGGACATTCCCGTCGCGGCTCTGACGGACGAAGCCCCGCGTTATGAAAGACCGATGAAGAGCAAGGATGAAGACGGAAGGATGAAGGATGAAGATGCGGCTGTGGGCGGCGGCATTGACATCATCTCGCCCGCGCCGCCGACCGCGCCTGTCTTCGATGAGAAACAAGCTTCAATCAGTTCGGATTCAGATTCTAAACTTCAAAACGAAGTTTTGTTGCGGCTCGTCTCCGCGCCGAACATCGCGTCGAAGGAGTGGGTGTATCGCCAGTACGATCACATGGTGAGGACGAACACGGCTGTCTTGCCGGGGGCTGACGCGGCGGTCGTGCGTATCAAGGAGACGCGACGCGCGCTGGCGATGACGTTGGACGGGAACGGTCGTTACTGTGCTGTCAATCCGCGAGAGGGCGCGCGGCTCATCGTCGCCGAAGCTGCGCGCAATGTCGTGTGCGTCGGCGCGCGACCCATTGCGATTACGAATTGCTTGAACTTCGCTTCGCCCGAAAAGCCGGAAGTGATGTGGGCTTTTTCGGAAGTGATAGACGGGATGGCCGAAGCCTGTCGCGCGTTTGAGACGCCTGTTGTTTCGGGCAACGTCTCTTTCTACAACGAGACGGAAGGGCGCGGCATCCTGCCGACGCCCGTCATCGGGATGGTTGGCCTCGTCGAAGACGCGCGGCGTATCATTCAACCCGGCTTCAAAAATTCGGGCGACCTCATCGCGCTCCTCGGCGCGACGTTTGATGATTTGAGCGTCAGCGAATATGCAGCCGTCATCGAAGGCCGCACGACCGCAGAGATGATTGCGAGCGGGAGCGTGCCCGCGCTCGATCTTGAGAGAGAACGCGGAGTGCAGGAGACGTGTTTGCGCGCGGCTGAAGAAGGCTTGCTCACGTCGGCTCACGATTGCTCGGACGGCGGCATCGCCATCGCATTAGCTGAAGCTTGCTTTTCATCTCTCAACCGCTCGCCGGTCGGCGCGGAGATTGAGTTGGATGATAAAAATCTTTCTCTCAACGCATCACTCTTTGGCGAAACGCCATCGCGCATCATCTTGAGCTTCAACGAAAACGCGCTCGAAGGGATACAGCAGATGGCCGCGCGTTTCGGCTCAACGCTGACAGTGCTCGGACGCACGGGCGGCGAGCGTTTAATCATCAAAGCGGGCGGCGCAGAGGTCGTCAATCTCAGCGTCGAAGAGATTGAATCGGCGTGGCGCACATCGCTCGGCGCGAAACTGGGAGCGGAAGTTGTGGCCGCCGGAGCGGAATGAAGAAACAGAAGATTCTGGAAAAAGCTTTAGCTGGCTCGAAGAACATACGCTTTGGTGATATGGTTTCGCTTGTTGAAGCATTTGGGTTTCATCTATCGCGCGTGAGCGGCAGCCATCATATTTTCGCTCACTCCCAGATCGCAGAGTTGGTGAATTTGCAAAATGTCGAAGGCAAAGCAAAGCCGTATCAGATTCGTCAATTCCTGCGACTTGTCGAGCGATATAATCTTGAGTTAGGGGACGAGTTATGAAGGATTACCATATCAATATTTTTTATAGCAAAGAAGACGAGGGCTACATCGCCGACATTCCTGACTTGGAAGCCTGCTCTGCCTTTGGCAGCACGCCTGCCGAAGCACTGGCGCAAGTCGAGCTTGCTAAAGCGGCATGGCTGGAAGCGGCGCGCGAAGCGGGCAAGCCTGTCCCACAGCCAAGATACCGCCCCGCTATTTATCAGATTGCATCATAAACTGAATTTTATGCCTCGCCCTCATATCGCAAAAGATTCTTCGCCCAGATAAATGAGAAGATGACCGCAATCAAACATCCGATGCCGCCCGTGACGACAGAGAGCGGCGCGCCGATAGCTGCGGCCAATGCGCCCGCCTCCATTTCGCCCAACTGCGGCCCGCCCATGAAGAAGATCATATTGACGCTCGTCATGCGTCCGCGCAGATAGTTCGGCGTCACAAGCTGTCTGATAGTTTGTCTCAGCACCGTGCTCACAGTGTCCGACGCG
>DASWRG010000063.1:0-106487 GCA_036403295.1 Pyrinomonadaceae bacterium
TTCCGGGACATGCGCTCACTCACCTGAGAGTAAAATCTGCTGGCATCGGGAAAGGAACAGGAGTACCCTGAAGCTATGACACTCTTATCTCGCCAGAATCACCTTTGTTTGCTTGCCTTTATGCGATAGCTGAATAGAAACCAGCGCCAAGAATATTCGTAAAATCAGCATTATCGGAATTGCCTGTTAAAGAAAGCTGTCGCCCTCAATAAGCTATCATTATTCAGATAAATTATAGGCGTGAAACATCAGGTGAAACCGTCTCGAAAACGGCTCTTTTGTAAAGCCTGCGGGACGGCCAGAACGTCTATCTTGAGCAGACCGCAGAAAGCTGCCGATTTTGTACGCTTTTGCCTCTTGCCTGACCTTCCACCTCAAATGAGGGAGAATAGAACAAACCCAAAAACATTTTAGATTAGCCTGTGAGTTGGCTGTGCGGGCATTTAGCCACACCCTGTTCCCTTCCATTCGGATAATAGAACCCGGTTCCGTTACAGTCCGGGCAAGAGCTGGCAGCTATGCTCTGCGCGATCTGTGCCGGATTCAGATATGTTTCGATCAATGCGTCCGCCTCGCCCGTGCGATGAATCGTAGTCGCATAGCCGCCAGGGTTAGTGATTCCCTGTCCTGTCGAACGCAGATGATCTGCATAATGCCTACACTCTTCGATTGAGAATTTGGAACCCACACGCACCCCCGCCGCAGGCGTGTCCTGTGTTTGTGTGTTTTCTTTTAAAGCTTTTACTTTATTGGCTGCACCCTGTGCAGGGGTGGCACTCTGTGCAGGGGTGGTTTGTTGTGCAGGGGTGGCACGCCGTGCAAGGGTGGGGTCTGAAATCAGGACTCTGAATGTCGTTCCGCGCAAGGCTATATTTTTGTTCCCGAAATCTTGCTCAATTCGCTGGATCAGACCCCGCGTTTCGAGCTTGACAATGCTCTTTCTAATCTGTCTATCGCTGATATTACAAGACTTTGCAAGCGTTGGGACGCTGACACGGCAGGTGTCGGAATTGAAGCCACGAGAGAGCCTGTAAAGGCGCACCAGTAATGATTGATCGAAGGTATCTAAGGTCGGCAAGATGCGATCCAGAAGGTCATTCGGAATGCGAGTAAATCCGGCGACGGTGGCATGCTGTGCAGCGGTGGCATGCTGTGCAGCGGTGGCACGGTGCAGGGGTTCCGATACGTTTTGTGCAGCGGCTGCACGTGGTGCAGGGGTGGCATGCTGTGCAGGGGTGGCATGTTGTGCAGGGCTAGTATTGGTAGCAGCCTCTTCCGCTTTCCTGACCTCTTCGAAAATCAGAGCAGCCGGATGCCCCGGATCAAGCTTTCGCTCCTCCCGCAAAGGCATGGCTGACTCACGCAGCTCAAGTTTTGGTTTGCGTGGCTTGGGTTTAGTGTCATTCATTTACGCACCACACTCAGATGAGAAGCCTTGGCTGACATTCCCATCCGTTCAATAATTTCATCGGTCAACTCGGAATACTGTTGTGCGCCACGGGTGTTGGGGGCATAAATTTGAATCGGTTGGTGAACAAAAGGGGACTCTTCGAGCTTGGCCTGTGCATGAATGACCGTATTAAAGATCCAATCGCCGGACTTTGACTTGAGTTCCAGCAGGGAAGCGCCGGATACGTTCATCCGCTTATCAAACATCGTGCAGACGGTGCCCAGGACTTGAAGCCCCTCGTTGAGACTCTTCGCGCCGTTGATCGCGTCCATCAGATCATCGAATCCATAAAGAGCAAACGGAGCCGCTTTGACCGGAATAATCACATAGTTAGCTGCTGTCAGAGTCGCGGTCAGAAGAAGCCCGAGATTGGGCGGCGTATCGATGACGGCGAAGTCATAACGGTCCGCTATATTTTTCAGTGCAGTGCGAAGCTTAGTAATGGCCAGAGGACTTTCGCGCTCGAACTTCGCCAGCGAGATGGTGGCCGCAACCATATCTAGATGGGGGATGGCTGTGGTCATGCCCATATCGATTAGAGAGGCTGCCGGGTCACTGCCGCCACCTATCAATACATCTGACAGCGTGGACTTAACGACTTCCGGACTAAAGAAAATCTGCGTCGCGTTTCCTTGTGGGTCTGCATCAATCAACAGCGTCTCGTACTCACGAATAGCGAGCTCCGTGGCAACGGATGCCGCCGTGGTGCTTTTGCCGACGCCGCCCTTCTGATTGGCAATCGCAATTGTGATCATGCAGCCTTCTCCGCAACTGTTGATTCATCGGTGCCGATATTGCGCGTGCGTGGCCGTCCCATCTTTGGAGGCGTAAAGCTCTTCAAATCCTTTTCAGGGATCATCCAGATAGGCCCCCGTAATGTCTGCTGTTCATAAGCATTGGGGAAAAGCCCGCGCGCACACCAAAGCCTGACTGACCTTGCAGCCACGCCCAATCGTGCTGCTACTTCAGATGTAGATAATTCCTTGTTCATGACCAGACACCTTAACCGCGTCGATAGAGTCCTGTCAATATAATTCACCCCACGCGGCAAACTTTTGTGTCTTCAGCATAAAACATACCGGACTGTGAATTTGATTTGAGGAGAAGGGAAGAGAGGCAAGCTAAAATATTTTGGATTTCGAGAATGAAGCCACGTTGTTGATCGTCAGGGCGGTAAAACTTCAACTATTTCTGGTTGGCGCACTACAATAAATTCCTCTTTGTGTCACACGCCCGCGCAAACGAGCCGTAATATAGTCAAGGCAAATCGGTGTTGAGATGTCAGTATTTGTCGCCATTTTTATGAGCAAAGTCGGATCAGCCAGAGCCTCAGCGTGAGGCGGTCTTTATTCTTGACTAATCGTTCCAGAAAGAGTATAAGCTTCCTTGAGGTCAAGAAAGTTCAGATGGCGCGCCACAAAGAGTTCGACAGGGACGAGGCACTCCAGAAGGCGATGGAGGTCTTCTGGTCGCGCGGCTATGAGGCCGCGTCCATCCAGGATTTAGTCGAGCACATGGGCATCAATCGCCAGAGCCTCTACGACACCTTCGGCGATAAGCACGCCCTTTATCTACAGGCGCTCGACCGCTATCGCGAAGTGGAAGGCCGCAAGTTGTTTGAACTGTTGAAGAGGTCGGGTTCTGTCAAGAAGGCGTTGCGTCAGTTGTTCCAAGGCGTTGTCGAAGGGTCATTCTGTGATGGAGAGCGGCGCGGCTGCTTCGTCGGCAACGCGATGTCGGAATTGGCTGGCCGCTGCAAGGAGACTGCGGCCAGAACTTGTAGCAACCTGGCCGTCGCCGAGGATGCTTTGTACCGCGCGCTCCTGCGCGGGAAAAGGGAGGGCGAGATCAAGGGAGGCCGCGATCTCCGCGCCGTCGCGAGATTCCTCTACAGCAGCATGCAAGGGCTGCAACTGATGGCGAAGGCGACACGAGATCGCAAGACGCTGGAAGATGTTGTTAGGGTGACGCTCTCAGTGCTGGATTAAAATTTTTAGCACATTCTGGAACAATTGTTCCAGAAATCGAGGCCGACTCTCAAAAGATAGAGAAGAATAATTATGGCTACTGAAAAACGAATCAAGGTCATCAAGCGTACAGAGCGCCAGGATACGCAAGCAGCCCTGACAGAGAAGGGCAGAGAGCGCGTCCAAAACTCTAATGACGAGACGAAGCGTGAGGCGGTCACGGTTGTCACCGGATGGGTTCGAGAATTGCGCCGGAAGAAAGTCGCAGAAGCGACACACGGATTCGAGAGCTTATTTCACGAAGCGGCATAAGCGCCGACACGACTAAATAATTGCTAAGGAGACGGAAAATGAAAATAGGAATCATCGGTTCTGGAAATATCGGGGCGAACGCCGCGCAGCTGTTCGTGCGCGCGGGGCACGAAGTCGCGCTCAGCAATTCGCGTGGCGGTGAAGGGCTGGAAGCGTTGGTCGCGGAACTCGGTCCGAAGGCGAAAGCGACGACAATTGAGGACGCCGCGAATTTTGGCGAGGTGGTCTTAATCGCTGTTCCCTTCGTGAAATTCAGCACGCTTCCCGCCGCCGCTTTCAAAGGCAAGGTTGTCATCGACGCGGGGAACTATTACCCGAACCGCGATGGGAACTTTACGGAACTCGACAATGACGAAACCACGTCAAGCGAGCTTGTGTCGTCGCACTTGAAGGGAGCGCGTCTGGTCAAAGGGTTCAATACCATCTGGTTCGAGCACCTAAAGACTCAGGGCGACACGAACTTGCCGCTTGAAGATCGGCGGGCGATTTTCATCGCCGGCGACGACTCGGAAGCGAAAGAAACGGTCGCGCGCTTGATTGAAGAGATCGGGTTTGCGGCTGTCGATACGGGCTTTCTGCATGAAGGAGGCCGCCGCCAACAGCCCGGCACCGCCGTTTACAACAAGGAGCTAACCGGCAAAGACGCGGTTGCTCTTTTATCACAAGTCTAAATCATTGAGGGGGAATCTTATGCCAACGCTCTTTGACCCGCTGAGGGTCGGAAATATGGTACTCGACAACCGTATCATCATGGCTCCCATGACACGCAGTCGCGCCAACGACGAAGGAATCCAGCCTCGGTTCGCGGCTGAGTATTACGGCCAACGCGCTTCGGCGGGCTTGATTATCACGGAAGCAACCAACGTCTCGCCGATGGCTAAAGGCTATGTCCGCACACCCGGAATCTACACTGAGGCGCAAGTGCAAAGCTGGCGACCGGTGGCCGACTCTGTACACGAGAGAGGCGGAAAGATTTTCTTGCAGGTCTTTCACACCGGGCGGATCGCTTTGCCAGACTTTCTGCCTGACGGCGCACAGCCGGTCGCTCCAAGCTCAGTCCGTGCGAAAGGGCAGAATTACACCGACGAGGGAATGAAGGAATTCGTGACGCCGCGCGAAATCACGAAAGAAGAAATTGCGCAGACAGTACGAGACTTCGCCGCCGCCGCCAAGAATGCCATCGCGGCTGGTTTCGACGGCGTCGAGCTGCACGCGGCGAGTGGTTACATCGTACAGCAATTTCTTTCGACCAACGCGAATCTTCGCTCGGATGAATACGGCGGCTCGATTGAAAACCGCACCCGATTCCTCTTCGAGGTGTTGGACGCAATGATCGAGGCAGTCGGCGCTGAGCGGGTCGGGGTTAAGTTTTCGCCGCGCATACAATTCAACGACATTGAGGAAACGGATGCCGACGCGGTGTACCCATACATCGTCGAGCGGTTGAATGAACGGAAGCTAGCATACATCTACATCGGCGATTTCACGGGCGAAGGCTGGCACGCGAAACTGCGCCCAATCTATCAGGGCGTCTATTTCGCCGGTACGGGTTTCACGAAAGAATCTGGCGAGACGCTGTTGGAACAGGGCGGAGCGGACGCGATTGTGTACGGCACTAAGCTTCTGGCTAATCCTGACCTGCCCGAAAGATTCAGGCTCAACGCGCCCTTGAACGAGCCGGATCAAGCCACTTTCTATTCGCCGGGTGAGCACGGCTACACCGATTACCCGACACTCGAAGGAACACTTTCGGCAACGACTTGAAACGCGTTTGGAGGAGAGAGATTCATGAGTAAACGCGAAGGAAAAATCGCCCGAGTTTCAGGCAACTGAAGCACACGCCAATCCCGTGGGAACGCTGCCCGGCGGCGTCCTCTGCGACATTGCAGACGCTGCGATGGGTATTGCCTATTCGTCCAACCTTGACGTAGGTGAATCCTTTACGACGGTTGAACTCACGCTTCAGGCACGAGCTGGCGCACCAGGCGGCGAATCAAGTCTGCGACTTCCTCGCGCTGTTCCGGCGACCACTCAGGCCAGAGTTCCGCCAGGTGTTCGCGACGAGCTATGACCAGTTGGTTGAACACACGGCATCCTTCCTCCGTCAAGACGCGCTTCCGCCCTTTTCCGTCCTCGGAATTAGTTTCAACGATATAACTTCGATCTAAGAGCTCGACGAGAGCTGCATTGACACGATCAGGTTCAATTCGGTGAGAGCGCGCCAGGCTCGCCGGGTCAAGCTCTGAGTCCTTCTCCACACGCCCCAGCAGCCATGCCGCTGCCGGGCTTAAATCTACGCCGGCGCGGGCGACTATCCGCTCGACATAACGCCTCTGCTCATCGCGGGCGGCCAGAACTGAGAGTCCGCGCTGTATGTGCGTGAGCGGGTCAGTGCCCGTCGGCATGGCGAACGCCTGTCCGACATCCCCGCCTACATCGCCCTCGGTGGCCGCCGCAATCGTCTCGCGCAATGGGCGTTCCGGCAGCAGCCACGTGAGCAGGAATCCGAAGATTGCGATGGCGGTCGCGACGAGAAAGACCGTAGCCAATGAGGCCGTAAACGCCTGCGCGTAAGAGATACGAACTGCGGCGGAGAGTTGCGAGAGGACTTGCGGATTAACGCCCGCCCCCAGACCCGCGCCTTCCGCGCCCTGAGGTAGCAGCCGAGAGAGATTAGCAGTGAGCCGTGCGGCGAAGATTGCGCCAAGGACAGCAGTGCCGAGAGAGCCGCCGATCAGGCGGAAGAGCGTCGCGCCGGATGTCGCTACGCCGAGGTCTCTGTACTCGACTGAGTTCTGCACTGCAATGACGAGCACCTGCATCACCAGGCCGAGGCCGAGGCCGAGTACGAGCATGATAAGTGATGCCGTGAGAGCGCCGGTCTCCGTCCCCATGCGAGAGAGCAGGAAAAGCCCGAGTGCCGTACAAGCCGTGCCGACGAGCGGGAATACTTTGTAGCGACCCGTCCGGCTGATGAGTTGCCCGGAGATGATAGAGGTGACGAGCGAGCCACCCATCAGCGGCAGCATCTGAAGCCCCGACGCGGTAGGACTTGCTCCCTTTACCACTTGCAGGAAAAGCGGCAGGTAAGTGACAGAACCAAATAAAGCGAAGCCGACAATCAACCCGACTGCGGAGGTGACCCAGAAGGCTCTGTTGCCGAAGAGGCGCAACGGTAGCACAGGCTCCTCAGCGCGTCCTTCAGCAAACAGGAAGGCGAGGAGAGAAATGACCGCCACGACTATTAACACGATGATGAGCGGGGATGACCAGGTGTACTCCGTGCCGCCCAGATCAGTGACGAGAATAATTGCAGAGAGCGAGACGGCGAGGAGCGCTGCGCCGACGTAATCAATCGAGTGGCGCACGCGCCGCCCGCGCGCCGGTAAAGTAACGGCGAGCACGGCTAGTGCTATCACGCCGAGCGGAATGTTGATGTAGAAAATCCATCGCCATGAGAAATGCGTCGTGAAGTAGCCGCCGACAAGTGGCCCGGCGATGCTCGCCGCGCCGAAGACCGCGCCGAAGATGCCTTGATAACGCCCGCGCTCGCGTGGCGCGACGATGTCTCCGACGACCGCCTGCGTCGTCACCATCAACCCGCCGCCTCCTAAGCCCTGAATGGCGCGAAACAAAATCAACTGCGTCAGGCTACGGCTCATCCCGCAAAGCGCAGAGCCAAGCAGGAAGAGTATGATGCCAGCCTGAAGCACGCCCTTGCGCCCGTAGATGTCGCCCAGCTTACCGTAAAGCGGCGTGACGACCGTTTGCGCCAACAGGTATGCGGTGACGACCCAGGACAGGTGTGCCAGCCCACCCAGCTCGCCGACGATGGTTGGCAGAGCCGTTGCGACAATGGTCGAGTCCAGAGCGGCCAGCAGCATGACGAGGAGCAACCCGCTGAAGACTACGAGAACTTTCTCGTGTGTGATGGGCGCTGGAATTTCCGTATCGGTCAAAGCTGCCATGAATCTTTCACTCTCAATCACATCTCTCCAGGTTAAAATATAACCCGTACAGCTTTGCACATTAATTCAGAAAGTGTTACCTAATTCAAAACTTTTTTATTCATTCACCTGAAGATTTGTGCAAGGCCGAGCGTCGTTCCATCTCGGCACAAATCTTTTGATTGGCCTCGCTGATAATTGACTGCCGGAGAATTTTTATTTGAAATAACCGGAGGGCTAATAATATAGTTGACCTGACTTGTAAAAACTTTGGCTCCTGTGATGTGTTGTTTCGCAGCCTCTTGAGTTGCAATCGCTTTTCAAGCGGGCTGCGAGTGATGAGGACTATTTCAAATGAGTAAAACAAACAGCGACGTTACATCGGCGGCTGGCGAGGTGATGCCGGTCATCCTGCGAATCAACGGCATCAGGCACGAGTTGCAGCTTGAGCCGCGCGTTTCGCTGCTCGACGCGCTCCGCGAATACGTCGGGCTGACGGGGACGAAGAAGGGCTGCGATCAGGGCGCGTGCGGCGCGTGTACCGTGCTCGTTGATAATGAGCGCATCAACTCCTGTTTCGCGCTCGCCGTGCAGTATCAAGACAGAGAGATTATGACCATTGAAGGCGTCAGTAATGACGAGCAACTGCACGCGCTGCAAGCCGCCTTCATCGAGTCCGACGGTTTTCAGTGCGGGTACTGCACGCCCGGTCAAATCTGTTCCGCCATCGGTATGCTCGCGGAGTTCAAGCAAGGCATGCCGAGCGCAGTGACGGAAAACGTATCCGGGGCGGAGTTGGAATTCTCCGACGAAGAGATTAAAGAGCGCATGAGCGGAAATTTGTGTCGCTGCGGCGCGTATGTCGGCATCGTAGAGGCAATCCGCGAGACATTCGAGAAGGAGGCGCAGTGAAAAATTTTGCTTACGCGCGCGCCGAAAATGTCGGGATGGCGCTTCAAGCAGTCGCGCAAAATCGTAACGCGAAGTTTCTGGGCGGAGGTACGAATCTCGTCGACCTGATGCGCGAGGGAGTAGAGCAGCCCGACCGGCTCGTTGACGTGACAGCTCTGCCGCTCGCGCAAGTTGAAGAGTTGCCCGGCGGCGGCGTGAGCATCGGCGCGCTCGTCAAGAATAGCCATCTCGCCGCCAACCAGCTCATACGCGAACGCTATCCCGTTTTGTCGGAAGCGATTTTGAACGGCGCGTCGGGGCAGATTCGCAACATGGCGACGACGGGCGGTAACCTCATGCAGCGCACGCGATGTTACTACTTCTACGACACCGAATCGCGCTGCAATAAACGCGACCCCGGCGCGGGCTGCGACGCGCTCGAAGGCTTCAATCGCATACACGCCATCCTCGGCGCGTCCGAGAGTTGCATCGCCACGCATCCTTCGGACATGTGCGTCGCGCTTGCCGCGCTCGATGCGACGGTTCATGTGACGGGCACGAATGGCAAGCGAGCGATTCCCGTCATTGATTTTCATCGTCTGCCTGAAGAGACGCCGCAGATGGATACGAACTTGCAGCCAGACGAGTTGATAACGTCGGTCGAGCTACCTGTGCTTCCCTTCGCTAGCAATTCCATGTATCGCAAAGTGCGTGACCGAGCTTCTTACGCTTTCGCACTCGTCTCGGTCGCCGCCGCGCTCGAAGTCGAAGACGGCGCGATCAAGAATGTGCGGCTCGCGCTGGGCGGCGTCGCGCACAAGCCCTGGCGCGCGGTCGCAGCTGAACAAGTTTTGACGGGCGCAGCAGCGAGCGAAGAGACTTTCAAAGCGGCGGCGGCTAAAGAACTCAAAGCGGCGCGCGGCTACAAACACAATTCGTTCAAAATCGAGCTCGCGCAACGCACGATTGTCAGCGTGCTGAAAACTCTGGCGAGTGAAGGAGGCGCGCGATGAGTGCACGCATCGTGAAGCATGGAGCCATCGGTCAACCCTTCAGCCGTGTTGACGGGCGTTTGAAAGTCACAGGCGCGGCGACATTCACCGCCGAATACAAAGTTGAAAACATCACGCACGGCACGCTCGTCTACAGCCGCATTGCCAGAGGGAGAATCAAAAACATTGACGCCCGCGCAGCCGAAAGTGCGCCGGGCGTGATTGCCATTCTCACACACGAGAACGCGCCGGAGATGAAGAAGACGCCCGTCTTCGGCTCGGACAGCACAGAGATGGGCGCGGCATCTTCGACCATTCTGTATCTGAATACTGACGAGATTTACTTCTACGGCCAACCCGTCGCCGTCGTCGTCGCCGAAACGCATGAGCAGGCCGAGCACGCCGCGACTCTCGTCTCGGTTGTGTATCAAGAGGAAGCGGCGCGGCTCTCTTTTCAAGCGGAGAAAGAGAACGCCATCGAGCCGTCGCAAGTCATTGGAGAAAAACCGGAATTCAAAAAGGGCGATGCGGAAAAAGCTCTTGCCGCAGCGACGCACAAAGTTGACCAAATTTATACGACGCCTTCCTTCAATCACAACGCGATTGAACTGCACGCGACGCTGGCCGAGTGGTCTGAAGATGAAAAGAACCTGACCGTCTACGATTCAACTCAATACGTCATCGGCATTCAGGAGATGCTCGCCAAAAAGTTTTCACTCGACAAAGAAAATGTGCGCGTCATCGGTTCATTCGTCGGCGGCGGCTTTGGCGGCAAAGGCAACGCCTGGGCGCATGTTTCGCTCGCAGTCGCGGCGGCGAAAGTCTCGAAGCGTCCGGTCAAGATCGTGCTCTCGCGCGAGGGAGTGCATCTCTCCGTCGGCGGACGCACGCCGACCGAACAACGTGTCGCGCTCGCCGCTAATGAGGCGGGCGAGTTGTCCGCGCTCGTCCACACTGGCGTGACGCAAACCACCGACCACAACGGTTTCGCAGAGCAGTTTAGCTTTCCGGCTCGACATCTTTACAAGGCAAAAAATATCTGGCTCCGGCAAGAGATTATTAATCTGGACATCGTGCCCAATACTGCCATGCGCGCGCCGGGTGAATCCGTCGGCACGTTCGCGCTCGAATCGGCGATAGACGAACTCGCGCACGAGATGGGCATCGACCCGATTGAGCTGCGTGCGCGCAACGAACCGGACACAGACCCGGTCAAAGACATTCCGTTCTCGATGCGGAACATCACGGAAGCTTACCGCGTCGGCGCTGAGATGTTCGGCTGGTCGAAACGCAATGCCGCGCCGCGCACGACGCGCGACGGCAGCCATCTCACCGGCTACGGCGTCGCTACTGCGTACTATCCGGCGTATCAATTTCCGGCGGCGGCGCGATTAGAGATTCACGCGGACGGCACGGCGCTCGCCCAGAGCGCGATGCACGAGATGGGCATGGGCAGCGCGACGGCGCAGGCGCAAAACCTAGCCGACGAGTTGGGCTTGCCGTTTGACAAAGTGCGCTTCGAGTACGGCGACTCCAATTTCCCGGATGCGCCTGTGGCGGGCGGCTCTAACTCGACCATCAGCGTCGGCGCGGCGGTCAAAGCCGCGTGTGATGAGGCGAAGAAAACCATTCACGGACTTGTCGGCGAAGATGAAGCCTCACCGCTCAGGGGCACGCGTTTCGATGAAGTCGAATTCCGTGACGGCGGCATCTATCGCACAGACGACGCGACGAAAGGCGAGACTTTCGCCGCGATTCTCCAACGATTTGAAATGGACAAGATCGAAGCCGAAGGCGCAGCCGCGCCGGGCGCAGAGTCGCAGAAATACTCGATGGGTTCTTACGGCGCGCAGTTCTGCGAAGTCCGCGTTGACGAAGAGACGGGCGAAGTTCGCGTCTCACGTTTCCTGGGCGTGTTCGACTGCGGCACAATCATCAACCCGAAGACCGCTTCGAGCCAGTGGCGCGGCGGCATCATTATGGGTCTGGGCATGGCTCTTACCGAAGAAGCATTGTTCGATGTCCGCAGAGGATGGATAGTCAATCCGTCGCTCGCCGAATATCATGTGCCCGTTAACCTGGACGTGCCGAACATCGAAATACACTTTCTCAATATTCCCGACCCCTTAACGCCGATGGGCGCGCACGGCGTCGGGGAAATCGGCATCACAGGCGTAGCAGCGGCAGTTGCTAATGCTGTCTTCAACGCTACGGGCAAGCGCATACGTGATCTTCCAATCACACTGGACAAACTCTTATAAGCAAAATTTGGGTGGGCCGTTGAGCATTTGCATTGGTGATTATCTACTTCAAGCAGGATAGATGTTCATTGTAGTCTGCTATCCCAAACAGTTGAAGTTTTACCATCCTGATGATCAATGATCTGCGTCAAATGTCTAACCACCAAAAAATGATGCGAGCAAAATCAAAATATGCTCTGGCGACGCTGCTGTTTGTTGTTTCGATGTTTGGGACTCAGATAATGGTTGGCGCGCAACAGTCAGGCCAAGAAGCTGCGCAAGCGCTTCACTGGCGCAGCATCGGCCCGTTTCGCGGCGGACGGACGCGCGCCGTGGCAGGCGTCCCTTCACAGCCAAACGTGTTCTATATCGCGCAGGTGAATGGCGGAGTCTGGAAGACCACTGACTACGGTCGCACGTGGATGCCCATTTTCGACGAGCAGCCCACAGGCTCCATCGGCTCCATCGCCGTAGCCAATTCAAACCCATCGGTTATCTATGCGGGCAGTGGCGAAGGGTTGCATCGCCCTGATCTCTCCGTCGGCGACGGTGTCTATAAGTCTGTGAATGGCGGCAAGAGCTGGACGCATCTGGGCTTGCGCGACGGACAACAAATTGCGCAGATCGCGGTTGACCCGCGCAATGCAGACCGCGTGTTCGTCGCGGTGGCCGGTCATCCGTATGGCCCAAACGAAGAACGCGGCATCTTCCGCTCGACGGACGGCGGCAGGACTTTCGAGAAGGTGCTTTATAAAGACGAGAACACCGGCGGGGCTGACGTGCAGCTTGATCCGTCGAATCCCGCCACGGTCTATGCCTCACTCTGGGAAGCGCGTGAGGGGCCATGGGAGAATGGCTCATGGAACGGTGCGGGCGGCGGAATCTTCAAATCCACTGACGGAGGTAAAACGTGGCGGAGCTTAACCAAAGGACTTCCCGTAGGGATTGTGCAGGCTAATCTCGCAATTGCGCCGAGCATGTCCAATCGCCTTTTCGCTGCGGTTGCCACCATGACGGGCGTGAATCTTTACCTCTCCAACGATGGCGGTGAGAAGTGGCAGCAAGCGACGACCGACGCTCGACCGGCCACACGCATCGGCGGCGGCGACCTTCCGGTGCTCAGATTCGATCCGAAGAATCCTGAGATTCTTTACTCCGCGAGCATCGTCTGTTGGAAGTCTACAGACGTGGGCAAGACCTGGACTGGCATCCGGGGCGCGCCGGGTGGTGACGACTATCAAAACATCTGGATCAATCCCGTGAACCCGAACATCATTCTGCTCGGCAGCGATCAGGGAGCTATCATCACTGTGAACGGCGGCTCGACCTGGAGTTCATGGTACAACCAGCCGACGGCGCAGCTCTATCATGTCGGAGCGGACAACGCCTTCCCGTACCGCGTGTGCAGCGGGCAACAGGAGAGCGGCTCGGTCTGCATCAACAGTCGCGGGAACGATGGAGAGATTACATTCCGCGATTGGTATCCGGTCGCGGCGGAAGAGTACGGCTATGTCACGCCTGACCCGCTCAATCCTGACATCGTGTACGGCGGCAAGCTCACTCGTTATGATCGCCGCACGACGCAGGCTCAGAATATTCTTCCAGAGCCTTTCCGGTCGGCGGATTTTCGGATGGTGCGGACAGAGCCTGTGATCTTCTCGCCCGTTGATCCGCATGTGCTTTATTTCGCCGCCAACACTTTGTGGAAGACGAAAGACGGAGGCCAGAGCTGGGAGCAGATAAGTCCAGACCTCTCTCGAAAAACTTTTGATGTGCCCGCGACTGTCGGCAAGTATCGCTCGCAGCCAACTGCTCAACCAACGCAGCGCGGCGTGATCTACACGGTCGCGCCTTCTCCCTTAGACGCGGGTCGCATCTGGGCGGGAACTGACGATGGCCTCATACACCTCACCACGGACGGCGGCGCACATTGGACGGACATCACGCCGCCGCAGGTTTCGGCGTGGCAGAAGATTTCTCTGATAGATGCCGGGCGCTTCGACGCGCAGACGGCTTACGCCGCCGTCAACACCTTACGCCTCGACGACCTGCGTCCACATATCTATCGCACGCGCGATAACGGCAAGTCTTGGACAGAGATTCGGAACGGCATCCCCGACGGCGAAACTGTGAATGTTGTGCGCGAGGACACCGGGCGCAAAGGCTTGCTCTTCGCAGGCACTGAGCGCGCTGTTTACGTCTCTTTCGACGATGGGGATAACTGGCAAGCCTTGCGGTTGAACATGCCCGCGACATCTGTGCGTGACCTGCTCATCAAGGATGACGATCTGGTGGCGGCGACGCACGGGCGCGGCTTCTGGATTCTCGATAACATCACTCCGCTTCGCCAGTTTGATTTGAAGTTAGCCTCTTCCCGCGCCTCCCTCTTACGCCCGCAGACGGCTCTCCGCGTCCGTTGGAATACGAACCCTGATACGCCACTGCCGCCGGACGTTCCCGCAGGTGAAAACCCGCCGGACGGCGCGATCATAGACTACTATTTAGGCAGAGAAGCATCCGCCCCGGTCACGCTCGAAATACACGATAGCGGCGGGCAGCTTGTGCGTCGCTATTCGAGCGAAGACCCTGTGCCGCCTGCTGACCCGATGCTGAATATTCCCTCCTACTGGTTGCGCCCGCCGCCGCTGCTTTCGGCAAGGCCGGGCATGCATCGCTTTCTCTGGGATATGCATTACCGGCCCGTCCCCGGCCTCAAGCCCGATTACCCGATTGCCGCCGTCTACCGCAACACAGCGCCCGAAGTCATCTCGCCATGGGCGATGCCCGGACAGTACGAGGTCGTGCTGACGGTCAATGGTAAGCGTTACACGCAGCCGCTTAATGTGAAGATGGATCCGCGTGTTAAGGCTTCGACCCCCGAGCTGCTCCGGCAGTTTGAGCTTTCTAAGCAGCTCTATGACGAGTGGCTTCAACTCGAACCGATCAACGAGCATCTGAGCGCGCTCAGCGTGGAACTCACAAGCTTGCGCGCACGCGCAGGCGAGGGAAGCGTCGCGGCACAAATTGACGCGCTCAATAAGAAGTTACAGGAGCTTACGAATGCTGCCAATCGCCGTCCGGGCGCTCCGCTCAATCTAACCGTGTTGACGAAACTGCAAACGCTCTTCGCTATTATTCAAACGGTGGACGCCGCGCCGACAGCACAAGTCGCCGTCGCCGTGCTAGAGGTTCGACGCGAAGCCGCGTCTCTAATCGAACGCTGGCGAGCGATTGAGTCACAAGACATCCCCGGGCTGAACCGTCAACTTCAAGCCGCAGGTTTTCCACCGGTAGAAATAAAAGAGTCGAAAGATGAAGAAGATTGAAAAGCCCGGAGCAGGCGAATATGCGCCATACACTATTCGCTATATCGGGCTGCTGCCTGACGATGGACTCGTCCCCAAGCATCTGGAAGACAATCTGAAAGTCACAAATGATTTCATGTCACATCGCAGGCCACGAGTTGCGCCATCTCAATATTATCAAGGAGCGTTATCTGTGATACGCGCCTGCCAACAAATTATTTGACCCGAACGCCCGACAGCATCACTTTCATCGTCATCTTCTTCGTTCAGATTTAATTCTTCTCTGCTATCCCTTGCGTCAATAAATCTGTTTCATAGGAGATGCGCAGAATACAGTTTCGCAGAGTTGCGCTTCAAGCCGGTCTTACTGCATAGTCGCTAGGCCAAGATTTATCAACTTGTGATGACATGTAATACAGTTCACATGTAAAGGGGAAACTGTCTGTCTACTGAGGCGTTAATTTTTGTGGTTCGCGCCTGACTGACGGGATTGAGTTTGATGAAGGAATTTACTGATCCGGAATTTATCGGCGGGCATCTGGTAATCATCGGCGGGGCTGAAGATAAGTATAACGAGCGGCGGCTGCTGCGTAAGTTTGTCGCGCTGGCCGGTGAGAGCGAGGCGCGCATCCTGATCGTCCCGGTCGCTTCCGATTACCCGGAGTTTTCCGCAGATGTCTACACGCAGACATTTCGCAACCTCGGTTTACAGCATGTCAAAGTCCTGCGCGCCACTTCGCGTCAGGCCGTGATTAATGCCAACGCGGACGAATTGCTGGCAGACGTGACGGGCGTGTTCATCTCAGGCGGCGACCAGATGCGCCTCGTCTCGATGCTCGGCGGGACTGAGTTCGCACGACAGTTGGAAGAGCGCGTGCGGCACAGTCCGCTCGTGTTGGCCGGGTCGAGCGCGGGCGCGGCGGGCATGAGCGCGTCAATGATCGTGCGCGGCGAGGCGGCTTCGCATCCCCACAAGAACACCGTTCGCCTCTCGCCGGGGCTGGGCATCTTGCGAAACATCATCATTGACCAGCACTTCACAGAACGTGGGCGTTTGAGCCGTCTCATCACCGCCGTTTCTTACAACCCGCGCCAGCTCGGTTTGGGGATTGACGAGAACACAGCCGTCGTCATCTCGAATGATGGCACGCTCGAAGTCTGCGGTGACGGCACCGTGACGGTCGTTGACGGTTCGCGCATCACTTACAATGACATTGCCGAAGTCGAAGATGTGCAACCCTTCGCCGTGACCGGCGTGCAGTTACACATTCTCCGCGACGGCCTGCGCTACGACATCACGCACCGCGCGCCGATTCCCGTGACCGAAGAATTTTTGTTGCCGGACATCGAATAGCTGACACTCAGTTTTCAGTTTTTAGTTTTCAGTTAAAGACACTTGCTTTAATCTGAAAGCTTGGAAAAGATGCTTTGTCTGAAACTGAAAACTAAAAACTAAAAACTAAAAACTAACTATGCGTATTCTTGAAATAAAAGCTTTGCGCGGCCCGAACTATTGGAGCGGCTACCGGAAAAAGCTGATCGTGATGCGGCTTGACTTGGAGGACTTCGAGCAGAGGCCGACTGACCAACTCGAAAACTTCACCGCGCGCCTGCAAGAAGTGATGCCGACTCTGGTGACGCACGAATGTAGTTATCAAGAGCCGGGCGGTTTCCTGCGCCGCGTCGAGGAAGGGACGTGGGCGGGGCATGTCATAGAGCATCTCGCGCTGGAATTGCAGACGCTCGCCGGAATGGAGACGGGTTACGGGCGCACGCGCGAAACAAGTCGAGAGGGAGTCTATAACGTCGTCTTCAGTTACATCGAAGAGGAGGCCGGACGCTATGCCGCGCGTGCTTCGGTCAAACTCTTTGAAGACCTCGCCGCAGGCAAACCGCTCGACGAACTCAAGCTCGTTATCGCCGACGACGTGCAACGCCTGCGCGAGATACGCGAAGACGTGCGCTTCGGCCCCTCCACCGGAGCCATCGTGCAGGAAGCAGAGCACCGCGACATCCCGCACATTCGCCTCAACACTCAATCGCTCGTCCAACTCGGCTACGGCGTCAACCAGCAGCGCATTCAAGCGACCGTCACGGGACGCACGAACATGATCGCCGTAGACCTCGCGGGCGACAAAGACGCGACGAAAAAACTGCTGGGCAGCATGGGCGTGCCTGTGCCGCGCGGGTATCAGATTGTTGAAGAGGATGAGATCGAAAAGACTGTCGAGCGGCTGGGTTTTCCCGTCGCCATCAAACCTCTCGACGCCAATCACGGGAAGGGCATCACCGTCGGGTTGAAGACGCTCGAAGAAGTTCGCGCGGCATTTCCGCTCGCTAAAAAATATTCGCGCCGTGTCATCATCGAGCAATCACTGACGGGGCAGGACTTTCGCGCGCTCGTCGTCAACAACCAACTCGTCGCCGTCGCGGAGAGAATCCCCGCGCACGTCATCGGAGACGGCGAGCACACGATTCAAGAGTTGATTGACCTCACGAACCGTGACCCGCGACGCGGTTACGGCCACGAGAACGTGTTGACGCTGATTAACGTGGACGCGCAGACGGAAAAGCTGCTCGCCGCGCACGGCCACTCGCTCGACACTATCTTGCCCGCAGGCGAAATATTTCGTCTCAAGACGACCGCGAACATCTCCACCGGCGGGACGGCGATTGATCGAACCGATGAGGTTCATCCTTTCAACATCTCGCTCTTCGAGCGCATCGCGCGCATCATCGGCCTCGACGTGGCCGGAATAGACGTGGTCGCGCCTGACATCACGACGCCGCTCACGGAGAACGGCGGCGGCATCATAGAGGTTAACGCCGCGCCCGGCTTTCGCATGCATCTCGCACCCTCTGAAGGCATCGCGCGCAACGTCGCAGAGCATGTCATCAACATGCTCTTTCCTCCGGGCACGCCCGCGCGCGTGCCGGTCATCGCCGTTACCGGCACGAACGGCAAGACGACCACGACGCGGCTCATCGCACATATCGTCAAGAACTCCGGCAAAAACGTCGGCTTCACGACGACCGAAGGCATCTACATCGGCAACAGTCTCATTCAACCCGGCGACAACACAGGCCCCATCTCGGCGCAGCTCGTCCTGAAAGACCCGACCGTCGAAATCGCCGTCCTCGAAACTGCGCGGGGCGGCATCATCCGCGCCGGATTAGGCTTTGACCGTTGCGACATCGGCGTCGTGCTGAATGTCACGGTTGACCATCTCGGCTTGAAGGACATCGAAACGATTGAAGACATGGCGCGCGTCAAGGCTGTCGTCCCGCGTGCGGTCGGGCGAAGCGGCCACGCCGTCTTGAACGCGGATGATGAACTCGTCTTCGCCATGCGTGAAGACACGCCGGGGCGCGTCGCGCTCTTCAGCATGGAGGAAGAGAACCCGCACATTGTCGAGCATACAAATGACGGCGGCATCGCCTGCGTGTTCGAGAACGGCTATGTCACGCTGCTCAAGGGCAAGTGGAAAGTGCGGGTCGAGAAGGTCATCAATATTCCTTTGACCTACGGCGGTCGCGCCGCGTTCATGATTCAGAACGTACTCGCCGCGACGCTCGCCGCGTTCCTGCAAAACATCAGCATCGAAGACATACGCGTCGGCCTCACGACCTTCGTGCCGTCGGTCGCGCAGACGCCCGGACGCTTGAATCTGGTCGAGATGGGCAACTTCACAGTCTTGATAGACTTCGCGCACAACCCCGCCGGGATGGAAGCTCTCCAACGCTTCGTCGCCAAGTTCCCGAACAAGATCAAGACGGGCGTCATCGGCGGCACGGGCGACCGCCGCGACGACGACTTACAGCTTTACGGTCGCATCGCCGCGCAGATGTTCACCAGCGTCATCGTGCGTGAAGATGACGACCTGCGCGGGCGCGCGCCCGGCGACTCTAAACGACTCGTCATCGAAGGCATCAAGTCTGTTAACCCGTCGATGCCGATCAAGGAATTCAACAGTGCGCCCGAAGCCATCAATCACGCGCTGAACCACGCGCGGAAAGGCGAGCTGCTAGTGGTTCTGGCAGACAACGTCAGTCGCTCGGTCGAACTCGTCAGCAAGTTCCGCGAGCAACTCACGCCGGTCAAAGTCGTCCACGACGACATTCCTAATCAGCACTAGGCAAGGCAAAAGTGAAAAGGTAAAAGGCAAAAGTTAAGTCGTTATGAGCTACACCCCCAAAACAATTAGTGATGTAGTTTTGGATTACATCAATAAGACAACCTTCCTTCCTGCAATTCAACGAGAATTTGTATGGGAACCTGAAGGCATTGAGAAGCTGTTTGACTCTCTAATGGAAAACTATCCAATCAGTTCATTTCTTTTCTGGAAAATTAGGGAAGAAAATAAAAAACTGTGGACAGCCTACAATTTCATTAGCGACTTTGATAAAGAAAAACCGCATAACTCTGAAGCCAACCTAGCAGGCATCAATCGAGATATTTATCTTGTTCTTGATGGTCAGCAACGCCTGACCTCTTTGTATATTGGGCTGAAGGGTTCTTATCGCTTTTTTTACTATAACTGGAAAGAAACAAGACTTTATCTAAACCTGTTCAAAGAGCCTATTAGAAGTGAGAACCCAGAGGAACTAACCTATCAATTTTCTTTCCGAGAAAATGACAAGCCAAACCCCAAAGACCAAAGACCACAATATTGGTATTTGGTTGGTAACATCTTAGACTTCGACTCAACCAAGAAAGCTAGAGAAGATATAAAATTCAAGCTAAAAGGAATTACTGACGAGTCTCTGAAAGAGAATGCTCTTAGTTTAGTTGAGGAGCTTCATTCCAGACTCTTTACTGAGAAACTCATTAACTTCTATGAAGAACGATCTGATGATTACGACAAAGTGGTTGAGATTTTCATTAGAGCTAATACAGGGGGAAAGAAACTGGAGTACAGCGATATTCTTCTTTCAATAGCAACAGCTAAGTGGAGGAATCCAAATGTAAATGCTCGTGACGAAATCCATAATTTTACGGATGATATAAATTCCATTGGGGCTGGATACACGTTTGGCAAGGACTTCGTTCTTAAAGGTTGCTTATACCTGACTGACGACCTCCCCATTCAATACAAGGTGAAGAACTTTAACAAGCCAAACCTTGAGAAAATCGAAGACAATTGGGAAATGATCAAGTCGAACATTGAGACAACTGTTAAACTCATTAGCAGATTCGGCTTTAATGACAAAAACTTAGTCTCAACAAATGCTCTGCTGCCGATTTCACTGTACCTAACCAAGCTAGGAAAGAAGAATTTTTTTGAGTCAACTGAGCAATCTGATGTAGCTAACAAGTTGATTATTCAAAAGTGGTTAGCAATCGCTTTGCTGAAGAATGCATTTGGTGGTTCTTCAGACACGACATTAAAGAACTTGCAAGATGTTCTCAATGAGCAGACAGATCTCTCTGTTTTCCCCTATGAAGCAATAAATAAAAAACTTAACATAGAGCCAAGTTTTACAGACACAGAGATTGAGAATTTTTTGACAACGAATTACAGCACTAAGTACAGCTATCTTATCCTTTCCCTTCTTTATCCAGATAGAGATTGGGTGGATAACGCCTATCACGAAGACCATATTTTTCCAAAATCAGAATTCACAATCCGAACCCTTACCAAGAGAGGATATGATTCGGGCACAGTGGCAGAGTATATGAAGCACTACAACACCATAGCCAATCTTCAACTCCTAACTGAATATGAAAATAGTGAGAAGAACGCCAAACCTTTTGATGAATGGTTACCAAAGAGGGACAGCAATTTCATGAACAGGCATTCCATTCCCTCTATAAGTGACTACAAATTTGATAACTTTATTGAATTCATTGAAAAGAGGAGAGAGATTATCAAAGCGAAGCTAAAGTCAATTTCCATATAAAAATCATTGGTGGCTACATTGTGTTGCCTTTCCTAATCGCGATAGATGGCGATTTGTGCTTCACTCTCCGAGGTGATCCACGCGCGGTACATGCCTTCGCTATTAAAGGGAAGCGAGACATTGCCCGTGTGGTCAACGGCGATGAGGCCGCCTTCGCCGCCCATCTCGTGCAGCGTCTCGCACACGACCTGTTCGCAAGCTTCTTTGAGAGTCAAGCTCTTGTATTTCATCAGGCACGCTACTTCGTGGGCTGTGACGGTGCGGATGAAGAACTCGCCGTGACCTGTGCAGGAGATGGCGCAGGTATGGTCGTCCGCGTAAGTGCCCGCGCCGATGATCGCCGTGTCGCCGACGCGTCCGTATCGTTTGTTGGTCATGCCTCCGGTCGAAGTCGCCGCCGCCAGATGTCCACGCGCGTCGCGCGCCACCGCGCCGACCGTGCCGAACTTTTTCACGGGCGAATGATCGAGACGCACTTCATCCTCGCGCCTCGCCTGCTGCAATTGTTCGTATCTTAACTGGTCAAAAAAATATTCCGGCGGCGCGAACTCAAAGCCTGCTTCGCGTGCGAACTCTTCCGCGCCGCTCCCGCACATCAAGACGTGCTCCGTCGCTTCCATCACGTGGCGCGCGAGCTTGATCGGGTTTTTGATGCCGTCAACGGCGGCCACCGCCCCGGCGCGCAAATCCTTGCCCGACATGATCGCCGCGTCCATCTCGTGCTTCTCGTTGTGCGTGAACACAGAGCCACGCCCGGCATTGAAGAGCGGGTTGTCTTCGAGCACACAGACTGTGGCCTCGACCGCGTCAAGCGCATCGCCTCCGCCTTTCAACAACTCCCAACCGCGCAACAGAGCTTGCTGTAAGCCGTCTCTGTAAGCGGCTTCGCGTTCCGCGCTCATCAACGCGCGGCTGATTGTCCCTGCGCCGCCGTGAATGGCGAGCGCGAGTTTTGTTTCTTCCTTCATCGCAGATTTCATGTCAGCTCTTCCAGTTCCGCCCAGCGGTCAAGGTCTTGGGCTAATTGCTCCGACAACTTCTCTCGCTCCTGGTAGAGCCTGTGGACAGAGTGTGCGTCGCTTGAGTTGGCAGATAGCTCCGTCTCTATTTCTGCCTGACGACGCTCAGCCGCCTGTATGCGAGCTTCCACCTCTGCAAGCTCTCGACGCTCTTTGAATGAAAGCTTGCGCGTTGTAGATGCTGGCGCAGTTTTCTCAGGTGGCGCGAGTCGCACGGTTGTCGCGGGCTGCATCGCAGGGGCGTCTTTCTCTTCCTTCCTACGTGCTTCGAGAAAGGCCGTATAGTTTCCGGGATACTCGCGCACGCGACCCGCGCCCTCAAAACGGAAGATGTGCTCGACCGTGCGGTCTAGAAAGTACCTGTCATGACTCACGACGATGAGACAACCGCCGAAGCCGTCGAGATAATCTTCCAGCGTGACCAGAGTTTGAATGTCGAGATCATTCGTCGGCTCGTCGAGCAGCAGGACATTCGGCGCGCCCATTAACACACGGAGAAGATAAAGCCGACGACGCTCGCCGCCCGAAAGCCTGGCTATCGGCGCATACTGCATCGCGCCTGTGAAGAGAAACTTTTCAAGCATCTGGCTGGCGGTAATAAATGCGCCATCTGCGGTCTCGATTCGCTCTGCAACCTCGCGTATGTAATCTATCACGCGCGCCTGCTCATCGAGGGCGCGGTTCTCCTGATCGTAATAGCCGAAGCGAACAGTTTGCCCTACTTCCAGCGTCCCGCCGTCCGGCGCGACACGTCCGGTAATCATTTCAAGCAGCGTAGTCTTGCCCGCGCCGTTCGGGCCGATGATGCCGATCCGGTCGCCGGGTTTGACAGTGTAGCTAAAGCCTTCGAGCAGCGTTTGCCCGTCGTATGATTTAGTGAGGTCGCGCAGCTCCAAAATCTTCTTGCCTATCCGGCTTGAGCTGAGCGAAATATCAAGCCCGGCGCGGGCTGTTTCTCTGGGCTGCGCCATCAGGCTTTCGGCGCGGTCAATGCGTGCTTTGGACTTGCGTGTGCGCGCCTTCGCGCCGCGCCTGAGCCACGCCAGCTCGCGCCGGATTAACATCTCACGCTTCTGTCCTTCGACGGCGCGCGAGAGTTCCTGTGCCTCTTTCTTCTCAAGATAGTATGCGTAATTTCCATCGAAGGACTGCACAGCGCTCCGGTCAATCTCAAGGATGCGTCCGGTCACGCGGTCAAGGAAATAACGGTCGTGTGTGACGAGCAGGAGCGCGCCGCTGTAACGGCTCAGATATTCTTCGAGCCATGAGATCGTCTCAGCATCGAGGTGATTGGTCGGCTCATCCAGAATCAGCAGGTCTGGATTCTCGATCAGCGCATGAGCGAGCGCGACGCGCTTTCGCTGTCCGCCGGAGAGCGTTCCCATCCGTGCGGCTGTGTCGGTGATGCCGAGCTTGCCGAGAATGACGCGCGCGTTGGTTTCCACTTCCCACGCGCCGGATGCCTCCAGGCGATGTGCCAGTTCCGAGACTCGATTTAAGAGACGCTCTTCATCCTGTCCTCCGGTCGCCAATTCCAGACAGGCGCGCTCGTAATCGAGCAACAATTCCATCCTGGCATTGCTTGCGGCGAAGACTGCGTCCAGCACTGTCTCTTCCGGCGCGTGAGGCGGGTTCTGCGGCAAATAGCCGATTGACACGCCCTCTGCGAAGACAATCCGGCCTGTGTCAGGCTTTTCCTCTCCCGCGATGAGGCGCAGAAAAGTAGTCTTGCCAGAGCCGTTAAGTCCGACGACGCCGATGCGGTCGTCGGAATTTAAGCCGAGACTGACATTCTCGAAGAGCGGCTTCAGGCCGTAGCTCTTACTGATTGCTTCGATAGATAGAAGATGCATGCTGGTTAGACAAAGACGACCTACCGCGCGAGTCATCCATCGTCATTTTCTTGTAACTATAACGAGCCAGTGTAGCTTGTAATGCCACCGCCTGTTAACCGAACGGCGCTCACCTCCTGCCTCTCCATTCAAAAATCAGACTTCGCTCGATGGCGCTGACAAATAGTTGATAAATGTTTGAAAAGCATTTGAGGACTTCCGGGGACAAATTTTTTTACTATGCGGCATCGTCACCGTTCAACAGCTAATCACTTGTATCGTCCAAAAGGAGCAGACATGAAAAAGTATTCGCCATCAGCGACGAGCAGACCGGCAAGATGCCTACTGGTAGTATTCGGCTCAGTTGTTATGCTCTGCCTGCTCCTGCCGCTGTCCAGTCGCGTGGCAGCGATCAGCAATAATCCTTATGACTACGACAAAGACGGTAAATCAGACCTCGCAGTGTGGAGACCCGGTAATGGGCTATGGTACATCATCAACAGCTCAGGTTCTCCGGCCACGACGGTGCAAGGGTGGGGCGTCAGCGGAGATGTTCCCGTGCCCGGAGATTATGACGGAGACGGCAAGACAGACTTGTCTATCTGGCGACCCGGTACGGGTGCGTGGTTTATCATCAACAGCTCCAATGGTAGCCAAACGATCAAGGCGTTGGGCGTCAGCGGTGATGTCCCTGTGCCCGGAAATTACGATGGCGATACCATGACGGACATAGCAGTGTGGCGACCGAGCAGCGGCACTTGGTACATCACAAATAGCTCGGGTTCTCCAGCCACGACGGTGCAAGGTTGGGGCGTCAACGGTGATGTTCCTGTGCCCGGCGATTACGACGGAGATCATAAGACAGATATTGCTATCTGGCGGCCTGGCGATGGGCTGTGGTACATCATCAACAGTTCGGGTTCTCCGGCCACAACTATACAAGGATGGGGCGTCAGTGGTGATGTTCCTGTGCCCGGCGATTATGACGGAGACGGCAAGGCGGACTTATCTATCTGGCGACCCGGTACGGGCGCGTGGTTTATCATCAACAGTTCTAACGGTAGCCAAACTAATAGGTCATGGGGCGTCAGCGGTGACCTGCCAGTGCCAACGGACTACGACAAAGACGGTAAATCAGACATAGCAGTGTGGCGACCGAGCAGCGGCACCTGGTACATCACAAATAGCTCAGGCTCACCGGCCACGACGGTGCAAGGATGGGGCGTCAACGGTGATGTTCCGGTCTCAATGTATATGCCACGGCTTGGGGGCAGCGGCGGCCCGCCGCCTGCGAATACATTTCCGGCTGCCATGGTTGATCCGGTGAACCGCACTGGAAGGTCAGGCGAAGATCTATTTTCAGGAAATTACAATTGGAGTTTGCCGCTCGTAGGTTTGCCGGGGCGGGCAAACTTAGACCTCAGTCTCTCACTGAGCTACAACTCTTTAGTTTGGACCAAAGCCGCGTCATCAATCAAATTTGATGCCGACAATGGTTTTCCCGCGCCCGGTTTCCATCTCGGCTTCCCGGTCATACAGGCACAGACCTATACCTCGCAAGCGAATTCTCAAGCGTATCTAATGATCATGCCCTCAGGCTCTAGAGTCGAGCTGCGGTCTATCGGAGGCAGCATCTACGAGTCGGCTGACTCATCTTTTATACAGTTTGATGCCAGCAGTAATATCCTTCGGACGCCGGACGGCTCGGCGCTGACCTATGAGCAGAGCGGGTCGAATCTCATGTGCCGGGAGATTAAAGATCGCAATGGAAACAAGATAACAGTCGTTAATGGCGGAGGGCGGATTAATACGATGACCGACACGCTCGGGCGCGTTATCACTTTCAATTACTCCGGCTCTAATCTCACCTCTATCACTCAAATATGGAATGGAGCTACACACACTTGGGCGCAGTTCACCTATCAAACCATTCCTTTAGCCCCCAATTTTCAGGGTCTGACGGTGACTGCTCCCGCGAGCGTGTCGGCGCTTAAGAGCGTCAGTCTGGCAGACGGCGCGGCTTATCGGTTTGACTACACGTCGTTTGGATACGGACAGGTTTCCGTCATTCATCACAACGCAACGGATGGACACGAGCTGGCAAGTACGACTTACACGACGGACAACAGCACGGCGGACTGTCCTCGCCTGACGAGGCGGCAGGACTTTGCGGAGAACTGGAACAGCAACGTCGCCTCGTCTACCTTCATTCAGGTTGACCCGTTCGGTTCGGGCATCGGCACGGCAACGCTGCCTGACGGGACACAGATTGAAGAAGACTATCCGACCTCCGGTTTCAATAAAGGCTTACTTACCCAATCGAAGATAATCTCAGGGGCTGTGGCTAAGAAAACGGCGATTACCAATTGGACACAGGATGCCCCGGCCTCGGGTTACCCGGCCAACCCGCGTGTCAACGATACGAGCGTGATTGATGATGCCGGTAATCAACGAAAGACATCGGTTGCTTACACCACGTTCAACCTGCCGCGCGACACTTTTGAATATGCGGCTGATGGCGCGACGGTGCTGCGTCATACGCAAATAGACTACGTCACAGATGCTGCATACATTAACCGACGTATCATTGGTCTGCCGAAAGAACAACGTTTATATCAAGGCAACGGAACGGCGAACCTAGTCGCCAGAGAGAGTTACGAATATGATTGGAGCTCCCCTTTTTTACAGAATCAAGGTGCGCCGACGCAACACGACGAAGTCAATTACAGCGACGCCTTCGTGCAGGGACGGGGCAACCTGTCTGCGGTGAATCGCTTTGATGTAACCACGGGTCAATCGCTTCAGGCGCAGCTCATCGGCTACAACACGACGGGCAATCCGATCTTCGTGCGCGACGCCATGAGGAATGTGCTGACCATCAGCTATACGGACGCCTTCTCTGCGGGAGCACCGGCTGGTCTGACGCTCGCCTATCCGACGACAACCACTGACGGAGACAATTTCTCATCCACTGCGACCTACCACTATGACCTGGGAGTCGCGACAAAGACGCACGATCCGAAGGGCGCCGAGCTGCTCATGGAATATAACGATCCGGCGGGGCGTCTTACCCGGCGTACCTATTTCGACAGCATCAATTCAGTCAGCGGAACATATACGCGGCTCGAATATCCGGCGAACGGGACTGAAATCCGTAGCTATGTGCTGCTCGATCCGGGGATCGAAGCCTTCTCGGCACAGGTGAGCGATGGAGCCGGTCGGACCATCGGCTCAGTGAGAAATCTTCCCGCCAGTACGAGTGGCTATAGCGGGCAGAAGTTTATCTACGATGCGATGGGACGACTTCGCCAGCAGTCAAATCCGGCTGAGATTACTTACTCGCCCGGACAACCAGTAGCGAATTGGACGCCAACCGGAGATGATGCGGGAGGTTGGGTATTTACGACTCAGGATTATGATTGGAAGGGTCGCCCGACAACCACCACCTATCAAGATCAGGTCTCAATCAAACGCTTAAGCTACAGCGGCTGCGGCTGCGCCGGCGGCGAAGTCGTCACGCTCACGGACGAAGTCGGTCGAGTCCAAAAGACATATCATGACGTGCTTGGCAGAGTAATGAAGGTAGAGACTCTGAGGCCAGATCAGAATGTCTACAGAACAACCACCACGAGCTATAACGCACGTGACCAGATTCTAACTGTCGTCCAGCAGGTGCGCACAATGGGCACAGCCCAGACGACAACGATGTCCTACGACGGACAAGGACGGCTGAGAACGCGCCAGCTACCAATCCAAACAAGCCCGACCGTTTATGATTACTATCCTGACGACACGATTCAGGTGGTGACAGATCCGCGCGGGGCTACCGCGACATACGGCTACAACAACAGGCATTTGGTGACCAGCATTGACTACTCGGCTCCCTCCCCCATTGTGGCGACTGCTCCGGTCGGTTTCCAATATGATGCGGCAGGTAATCGCACGCGAATGACGGACGGCTTAGGTCGAAAGGATTACGAATACGACACCTGGAGCAGGCGGAGGTCGGAAACGGAGCGGTTCGGGCTTCCTAATTCTTATAGCATCACTTATGAGTACAATCTGGCCGGAGAGGTGAAGAAAATAATCGACCCGTTCGGTGCCAACTTCAACTATGCGTATGACCAGGCGGGACAACTCCAAAGCGTCACCGGCTCACCGGCCTATGCAGGTGTGACTCAATACGCAGCCAACATGCAATATCGTGCGTGGGGTGGACTCAAGCATCTAGACTACGGTGATAATCCTCGTCAACTCAATCTCACCTACGATCCGCGACTGCAAGTGCACGCGATGGCGGTGCAAGCGACGAATTATAGCTCCACACTGGGCAGTTGGATCTATTCCTACTATCGAGATAAGCGCATCCAGTCCTCGTTCGATCAGACCGACAGCACATGGGATCGCAGCTACAGCTACGGCGATCCGCTGGGACGGTTGACGGGAGCGTCCTCCGGCGAGTATGGAGAGAATTTTGCCTATGATGTGTGGGGTAACATGACGAGTCGCAACGGGTCTATCGGGGCCTCGAATTTCAGCTACGTGACGACCTACACAAATGACAGGGATCAGCAATTTCAGTACGACGCGGCTGGCAATGTCGTCCGTGACAATCAGAACCACACCAACACCTATGACGCCGCCGGGCGATTAGTGGCATCCTCTTTTCTCGGAAAGACATGGGCTTATGATGGCGACGGCTCTGTCGCCAAGTGGGTGCAAAGCAATACCACTACCTACAACGTTGGCTCCAGCGTGCTGGGTAAGGTGCTCGCGGAGCTGGATCAGGCGGGCAATAAGCGGCGCACCTTCGTCTATGCCAACGACCAGCTCTTGGCCAAACAACAGTTCAGTCAAGTATGGTGGGAGCATGTGGATGCGTCCGGCTCCAGCATTATTCACAGCGGGCCGCAGGATGGTCAACTTGATCGCCAGGAGAGCGAACCTTTAGGCGTCAAGGTGAACATCAACATGCCGGAAAACGACCCTGACCCAATCCTCAGGCCAACGCTGAGCAATCCTTCAACCGGTTGTCTGCTCGATGGGGTTGACGCCCCCTGCAACCTGGTTTTAAGCATTCTCGACAGGGGAGCCGGACGTTTAGACTCGCCTCACGGCGACCTCGACAGGGCTGTCAAGAGTTTGTTGGAAACAGGCAAGCTGCCACAGAGTGAACACCCGGACGGAAACAGACGTTTCGATCCATTTGCGATCAACAATATCATCGTCTCGACCGGACCCGGCGGCGGTGCTTCCCTCGACGATCAAAATGATAAGGGCATCACCAATATCCCCAGGGATAAGGTCATTTGTGTTGACAATGGTGATGGCACGCAAACGTGCAGGATAATAGGTGATGACCCGGACGATGGAGGCCCGCCGGTTCAGATTTATGTTGATTCGTTGGCTAAACTGAATGCTGAGCTTGCTCTTCGAGCAGCAACGATTAGAGATCAGCAGATTCAGAAAGAATGGAGCCGTCTTCATCCGGGTAAGCCACTTGACCCCAATCAACTGTTACAGCAGATCATCAATTCGCACAGACAAGAGCAAGCCGGATATGATGATTGTGTGGGAAAGGCGAACCACCAGCGTTTGGGGGGCGGAGCGCGTGTCGGAGCTAAAGTGTTCTTCGGGAGTGTACTGTTCGGCCTTGCCCTCGTAGCCACGGATGGTGTCTCAGGTGCGTTAGGGAGAGCGACGACTCCTGCTTTGAAAGTTGTTGCGGGTGCCAAACTTGGAGCCGGACTCTCTACAATTTTGACAGGTTCGGTTGTTTCGGACGCGCTCATCAACGAAGGCCCTCAGGTTGAGCAGGATTTCAATAATAGGATCGAGGATTGTGTGAAGAAGTACCCCAATGCCAATCACGATTTCAACCTATTGAATCCCAAGTATTGGTAGCGCAACGTCAGTTCGACATTAAGAGTTCAACCAGCCCGCGCGAGCAGGCGACAGAGTGTAGCCCCACGCTGATGCGTGGGGACAGAGTGCAGTTAGATGTTGAGCCTGCGTGAGCAGGCGACAGATGCTTCTTCTGACTCTCATCTGTCGCCTGCTCACGCAGGCTCTTTGAACATGATGTGCCGATACCCCATGCTGACGCATGGGGCTACACTCTTGCCGCCTGCTGACGCAGGCTCCGTGTGATTTAATGGAGCGCGTGCCCGGCCTGATTCAATGCCGCATGAGCGCCCATGACCCGCTCCAGCAGCCTTACAAATCTTGGCTCATGGCGCAGCTTATCCAGTCGCGGGTCAACTTGTAAGAGAGGCAGCTCACAGTCCTGTTCCGTACAGGCTTTCTCAAGCGAGCAGAGACTTTTTTCTATCTCGCCTAACGCCAGGTATGCATAGGCAATATAGTATTCCGAGACATGCTGCTCTTGCGCGAGGGTTAAGACCTCATCCAACAACCGCCGTGCTTGATCGCTGTCACCTGCTAAGGCGTAGCTGCGTGACATGCTTGCTAAGATTTCGGGATTGTTGCTTGATAGCTGGTTGTACAGCTTGTAGGCAACCTGCGCCTTTTCATGTTCGCCGAGCTGGTCATAATTAATTCCCATCAGGTAATGCGCGAAAGTGATATTGGCATTCAACTCCAGAATATTCTCTAGTTGATAGATAGAGCGCTCATACTCGCGCGCAAAGAAAAGAATTCTGCTTTTGGATGAGCTGATTAAAAAAGACGAGGGTTCCAAGACCTGTGCCCTGTGGTTAATCGTTAACGCTTCATCAAAACGTCCCAGCAGCGCCAGATAAATTGAGTAATGGTCATAAGCCAAGGCGCAGTGATGGCCGAAGCTGATCGCGAGCTGATGCTCTTTTTCCGCGCCCGCCCAATCCCAATTGATATAAAGTCGGAGCAGGGCTTTGATGGCGTGCGCTTCGGGCAGATAGTTGTCGAGCCGGAGAGCTTGATCGAGGACGTTCTCGATTTCGGGAAGCCAGATTTTCCCTTCGAGAGCGTTTAAGCTAAACAAAGATAGTTGAGCGCGGGCTAAGCCCACGTATGCCACCGCGCAGTTCGGGTCGAGTGTGATCGCCTGTTGGAAATATTCTATGCTTTTATTAATATCCGGGATCGAGTATTTACCCCAGAAGAAACGCCCCTTCATATAAGCCATGTACGCTTCGACGTTGTCCGTCTGGCGCATCATCAAGCGGCGGCTTTCCTCTAACGTCAACTCCAAAGCCAGAGACGACGCGACCTGTTCCGAAATCGAATCTTCCAACGCCAGAATATCTGCACAACTCTCGTCGTATTTTCCGGCCCACAGCGTCGCGCCATTGTGAACGTTGATGAGTTGGACGATGACGCGAATACGCGCGCCCACCCTCTGAATACTACCATCGAGTACGAGACTCACCTGAAGCTCCTGTCCGGCGGCGACGGGGTCAGCGCCCCCGGCATACTTGCGCACGGCGCTGGTGGAGCGGACTATCACTTTCCTCAAGACGCTGAGTCTGGTAATCAAGACATCCGCCAATCCCATGCCTAAATATTCATCCGACGGGTCGCCGGTGATGGGCTTGAGCGGAAGGATGGCAATGGTAATCGGATCATGGCGATAACCGGCGCGCTTGTAACTGACACTAATGGCCGGTGCGAGGCTGCCGAAATCTGGCTGCTCGTATTTAGTGACCTTCGCAACGAAGCGATAGCCATGACGCGAGACAGTCTTGATGAACTGGTGTTCGCTCCCTAAAGCCTTCCGCAATTCTGAGACATGCACGGCCAGATTGTGTTCTTCGACGAAGGAATTCTGCCAGAGGTGCGACATCAGCTCGTCCTTCATCAGTATGTGCCCGGCGTTTCGCACCAGTAGCAAGAGCAGTTGAAAGGCTTTCGCCTTGATCGGCACGGGCAGGCCATCGCGCAGCAGCAGCACCTCGGACTCGTCCAAGCGAAAGGGACCGAATTCATAAACGGCAGCATCAGACTTGGTCGACATCGGCTTGATAATTAGTTGAAGAATGTTTGAAGAGCGGTTGAGTACATTCAATCAATAAAACTCTATCGTTATCGTTTACAGCGTAGCAAATTCCTGTGAACCGAAAAGCTCGAACACTCCCACCGTCTCATTGTACATCAGGAATTCTTACGAGACTAAAATATTGGACATGCATGAGCGAGGCTCATGCCGCTTAAGCAGCTTCGGGCTTATCACAAAAGATTGTGGTGCAAACGCGGTGGTCACTATCAGCGATGTAGAATTAGCGCACAAAATCAGGAAGGGGCAATTCAATACTGAACAGCTCACGAGCAGCGTGAAAGTGCGCGTGTCACAAATGTGGGAGGCCGTGCCGGCTGCTTGATTATATAGTTCAGCGCGGCAGCCATTTATACTTATATCCTATTTGCACCAGCACCCTCTATATCAAGTTTTGCTTCGCTCATTACATTCGTTCAGCTCAAACGCTCGAATTAACCGGGTGGGAAGCACAGTATCAAGCATCCAAATTATCGAATGAAAGGCATGCTATTGCCGCTCCGGTTCAATGAGTTGTTCGGCGCGCTTTGCCCAGGCTCTTTTCAAGCGAACACGGTTCTACTTCCTTTTGCTAAGCACATCTATTGCGAGCGGAATTGTACTAATGGCTCCAATCAGAAATAACGTCCAACCGATGGCCTTTCTTTGCTGCTCTTTGAGCTTACCTGCAAGCAGTAAGGCAAGTCCTGCGCCTAGCAGACCGCGAGTGCCACCTATGAGCGCGAGTTCCGGGAGCGTTAATTCAGTTTTCTTCATGCTGCCTCCTTCCATAGTATGATTTGCTCAAAGATGATGCGCTTGATTTATGTGTGGCACAAGGCGCTAGCGTCTAACTATTGTTGCGTCGCATGATGAGAGCTATGCTATCGAGGCGGCGGGTTCAATTGGTTGTAATGACGCCCGTTGTCGGGGGAAAGCTGTCAATCTGTGAGATTCGATGAAGCAGCAGGATGACTTTGTTAGGGCTTGCCTCCGAACTTCGTTACCTACAGCATAGTGCTTCACCCGGGCTTGCTCCGTGCTCTTCGCATGAGCAGAGGCCGTCCGTCCAACCCTTTAGGAGCAGGGATTCCTGCGAGGCGCGCCAATGTTGGCGCGACATCAACCGTATACACCAAAGCTGTTGTTGAACCGGCCCGTACCCCCGGCCCCATGAAGAGGAGCGGCACGTGCCGGTCGTAATCATAGGGCGAGCCGTGTAGAGCGCGATCCAAGTCCACGACTGCTCCACGCGCTAAACGCACCATGACACCGGATTTCCCGATGGCCGAAGCTCCGTAGGAAAAATTAAAGAGAGGGAATCTGGGCACTCGATCCGAACGATAAGAATTTCGATAAAGCCTTCTCATCTCATCCGACGTGGCGGACGTATCCGTCAGTTGACCGGGAGTCATGACATCTTCTACGAAGTCATAACGTTTGACGACTTGGGCGATGCGTGCGGCAATCTCTTCGCGTGTGCCAGTTGATTTTGCCGTCACAGTACGGACTTCCTGCAACACAGCATTGACCTCCGCCTCCGTGATGCGGCGTCCGGGCTGACCGATCTCACGCTGGTACTCTGGGATGTCCATCATCGCGTGATCGGCGGAGAGCGCCACCAGAAAATTTCCCTTCCCGACCCTCTCATCCAGAAATTTGAAAAAGTCGCCAAGCTCACGGTCTAGCCTCAACAGGTTGTCAAGCTGCTCCTGGCTCCCGGCACCATAAGTATGGCCTATGTCATCGACCTGCGAGACGACGATGGAAAGATAATCGGTTGCGCGACGTTGTCCCAGTGCCCGCGCATTAACGGCTTCCTTCGCAAGCTCCAATGTCGCCGCGTCAAGAAAAGGCGTGCCGGCAAACCAGGTGAATAACGGAACTTCTGTCGCGGCAGTCGGGCTGGTTACGACTTTATTGTATGCGTGTGGAAACGAGGTCTGACCACGATAACCCTCGTAGGGGGCATCGTCCCGCCGTGCAAATCTCCGATACGGGACAGGCGCTTCATTCTGCCACGTGGCCGAAGCTTGTATGTACTTCGGCAGCGCCTCACGATTGAAACGCTCTATCCATTCCGGATAATCATGTCGATAATACGTTGAGGTGACGAAGCGCCCGACGCTATTCATATACCAGTAAACATCACCGCGCAGGTGACCCGCGTGGAGCAGCGAGGAGTATTGCCCCGAACCGACGGCGACCATACGCGACTGCGGATCAGCGTCGGCGATCCATTCTGGCAAAGCGCTCACCAGGATTTTTCGCGGCGAGACGCCCTCGCTCTCTGTAACGCCAGGGATATGCTCGGCTGAATCCTCCAGGGCATCAACAAACTGCCACCCGCTTCCCTCAAGCTGGTAAAAAGCCGCGTCCACAATCCCGTGTCGCGCCGGATTCATCCCCGTGCTCAGTGTGACATGTCCCGGATGCGAGATGGTGATAGCATGATTCACCATCGCTTGACTAAAGTTCATTCCCCGCTCCCTGAGCCGCCGGAATCCGCCGGTAAACAGCGATGCATATCTGGTAAAAATATCGGCTCCGAGGCCATCAACTGCGATTAAGACAACCAGAGCGGGACGTTTCGGCTTGATGTGGAAAATCGGTTTTCCGTTTATCTTCGGACCAGCCGACAACAGCAGGCAGAGGATTAAGAGGAGCGTAGATGTTTGCTTTGAAAGTTGGCTGCTATTCACAAAGTTCCCCTCCATCATCCCCATCATAAAATTCTGAATCACGACCCTTTATGACGGAATGTAAATCCATGCGCCAGCCGCCGGGAGAATTCCTGTATTCCGTGAGTCGGTGTAACCGCCGATGATGACCACGTTGCCATTTGAAAGGAGGGTGGCCGTGCCCATGAAAATCGCTGCGCTGAGGCTGCCTTTAACGGGGATGAAGATGCCCGCCTGCGAGTCATAAAGCTCAAGTCGTTCACCGCCGCCCGCTACCAAAATTTTTCCGTTCTTCAGCAACACGACCGCGTCCCGAATCTTATATCGAGCGGTTGACATCTGCCCCGTCTCGACGAAGGCTTCCGTGTGTGGATTATAAATCTCCGCGTTGGCGGTCATGCCATGCATGAGATAGATGTCAGCCCCGCCCATAATCAGCACTGTACCATCCGGCAAGGCAATCGCAGAATGTTTATGTCGCGCTTTATGCATCGTTCCGGTGAAGCGAAAAGTTCGGCTGAGCGGGTCATACAACTCCGCCTGAGCGGCAATTAGAATCTCAAGATTTTGAGTGTGTCCGCCGCCCGTGAGCAACACTTGTCCGTTATCCAGCAGCGTGGCCGTATGGTCGAACCGAGAATAGTTCAACTTTCCGACCTCTGTGAAAACGCCTGTGGCGGGGTCATAAATCTCCGCCGGTACGTCAAGGGTCTGGTCAATGATGACGCCTCCGGTGATTAAGACTTGACCGTTCTTTAACAACGTCGCGCGGTGAGCGACACGCGGATAATGCATCGCGCCGGTGGCGGCGAAAGTATCGCTGGCCGGATCATAGATTTCCGCACTGGCAATCGCGCCCGTATCAAACGAGCGGTCGGAGCCGCCCGTCAGCAAAACTTTTCCGTTCGGCAACAGCGTGGCCGTGTGGCCGACGCGCTTGCCGTTCATCGTCGCCGCAGGCGTGAATGTTTCTGTCTGCGGATCAAAAAGCTCTGCGGTGGCGAGCACGTTCCTCTCTTTTGCCTGACCGCCTGCGATGAGCACTTTCCCGTTCGGCAGCAACGTAGCCGTATGGCCGTAACGGGCTTCGTTCAAGCTGCCTGTCGGTCGCACCGTTCCGGTCTCGAAATCGATGTTTTGAGGATCAATGCCCAGTGTCATGTAATCTATTTTTTCGCGCCAAGCCTGTAGCATCTTCGAGTCCAATCCGAGCACGCCTTCGCGGGTCACACCATCGGGGAGCTGCACGAAGCTGAAGAGGCGCGCAAAGATACGTTCGCGCGTGGCCGCATCTACCTTACTGAGTAAACACCAGAGCGTGATGCTGTCTTTCGGTCGCGCTTCTTTAAGAATCGAATCAATGGCTGCTGCTCCGCCACCTGAAAAATCATATTGAGAGAGCGCATGCTGCAACGCTTGTGATGAGTCTTGTAAATACGGCGTTCCCGCTCCTTGACCGGGGCGAGCGAGACAGGCCGTGCCGGACGGCACAAGCTCTTCACGCTCTCCTAATCGAAGCGCAACCCATCCGCTTGTCACTCGCAATAAGCTCTCGCCCTGTTCGTTGACATCCAGCGTGTAGGCGCAGCCCAGATCAATTGCCGCCGCCGCCGGAGTGCCGACGACAAACATGCGGGGCGGGGCATTGATTGAGACGTAGATTCTTCCGCGCGTCAGCGAGAGGCGTTGTTCATTCTGATTGGTCTCGACGAGTTCGAGCCGGGTGCTGGAATCAACTTCGATTTGCCCGAACTGATCGAACTTCAGCAAAGCGCGTGATTGGCCGTCAGTCTCAATCGCTTGTCCTTTCACCAGCCAGCCGGACTTTTCCATGCGGCGAGAGTCAATGCGGGGCGAGCCTGTCAGACTAACAACTTCTACTCTCGGTTGAGCTGTTTGAAGATACGAGAGAAAGAGCAGAACACCGACAGCGATGATCGCCGTTACTGTAATTGGCAGCAATCTTTGTTTGAAGAGCAAGAGAAGGGGACGTTGCGGCGCGTTCACCCGGATTCCGTGAGCTAACCAAAGAGGAATCGCTTCCGGTTTTTCGTCAGGCAGAGAAAGCGAGGAGACCGCTCGTTTCGCAAACGACATCTCTTGATACAGATGTTGGCAGCGGGCGCAACCGTTCACATGTTGAGCCATCCGTTCTCTCTCTGTCGCGTTAAGCTCGTCGTCCAGATAAGGCGCGAGACGGCGACGCGCCCACAGGCCACAGACGATTCGGTCATAAACTCTCCGGTAAAGCATGCGTTACAGCGTCCCCTTCAAGTGCGCCAATTGTTGCGCCAGCAATTGGCGTGCGCGATTCAAACGTGAAGCGACCGTGCCCATCGAGATTTCCAGATGTCGAGCCAACTCGTCATAGCTCATCCCTTCAATCTCTTTCAGAATGATAATCAAACGCAGCTTGGGTTTGAGCGTCAAAATGGCTTGATGGATTTGGGCTTGCACCTGTTGCTCTAAAATAGCTTGTTCGACATCTTTCATGTGCGTAAGGTCAGGCGCAATATTACTTTCCTCCAATCCCGATTCCCTGGTTGAAAGCTTGCGCTGACGGTAGTTGACGCATTGATTGAAGGCGAGCCGGTAGAACCAGGTGTAAAAGCTCGATTTGAAGTCAAACTTGTCCAGCTTCTGAAAGGCGCGCATGAAAATCTCCTGTGTCATATCTTCAGCCGCCTCCTTGTTTGAAGTCATCCCGTAGGCCAAACGAAAAGTGCGCGTGTAAAAGCGTTGATAGAGTAAAGCGAAGCTCTCCCTCGACCCGCCCCTTGCGGAGTGAGCCAGTTCTTCATTCGACGGTTCGCCTTGCGGCTCAGCTATCGGCGGCAAATTTGGCACACAGGTATTTGGTAATGGTTCAGCTTAAATCGGAGCACAAATGATGAAGCCTCAAGACTCTCATCGCAGAGCCGCCGGGCAGAGTTGCGGAGGGCTGTAGAGGATTGAAGTTGAATCAACTTCTCTCTCTCTGTGCGTTTTCTTCTGCCGCCGCTCTCCCGGCGAGTCTGCGGCGAGTTGCTATCTGCGCCAATCAGCTCTCATCACGCCCTTTCAAAGCTGGCCCACTACCATCTATTTAGACACAGGCCGGTAGAAAATTCTTCAAGCTTTAGTTTTCATCAATCACGAGAAAAGTTGTGATTGAAGAAATCATTATTAACAGGTGTCTAAATCTAAAGGTCTACATTTAACTGTAAGGACTAGAACACGAACGGAGTTTAGATGAAACGAAAATATTTGGTGATAAGGCTTATTTCAAAGGCTATGCTCTTCATGCTCCTGGCTGTTCAGACACACGCGGCCTTCGGTCAGACGGGTTCTACACAACATAAGGTTTATGATTATGACGGCGACGGAAAAACGGATGTCGTCGCCGTCCAAGCAGTGAACGGCGCATCTCTGGTCTGGCATCTTCAACTGAGCATGGGCGGTTATCAAGCTATCCAGTTTGGATCGCCTGCGCTCGGTGATGTATTGGCGCCTGCTGATTATGATGGCGATGGGAAATGCGATGTGGCCGTCTGGCGACCGGCGGGCGCGGGCGGTCAGTCCACTTTCTACGTTCTTTCAAGCCGCACACAGAATCTAATTGCTATCCCCTGGGGATTATCGGGAGACAGTCCGCGACTGACGCAGGATTTTGATGGTGATGGCAAAGCCGATCCGACGGTCGTGCGCAGCTTGGGCGGCCAGTTATTCTGGTTCACGCTCCTCAGCCTCTCCGGCAGCACTCGAATCGTGCTCTTTGGCTTACAAGGGGACTTCCCGCTCCGTGGGGATTTCGATGGCGATGGCAAAGCGGATATTTCTGTTTACAGGGGCACGTTAGCCAATCCGGTCAACACATTTTATGTGCGGCGGAGTTCGGACAGAGCGGTGCAGGCGGCGGGCTTCGGCCTCGGCGGAATTGACAAAATTGTTCCGGCTGATTTCGACGGAGACGGAAAAACGGATTATGCAGTGTTCAGAGATAATCAGGAGGGAGGCGCTTACTGGTACTGGCTGCAAAGCTCCAACGGCGAATTCCGCGCGTTGCAGTTTGGCTCAAGCCCCACCGATTTTCCTGCGCCCGGCGATTATGATGGCGACGGGAAAACGGATCAGGCGGTCTGGCGCTCTCCTGTTCAGACAAATCAAGTATTCTATTATGTCAACGGGAGCGCTGTCGGTTTTTACGGTTTCCCATGGGGCGCGTTCGGGATGGAGTTTCCAGTCTCAACGATGCAGGTGGCATTTACAGACCATCCGTGAAGCCCAGGCACATCAAAAGGAACTTCAACAGGCGCAACGAAGCAAGGATGTGTAGATTAATAACGATCAGCATTGTCCTGCTGCTGACGGCCTCTGCTGCGTTGCCGCAGTCCATCAGGCTGGCTCAATTTAATCCTCAATTCTTAAATAACGTCAGTTGAGCCGTGACTATGAACGCTTGGAGCAAACGAGCGAAACGATGATTTACCCGGCAATGACTCGCTTGATGCTCCGCCGGCTCAGGCCGGGAAGATATAATCTATGTACAAATCTCCGGTAGAGAAATTGTCCGGTAACTTGGACAGTTCGCTCTTTGCCTCCGGGGACGCCAGGACATCGCCTACCGGAATCCAATCGCTACGCACCAGTCTATTTTTCGTCCGCTTCTCCATCTCATCCATCAGCGTCGTCCGGGGGACTTCAGTGCCTTTCTTCGGGTCACCGTATGGTCGCGTTTTCTTGGGATAGGCGTCGCTGCTCTCGGTTGAGCACATCGATGCGCAAGTCTCATTTATCGCCGCGACCGCCGGTATCGGATTCGCGTTGGTGCTGCCGTGATGGCCGACTTTGTAGAAATCGATTGAGCTCAGAATTTCTTTGGCGGCCTCGGTGATGCCGGGGTCTGCGCCCGTGACCTTCTTACCATATAACCAATATGACCAGTTGCCCCATTGCGCGTCGCCGACGAATAACAGCTTTTTGCCCTGGCAGGTAAACAAGATGACCAGACTCTGGTTGTTCAGCGTACCGTCCAGAGCATCGGCCATCGCCAGCAGCACGTCTGGTTGCGCCGCGTGCAGCATCGCCTCCAGGGTTGCCGGTGAGCCGCCCTGCTTCTTCTTCATCTGTTCCTGTGTCTGATACTCTCGGAATGCCGCTAATGGATAATCCTGCGCACTGGCCGGCCACTCCTTTTCAAACGGCGTGAACCGGCTCGTCGTCTCGGGCAGACCTTCTTCGGCGGCTGCCGCCAGGTACTGCTCTTTCTTATTGTCTGTGCCGGAAAACATCCCGCCCGAATCCTTGGGAGAAGGGCCGAGCAACCGGGCAGTGATCGCCCCTTTGAGCGACTCCGGCAGCGCCGGGTCGTCACCCCCTTGATAATAGTAAACGGGCGGCTTGTTCTTGAACCCCGTAGTGAGCAGACGGAGCGCCTTTTCATTGCCACCCTCGGCAGCGCCGAGCTGTACACCGAGGGCGTTTTGAGCTTTGAAAAACGCCTGCGCGCTGGCAAGGTCCCGATCCTCGCGTGCGCCGAGCCGAAGCCGAAGTTGATTCGCCAGAGACGTAATCTGCGCATGGAATTTGACCGCATCTTTATTTCCCGGGTCCAAGCGGTTGGTAATCCACACCGCGCCTACCTCGAACTTTGCGAAGTCGTCGTAGTTCGAGGCAAAACCCGACAGGTGGTCGGCATGGTAGTGCGTCGCGACGACGAGAGCGAGCTTGCCGCTAGTCTCTTTGACCAGGTCTTGAACGCAAGCTTTCATGCTTCCGATGTTGCCTGCGTGAACGCCGCAGTCAATGAGGATGTGTTCTGAGCCGGTCTTTGTCGGCACTGTGAGGAGAAAAAAATCTCCGAAGCCGATCCGGTACATGCGTACGCGAAGGAGGCCGCTCACTTTGCCGTTGCCAGAGGCTTTGCCGGGCTTCGCGGGCTTGGCGGCAGGCTTGTGTGACTTCCGCCCGGGCTTGGCGGCGGAGGTCTTGCGCGTGGTTGCGGCGCGACCCTTACGGCTTAATGGCGTGCCCGTGCGCTTCGCCTTCTTTGCCGCTTTCTTAGTAGCCTTCTTGGTGGTCTTTTTAGTGGACATATCAGAATCCCTGATGAAGCAGGCCGAAATCGACCTGAAAATGATTCGGAGCCTCTGTGTTACCGTTGAGCAAACCCATTGACAGATAATATTCGCGTTGGCGCGCTGCGCGCTGCTTGCCTTCCTCTCCGGTCAGCCGTTTACCGATGGCAAAGCGAACCTCCGGTTCGCCGGAATTACCGAATCTGTCCACCTCCGGCGCGGAGATAATCAGAGTGACACCGCCGCGCAACGGGAACGAACCGATGTCAGGCATACTCTCGTTAAAAGGAATTCTCTTGGTCTGTACCAGTTCTACAACCATGTCTATGCGCAGGCGACCATCGGGCGCGAGGCGGAACACCGGATGGAAGGAGGGCGCATCCGGTTTGAACTCGTCCGCCAGCGACCGGTCGTCATCAAAGCCCAGTAGCGCCGCATTGTCCCGTGCGTATTGCCGGAGAATCTGTCCGTTAATGTTCTTCTCTTCCCTTGTTAACCCGTTAGGGTTGCCGAAGACGAGACTTCTCATTGTCCGCTTCCCGGTCTTCGGATCGATGAGTCTGGCCTTAACCGGGGGAAGCGCATCCGGGCTCGGCGGATCTGTCCACTTCGGAACGCATGGCCAGCAGAGCGCATCTTCCGTAAAGAAGCTAGCATTCTCCGGATAAATCCCGCGCACCCGGAAGGCTTGCATCAGGGCATCGCGGACGCCGCTGCCCTCAACAGGCTTGAGGTCGAGATTCGCTGTGACCAGTGCGCGCAGAAAATCACCAAAGGTAATGTCTAACGGCGGACAGTAATCCAGGGCGCGAGCGCAAAGCTGGAAGAATTCAGCAGCCGTTGCCGACGCTTGCTCCGCCAACAGCCTGGCGAGCGGGCCGGGCAACTCTTCCGGATTGCTGTCGCCGCCGCCAGCGCGGTAGACGCGAAACAAGTTCGCAGTTCGCTTCAAATAGACGGAGAAATAGGCGTCGAACACCGCCGCGACCAGAATCGAGCCGCGAAAGTGTACGTCGTTAATCCGCGTTTGAATGGCCTCTGGATCGTGCTGCACATCAAGCGCCGAGCGCAGGCCGCGATTCATTCCGGACGCCTCGCCGAATTGCTGCGCCAAATCAATGAGTGGATTGCGCATCGTCATCTGCGCGACGAGGTCTACCTTGTCTTCTGTCGTCTGCGCACCGCTCTGTGCGGGAGTTGAGCGGGCTGCTGGCGGCGTGGATGCGCGGGCCGCCGGAGGGGCTGCGTCTGGCTTCAGCTCGAATTGGTAGAGCCGCCCGCCGGTCTTTTGGATTGTGTCGAGCAGCGCTTCCTGATGAGAAAAATGGCTGAAGAGAGCCGCCAGATCAGCAAACCCCTCATGGAAGGCGAGCACGTCAGGATTAGTCGCCTCTGTGAAATAGGTGCGTATGCCATCAATGATGGCGTGCGTGACTTCATGCGCGATGATGTCGTGAGACAAACAGGTGAACACGCGCTGGCCGGGCAGGTTTCGCCCCTGATTGGTTGCCTGTGCCGCGAAATAGCCGAACAGTATGCCTTTGGCTTCCGGGCTATAGAACGCGTTGGCCTGTACCATCGCATGCGGAAACAGATGGAGAACCCAAATATCATCGGTCTTGCGCCAGGAGTTGCTAGCCCCCGCGCGGTCGGCGCGTCGCCAGTGGATTTGTCGCCCAAGCGCCTCTTCGAACTTCTCTACGGTCTCAGTCGCCACCGCGTAGACCATCTGCTGGTGAAAGCGCGGATCGGACTCAGAAGGGTCCAGACCACTCCGAGCGAGGATGCGAGGGTCGTTGAGATCGATTGGCGGATAATAATGATTGTTCGCCGCGTCGTAATCAATCACAGCAATCTTAGCGCCAACAGGCCCCGGCTTGAGGCCCTGCTCCCACTTGACGCTCACCGACATGATATTACCAATGTAGTTGCCTGCGCTCGGATCAAGCGCGTAAACCTTCAGGGTGCGCCTCGCCGGCTCTGCCAGCTCCATCCACGATGGAGTCAGTGTCATCGCCGCGTTCGGCAACTTGTTTGTTCTCTTCTTCCTCGATTTCTTCGTGCTGCGTGGTGTGCCGGAGTTCCGGAGGGGCATAATACTCCTTTTCATCATCCTGTCTGACGCGTGAATAAGCACGAGAGTTTAGTCACTTGGGCGCTTGACTCATGCTTTAATTAGTGAGCATGCATAGATGTAGTCTCGTGAGAGCTCAGACCCTTGTGAAATAGCAACTGGAAAATAGTTTAAGTAACATGAAAAGTCAATAAATTCTAAATTGCAAAGCAAGTTAATAGCAGCTCGAAAGCCGGCTCTAATTGAGGCGGTGAGCAAGGAGCTGATTAGAGAGTGAGGCTGAGAATGCCCTCCCCCGTTTTCTTGCAGTATTTGACCGCGTAGCCATATTCTCTAATCAGTTGCATATCGTCCCACATCTCGTTGAAGCCCGTTCGATAGTTGAAGAGAAGTTTCGGTTTCCTGCCGCCGTGCATGATGACGCGCGCGACGCTCTCCCTGTCCGGATGCTTGAAGATATTACCGTTGGTTGAGAATAGATAATGCTTGCAGTCGAGCTGAGCAAGCAGGTCATTGCTGAGGTTGCCGCGACTGCCGTGATGCGGAATCTTGAAGGCGTCGAGAGAAAGCCGTTTAAGCTTGCGCTCAGCGAGTAGCCGACCGATGGAGTCCTTCAGCACTGTAGCATAAGCGTCGCCGGTTAAGAGCAGTCGCTTATCAAGATACTCGGCCAGAATAGCGATACTGCTGCCGTTAGCGACGGCCTTGTCGGACTTAAATCCAATGCCGGATAATTCTTCCACATCAATCATCTCGCCGCCGAGTATGCCCCTGCGCGCTTTGACTCCGCCCTTCCTCTCGTCCTCTATCTGGCCGGGGATTAGCCCCGCCGCCTTGATAACTTTTTCCCAACTGCTTTTAAGACTTGTCAGATTCGCCTTCGTGGGTGAGAGCAGCGTGAGCTTCATCCCGCCTTTGAGCTGACGCGAGGGCAACGCTCCATTTTCGGGGACGACCGCCGCCCTTTTTTTGAACGCCTTGTTCCAGGCGAGGACGCCAGCCCTTTCGCCGTCACGCAAACGTGCGGAGAGTTGCTCGCCCTGCATTTCTCCGAGGGTGCTGCCCGCAATCTGCTCCCACCCATTGAACCACACGTCACCGAAGGTCAGCTTAAGGTCGTCAAGCTCGCGCAGCATATCGAGTGAGCCGCCAATGTGGTCGGCGTCAATGTGCGTCACGATGAGCAGCTCAAAGCGTCGCTCTTTTGCGGGCAGTGCTGCGAGCCGACGACGCAAGTAATTCTTGTAGGCGTGCGGCGTGCCGCCGTCAATCAGGATGCGGTACTGTTTATTCTGATCGCCGTAAGTAATCCACAGGCAGTCGCCGTGATCGGCTGGAAGCATCTCGATGGTGAACATAAGAAGCGTCTCCGTTGAGTGGTGATTTAAGAGAGCAGCCAATCCGTGTCGCCGTAGCAGGAGAGCGAGAGCACGATTAAAAATCCCTTTGCTACCAGTTTGCGCCGAACGTCGCGCATGATCTCGCCCAAGCTTCTCGGGTCGTCTTTTGGCCGCGTGGCAATGGCGGCAAGAAAAGCCTCAGTGATCGGCGCGGCGTGTTCGCCGAGGATGGTCGCGCCGGTGCTGATGACGATTGCCGCGCCGGAAATGCGAAAGAGGAAGGCGAAGTTCTGATAGTCGAATTTCGGAACGGCGGTGCTGCATCCCATCAGGATGACGACGGGCGACAAATTCTTCTGTCCCTGGACGTGCTCTCTGGCGAGGTTGGCAGGCAACAGCTGGTCGCGCTTGCTAATCTCTAAGCCCTGCTCCTCGCTGCGTCGATCTTCAAACGTGTGCGGCATGAGGACTAAGAGCGACGGCGAGAGTTTGGTCACGTCCGTCACCCAGTCCTTCCATGATTTAACGTACTGCGAATTTTTGTTTGCAATCTTCTTGAGCGCCTTGCCGACCCGCGCGATGCCGCCGGGCACATCAGCATCAACGCGCTGGCTGGCCGCAAACAGGGCGCAGGCCGAAATATCTATTCGTCGGCTGGCCTCCATCGGCTCGGGTTGAAGGACGAAGCTCGTCCCCTTCATCTGCTCTAACTTTTTCGGGTCGTGGACGTGCCGCTCGATGATACGGCTCAACCCCCAGAAACCGAGCGGGCAGATGACGGTATTCTGCCGCTCACCGGTCGGGCAGGTGTGTGGACACTCTCCCTGTTCTAAAGCCTCAACCGCTCCCTTGCAAACTTTGGCCTCGGGAAGCGGTGCCGCGCGGTCATACATCAACTCAATGGGAAGTTGCGCGCCCGTGTTAGCCGAGATGACCTGCACACGCCTGCCTGCCGCGATGAGGTCATCAACGGGCTGCGCCGTGACGATCTGTTTGTAGAGCAGTGAGCCTTGACTGGCCAGACCAAAGAGCAGATCGGCGGAACTCTTGGAATCGAGTTTGTCGAAAGCTTCCGGCTTTTTAACGATCTCGGAAATCTTTCGGTCAAAGAAGTCAATCGTCTTCTCAATGCCTTGAAGCGCGACCGGGTGGGCGGACTTGCCCGCGATTTTATAGACGCGCGGCACATTATCCGCACCGTGATTCAAGAGCAGCGCGGAGTCGAACTGTTGCCTGTAATTGCTCCCCAACTCGCCGAGCTGGGCGCGGACGACAGACTCGATAATCAGTGTGATCTTCTCAGCCGGGGCAGCCGATTCGTCCTGCTTGAGGGGGAATCCCATCAGCGCGGTCTGGATAACGCGGTTCTTGTGCAAGACGATGAGGCGCGCCTCCAACCGAGTGGCCTGAAGGTCGCTCTTAACGAGGAGGCGGAAGCGGCATTTGTTGCTCTCGCCCTGACGCGGCAGGAAGATGGTGGCGACCTGTGGCTCAGGCGACGTGAGCGGCTCGATGAAAATGACCGTCAACTCATGACCGTCCGTGCTCGGAGGCAAGAGTTCTTCAGAAAAAGGTACGTTGGCGCTGATTGTATTCTTGTTGCGCGGCCCTATGAATACATCAACCGCATAGGGCGTCGTCGGGCGCAGGGCGTCCCGGATTTGCGTTTCCTGCGTGCCTGCGCAATCGTAAACCTCCGCCTGTATCCAACGTAACCGGGGCTGTCCCTGCTCCGGCTTGATGGCGGCCTCCCTGGGAACGGCCTTTGGAACTTTGGGAATTAATCCCCGCGTCTGGTTGACGTTGCCGCGAATCACCCATCCCGGCTGGATGAAGCCGCCGCTCATCTTTTCGACATCGCTTGATTCTACTTGCTTTGCCAGCTCCTCGATCTCTAAGGCGGCGCTTGCGGCTGCCCCCTCGGATTCGACAAGGAAGCGACTCGACTCCTGGCGAATGTGACTCGCCAGGTAGCCGAGCGTGTGCATGCCTTCGGAAACTATCAGACTGTGGGCTGTCCTACCGCTCACCTTAATCATCCTTTGCGCCACCACAGGACGCGAGAAGAGGTCAGCCAACTGGACGAGCCGCTGTCCGAGGTATGAATGCTCGACAAGACGACGCGCGGCGACGAGGAGCGGCGCGCGACTCTGCGTGCCTAACGCTTGGCTGGCGGCGAAGAGTGATTCATCGAGTTTGTGGTTATGCGAGAGATGTCGGACAAGCGATGTGAACCATTGAGCGCGGGCTTCACTTGGAATGTAAGCGTGCGCGACGCCAGCCGTGCGCGCGCAAGACCGCATCGCCTTGAGCATTTCGTAGGAACGCTGCTCCGAGTCCGCCATCCGCGCCAGCAGCACAATGCAGTCAGCACGGAGCGGCGCGGACGCTTGCAGCGACGCCATCATCGCGGCGCGCAATTCCATCGGGAGCAACAGAAGACTGCAAGCGTCCGCGCCTCCTTCGAGATTGACGAACTTCACCAGCCGCTTCAGCCAGTCGTAGACTTGGCCCGTAGCTTCTAATTCATTACGCAGAGCTTGCGAGGCCGCGTCCGTGAGAAACCCGACCTCTAGCGGCCAACTCCAATTAATGTCCGTGGTAGGAGTGTCGAGCCGGACGTAAACGGAAGCGGCGTTCACCTCCGACCGCGACAACTGCTGAACAAGCCAGAGAGGATTTTTTTCGCTATCACTCAACTCGAAGCGGACATTTTTGTAACGAACAGCATCCTTCCAGGCTTCGGCAAGAATCTCCGGCAGAGGCGGCCTCTGGCGTTCCGTCCACTGGCCGGGAGTTAACGGGATTCGCCAGGGAATGATTGCCTCCGCCCTTTCAATCTGACGCTCAAGCGCTTGCTTGACGAGTGTGAGATTGTCTTTCGGTTTGCGTTCTCTCCACCACCCTGAGCCGAGCACGCCGAGCGCGGCCAGCGCGCAGGAAAAGTCTCCCGGCGTGAGATTCATGCCCCAGAAGTCAAAGCTGCTTCTATCCATAACCTATCTCTGTTATAAGGTGTCGCGACTTTATCTGATGCTATAAAATTTTACGCGAGACGGGATGCTGCCTCTCGACATGATTGCGCGGAGCAGCATTCTAAAAACATGCATTCGCGTGAGGCCAGCAAGTATTCAGAGCCTTGCTGACGGTCAAGGACTATGTTTCCACAGTGAAGCTACAATATCCTCGCCAATTCCGGGAGTCAATAACAATCATTAGAATTTTCTTGCAGACGAAGTTAATAATTACTACAATAGTTGGCAGTACATGTTGCTAGCGATACTGTTCCTGTTAGGCAAGACTCTATCCCAACCGTTGCTCTCGCTCTCGCTCTTGCCGACCAGATCATTCTATTTCGAGGTGCGTACCGCCATCACTGCGATGTGAGTTGATTTGCGTTAGCCTCAGGATATTAGCTTCTTCACATCTTACCCAAAGTTGTTTTGATCATGGCATACTTTTCAAGCTAGACCCCGGAAGAATTGCAAGGTCGGTTAATTGACAACCACGGCGGTCAATTAATCCCGATGCCTCAAAAGAAATAAAAACCTGTTAACCAGCATATAAGGGTGGGGGAGAGAGTAAGATGACTAAAGCCTTTACTCAGGGACATGCTCTCGTCGTAGGTGTGGGGGATGATCTGCCCAATACTGTGATGGATGCAGAGGGCATCGCTGGCATCCTCACTGACAAGGGGCGTTGCGCCTATCCTCCAAAGCAGGTGCTCCTCCTCACCGGCAAAGAGGCTCAGCGCGCAGATATTTGTTCCGGCTTAGATGCGCTATCCGAGGTTGGTCCTGAATCTTCCGTGATAATCTATTTTTCAGGTCACGGTTACTGCGTTGAAAACAGTGATGGCAAAGCTTATTACCTCATGCCGTTTGGTTATAAATTAAATAAGCTCGAACAAACGGCTATTAGCGGCAGCGAATTCGCCAAGCGATTGGGCGCGATCAAGGCGCAAAAATTGTTGCTCCTGCTCGATTGCTGTCACGCAGGCGGATTAGGCGAGACGAAAGCGCCGGGACTGACCCTGACGAAGTCTCCTCTGCCTGCCGAAGCTCAAAGTTTGATGGCCGCAGGAAGCGGGCGCATCATCATCGCATCATCACAGGAAGACGAATTGTCGTATGCAGGCGATCCCTACAGTGCCTTCACTCTCGCGCTGGTTGAGGCGTTGAGCGGTATCGGAAACAGTAAGAACGACGGATATGTGCGCGTCTCCGATCTGGCTCTGCATGCGCGCGAGATGGTGCCGCAGCGAACCGATAATAAACAACATCCGATCTTGAGCTGGGAGAAAGCGGATAATTTCATCATGGCTTACTACGCTGGCGGTGAGGCCAAGCCCAAAGGGCTGCCATTTGATGTTGAGCCGCGCATTGAGCCGCGTCCCGGAGCTGGAGTGGTAAAGGTTTTCGACCAAACCGGGCAGCAGGTTGAGACGCAAGTCAATGTCGAAAAGATGAGCGGCGGCTTCATCCAGCCGGGATGGGTGGTTCACGGCAACGTCAACCAGGCGCAGGGAGATATACATATTAGCGAGCAAACAGCGAAGTCGCTCCGTCGCAAAAAGCCGGATGAGAATTCTTGAGAAGCGGAGACGGCCTGAGGGTCTGGAAGACGCCCGGCCTGCGGCGGCAGAATTAACGGGACAGGGCAAACATCATATGCAATCAGAGCTGGAGGTCAAGGAAGAACATGTTCCCACAAGAAAGCTGGCAAACAATCAATGTCGAATTATCTCAACTCAGCAACGACCGGGAGTATCAACAGTATCAGCCCTTGCTGGATAGTCTGCAACAACTGGTAGACGCCAAATATGCTTCGCCGGAAATAATCAAAGGTGTGTTGGAGGTGGTGAAGTCCATTCAGGCTCATGGCACTCCGGCACAGGAAATCGCCAAGCAGGTCGAGGGCGGATTCGTGCAGCCGAGTTGGACAGTCGAAGGCAACGTGAATCAAGCCAATCATGATTTCATCAACCAGACTTTCCTGACCATCGTTCATAACAACCTTAAAGATTTAAAGAAGGACGAAGTCAACCTTAACATTAAAGTGCCGATTGTGCTGTTAGTGATGACTATGATGGAGGCCGAAGAGCTGGTCACGCTACAGGCTTTCGACGGGCTCAACGAACAGATATATACGGATCAGTTCAGCCGCTATCAGAGAGCGTTGGAAGAGAATCAATTCGTCAATTGGATACAACGCTACGGCAATAGACCGCAGGACTGGCAGCCCTTTAGCAAAGATTCGACAACCATCAGCGAGGTCATCACGCAAGCCCTCGGAACCATCGAAGACTATGATCATCCGCTGGTCCCAGATTTCATAGACATCCGCTCGCTCAACGAAGACAACTCACGCCGTAACCTACGGCATCTGCGCCAGAGCGGCTGTGTCACCATCATTGATTCCATCTCCATCCGGCATCCGATCATTCAACGCGCCTATCGTCGGACTCAGCTCGACGTGTTCCCGAATACGCTGCTGGTGAAGCTCAACCCTTTCAGCGATCCGACGGAACTCGAAGAACAGATGATTAGATTTTCCGAACGCTATGTTGACCTTGAATTTTTCAAGCGGTATCGAGTTGACATGGACGCCAAATGCGATGAGGTGGAAGACGATTTACATTTTAGGCGTTGGCTCTTGGATCAAGCTCCGAAATTGCTTCCTGACGATGAGAAAGCGAAAAAGGGTTGGCGGAAACATGCCTACAAGTAATTGAAGTCAAGAGATGATCTATACTTTCTATTCATTTAAGGGCGGCGTCGGACGTTCGATGGCCCTGGCTAACATTGCCGAGGTCTTGTACCGGCAGGGATTAAACGTCCTGATTGTGGACTTCGATCTCGAAGCGCCCGGTCTGGAACGCTATTTTGAAGTTGATGGGGCGCAACACAGTCCGGACATAGTGGTGAGCAAACGCGGAGTGATGGATCTGCTTGTCTCCTACAAGAACTTGCGCTCTTTGCCGGTTTTATCTCTCCCGAACTCTGCGCCGACAACGACGGAGACCGAAGCGTCAGCCGCTCATGATGAATTTCCTTTTCCGGTTGAGCCGCTGTCCAACTTCATCGTTCCCATCTATGAAAAGGAGACCCGGAGCCGCGCGGCGTCCAAGACCGGCAGCCTCAAACGGCGCGGTTCGTTGTCTATTATCCCGGCTGGTCGGCGCGATGGAGAAGAGTTTGCGCGTTACGCCGAGCGCGTGCGGGGCTTTGGCTGGGACGACTTTTTCGCTAACTGGGATGGCGAACTGTTTTTCGATTGGTTTCGCAAAGAGGCGAGCGAAGCGGCGGACGTGGTGCTGATTGATAGCCGCACTGGCGTTACCGAAATGAGCGGCGTCTGCACCTATCAGCTGGCCGACGTGGTCGTGATGTTCGTTGCGCCCAATCACCAGAACCTCAACGGCATACAGATGATGGCGACGAGTTTGGCGAATCCGCAATTAATCGAAGAGGGGCGGCGGGGCAGACCTTTGGCGCAACTATTCGTGCCGAGTCGCGTGGAGTCCGGCGAGGGTAAAAAGCTGAACGCGTTTGCCGAGCGTTATAACCAAGTGCTCGGCAGGATGCTCCCGACCTCACTGAAATTCGAGTCCGGCGCATTTATTGATTTGAAAATTCCATATCTTCCGTATTACGCATTCATCGAGGACGTGGCCGTGCGCGAGTCTGATCGCCCGGCGGCGGCTGATATGGTCAAAGCCTTTGAAAAGATTACGACATTCCTCGCGCAGCTCGCGCCGCCGTCGAGTGAAATTTACAGGTTATACCAAACAGATGAAAACAATCGGGTCATCCCCATTGAGCAACTGATCAAGATTGCCGAAGATTTTTATGCGCGTTTCCTGCCGGACGAGCGTGAAGTGATTCAGCGTGCGTTTGTGCGCCTGGTGCGTCTGGCGCAGCCCGGCGACGGCACTGGCGATGTGCGCCTGTCTGTCAATCTCAAAGACTTTGACCGGGAGACGCAAAGAATCGTGCGCTCATTGGCGGACTCCCACCTCGTCACCATCGAGCCGGGCAGGCAGCCCGGAGACGAGGTCGCTCAGTTAGCAGATGAAGCTCTCATTACCAAGTGGGAACGTTTAGAGGATTGGTTGAGTGAAGACCGCGACTTCTTGCTCTGGCGGCAACAGATAAGAGCTAACATAGCTGAATGGGAAACTCACAAGCGTCGTCGTGACCGCCTCTTGAAAGGCTCGCGCCTCAAAGCGGCCAGGCAATGGGAGCAGACGCGCCTCAATGATCTCAATGTCTCTGAGGTCTTCTACATTAACAAAAGCGAGCAAGACCAGAAATTACGATGGAGGACTATCGCGCTGGTAGTTCTTATTCTATCTCTCCTTGCCGCTTATCCGATTAATAAAGCTTACAAGTCATACAAAAATGCGAGACAGGATGAGCAGCAGAAGGCGCAACAGCAAAGGGAGACTGATGCGGCAAAAGCATTTGAGGCCGGCAACTCAGCCCTGAGGGACGCTCATAATCCTGAGAAGGCAGCCGACCGCGAGGATAATTACAATAAGGCCATCGCTTTTTACACGCAGGCGATCAATCTGAATTCCAATTACGCTGACGCCTACTTTAAGCGTGGCAGCGTTTTTCTCGGGCAAGGGACTTATGGTCAAGCCATTGATGACTTCAGCAAGGTGCTCAGCCTGACCCCAGCCTCTACCGCAGCGTACCTGAATCGCGGCATCGCCCGGATGAATAATGGTGACAATGACAATGCCATTGCTGATTATAACCGGGCCATCGAATTAAATCCGGTCAGCGCAGAATTCTACCTGAATCGCGGCATAGCTTTTATGAATAAAGGCGACGCCGATCATGCGATTATTGATTATTCAAAAGCGATTCAACTTGCTCCTAATTCCGCCGAAGCATATTTTTACCGTGGGAATGCTTATGAGACGAAAGCCCAAACTGATAACGCCCTCGCTGATTACGACCAGTCCCTTAATTTGAATCCCGACTACGCCGAAGCTCATTACGCTCGCGGCAACTATTACCTCAAGAAAGGTGATGCGAAGTCTACCGACAATGCAATCGCCGACTACTCCGCCGCTCTTAAGGGCATGCCTCAGAACGCGAAAGTTCATTACAGCCTCGGCAATGCCTATATTAAAAAAGGGGATAAGAAAAATGCCGCCGCGTATCTGAAGAGCGCACTTACCTATTCACAGGATAAAAATTTAAATGTAGAAATCGGGCAAAAACTGCTGGAGCTTGGTATCAGTAATGTCAGTTCGGCAAGGGTGTTCATCTCTCTTGAGTACAACGACACCAAAGATTTCGATACTGTGAGCAATGTCGGAATCGCGTTGAGAAACAAGGGCTACAATATCAAAGACACTAAAATAGCCAATGGGGAAACCTATGGAGACGTGAGGTTCTTTTCTTCTGATGACCAACAGACCGCGGAGAAAATCGCGCAAGCGGTGCGCGACCGTCTCGCAAAAGATGGAATCTTTTTGAGCATGCAGTGCAACTATTACGGCAAGCTTTACCCGAACGTCAGGCCCGGAAGCTTTGAAGTTTGGTTTCCATCACTTCCAGAGGGAAAGAAAACTCAATCAGCAGAGCCGAAACTCAAAGCTAGAAGGCGATAAAAAACGCTTCGTGTCATTTCGTTCTTGCCTTGCGTGGAGCGTCATACTTTTTTTGAGTCAGTCCACTTACGTCCAACTCACGTTAATTCAAGAAAGAGCCGCGCAAGGATTCGGCTCTCGTCGAAAACCATTATCTTGCCCTTGATGTCTTTATTAAAAATTGCCGGTACGCGCGTTAGCTGTTATGAAGACAGTTCAAGCATTGAGCGGGCATATTCTCCGGGCAGAGTTGCTCATCAGTCTTTGATGGCTCGATTAAAATTAATCTTGATACCTGAATTTTCAATCTCTTGAGCGAGCTTTATTTTCCAGCCTTCGGCCTCGTCTAAGATAATATAATCTACGCCCAGCATGTTTGAGGGGAATTCAACTCCTTCCTTACGCAAGACGGCCACTTTGCTGCGACCCAGCTTTGCGATAAAGAAGCCCAACTCAAAAATCACATTCTGTCTGGCTCTGGGCTTTAATTTATTGATCGTGTCTTTGAGAATCTCCACATCATTCTGTCCGGCTCTGAGCTTTAATTTGTCAATTCTGTTTTTGAGACTCCCAACATCATCCGGCGTGAGCAGCGCTACAGCAAATCCAACATTAGAATACTCTTCAAATTTTTCGATGATGGCGCGACTGGCCCCCGGCTTTTCATTGAGAATAACCGGCACCAAGCCCAGCTTTTCGATAAAGCGCGCGACCGACGACCTCGCGCCCTCATCACGTCCATGCATGATAAAGACCTTCGGCTTGCAGATCGTCTGCACAGCCTTTAATAATTTATCAAATCCCTCTCGCTTGCTGACGAATGCTGACGCCGGCGGCAAGTCATCGGATGTAGGATTGAGCGCCTTCATCACTTTTTCGATACTGGGCTTGCTGGTAAGTATCAGCTTTGGCACAGAGCGAGAAGTTTCAAGAGCGATGTCCAGACCGCTCATATCTTTCATATCCTTATCGTCTTCGAGGTGAACATCCAAAATAGCGAGGTCGAAGTATTCTTCCCTAAGTTTACGCCGCGCTTCCTGAGGATTGGCCGCAGTCACAATCGTGTAACCTTCGTCCTCTAGGCGGGCCTTCTTGGCCTCAAGATAAGCCGGGTCATTATCGGCAAACAGGATTTTCGCCTTGGCCATCAGAGCTTCCCCTTTGATGTCGCATAAGAATTGGAGCTTCACGTCTTGGTACGGACGTTTCTCAACTCGGAGCGGAGCTTCCCGATACGTCAGGTCTACGGTCGACACTAACTCGCCGCTGTGTTTTCCGTTTCGAGCGGCAACCAGATGGTCATAGTAGTTCCTTTAGAGTTGGTTTTGACAAGATTAATATCGCCCTCGTACCTTTGAATGATAGCCTGCGCCTGTAGCAGGCCATAGCCTAGCCCTTTCGCCTGTCTGGTTTTTTCCACAGGGCCAACAAACATCTGTCGCTGCAATTTCTTCGGAATGCCCGTGCCGCTATCTGTGATGCAGATTTCACATCGCCGCTCCCCTTGTCTAACGGCAATGGTTAATTCCTTCTTCTGCGACCATTTCATCGCATCGATGGCATTGTCAATCAAGTGATCTAAGGCTTGTCGCAACCAGTAGAGATTCACTTTAACAATTGCGCCATTGCCAGCCGCGTGCGCGGAGACGTATTTCACTGAGCGGTAAGGCTCTCTTTTTTGTAATTTTTCGAGCCGCTCATCAATTAACCGGCAAAGGCGTTGCGGCGGAACTCCCTTTCCCGTGAATGCAGGCACGGTGATGGACTTCTGTTTCACCTGGCGGATTGATTCCAGCGCCTTCCCCAGATGTTTGTTCAGCGTTGCGACAGGCATTTTTTGTTTGAGCATCTCTCGCATGATCGCCAGATGATCTTCCAGAGTAGAGACGTAGCGGTCAATATCGTGCCTCCAGACTGAACTGGCCAGCCCCATCCAGGCAAGCGAGGTTCTGGCTTTCAGCAGTTCGATTGTGCGTTGGAGGTCGGCGTAACGCCGCGCATTTTGAATAGCAATACTCGCTTGCGCCGCCAGAGACTCAAAGGTGTCTTCGTCTTTTTCATCGAAGGCATTTGGGTGCGGGTGCTCGACGTTGATGATGCCGCTCACTTCGTCGCCAATCATAATCGGCACCACGAGTTCCGAGCGTGTGCTTGGATGGAATTCGATGTAATCCTCCTCGTCCTCCGAGGCCACATCCGGAACTGATTGTGTCGCCTTCCGTTTGATAGCCCGGCCAATGATGCCAATGCGGCTATTGAGACCTTTTTGCAGATCAATCTCGGCCTTTAGTTTTCCACCAATCTGTAACATGATATTTTGCGGATACACGGCTTCGAGACAGACCTTGCCATTCTTTACCAGTCGAATATCTGCAAAGTTGGCGGGCTGACCTTGAGAGTTGGCGATACGCCAAGCTTGTTGAGCGATACGTCCCAGAATTTTCTTCTCATCCAGCGAACGCGTCACCTGCTGGCTGCCGACGTGCAGAGCCTTAAGCGCACGGCTACGCTTCTGTTCCTGCTCGAAGAGTTGCGCATTACTGATGGCGACCGCCGCCTGACTGGCAAAAAGCTCTGTGTTCGTGCGTTCGATTTCGGAGAACCGATGCGGCGTGCGATAGTTAACGAACATCAAGCCCAACTTAACTTTATCTACAATCAGAGGTGTTGCAACGCAAGATGAAATTCGCTCGCGCCTGACAAAAGGGCTTTCGCTAAAGGCCGGGTGAGTGGCTGTGTTGGGGATGACCCAGAGCTGCCTGCGTTTGAGGGCCTGGGCGACGACGGAATTAGGATGAACTGCCGGGAGGGTTCTCGTCTGCTCTGGATAGTAAACGCCGATCACGACAGGCTCTTGACTCAACTCGGCCCGGTTCGAGTCATACACGTACAAAGTAACAGCATCACAGTCGAGCGCATCTTTCGTCCCTTTGACAATGAGGTTCAGCGTGCGCTTTAACTTTCTGAGGGTGGTGACTTTGGCCACGACCTTAGCTGTATTTCGCGCATTATTGACCTGTTCCAACAGTTTGGCTCTTTTCAAGGCAAGGGTCGCGTGATTGGCAAAGACTCGCGCCGCCTCTCGCTCCTCCTTACTAAATTTACGCGGCTGTTTATAATCCAAATACAAGACGCCCAGCTTGTCTCTCCCGAGACTCAGGGCGACGCCAAGAAAGCGGCGTGTGCCGATTGATTCCAGCAACTCGCGCGTCGAGTCGCCCAGATAAGCGGACTCTTTCTCAGTATCACTGATCTCAATGATTTTCTTCGCCATCACCGTGTAAGAAGTGCCGTTTGGATGTGGCCCTCGATACCGGAATTTTTTCCAAATCTCTTCAGGAATCCCATCAGCGACGGATTTGCTGGCAATAAACATCCGGCGCGCGCTGTCGTAGTACCAGAGGACTGCGACCTCCGCTCGTAAGACATCGCGCGCACTGCGCACAATCTGTCTGGTGACCTCTTCCGAATCGGTAAACTTAGCCAGAGTCTCTGCTGCCTGACGCATGTTGCGCAGCTCACGCATACGCCTTGCGGTGTCGTAAGCGATGGCAGCATGGTTGGCATATAGCTGCCATGCATCAATCTCCGGCTGTGAAAAAGCGCGCGGCTTGTCATAATGCATCCATATCACACCAAAGTTCATGCCATGCAAGGAAAGCGGCAAGCAGAGAGCGGCTGCGACATTGCTCTGCTTGAGCATCTTCGGATTAAAGTCGTATCGCACATCGTGAGTATCATCTATTGCGAGGGGGCGGCCTGATTTCATGACCTGCTGCGAATTACCGTTAGCTCGCAACACATCTGCGACATCAGGTTGACCTTCCGCTCGAAAGGTGAAGGTCGGCTTGCGCGCTTGGTTCATTTCGTCAATCAACACCAGAGAAACCCATGAGGCGGCGGCGTCTACACACATTCGATTGACAATGTCCTGGAGGACTTCAATCGGATCGCGCGATGAGATCAGAGCCGTACTCGCGACGAAAGAGGAACGGAGCTTGTCTCTTTCAAATTGGGTCAGCTGAAAGAGTCTGAAATTCTCCAGAGCTATCGCCGTCGTGCTGGCGAAAGCCGATAATGAATTGATGTCATCGCCGGTGATCGGAGATTGTGTGAATTTATTGTCTGTCACTAAGATTCCGATTACCCTCTCACGGGAGACGAGCGGGACGAGCAGCACTTCCGATGTCGGCTGAAAACTCTTCAGAAACTTCTCCGGCAGGTAAGCTAACTTCTCAGTCGAGATGAGCCTGCTTTGACGGCTGCGCACGACGCTTGAAAAGTCGTCAGGATTCTTCGTGACGATGGAAAGATGTAATTTATCAATATCCTTTCCGACGGGAGTTACCGGCAAGTCCCGCTTCTTCATAGCATCCAAGAACCGCTGGAAATTATAAAGACCTTGCTTATGACTATCCTCCCATGCTTTGCGAGCTTTCCGCTCGTCAAAATGGCCGATGCCCATCTGTCCTTCAAGACATTGTTTGCCCTCATCCAAAAGCAATAAAGCTGCGCGGTTGAAGCCCAGACCATATCCGGCTGTCGCTCCTGTCAAGACTAAATGCATGACCTCGTCCAAATCACGGGAGGATTGAATGTAATCACTGATTTTTTGCAGGATCGCTAATTGATCGAACATGCGCCGTTTGCTGCTCAACATCTGGGAGGTATGCAATGCCACTGAAGCGCGCTCGACAAAACGCTCTAACAGTAAGAGATTGGCCGCAGTGAATTTGGCTTTGCCCGTCTTATCAGCGACGAACATGACCGCCTCAACCTCGCCGTCTTTGATCAGCGGCACGCCAACCATCGTGGTGAATTGGTATGGCTCAAAAATAGCTTCGCGCTTACGCCACTTTGAATAATCGCGAACGATGTCAGTCTTCCCTGTGCGCGCGACCTGCCCGATTAGCCCTTCTGCATAATCCAGCTTGTGACCCTTGAGTTTTTCGTCCAGTTGATAAGTGACAGTTAATTCCAGTTGTTTCTTCTTGGCATCGTTGAGACAGACGCCTCCCGCTTTGCAGCCCATCAGGTCGGCAGCCAGCCGCAAGAATTCATGTAGAAGTCTAGGCGGGTCTTTCTCTGATCGTATATTTTCCAGCGCCTCATCCAGAGCATTTAAGAGAGATGTATTTCGTTTCATATCCTCTTGCAGACTGAGGCGATCAATTAAGACTGTGGCCTGCGTCGCAATGGTCTTCGCAAGATTGATTTTCTCAGGAGTGAAAGAATTGCGTTCGGTCTGTCGCATTTCCCCTATCTCTAATAATCCCACGACCTCATTATCATGCCTTAATGGAATGAGCAGCAGTGATTCAATCACCTTTCCCAGTTGCAAACGGCGGGAGAGTTGTCGCAAACGAGGCTTGGCAGATTTATCTCGATAAGTAAATAACCTTGACTTCGCTTCCTCAAATAATTGCGGTAATCCCGGCCAATCAGAGACGGGAATCAGTTGGTCCAATCCGGGCTGCCACATCAGCATTCCATTTTCACGCATGGCAGGGTAAGCCGCCTTCGTCACTAAAAACTTTCTCGTGGCATCAAGCAAGAGAATGCGACAGAAGGTGCTGGTGATGGATGAGACTATCAGTTTGGCTAAGCGTTGCAATCCCTCTTGTATACTTTTAGCCTGTGCGATGGTGTTGCTGGCGTTGAGGAGGAACTGAAAATGCCTCTCCCTTTCCTCAAGATTGCGTAGGTCTTCAAAGTAACCGACGCTCCCGATGCGCTGCCCGTTGGCATCGTACATCCAGGTGGCGGAGAGCTTGATCGGAATGATCTGCTTATCGTTCCCCCTCAATTTAGTTTTGTGATTGGCGACCCGACCCTCTTTGCTTCGGTGCAAGAGTCTGCTCACCTCACGGGCTTTTCGTGGACTCTCATATAACTCTGTGACGGGTATCTGGTTAATCACCTCCCCGGAAGTGTAGCCGAGGATGGTTTCAGATCGTTCGTTGAGTAGCGTCACATTACCCTTAACGTCGATTGCAATAATGCCTTCGGGCGAACTGGCGATTAATCTCTCAAGATAATCCCTCTGCTCGTGCTGTCGGGCAATTAACTGGGCATTCTCAATCGCTACGACAATCGCTTCGGCGAAGATGTTAAGAATCCATTCATCAGCGATGGTGAATCCGATGCTCGGATGCGCCCGCTTATTCGGGCCTCTCTTATTTTCAACCCGCAACAGCCCGATTAACCTTTCCGTCTTCCGCCCTTTTTTCTTCAGCGGAATAGCTAACAGAGAGCAGCATTGACCGGAGCGTCTGGCGCGCACGGCTGGATGCTTAGTCAGTGCATCGCCATGGGCAGTGAACAATTTACCTTCAAATGCAATGTGCCCGGTCAGTCCGGTTTGCGGCTCGCTGCGAATCGCAAATTCCTTTCCCCTGCCATACTTTCCCGTGCGATCTCCGTAGCTGGCTTCCGAGCTGAGGAAGCCCGGGCGTTTTACCAGGAGAACTTCGGCAGTCTCCGCATCAAGTATCTTGGCAACATGCATGGCAATCAGCTTGAGCCGTTTGTTCAAGCTGTCTGACCCCAAATTGCTCATGATCTTTGTCACAGACTTAGAGAGACCTTCGAGCTTCTTCAGCTTCTCTTTGTCCCCGGTTTTAAGCTCCATCTTTCTCTCCTTCGCGCATCCAATTGCTCATCTCGATTCGGAAGAATCTGAATTCTGCCTGACTGAACACACCGGAAGGAATAAAAACACCTTCACTTGAAGTCAATATAACAACCTCTCCAGTCTGCCAAGATGTCTGTTCCAGCTTTATTTAACGTGAGTTCGACGTAAGAATGTAAAGAGAGAACCCAATTCGGTAATGATGTGATCGGCCAAAACCAGCATCACGTCGAAAGGAGTTCTCTCGTAGATAGTCCACCTGTTTTCTGCGCGATGTCAACGACGTTCCACTGTGCGCTTATCGGAAGTGAATGACCGCTATCATTCTGTTTCCTGCTTTGGGTTAAGGAGTGCCGCCGCATAGCCCGATGACATAACGCTCGGAAGCCACAGGATTCCGTATCCCTGTGATTGCCGGAGATGTCGGAATTTTGAATCAAGACGTTTTGCGCGTGCTCAACTCGCACGCCGTAGAGGCTGCCGCTGACGCTCGATTTTTCAATTCGCACGTTTTTCGCGTTCTCAATCTTAACTCCGTACCTGTAGCCCTCTATGTCGAAGTTGCTGAGCGTCAGATCGTTGTGATCGCTCAAGATTAAGACACATGGACGCGCGCTATGTGTGTGATGTCCGACCTCAAGTTAGCTAAACGCCTGGCTTCGCTCATGAGCTTGTCAATTGATTGCGGTAAAAGTGAGAACGCGTGTTGGTTAAGAATAATGACTGATGGGCAGGAAGTATATGCCTCGCTCCAAATGTGTCAAGAAAAATTTCAAGGAAATTGTTCACACTGGCGATAGCACAGGATAGCCAAAGCAATTCAGGCCGCCATCACTAAAGCCGTCGTGCCTGAAGAATAATTGCCCGTGCTGTCTTTTAGCGCAGCAAGCTCCGGGCGGACGCCTCATCAGGTCTATTCGGAGATTCTGTTTTCATTCAGCAACTCCCGCAGCAAGGGCGGCGCATAACCACTGCTATTCGCTATCAGAGAGCGGCAACTTGCCACGCCCCCGGCTTGACCATCACGATACCTTTAATAGTAATCCAGTATTTAACAGAAGGTTATACTCTTTCCGAGCATTGAGTTGAGTCGGCATCTGTTTTGCCTATTGTTATGAGCCTGCGTGTGAGAGTATTGAGATAAATCAGTTGACTTTCCGAATCCGATAAAGCATCCCGTCGTGCATCAAAGAGGCGCTTACATAACTGATTCAGCAAATCAACCCCGGCGCATTCGCAGAGCCGTCTGGCTCGTCGCTATCGTCCTGTTCTCGGCAGCGGCGGGCATGACTTGTGTGTGGCTCGCGCCGGGGTTGGACGCTTACGCGCGAGACGTGTTGATTCGCACGCGCGGGACGGTCGCGCCTCCTGACGATGTCGTGATTGTGGCGATTGACGAGGCCAGCATTGCGCGCTTCGGTCGCTTTCCGTGGTCGCGTGAGCTGACCGCGCGAGCCGTTGATGCGCTCGCCCCGGCACAGCCGAAGGTGATTGCGCTTGATGTGCTTTACAGCGAACCCACTACGGACGCATCTGATGCGGCGCTGGCCGCTTCGATTGCGCGCGCGGGGAACGTCGTCTTGGCCGCTCAACTCGTCGAGGCTTCAGATGATAAAGACCAGCGCGGAGTCCAGTGGCTCCGCCCGTTGCCTGCCATCGAGAGCGCGTCGGCAGGCGTCGGCCACGTCAACATCTTGACTGAAAGCGACGGGACGGCGCGCGAACTGCCTTTACGAAAGACGGATAATGAAGGACAGGCTCTCTGGGCTATCGCTGTCGAAGCGATTCGCGTCGGCGATGGATTGCGCGAAGCCGACGTGCAGGATACTCCGGGCGCGGTTCATCTCGGCAGACGCAAATTGCTGTTGGCGACGTATGAGCCGCAGCTTAGTTTCACTCCGGCGGAAGCGAACAATCAGGTTATCAACTTGAGAGCAGACCGGATGGTGATTGATTACATCGGCCCGACCGGCTCGTTTGCGTCGCGCACTTACAGTTTCGCAGATGTCGTGGACGGAAAAGTTCCGGCGGAAAAGTTTCGCGGCAAATACGTGCTCGTCGGCGCGACCGCTGCGACTCTGGGAGATCATGTCGCCTCGCCGTTCGTGCATCTCGAAAGTCCGAACGGGAATCAACACGGCGCGCTGATGCCCGGTGTCGAAGTTTTAGCCAACTCCGTGAATACTATCTTGCGCGAGAGATTTTATCGTGAGACGCCGGACTGGCTCGCCGCCTTGTGCGCCGCGCTTGCGGCAGTGGCAGCGATGTTCGCGCTCACAGTGACGCAGGGGCGTTTTGAGACGCTCAAACAACTCGGCGCGCTCGGCGGGTTAATCGTCGCGATGCTCTTGCTCTCTTATCTTGCTTTCACGCACTGGCTCATCATCCCGCCCGTCGTTCCGTCTTTGATTTCGGTGGCGATGGCTGTGCCTCTGTTGTTGCTCCGTCGCTCGCTGGCGACGAGTTCGGATTTGGATGAGCGTATCGCCGAACTGTCAACGGCGGACAAATGGTTTACCCCACATTCGCACGTCGCTGTCAGAGATCAGAAGCTTCACACGAGTCCTGCGGAACTCATCGCGCGGCTCACTCAAGCCGAGAGCGTCGCTATCTTTAAGAAGGGAACTGCCGACGACTTTCAACTGATAGCAGCTTATGGCCGACCGACGGTTTTGTCTCTCTCGAAAGAGGAGCTGCTGCGCGCCGCGCCGCCGGGAATTGAAATCAGCTCAAGCCCTTCGATGACCGCTCAAGGCGAAGCGCGAACCCCGGAAGGGTCTAACAGGTCTTTGTTCGGTGATGCCGCAGGCCATGAACATTCCAAGCAGCCGGAACGCACTTTGACCCTGCGCGTGGGCGAGCCTGAAGACCCGACGGGCGCGCTCGTCATCAGCTATCAAGTCACGCGCGAGCCGCAGAGCGAACTGTTGCGCTTGTGCCTTGAGCTGACGGCGAGTTATCTCAAGCGGATAGCCAATGACGCGCTCGAAGTGGATACAGAGCAAGTCCGTTCGTTATCTTCTGCCGGATGGCGACTGCCGAGGGGCGTCGAGTGGAAGGCGCGCGCCCTCGGCCTGCTGCATCGCCGGATGATGGCGCACGCGCGTTTCGTTGACCGCGCTCTCCGCTCCATCGAGGACGGCTTAATCGTGGCGGACATTGACGGGCGCATCATCTTTGCGAACCCGCGCGCGGCGGAGATTTTCGGCGTCACAGAGCATGCGCTGGTCGAAGGAAATCTTTTTCAAAGAATCAGCGAAGATGAAGACGGCCTCTCGCCAAATGACGGGAGCTTTTTCGGACGCGCCGGGCGCGAGACGCTGGTGCGGCTCATCGTCGAACGCCTCCCGGTTGAGCGGGAGATTGCTCTAGGCGCGGCCCCTGTGCGTTACTATATGCTGCGGCTCTCGGCGGTCACGGATGAAGAGGACGGAACTGTGCTCGGCCTCGTGGCGTCGCTCTCGGATGTGACGAAGCAGCGCGAGTTGCAGCAGACCAAGAACGATGTCGTGACGCTCGTCACGCACGAGCTGCGCACGCCGCTCACCGCCATTCAGGGGATGAGCGAGGTGCTTTCGCAGTATGATGTCGAGCCGACGCGGCGGCGCGAGATGCATTTGGCGATTAACGAGGAGGCTAAGCGGCTGGCGCGAATGATTAGCGACTATCTGAATATTACGCAGTTAGAGTCTGGCGCGCGCGGCTTGCGCCTGTCTCCGTCGCGCCTCGCCCCGCTGGTCGAGCGCGCCCTGTTGATGCTTGACCCTCTGGCAGAGCAACAGGAGAAGCGCATCGTGAGACGCTTTGCTCCGAACCTGCCGCCGCTGCTGATTGATTCGGACTTGCTCTCGCAGGCCGTCACGAATCTCGTCGCCAACGCCATCAAGTACAGCAAGCCTGCCAGCGATATTATCGTCGAGCTGAGCGCCGACAGGGAGGCTCTCAGGATTGAAGTCGCAGATCAGGGGCACGGCATTCCGGCGGACTCTTTATCGCGCATCTTCGAGAAATTTTATCGCGTCCCGCGCCTCGAAGACGCGGACGTGTCCGGCACCGGGCTGGGACTCGCTTTCGTGCGCGAGATTGCCGAAAAGCACGGCGGGCGCGTGACGGTCGAGAGCGAAGAAGGCATCGGCTCTGTCTTCGCTTTGCGCCTGCCATTCTCATTTAAGGGCGAATGAGCTTTTATGTTTTAATCTTCACTTCATGTTGGTTATAGTATTTTTCATCCGAGCTAAAGCGTCTGGCCGAACGACACAACGTATCACATCACTGAACGATGCCAGATAAGCCGCACATACTGGTCGCAGATGACGAGCCTTCGATCCGTCTGACGTTGGAAGCCGGATTGTCTGTCAAGGGCTTTCGCGTGACCTGCGTGCGGAGCGGGCGTGAAGCCGTGGAGGCGGCGCGGCGTTCGCGTTTCGATGCCGTCATCAGCGACATCTACATGCCCGACGGCGACGGCCTTGAGGTTGCGCGCGAGTTGCGACAGACCGTCAGCCCTGACATTCCGATCATCCTCATCACGGCGCAAGGCTCGGTCGAGCTGGCGGTGCGTGCGGTCGAAGAAGGCGCGAGCGATTTTATCGCCAAACCTTTTGAGATAGCCGAGCTGTCCGCGCTCCTCCATCGTCACCTGCGCGACCGCCGCGACGAAGCAAGTGAAGAGTTAAAGGAAAGCACGGTCGCGCTCGAAGATTTTTCGCGTTCCGGCCTCGTCGGACGCAGCCCCGCGATGGTTGCGGTTTACAAACGCATCGCCTACGCTGCGCGCACGGATGCGACCGTGCTCATCCTCGGCGAGACGGGCACGGGCAAAGAACTGGTCGCCCGAAGTATTCATAATTTCAGCGCGCGCTCGCAGAAACCTTTCATCGCCGTCAACTGTTCGGGGCTGACTGACACCCTGCTCGAATCGGAATTGTTCGGTCATATCAAGGGAGCGTTCACGGGCGCGACTTCGGACAAGGCCGGCCTCGTCGAAGCCGCAGACGGAGGCACGCTCTTTCTTGACGAGCTGGCCTCGACGAGCGCGGCATTTCAGGTGAGCCTCCTGCGCGTGCTTCAATCTCAGGAGATTCGGCGCGTCGGCGCGACCGAGGCTCGCCGCGCGAATATACGCGTCATCGGAGCCAGCAATGCTTCGTTGCATGAGCTGGCGGCGGCAGGTAGTTTTCGCTCAGACCTCTACTATCGTTTGAGCGTGCTCAATATTGATTTGCCGCCGCTCAGAAATCGCGCGGGCGACATCGAGCTGCTGGCGCGCCATTTTTTAAGACGGGCGGAAGGCACGGCGGGTACGCCGCTGCGTCTCGCCAAACAGGCGGAAGCAGCCTTGATGGCGCACACTTTTCCCGGCAATGTGCGCGAGCTTGAGAACGCGCTGGCAAGCGCGGCGGCTCTGTGCTCAAGCGGTGTGATTACGCTCGACTGTTTGCCGCGACACATCGCCGCTGCCAGCCCTGCGGCTTCCGTTTCGAGTGATGAAAGTGAAGCTGCATCTGCTCTGATTGCCGACCGCCCGACGATGGAGGAATTGCAGTCGCGCTATTTTCAATTCGTGCTTAATGAAGTTCAGGGCAATCGCCACCGCGCGGCCAAAGTGCTCGGCATTAACCGGCGCACTGTTCAAAGGCTCATCGCCAGACACGGCCTTGACGCTTTCGCCGCGACCGAGGCCGCCGCAGAAGATGAAAGCCGACCCGACGAGTTTGATGAAGAGTAAGGCGAAGTAGTGTGAGGTCACACCTGTTATCCATCGTCGCCGCGCACTCCGCGCGCGAGCCTTCGCGCGTGCCGGTCATCGTGCGCGTCCTCATCATCGGCATCGCCATCCTTGCATCGTCCGCTCATGCTTTGGGACAGGTGACAGAAGCGCGCGTTGCCAGCGTCAGCGGGCGAGTCAGCATCAGCGGCAATTCGCGCGGCTCCTCCGTCTTACGGCGCGGCGAGCTTTTGACGCCGGGTGATATTTTGGACACGCATGGCGGCGGTCGCGTGCGTATCGAGTTGAGCGATGGCAGCGTCGTGATCGTGCAGCCTGAGACGCGGCTGGTGTTGCAGGATTACCGCGCGGCAGGTTCTTTGCGAGAGCTGCTGAAAGTCTTTGTCGGGCGCGTGCGAATCAAGGTCAATCACTTCGGCTCGCAGCCGAACCCGTATCGAGTCAACAGTCCGTCAGCTTCCATCGCGGTGCGCGGCACGGAGTTCGGCATCTCTGTCGGCGCGGGCGGCTCAACGGAAGTCGTGGTCTACGAGGGGCTGGTCGAAGTCTACAGCCTGACCGACCCGCAGCGACGTGTGCTGTTAGAGCCGGGGAAGGGCGTCATCGTGCGACCCAATGAGCCGCTCCGCCTCTTCACGCCGGGGCCGGACAGTGAGATCGGCGAACGCGCCGGGCGCAATGGGCGAGATGCCGGAGGCTCGCAGCAAAATAGCGCGGGGATGTTGGATGAGAGCGAATCGTTGCGTGATGCGGCGGGAGTTTATGAGCGCTACATTGACAGCATTGTGGATAACGGCGAAAGAGTGCTGCCTTCGCGCTTCGCGGCGTTCGCGGACTCGCACCTTGACAGTCTGGAAAATCCGGCTTACGCGACCGAGTTTACCAGCGCGGAGGGGCGCGTCTTCTTGTTGCCGTCGCTGGGCGGGACGAGCGAGGGTCAAGAGGGGCGCGCGAGCTTCGGCTTTCGAGACCCGCTTCCGGTTGACTACAGCTTCTCGCCGCAGGCTTCATACTTCAAACCTCTGCCGAAATATCGGAGCGTGCTCGGCGGCGGCGGCGTCTTTTCACGCGACGGCGTGCAATCGTTTTCACAGAACTTGAATGTCAATCTGCCGAGTCCGCCCTTCCCGCCCGCGACGACGGGTTCGAGAACTCTTGACGGGTCAACGACCAATTCGTTCTTCACGCTTTCACTGGTCGCCGCGCGCAGGTTCGGCTCAAGCGGGCGCACGAGCGTCGGCGCGGGTCTCGATTATCTTTCGCAGAGCGGCTCGCTCGTCAATGAGATAACGCGAGCGAGTGGCGGGCTGGTGCAACTTGCACGGCTTGAGTCTCGTTCAAGAGTGCAACGCACACGCCTGACCGTTGGCTTGACGAGAGACATCGGGTTTACCAGCAAGCTCGGCATCTTTTATCGTTATGGTTATATCTCGGCCAATGATCGCAATCGCTCACGCACGCTCGACGGCGTGCCGCTTCCGCTCGAACTGACGGGAGCGACCGGCAACACGTCGGAGATTGGCGTGCGGCTTCGCGGCCCGCTGACGCGTCGTCTCTTTTACGGCACGGAAGGGACTCTGTTTTTCGGCAGGAGCAATGAGGACTTTGAGCGCGCCTCAATCGTCGAATCGCATGAGCGTTCAAGAGTGACGCGCGCCACGCTCGGCTTCGGCGTCGGCTATGCCTTTAGCCCGCGCGCGGTCTTCAGTTTTGATGTCGCCGGCGGCATCGCCCGCGCGCGTGATTTGCGCCGCGAAGACCTGACGGGCAACCTGCTCGAAGATGAGCAGAAGTCCTCACGCTTTCTGTCATTGCATGCAGCAGTTCAGGCGGATGTCTGGCGGCGGCTCTTCGTCAGCGGCTCTGTCCTCTCCGTCACGCAATCACGAGTCACTGACTTACAGCTTTTCCCGGATCGTTTCGGTCGGATACCGGCGACGGACAGCGTTTTCGCGCCCGGTGGCCGGAGCCGCGACCGCTTCACAGACTTCTTCTCAAACTTCGGAGGGGGCTGGCGCTTCTCGCACAACTTTCTCGTTGAATACTTTTTTTCGACCGACTTCGGCCAAACCTCTCCCCGCCATTCTCTGCTCTTCCGTTATACCTTCGGCGGCGGCGAAAAATGAATCCACGGCAATCAAGCTTCTTTGATGAAAGAAATGGCGCGCCACGCGCCGTCATTCAAGAGGGGCGCTGTGCCGCCCCTCAGATAAGCCGAACAGTGGCCTTGTGCCGCCCCTCAATCCCTTTTAACAATCAATTCCTGAGCCTTTGTAGCGGGCATAATCTTTGCTTAAGCCAAGAGCATGTTGCTGCAATTCTTCTGTGCGCTAAGAGCATCGCGCCGCTTGCGCGGGCAAACGCCGTGCATCAGATGCGCCCGCCTCCTCTCGCTCTGCTGTGCAAAACATTAATGATGGCTGAGAAGTCCGGTGTCGTGTGAACGATTCTCGTCCTTTGCAAAGATGGAGGTGTAAAAGGCTTTCCTGCGGCTGTGCCGTGATAGCCTTTTGCTGTCTGCTCTCTCTCTCTTTGTTTGCGCAAACGCCGCAGGTCAACACCTTGCGCGCAGGCAACCTGCATATCCTGGTGACGGACGCGCAGCAGCACGCGCTGCCCGGCGCGGAATGCGAGCTGTTGAGCGCGACCTCGAACGGCGCGAGCACGAAGCCGCAGGTGTTGTCATCCGCCAAAACAGACGAGCAAGGCATCGCGGCCTTCACAAATCTCGCTCCCGGCTCATACGCCTTGCGTGTCGTGAGCAAAGGCTTTGAGACTCTGACGCGCGAAGGCGTCCTTATCGTCGCGGGACAGACGAGCGAAGTCAGCGTCTCGTTAAATATCGAAGCCGTGACCGGAAGCGTGACCGTCAACGCGCCGGACAATACTGCGACGAGCATCGAAGCTGGCGCGTCCACGCCGTCAGGCGCGCTTGAGGGTCGCGCGATGCAAAGACTCCCATTGGCGACGGCGCGAATTGATGAGGCGCTGCCGCTTGTGCCCGGCGTCGTGCGCTCTTCAACCGGCGAAATCAGCATCAAGGGAGCGACGGAGCAGCAGAGCGCGTTGCGTGTCAACGGACTGAATGCTGCTGATCCCGCGAGCGGCAATTTTCGCTTGAACCTGCCCGTGGATTCGGTCGAGTCAGTACAGGTTTTTCTGCATCCGTACACAGCCGAGTTCGGACAATTCACGGGCGGTGTGACCGATGTGGCGACGCGGCGCGGCGGCGAGCATTGGCACTTCGAGTTGAACGATTTTCTGCCGGACTTGCGTATCAAGGGCGGCAGCGTCGTCGGCATCGCGGAAGACGCGCCGCACCTGAATGTCAACGGCCCGCTCGTCAAGAATCGTTTGTACCTTTCGCAATCGCTCGCGTACACGATTGCCAAGACTCCCGTGCGCGGGCTGGCGTTTCCGTTCAACGAGACGAAGACGGAAAGTCAGAGCTACTTTTCACAGTTTGACCTGCTCCTCTCTGCTCATCACACGCAGACTTACACCTTCGGCTACTTTCCCGAACGCGATCAGTATGTCGGCCTCGATTTCTTTCGCCCGCAACCCGTGACGCCGAATTACAAGCAGAAGGATTTCGTTTTCAACTTCCGCGATAACTACACGCTCGGCGGCGGTCTGCTTCAGTTGTCTTTGTCCGTCAAACGCTTCAACGCGAACGTGTGGGGACAGGGAGCGGGCGAACAGACGCTCACGCCGACGGTCGAGCAGGGAAACTATTTCGTCACGCAAGCCAGACGCTCAAGCCGCTTTGAGCTTCTGGAAAGTTACCAGTTTCCGACGCAACATTTCTGGCGCGGCTCACACGAAATCAAAGTCGGCTTCGACTACAGTCACGTCCGGAACCGGCTGGACTTTTCCGCGCGTCCCGTCAACATCCGGCGAGCAGACAACACGCTCGCCGAGCGCATCATCTTCGGTCTTGCCCCGCAGATTCGCGCCAGCAACCGCGAATACACAGGCTTCGCGCAGGATCGTTGGACGGTGCGCTCAAACTTGAGCCTCGATTTCGGCCTCCGTTACGAGAATCAAAGGATAGCCGATGAGCAGAACTTCGCGCCGCGCGTGGGCTTCGCGTGGTCGCCGTTCAAAGGTGATCGGACGATCTTGCGCGGCGGCATCGGTTTCTTCTACGACAAAGTGCCGCTCAACATCCGCGCCTTCGCAAAGTATCCGCGACGCACAGTGACGCGCTACGCCGCAGACGGGCAGACGATTCTTGACAGCCGCACTTTCAACAACGTGCTGGTTGACACGTCGCCCGTCCCGCCGCTCGACTTCAGCACGTCGAACAGGGAAGCGGGCTTCGTCCCCAAAAATCTGACGTGGAACTTGCAGCTTGACCAGACCGTCAACTCGCGGCTCAGCCTGCGCGTTAACTTCATCAACAGCCGCACAGACCATATCTACATCGTCAACCCGGAGCTTGATTTCAGAGGCCAGAGCGCAATCGTGCTGCGTTCGGCGGGGCGCGCGACTTACCGCGCTCTGGAATTAACCGCACGCGTCAGCCTGCCGGAAAAGAATTCGCTCTACGTGACTTACGTGCGCTCGCGTTCACGCGGCGACCTCAACGATTTCAATAGCTACTTCGGAGATTTCGGCGAGCCGGTCATTCGACCGAATCAATACTCGAACCTGCCGTTCGACGTGCCGAATCGCTTTTTGGTTTGGGGAAATATTGCGCTGAAGAAGCGAATCACGCTCGCCCCGATCTTTGAAGTGAGGAGCGGTTTCCCTTATTCGGTGCGCGACGCCGGGCAAAATTTCGTCGGCTTGAGAAATGACGGGCGGACGCGCTTTCCCCTCTTCATGGCGCTCGATCTGGAGCTGGCGAAAGAGTTTAAGGTTTACAAAAAGTACGGCGTGCGTCTCTCCCTGCGCTGCTTTAATTTGACGAATCATTTTAATCCGCGCGACGTGCGCGCCAACACCGCCGACCCGTTGTTCGGACAGTTCCTGTCATCCTATCGCCGCTATTTCGCGGGCGGTTTCGACATCGTTTTTTGATGACGGAAAAGAGAGACGCTTAGAGGTTCAAGAGTGAAGAAGAGCTTGATGTTCAAGAACGCGCTGAGGCAGTTGCGCCGGGGTTTCAATCGCCCGTTCATGGTGATGTTCGAGACCACGCTGCACTGCAACATGAAGTGCGGCTACTGCGCCATCTGGCAGAACCAGCAGCCGGAAGATCGCGCGGTGCGTGAGCGCGTCTTCGCGCGGATGGATGAAGCGGCTGAGTTCGGCGTCTTCGCGTGGAGCATGTCGGGCGGCGAGCCTTTGATGAATCCGCACGTGCCTGACTATATCGAATACGCCGCGCGCAAAGGCTTTTACACTTCGATGCCGACGAACGGACTCGCGCTCAAGAAGTACGCGGAGGCGTGCGTCAAGCTCGACCAGTTGGAAGTCTCGATTGACACGCTCGACCGCGAAAAGTTCGCTGCGCGGCGCGGGATTGACGGCTTGCCGACGATTCTCAAAGCTCTTGATTATATCCGTGGAAATCTCAAACACAACACGATTCAAATCAACGCGGCGGTTGATTTGGATAACCTCGAAGACCTTCCGGCGCTGGCGAAGTTCTGCGCCGAGCGCGGCTTTCTCCTGCACACCGAAGCCGTACATAACGTCGTGCGCACGACCTGGAAGACCGAGGACGTGGAGATGGAGCAAGAGGCTTTGGACAAGGTGGCGGCGTTCGTCTTGAAACTCAAGAAAGAGTTTAAGTGCGTGCGCTTCTACACGGACTATTACAAATTTTATCGCAACGACGGGTTCAGCAAAAAGTTTCCGTGTCGCTCGGCTTCGCATCTCGTCAACATGCGCCCGGACGGCTCGATACAGTTTCCGTGCGCCTTCGTCTCGTTGCATCGCGGCGCGCCAGAGATGAGCCTGCGCGAGATTTACGAGTCGCCCGAAGTCAGAGAAATCATACGGCAGTCGCCGCAGATGTGGGACTTCTGCAAGGGCTGCAAGATCGGCTGCCCTTACGAGGTGTCGGCATATCGCAACAGCCCGCTGACAGCGATTCGCGGCGCGCTGGATTTTATGCAATTCACTTAACGAAAGGCACACGCCTTGGCTACGACGACTGAAAATTTGTTGCACGCTGTAGCAGAGCGAACTCCGGTCACTCATCGAGCCGCAAGCTCAGGCGATGAGGTGCCGGTCGCTGTGCGCGTGCGCGGTTTGGCCAAGCGTTACAAGGACGGGACGGAGGCGAACAGGGGCATTGATTTGGACGTGCGGCGCGGCGAGGTCGTTACAATCTTAGGCCCGAACGGAGCGGGCAAGACCACCTTCCTGCGTCAACTGACGACGGAATTGATGCCGACCGGCGGCTCAATCAGTGTGTTCGGCGTGGATGTTATCAAAGAGCCTTTGCGCGCCAAGCGTGTGATGGGAATCACGCCGCAGGAGGCGGGCGTCTTTGAGGCTCTGACGGTGCGCGAGCATTTTGAATTCTTCGCGCGCTTTAAGAATCTTTCCAAACGCGTGGCTCGCGCAGCCGCGCATGAAGTGATTGCGGAACTCGGACTCGTCGCGGAAACGAACAAGCCCGTCGGCAATCTTTCGGGCGGACAGAGGCGGCGCATCCTGATCGGCCTCGCGCTATTGGGTCGCCCGCCGCTGCTCGTCTTGGACGAGCCGACGACGGGACTCGACCCTGCGTCGCGTCATGCGGTCTGGAAAGTTATCCGCCGCGCGGTGGCGGAAGGCGCGACCGTCATTCTTTCGACGCACTACATTGAAGAGGCAGAGCGTTTGAGCAATCGCATCGGCATCATCGTGGCCGGACGCCTCATCGCGTTCGGCTCGCTTGACGAGCTGCTCGCGCGACTCGAACGGAGCTACCGCTTGAGCTATCGCGACCCGCTCGATCCGCTCGGCGATTTGTGCGTCAGCTACTTCGCCAGCTTCGCAGAGGCGCAACAGCAGATCGCGCGTAAACGGCTCAACGAGTATTCGATTGCGCGTGCTTCACTGGAGGACGTTTACTTCACACTGACGGGCGAGCAGTTCGACAAAGATGTGGCGGAGGCGTCTGCATGAAACGTGTGTCAGACATCGCTTGCGTCTTCCGCATACAACTCGCCGGGATGCGGCGCGAGGTGGGGCCGTTCCTGCTCGCCGCGCTCGTCTTTCCGTCCGCGATGTACCTGTTTGCCAACGCGGTCGGCGGCGCGGAGATGGCGCAGGAGCAGAACCGCCTGCGTTTCCTCGCCGGCTCGGTCATCTTTTCGCTCTCGCTGACTTCGATTAGCTGGCTCGGCTATCTCTTGTTGGAAAATCGTTTTACCGGGCGGCTCAAGCTCTTTGCGACGCTGCCGCTCGCGCCGTCTTCATACATCTTCGGCGTGCTTGTCTTCGCGCTCGCGCAGGCGGCGGTGGGGACGACCGCGCTGCTCTTCATCGGTCGCATGCTCGGCGTCCGAATGCGCCCCAACGTCGCGCTGCTGGTCTTGGTGATCGTGTTGACGATCCTGTGCCTGTGCGGCCTCGGCGTCATCATCGCGACGCGCGCGCGCAGCTTCAGTCAAGGCTCGCTCCTGACCGATACGCTCGGCGCTGGCCTTATCTTTCTCGCGCCCGTTTATTACGCGCCGGAAATGATGCCGCGCGCTTTACGAATCATTTCGCAACTATTGCCGACGGCCTTTGCCGCACGCGCCGTGCAGACGACGCTCGCGGGCGGTCATGACATCGGCGTCGAACTCGTCGCGCTCGGCCTGATGGCGACCGCCTCTCTCTCTCTCGGATTCAGAATGATGAGATGGAGGGAAGAGTAATGAAAGGTAAAAGTAAAAAGGTAAAAGGCAAAAGGGAGGCTGCAACCAACTTTTATCAGAATGCCTTTGTCCACACTTTTGCCTCTTACCTTTTTACTTTTTACTTATGAAAGTTTTGGTTCTCACATTGTCGTTCGGTTCAGGCCATGTTCGTGCCGCGCAGGCGGTCGCGTGTGAAGTGTCGCGTCTTGAGCCGGACGCAGACGTGCGTGTCGTGGATGCGCTCACGAATTGTCGCTGGCTATTTCGAGTCTGCTACGTCTGGCCGTACTGGGTGATGGTGCGCTATGCGCCCGTTTTGTGGGCGCGCTTCTTCGCCTCGCGCGTCGCGCGCATGCATAGGCAGACCGCGCCGGCGTGGGCGTTTCAAAAGGGCTGTCCGCGCGTCTTCGAGACGATTAAAGAGTTTGAGCCGGACGTGATTATTACGGCTGAAGTCGCGGCGTGCGAGATGGCTGGCATCGCTGTCCGCGAAGGCTTGACGAAAGCGCGCGTGGTCAGCGTGATTACCGATTACGAAGCCGAGCCGGTTTGGGTCAAGCCGGAGGTGGATGCGTATGTGGTCGCGGATGAAGAAGTGCGCGAGCAGTTGAAGGGCTGGGGCGCGCCCGCCGAAAAAATATTTAACTTTGGGATTCCGACCGACGAAGCTTTCCTTGCGAGGGGCGACGAAGAGGCGACGCGCGCGCGATACGGTCTCAGCGATGATGTGCCGGTCGTGCTGTTGATGGGCGGCGGGATGGGGCCGACGCGCATGGATGAAGTCGCCGCGAGGCTTTGCCGGAGCGATGAGCCGATGCAACTCATCGCCGTCGCGGGTCACGACAAACGCATGCGGCGCAGGCTGGAGCGCGTACGCGCCGCTCCGCCGGTCTCCGTGCTTGTGCTCGGATGGATTGAGGATGTCGCGGCGTTGATGCGAACTGCTTCAGTGCTGGCGACAAAGCCCGGCGGGCTGACGACGGCTGAAGCCGCACAGTGCGCCTTGCCCTTAGTGATGTTCGATGCGATTCCCGGTCCTGAAAGACGCAACGCCGCGCGCTTCGCGGAGACGGGCGCGGGCATCTTGACAACCGGCGCGCAAGAGACTGCTTCGACTGTGCTCTCGCTCCTGCGCGACGAGCACCAAAGGCGTCGCATGTCAGCCAGCGCGCGGCGTCTGGCTCGTCCCGAAGCGGCGACGGCGATTGCGCTGCTGGCTCTTGATACAGTCACGCCCGCGCGGAGAGTTTCAAGGAGGACGACCGCTTGAAGACGCAAACGGAGCCGAGCGCAGAGAGCGAGCGTCCCGTGCTGATTCTGACGATTTCCAACGGCGCGGGGCACATCCGCGTCGCCGGGGGGCTTGCCGCCGCGATTCGCTCGGCGCAGCCAGACGTGCCCGTCGTCATCGCGGACGTGGCCGAGTACATGACGCCGCTTACGCGCTTCACGCATGTGACGGCGTACCTCTGGATTGTCAAACACGCGCCCGCCGCCTGGGATCGCATTGACCGTTACCAGAAGCAGCAGGCGCATACGAGTCCCGAATGGTTCTATCGTCGCGGGTGTCGAGAGTTGTTTGAGCTGGCGCGCCGCGTGCGCCCTCGCGCGCTCGTCGCAACCGAAGTCGGATGCTGCGAGATTGCTTCGCTCATCAAGCGCGACCTCGCGCTCGACGTGCCGTTGGTTGCGGTCAATGACGACCCGGACGCAGACCGCGCATGGGTGCAGGCCGAAGTTAATCTCTACTGTTTCGTGACCGACGAGTGCGGCGAAGAACTCGTCCGTCATGGCGCGCCGCGCGAGCGCGTGGTGAATTGGGGCGCGCCGCTGACGTACGGCTTCGACGTGGCGCGCGACCGCGCACAGGAACGCGCAGAGGTTTGCGACTGGCTCAAGCTTGACCCGCACAAGCCGCTCGCCCTCGTCGCCGGCGGCGGGGAAGGGATGGGACGGATTGAAGAAGTGACTGCCGGACTTTTGAGAGCTAACGGGCACGAGCTGCAACTGATCGTGTTGACCGGACGCAACGAACGGCTCAAAGCGCGTTGCGAGCGTCTGGCGCGTGACGCGGACGCTCTGAGGCTGCGCGTGTTGGGCTGGACGGGGCCTGAGCAGATGCCGAAGTTGATGCATGCGGCTGACCTGATGGTGTCGAAGCTCGGCAGCATGTTCAACGAGGCCATCGCTTCGCAGTTGCCCATTGTGGCCTTAGAGCCTCCGCCCGGCGCTGAGCGCGTGCAATATCACTTGCTCGATGAATGGCGGGTCGGGCGCGCGGTACGCACGTTGGACGAGATGATTGAGACGGTCACTGAATTGCTCAATGACCCGCAGCAGTTATCAGCGATGCGTGAGCAGGCGCGTGCGCGCCGCAAGCTTGATGCAGCACAGCGCATCGCTCATTGGTTAGAACAGGCGACCAATCGCCCGCAAACGACGGATGAAGAGTTTCTCTCAGACCTGAAACTCTCAAGCCAACGCGAAGCGACACAGACGAGCTTGATTAGTTCATACCGATTGAAGGAGCAATAGTGACTCTCAGAATTCCACCAGCCCGCGTTCACTTTCCGGAGGAAGACCGGCGAGCCATCTTGCAACAGATTGACGAAGCTCTGACGACGGGGCAGTTGACGCTCGGCAAGCACGTCAAAGCTTTCGAGGAGCAGTTCGCACGGCAGGCCGGGACGCGCTACGCCGTCGCCGTCAACAGCGGCACCAGCTCGCTTGAGATACCTTTGCGCATCTTCGGCGTGAGAGATAAGACCGTCCTCGTCCCGACCAACACTTTCTTCGCTACACCCGCCGCAGTCATTCACGCCGGAGGCCGCCCGCGCTTTGTGGACGCAGACCCCGCGACCTTCTCCGTGACGCTGGAAAGCATCAAGCGGCGTGTGACTGAGGACACAGCCGGAGTCATCGTCGTCCACATCGCGGGCATCGTGACGCTTGAGATGCCTGCTATTCGTGATTTTTGCAGGGAGCGAAAACTGTTCCTGCTCGAAGACGCGGCGCACGCGCAAGGCTGCTCGGTCGCGGGCGAACCGGCGGGCGCGTTCGGCGATGCCGCGTCCTTCTCATTCTATCCGACCAAAGTTATGACCAGCGCGGAGGGCGGCATGATCGTGACGAACAGGCAGGATGTCTACGAAGAATCGTTGCTCTACCGCGACCAGGGCAAGGCTGACTTTTATTCAAACTTTCACACGCGTCTCGGCTACAACTGGCGCATGAGCGAGCCGCACGCGATCATCGGTCTCTCTCAACTCAAACGGCTCGAAGAGTTCATCGCCGCGCGAAACCGCGTCGCGCGAATCTATGACGAAAGCCTGCGAGACGTGGCGGGCATCAACGCTCTGCCGCTGCCCGAAGCTTGCCGCTCAAATTATTACAAATATCTCGCGCTGCTTGACGCGGAGATTGATCGCAAAGCCTTGAAGCAACTGCTGCGCGAAGAGCACGGCGTCGGCCTCAGCGGCGAAGTCTATGAAAGCCCCTGCCATGTGCAGCCCGTGTTTGAAGAGTTTCGAGACGGCGCGTTTCCCGTCGCCGAAAGCATCTGCGCGCGGCACGTCTGCCTGCCGGTTTACGCCACGATGAGTGACGAGGACGCGCGCTATGTCGTGAGTTCATTGGCAGAGGCCACCAAGCAATTATTGAAAGGACGACTTTTATGAGAATCGCAGTCACCGGCGGCTCAGGCTTTATCGCTTCACATGTAGTGGATCAACTCGTGGCGGACGGGAACGAGGTGGTCGTCATTGACCATCGCGTGCGACCGCACCGCGCGGACGTGGGATTCGAGGACATAGATATTCTGAATCTCTCCGCGTTGATTCAGGCGACCAAAGGCTGTGACTACCTGTTCCATCTGGCCGCCGTCTCAAACGTCAACTACGCGCACAAGTATCCGGTCTACACGGTTGACCTCAACATCAACGGGACGGCCAACGTGCTCGAAGCGGCGCGGCTCAACAGCATCCGCCGCGTCTTCTTCGCCAGCACGGTCTGGGTCTACACGGGCACGCGCGGCAACGGCTCGCTCGGTGAAGACGAGCCGTTTTATTTGCCCGACGCGGGGCACATTTATACCAGCAGCAAGATAGCTTCCGAGATGATTATTCATAATTACTGGCAGCTCTACCAGCAGCCTTTCACTATCCTTCGCTACGGCATCCCTTACGGGCCGCGCATGCGTGAAGAGCTGGTCATCCCGATTTTCATTCGCAAGGCGCTCGCCGGCGAGCCGATTGTCATACAGGGCGACGGCAGCCAGTATCGCAACTATGTCTACATAGACGATCTGGCGCGAGCGCACATGCTGGCTCTGAGCGGGCGCGCGGAGAATCAGGTCTATAACCTTGAGGGCGCGCAGAAAATCACGATTAAAGATATTGCCGACACGATCAATAAAGTCATGGGCGGCGGCGTCAAGATTGAATACGTGCCCGCGCGTCCGGGCGATTATGCGGGCAAGGAGGTTTCCGCCCGAAAGATTCTCAACGAGTTGGAGTGGGAGCCAAAAGTGGGCTTTGAAGAGGGAATGAGAAGAACCATCGAGTGGTTCAAGCCTCTGTATCAATCAAATTCAAGTACGCCAGTGGGCGCAAACGGCGCGCGAACGGTTCAGGAGTTACATGCTTAACGCTTTACCGATAATTGGTGGCGCGGCCTGCGCCTCTGCGAGTGCGGCGGGCGTGTATTACGCGACTTACGCGGTGCGCTCGCAGTGGCTCGGCCAGACCATTTGGCGCGGGCGGAGGGATACCATGTCGGTCGCACTGACCTTTGACGATGGCCCTTCGGCGGACACAGAGCGCGTGCTCGACGTGCTCGACGCTCACGGCCTGCGCGCGACTTTCTTCATGGTCGGGCGTGAGGTCGAACGCTATCCGCAGATTGCGCGTCGCGTCGCCGCACGCGGACACGAGATAGGAAATCATTCTTACTCGCACCCGATCTATCTTTATCGCAACTCGCGCGAGACGCGGCGGCAGCTCGAACGCACACAGCAGATCATCGCTGACGTTTTAGGCGTAGAGGCACGCTACGCGCGCCCCCCGTGCGGCGTCCGCACGCCCGCTTATTTCCGCGCGGCGCGGCGGCTCGGCTTGCGAACCGTGCAATGGACAAACGCGGGCTTTGACTGGAAGAAGCGAACTCCGTCGCGTATCGCTTTCGACGTACTGCGCCGCGCCGAGGCTGGCTCGATTATCCTGCTTCACGACGGGGACAGCGAGAACCGTGATGACAGGAGCGCGACCGTCGCCGCTCTCCCGCTCGTCATCGTGGGACTCAAAGAGAAGGGATTACATATCGCTCCGCTCTCAAACTTGATTGAAGAAAGTGATGCTCCTTGAGGACAGATGAAAGTGAATCAAACTATGACCGACACTTCGCTAAAGTCGCCGATTCTTTTTCTTGATTTCGACGGCACGATCACGGAGCGCGACGCGATAGATGCGCTGCTCGAAGCTTTCGCAGACCCGCGCTGGCTCGACATCGAACGGGAGTGGAGAGCCGGACGCATCGGCTCGCGCGCCTGTCTGAGCCAGCAGATAGCCCTCGTGCGCGCCACGCAGGAAGAGCTTGATCGCCTGCTCGATTCGATTGAGTTGGATAAGGGACTCAACGCCCTGCTCAGAACCTGCGCGACACATCAGATTCAGAGCTACGTGATTAGCGACGGGTTGGATTACTGCATCCATCGTATCCTTTCGCGCGCGTCAACCGATTTTATCCGGCACAGCCTGCATGTTTATACGAATCATCTCGAATCAAAGGGCGGGCGCGAATGGCGTGTGGAGTTTCCTTTCTTTCATCAAGCCTGCGCGCACGGCTGCGCGACCTGTAAACCCGCGATGATGAGCCTGCTCAATCACACGGCAGCGCCGACCATTTTTGTCGGTGACGGGCTTTCAGATCGTTATGCGGCGGCGAGCGCCGACCTCGTTTTCGCCAAGCAAAGTCTGGCCGCGTACTGCGTTGAGCAGCAGATTCCTTACGTCGCTTACGACAATCTCGCAGACGTGGCCGCACATCTTGAAGCGGCTCTCCTGCGCGGAGCTGATTTCACGACGCGCGAGCCAATCGAGCGCGTCGGAGCTTGAGCTTGATGCACGGAAATCAAAACTAAAGGAGCAGCGAGAGCGGTGTGAACAGTCGCCCGCCTGAGCAAAAATTTATGAGCACAACCATCGGCGAACCGGTTCAACTGCCGCGTGTCACGGACGAGCAGGAGTTGCTTGAGCTGGAACGAAAATATTGCTCGTGGGGCGATACGGTTCATTACCTTGACCCGCCGAAATTTTTCGAGCGCGCGGAAGGCAACTATCTATACGACCGTGAGGGCACGCCGTATCTTGATCTGCAAATGTGGTACTCGGCGGCCAGTTTCGGTTACGGCAACCGGCGTTTGAACGGGGCTTTGAAAGAGCAGCTCGACGTGTTGCCGCAGCTCGCCTGCCAGTATCTGCATCCGGAGAAAGTCGAATTGGCGGCCGCCATCGGGCGGCTCAACGAATCGAAGTTCGGTCTCGAAGGGCGCGTGCATTTCAACGTCGGCGGCGCGCAGGCGATTGAAGACAGCCTGAAGATCGTGCGCAACTCGACGGGCAAAAATCTGGTCTTCGCTTTCATGGGCGGCTATCACGGGCGCACGCTCGGCGCGTCGGCGATTACTTCGAGCTATCGCTACCGCCGCCGCTTCGGCCACTTCTCCGACCGCGCACATTTCGTCCCGTTCCCCTACTGCTTCCGCTGCCCTTACGGCAAACAGAAGGAGACGTGCGAGCTGTATTGCGTCAAGCAGTTCGAGAAGAATTTCGAGACTGAATACAATTCGTTCTGGGACGCGAAAGCGGAGGAGTCGGAGTTCGCCGCGTTCTATGTCGAGGCGATTCAGGGGACGGGCGGTTACGTTATCCCGCCGCCCGGTTATTTCCCCGCGCTCAAAAAGATTTTGGACGAGCGTCACATCCTGATGGTGGACGACGAGATACAGATGGGCTTTTATCGCGCGGGAAAATTCTGGGCGATAGAAAATTTCGGCGTCGAGCCGGACATCATCGTCTTCGGCAAGGCTCTGACGAACGGCCTTAATCCGCTCTCCGGCGTGTGGGCGCGCGAAGAGCTGATCTCGCCCGCAGTATTTCCGCCCGGCTCGACGCATTCCACTTTCTCTTCCAACCCGCTCGGCACGGCGGTCGCGCTCGAAGCCGTGCGGATGATGGAAGAGGAAAACTACGAAGAGCTGACGTTGCGCAAAGGGGCTTACTTTCTAGCTCAAATCAAGGAATTGCAGCGCAAGTATCCGAAGGTCATCGGCGACACGGACGGCATGGGCATGGCTCTGCGCATCGAGATTTGCCGCGAGGACGGATACGAGCCTGACCGCGAGTTGACGGACAAGATTTTCGTCGAAGGCATGAAGGGCGACCTCGACGCGCGCGGCACAAAGATGGGACTCGTGCTCGATGTCGGAGGCTATTACAAAAACGTCTTCACGCTCGCGCCCTGCTTCGACATGACTGAAGAAGAGATTGATCTTTCGGTCGAGATGCTTGAGCAACTGATTCGACGTTGTGCGCCTGACAGGTCTTGAAGTTATAGAGTTCAGAGAGTTTAGAGAGTTAAAGACAAAAACTGTGCAAGCTCTCCGAACTCTCTGAACTCTCCGAACTCTTACGAAGAACAGATGCTGACGAAAATTACTGAACAGCTTGAACGTCTCGCCCTGCGGACTAATCCTGACCGCGCTCTCAGATGGTTGGGGTATTTGCCGACGCCTGCTTTCGAGAGTCTACAGCGTGCGCGTTTCCGCCAAACGCTGCGGCTGGTGGCACAGCGTTCTGCGTTTTACGGGGAAGAGTTTCGGCGGCGCGGGATTGACGTGCGACGCATTGATCATCCTTCGGAGCTTGGGGACTTTTACACGACGGGCGAAGATTTGCGTAAGCATGGAAAGCAGGCTTTCCTGACCGGGCGCGCCGACACAGCATTTGAAACCACGGGCACGACCTCGCCGATTCCCAAACGCGTTTTCTTCTCGAATCGAGAGCTGGCCGAGATGGGACGCGCCAGCGCCATGGGGCTTTATCAATTGGGGCTGCGACGCGAAGATGTGGTGTTGAGCGCGTTCGATTGTTCGTTCTGGGTTTCGCCCGCCGTCGTCCGCTCGGCCTTTCAATACATCGGCTGCTTTCACACGGAAGCAGGCAAGATCGCGCCGCTCGATTTTTACGAACATGCTCTGGCTTATCGCCCCAACGTCATCTTCGGCGAGCCGTCATGGATCGTGCGCCTCTCAGAGATAGCCGCCGAGCGCGGCACGTGGCCGCTCAAGTTTATGTTCGCGGGCGGCGAAAATATCGCGGAGTCCGCGCGCGACACAGTCGAGCGTGTGTGGAATGCGCCGTTCTATTTGAACTACGGACAGACGGAGGCTTTCGGCGCGCTGGGCGTCGAGTGTCGTGAGCGGTGCGGCTATCATCGCAACGATTTTCATTTCCTCTTTGAGATTGCCGACGCGAGGTCGAACGGCGAAGGGGAACTCGTTTATACGACGCTCACGCGCGACGTGATGCCGTTGATTCGTTATCGCTCAACCGATGTCACGAGCCTCGTTGACGAGCCGTGTGAGTGCGGCCTGTTTTTGAAACGTCTGGCGAAGATTCGCGCGCGTTGCGATGAGATGGTCGTGTGCGGAATGGGCAACGTCGGCCCGTGGGTCTTTGCGGAATTGCTGCGCGGCGTCCCGAAAGTCGGAGACGATTGGCAGGCAGTCATCCGCCATGATGGGAGACGCGATATAGTTGAATTGCGCGTCGAGTCGCCGGAGCACACACACGCCGTCGCCATCGAAAAAATTGTACGGGCGCATCTGCGCGAAAGATTCGTAGATTTCTGGAAGAATCACGAGATGAAGCTTTATGAACTGCACGTGAGCGTTGTTCAGCGCGGGAGTCTGCGCCATGCGCGAAAGCTTCAGCGTGTGGTTGACGAACGGCAGATGTTGATACGTCGCGCCGTCTAATCAAGCGCAACTCTGAATCAGGAGCGTTCGGAACTCGCGGATGAAAGTCGGCTACGATAACGCCCGGGAGTAGTTCCGACAGAGCGAATGAAGGCGCGCCTCATCAAGTCCGCGCTCACGAATCCGCAACTGCGCGCAATCTGCTCGATGCTCTTATCGGTATCTTCAAGTTGGCGGCGAGCCGCCTCGACACGCATTTGCGCGACGTAGCGCGCCGGCGTGCATCCCGTCTCGCGTGTGAACACCCGCTCAAAGTTTCGGACACTCATGGCGACTCGCTGAGCAAGCGCTTGCACAGAGAGATTCTTTTCCAGGTGATCGGCAATCCACACCTGAAGCTCCTGAATGCTTTTCAGTTCGGACGCTTGCTTTGCCAGCGAAACGCTCAACTGCTGCTGGCCGGCAGGCCGTCTCAGAAACAAGACCAGCTCGCGCGCAATCTCGTGCGCAAGCGCACCGCCGCAATCCTCTTCCACCCAGGCCAGTGCGAGATCAATTCCGGCGGAGATGCCCGCAGAGGTGTAAATGTTCCCGTCTTTAACCCAGATCGGCTCGGACTCTATCTTCACTTGAGGATAACGTTTGGCAAGCTCTTGCCCGAACTTCCAATGCGTCGTAGCTCTCTTGCCATTTAAGACTCCGGCTTCCGCCAGAAGAAACGCGCTGACGCACACACCTCCGAGGCGACGAAGCGACGGGCAAATCCTGTTCAGCCATTGCGAGAGCGCGGGGTCGCGTGCCAATCGAGTGCCGACACCACAAACCAGAAGGACAGAATCAATCGTCCCCTTCACCTCATGAAGTCTGCATTGAGCAAGGAAAGAGAGCATGCCTCCCTCGCCCTGAACTTCCAACTCCTGTCTGTTGGTTGCGATCTCAAGCGAATAAACCTTTCTTCCTGACAGGCGATTGGCCGCGCCGAAGACCTGCATCGGACCAACGAGGTCTAACTCTTCGACCGGCGGCACGACGACGATGATGATTCGCCGCCTCCTTAAGTGAACGCTTGCTCCTAACTTTTTCCTATGATTCGCCATTTCTCATTCAAGAATATGCAATAGACCAAATCCCTGCGACAAGCCCATCGCAGACTTTCGGCGGAAAACGACCGAACTTTGGCGCAAAAGGGCAACCGACAATTGCTAGAATCGGCAGCAGATGTTTGCGCTGAGATATGAAGAGAAGGGAATCATGGCTGAAGAGCAAAAGGTTCGCGGCGCGTGCCCGCTGGACTGTCCTGACACGTGCAGTTGGCTCGTCACGGTCAAGGATGGCCGGGCTGTCAAGCTGCAAGGCGACCGGGCGCACCCCTTTACGCGTGGCGCGCTGTGCAACAAGGTCAAGGACTATGTCGCCTACACACAATCACCGGAGCGACTGCTCTATCCCATGCGCCGCACGGGCGCGAAAGGTGGCGGAAGCTTTGAGCGCATCTCATGGGACGAGGCGTTGGAAGAGATTTCCGCGCGGCTCGGCAGCATCATCGAAGAGTCCGGCGCAGAGGCCATCTGGCCTTACCTCGGCAGCGGGAACATGGGGCTCATTCAAGGAGCTTATGGCGCGGGACAGCGATTCTGGAGCGCGCTCGGCGCGTCGCGGCACGTCGTGACGATCTGCACGATTGCCGGCGGTTTCGGGACAGGCTACACCCTCGGAGACAACCGCGTCGGCATGGACCCGGAAACGCTGCGATTCTCCAAGCTTATCATCCTGTGGGGAACAAACACCCTTTCGACGAACGCGCACCTCTGGCACAGCATCCTGACAGCGCGTAAGAACGGCGCATTCGTGGTGGTCATCGATCCGATCCGCACACGCACTGCCGCCGCCGCTGATTGGCATCTGGCTCCCGCGCCGGGGACGGATGCGGCGCTCGCCCTCGGCCTGATGAACGTGGTGCTGAGCGAGGGCGCAGAGGATTTGGACTTCATCGAAAAGCAGACCTTCGGCTGGAAAGCGTTTCGTCAGCGCATCCTCGAATTCTCACCTTCCCGCGTCGCTGACATCTGCGGCCTTCCGGTTGAGTCAATCATCGCTCTCGGCAAGCGGCTGTCCCATACTCGTCCGACAGGGATTCGCATTGGCATCGGCCTCCAACGTCACGGCGGGGGCGGCATGGCCGTGCGCACAATCACCTGCCTGCCCGGCGTCACAGGCGACTGGCGTTATCCCGGCGGCGGCGCGAGTTACGACACGCGCGGGTTCTTCCTTTCCGGCGCGAACTGGTTGTCACTGTTCCGCGATGACCTGCGGCCACGCAACACGCGTTCGCTGAGCATGACGCGGCTCGGCGAGGGGCTGCTTGAGGTGGACGACCCGCCCGTTAAAGCCCTCTTCATCTATGGAAGCAATCCGCTCGCCAGCGTTCCGCACCAGAACAAAATTCGACGTGGACTGTCACGCCCCGACCTCTTCACAGTCGTCGTTGAACATTTCCTAACCGACACGGCTGAGTTCGCTGACATCATCCTGCCAGCGACGATGCAATTCGAGCATGCCGATCTGCTCATCGCGTATGGACACCTGTACGTCCTGTGGAACGAGCCTGCTGTTGCTCCGCCGGGAGAATGCTTACCATCGACAGAAATCTTCCGGCGGCTGGCGCGAAAAATGCGGCTCGACATTCCCTGTCTCTACGACAGCGACGAGGAGATTGCCCGTCAGGTTCTCGACACGGGTCATCCATCGTTGGAAGGGATCACCCTTGAGGCATTAAAGGAAAAGGGTTCGATGCGGCTGAATCTCCCGGACCCGTTCGTCCCCTTCGCGCACGGATTCCCCACTCCGTCAGGCAGGCTTGAGTTCGTTTCGGAACGCATGGCCGAGACGGGGTTGGACCCTGTGGCCGGCTACACTCCCCCTTACGAGACGGTGCAACGCGACACGCCGCTCGCCCGTCAGTACCCGCTGTCGCTAATCGCGGCGGCGGATCACTACTTTCTCAATTCACTCTTTGCGAACGTGCCCGCGCAGATGAAGCGGTCGGGGCAGCCAACAATCCGACTCCACCCCGATGATGCGGCGACGCGGCGGCTTGAGACCGGAGACGCCGCCCGCGTGTTCAACTGCCGTGGCTCGTTTACCGCGACGGTCGAGATTACTGATCGCGTCCGCAAAGGGGTGGTCGCCAGCACGAAGGGAAGGTGGCCGCGACATACTGAAGACAATGCTACGGTCAACGCCACTGTTGACGAACGGGATTCGGATATGGGCGGCGGGGCTGTCTATCACGATAACCGCGTCGAGGTCGAAAAGGCTTCGGCCTGAAGATAATAATAGTTTGTGAAATAAACTATGTGGAGATCAAGATGGACACTACATTCAATGGTAACTCCCAGTTTCTGCCTCTGATTGGTGCAAGATTAATCCGGGAAGAGGCGGAGAAATCTCAAACCAAAGAAAATGAAGAGTCAGTAAAAGCTACTGGCGAGACTGTTCCTGTGGACAGCCAGCATACATCTACGATGACGAAACGGGAGAGGAATGCCGCTTAAAGACAATCTTCCAGAATGTCCAAGCCTTCTCGCGCAACCTTCTGGTCTATCGTCAGAGAAGGGAACATCGTCAACGCCTCGTCCTCATCAATTACCAGCCTCACTCACATTCATAAATACTCTTCTCAGGCGGTCGAGTATCCGTTAGGCACTTTAGAGCAATGCTTCATCCCGCTCACCTGAAGTCTTATGATGTCGTTTCGGGAATCTCCGGCAGCGTCTCAAATCGGAGCAGAGTTTTGACGCCGTCTTCGTCTTCTATCCCCAAACCATCTTCTAACGAGTTCGTGCCGATGAGAGGCATGATTCGTTTCACGCCCGTTACCGTGTGGGTTAAACGTCGCGGGTCTGCGGCTGTTTCGCCGCCGAGGATAATTTCAACGCTGCCGCTCGCCGCCCCTTTGGTCTCGAAACTGATGCCGGTCAAAGGGAGGAGCGTCTCTTCCTCTTGCGCGCCTATCTCTGCTCCGATGATTTCAAGGCGCGTGGGGCGCAACCGGTTGCGCTTGCTGAACTCGTCAAGAAAAGTTTTCCACTGATTGCGTTCTATTTCACCTTGCATGAAGTTCTCCTCCTTATCATCTTTGCTGTTCGCTTTGCGGGGTGAATTCGTCGAGCCGTGCGCGCACCTGTTGCTCTCGCCCGTCACGTAAGATGGTCAAAGTAACTTCCGTCGCGGGCGGCGTGCCCGCCACCTGATTGCGGAAAGTGTTGGGGTCGTTGACTTGAACACCATTGAAGGCCGTAATCACATCGCCTTGCTTGATGCCCGCCCGCTCGGCTGCGCTGCCGGGTTGCACCTGACTGACGAGAACTCCCTTCGCCTCCTTGAGTCCGAGCTTGGCGGCGATTGCCGTCGTCACCTTCTGCACCACGATGCCGAGTTGCCCGCGCCGCACTTTGCCGTCGCGGATAAGCTGCTCCATCACGCTGCGCGCCATGTTGGACGGGACGGCGAAACCGATGCCGATATTGCCGCCCGAAGGCGAGAGAATCTGCGAGTTGATGCCGATTAGCTCGCTGTGCAGATTGACGAGCGCGCCGCCCGAATTGCCTTGATTAATCGAAGCGTCAGTTTGCAGAAAATCTTCAAAGCTGCCGTTGCTGAGTCCCGTCTGTCGTCCCTTGGCAGAGATGATGCCCTCGGTCACGGTCTGGCCGATGCCGAGCGGATTGCCGATGGCGAGCACCACGTCGCCGACACGCATGTTATCCGAATCGCCAAGAGAAAGCACGGGTAAACTGTTCGCATCTATCTTCAGCACGGCGAGGTCTGACGGCGGGTCTGAGCCGACGAGCTTCGCATCCATGGTGCGATTGTCGTTCAAATCAACTTTGATCTGCTCCGCACCGTCAATCACGTGATGGTTCGTCAGGATGTAACCGTCCGCGCTCACAATCACGCCTGAGCCGAGCGCGCTCCGCTGTTGTTCGGCGGGCTGCTGCGGGACGCCGCGCTCGCCGAAGAAGTCGCGGAAAGACGGATCGTTCATGAACGGATATTGCTGCGGCGCGCGTGCTCTCATCTGCGAATGAATCGTGACGACCGCAGGCGCGACGCGGCTCACGATGTCCGCATACGAAGGCAGCGCCGCCACCGGCGTGACGCCGCTATCGTTCATGCTCGCCTTAATGACCGGATACTGAGTTGAAGATGTCTGCGGGGTCGTCGAGTCTTGACGAGAGCATCCTCCAAGAGAAAAAATCATGACCGCTAAAGCCGACAACAGGCAGACCGGCGAGACACGTCGCCCGTCATCATTGAAGAATTTCGTAGCTCTCATTTAACCCTCCGTCTCTTCGCTCATTTTGAACCATCATGCGACGCGCGCTCTCTTTCTCGCATTCCGCGCGTCAACAGCGTCAGGCGTGTTTCGGCGACATGGGATGCGACGCGCGCTCCAAGCCTCTGAGCTTGAAGCCGAGCGCGATTTGCAGAATACCGAAGACGACCGCGTAAGCTCCGATGATAAAAACCACCGCCAGTGCTCCGCCCGACGGATTAATGAGCAGCAAAACTCCGAACAGCACGGAGATGAGTCCGCTCAAGATCATCAGCCACTCGCCCGTAATCTGCTTGCGCATCTGAATCGCGGCGATGATCTCGACGATGCCCGTCCCAATCGCCCAACCCGCAATCAGCGCCAGCAAAATCAGCGCGGTGATGCCCGGCCACACGAAAGCCATCACGCCCGCGATGACGCTCAGGATGCCTTCTATCAACAGTAGCCACCAACGCTTGAACTCCTTCGGCGCACGGAGTCCGGCGATAATCGCAAAGATGCCATCGGCCAGCGCGTAAGCTCCGAAGATAAAGACCAAAGACAACAAAGTGATGCCCGGCCACACGAAGGCCAACAGACCGAAGATCAGTGCGCAGATGCCGCGCAAGACCAGCGCCCACCAGTTATGTGCATAAGCAATCAACATCTCGTTTTCTCCCTTTCATATAGTCACGCCTTAGTGCTCGCGGCCTCGGCGCGCTCAGCCCCTTCGGTCGTGAAAGTGAACTCGCCGTCCCGCCAGTCCACGACGACCCGTTGCCCATCGCGTATCTCGCCCCGCAGGAGGCGGCGGCCAATGGGTGTTTCCAACTCCTTCTGTATCGCGCGCTTGAGCGGGCGCGCGCCGTAGACCGGGTCGTAGCCCTCGCGCGCCAGATGTTTCGCAGCCTCCGGCGTCAACTCGATACTGATGTGACGCTCGCCGAGTCGCGTGCGCAAACGTTGAAGCTGAATTTCCAAAATCTGTTTGAGGTCTTCTTCGCTGAGCGAATGAAAGACCACGATGTCATCGACGCGATTCAGGAACTCCGGGCGGAACTGATGCCTCAACTCGGTCAGCACGGATTCTTTCATCAACTCGTAAGCCTCAGAATCGGTTCTGCCTTTGAACTCAAGAATCTGCTGCGACCCGATGTTGGAGGTCATGATGACGACTGTGTTCTTGAAATCAACGATGCGTCCCTGACTGTCCGTCAGTCGCCCGTCGTCGAGGATTTGCAAGAGGACGTTAAAGACATCATGGTGCGCCTTCTCAATCTCGTCGAAGAGAATCACAGAGTACGGACGACGACGCACGGCCTCGGTCAGTTGTCCGCCCTCTTCGTAACCGACATAGCCGGGCGGCGCGCCGATGAGACGTGCGACCGCGTGCTTCTCCATGTACTCGGACATGTCTATACGAATCAACGCCTGCTCGTCATCAAACATGAACTCCGCGAGCGCGCGTGCGAGTTCAGTCTTGCCGACGCCCGTGGGACCGAGAAAGATGAAGGAGCCGATGGGGCGTTGCGGGTCTTTCAAACCGGAGCGGGCGCGTATGACCGCATCAGCTACAGCCTCGACCGCCTCCGACTGACCGATGACGCGCTTGTGCAGGTGTTCGCCGAGATGCAAGAGCTTTTCAATCTCGCCCTCCATTAGCTTTGAGACCGGGACGCCAGTCCAACGGCTGACGACTTCGGCGATGTCCTCTTCGTCAACCTCTTCCTTGATGAGGCGAGAGCCGCCCTGCTTCTTCGCCAGCAGCTCTTCTTCGGCAGCAAGCCGCCGCTCCAAATCTTGCAGCTTGCCGTATCGCAGCTCCGCCGCACGGTTCAAATCATAGGCACGCTCGGCCTGCTCTATCTCAACGCGCGTGTGGTCAATCTCTTCACGCAGCTTCCGAAGACGATCAACCGCCTGTCTTTCAACCTGCCATTGCGCGCGCAGAGCGTCGCCGCGCGCCTTGAGGTCTGCCAACTCCTTCTCCAATTTCTCAAGCCTGTCTTTCGAGGCGCGGTCTTTCTCCTTCTTCAAAGCCTCGCGCTCAATCTCCAACTGCATCACGCGCCGTTGCACTTCATCCAGCTCAACGGGGACGCTCTCGATCTCTGTGCGCAGCCGCGCCGCCGCCTCGTCAACCAGATCAATCGCTTTGTCCGGCAGGAAACGATCAGCGATGTAGCGTTGTGAGAGGACAGCCGCCGCGACGAGCGCGGAATCCTTGATGCGAACGCCGTGATGAATCTCGTAACGCTCTTTGAGACCACGCAAGATAGAGATCGTATCTTCAACCGACGGCTGATCGACGAAGACGGGTTGGAAGCGACGTTCAAGCGCGGCGTCCTTCTCGATGTACTTGCGATACTCGTCGAGCGTGGTCGCGCCGATGCAGTGCAGCTCGCCGCGCGCGAGCATCGGCTTTAAGAGATTGCCAGCATCCATCGAGCCTTCCGTCTTGCCCGCGCCGACCACCGTGTGCAGCTCGTCTATGAAAAGAATGATACGGCCTTCCGCCTCCTGCACCTCTTTGAGCACGGCTTTCAAACGCTCTTCAAACTCGCCGCGATATTTTGCACCCGCGATGAGTGCGCCCATATCGAGCGCGACGACGCGCCGGTCTTTGAGGCTTTCCGGCACGTCGCCGCGCACGATACGCTGGGCTAACCCTTCGACGATGGCCGTCTTGCCGACGCCCGGCTCGCCAATCAGCACGGGATTATTTTTCGTGCGCCGCGAGAGGACTTGAATCGTGCGGCGAATCTCTTCGTCGCGCCCGATGACCGGGTCGAGCTTGCCCTGCGCGGCGGCCTTCGTCAGGTCGCGCCCGTAACGTTCGAGCGATTCATACGTGGCTTCGGGATTTTGCGAGGTGACGCGTTGCGAGCCGCGTACCTGCTTGAGCGCCTGCATCAGACGGTCGCGCGTCAGGCCATGCTCCTTCAGAATGCGAACGGCTGCGCCAGACCTGTCATCAATCATCGCCAGCAACAGGTGCTCGACAGAGACGTATTCATCCTTAAGCGAGCGCGCTTCATCTTCCGCCTGCACGAGCAAGCGGTTGAGCCGCCCCGTGACATACACCTCTCCCGCGCCGCCAGTCCCCGATGAGACTTTCGGCAGCCGCGCCAGTTCGGCTTCGACATGCTGGCCGACAATCTTCGCGTCAACTCCGGCCTTGTCCAGAATGGAGGTCGTCAGCCCGCCATCCTGATTCAGGAGCGCGAGCAGCAGATGCTCTACATCCACCTGCTGATGGCCTAGCCGGACGGCTTCACTCTGCGCCGCGCGCAGAGCCTCTTGCGCTTTCTCGGTCAAACGGTTGATGTCCATGAAACGCTGCTCCCGGATTGAGTTTGAATCAGACGGCCTGCCTGATGGCGTAAAGCAAAGCATCCAACTCATACGAGCCGTCGTGACGCACGCCGTTGATGAAGAAACTCGGCGTGCCGTTGACGCCGCTTCTCACGCCGCTCATAAAATCTTCACGGATGCGCTCACGATAGACGCCCTCCTGTAATTCATGGGCGAACCTGATGACATCCAGCCTCAACGTCTCGGCAAAGCGCATCAGATGCCCGTCATCGAGCGTCTGCTGGTGCTCGAAGAGCAGGTCATGCATCTCCCAGAAACGGCCTTGCGCCCCGGCGGTTTCTGCCGCTTCCGCCGCGCGCTCGGCGTGTGGATGCATCTGCGTGAGCGGGAAATGACGAAAGACGAATCGAAGCTGATTGCCGAGTAGCTTCTGAAGCTCTGTGACGACCGCGTGAGCTGCGGCGCAGTGCGGACACTCGAAATCGCCGTACTCGACTAAAGTCACGGCGGCGTTTGGCGAACCCTGTGCGTGATCGCGTTCACTAACCGGAACGCTCAATCCGGCTGACATTTTACTTACCATTACCCGACTCCTTCCCTGACAAGTTTTCAAGCGCCGCGAGGATGCCGTCTGCGCCCGGATTGACGGCAATCGGCGAGACATAGCTCCAACTGATTTGGCCGTCGCCGTCTATCACAAAAAGCGCACGCTCGGAGACGCCTTCGCCGTTGCGATAGACACCGTACTGCCTTGCGACTTCGCCCTTCGGCTCGAAGTCTGCGAGCAGCGAGAAATGCAGATTGCGATGCTGTCTATATGCGCTATGACACCACGCGCCATCAACGGAGATGCCCAGAAGTTCCGCGCCGTGTCGCTTAAACTCCGGCAGGATTTCGTTGTAGAGCGCCATCTGGTCGCCGCAAACCGGACTCCAGTCGGCGGGGTAAAAGGCGAGGATGACGGGGCGTCCGCGAAAGTCTTCCAGCGAGACTTTCTGGTCGGGCGTCGAGGGAAGCGTAAAGTTGGGAGCCTCTGTACCCGCTTCCAGCGCAGATTCAGGTTTTACACTTTGACTCTCATCATGTTCTCGGCTCATCAAAACCAACCTCCCTTATGTTATTTACCAATCAAGGCCGCGCCGGAGAGCATTGGCCTCACTTGAAACTAATCACCAGACCTCTCAGACGTTCCTGCCAGCTCGCGGCTCAACTGCTCGATTCGCCTGACCAGGTCGAGAATGATCGCCGCTCCGGCGAAGTTGACGCCCAAGTCAAGGCGTAGCCGCTGCATCCGTCGCAGTTGCATGATGGCGCGCCTCGGCAACAGCGGCTCGCTCGTTTCACTCTCGACGGTTTCAAGCAGTCCTTGTCGGGCGAGCCGCACGACGAGCGCGACACGCACGCCGACCGTCTCGGCCACCACCTCGCACGTCAACGGTTCGTCAAGCTCGAAATCAGTCAAACGTATAAAATTTTCGTTCAAGCCGTCAGACAACTCCTCTCAACGCTGGCCTGCGCGCGGATTGAAAGAAGAGACGCGCTTCAGCTCTTCATACAGGCGACGCTCTTCATCGCTCGTCTCTTTGGGCGCGACGATCTTCAATCGCACGTATTCATCACCACGACCGCCCCTGCGTTTATTTAGTCCCTGCCCGCGCAGTCGCATACGTTGCCCGCTTTGTGCGCCCGCCGGAACAGTCATCTCCGCCTTGCCCTCAATCGTCGGCACTTCTATCCGCGCGCCAAGCACGGCTTCCCACGGAGTTATCGGCAGCTCCACTTCAAGATCATCACCGCGCACAGTGAAGACCGGATGCGGGCGAAGGCGTATGTGCAGGTAGAGGTCGCCCGCCTGCGCGCCGTTCATGCCTGCGCCGCCCTGCCCGGCCAGACGCACAGTCGAGCCATCGCGCACGCCCGCAGGGATATTCACTTCAATCGTCTTGGTCTTCGGCACTTGCCCCGCGCCGCCGCACGTCGGGCACGTCTCGTCATCTTTGACGACGCCTGTCCCCTGACAGGTCTGGCAAGTCTCAGCCGCCTGCATCGAGAGCGTGCGCCGCACGCCCCTGTGCGCCTCTTCGAGCGAGAGTTCAATCTCGGCCTCGACATCACGACCGCGACTCGTGCGCCGCGTGCGCGCTCCGCGTCCTCCCGTGCGATTAAACAATTCCTCGAAGATGTCAGAGCTTCCCGCGCCGCCGAAGCCGCCGAAATCAAAACCGCTGAAGTCGAATCCGCCTGCTTGCGCTCCGCCGCCTCTCGCATGCGCTCCTTCCCATCCGGGCGGAGGCGCGCCGCCTCCCTGCCCGGCCACGCGCCAGTTCTCTCCGTACTGGTCATAAAGCTTTCGCTTCTCAACATCGGAGAGCACGTCATAAGCTTCCTGCAACTCCTTGAAACGCTCTTCCGCCTCCTTGTCTCCCGGGTTCAAATCCGGATGAAACTTGCGCGCCAGTTTGCGATAAGCGGTTTTGATTTCATCCACGCTCGCACTGCGACCGACGCCCAGCACTTCGTAATAATCTCTCGTCTTGACAGCCATGATTAAGAGTTTTTAGTTTTTAGTTTTCAGCACAGAACAGAAGCTTTTTCTGAAAACTAAAAACTAAAAACTCTTTCCCCTACTTCGGTGTGTACTCGGCATCAATGACATCATCGTCGCCGCCGCCGCTTGTTCTACCGCTTGCTCCTGCTCCTGCCGCCGCGCCGCTCGTCTGGCCGTAAGCCGCGCTCGCCAGAGAGTGCGACACTTGTTGCAGGTCGCTCGTCAGTTGGCGCAGGCGATCAATCGCAGTGGACTCATCCTTGACTGCTGCACGAATGTCGTTGATGAGCGATTCTGCACGCGCGCGTTCGTGTTCGGGCACGCGGTCGCCCATCTCTTTGATTGCGCGCTCGACGTTGTAAGCGAGAGAGTCAGCAGTGTTGCGCGCCTCCACCAGTTCGCGCCGCCGCCTGTCTTCCTCGGCATGGCTTTCGGCGTCTTGTATCATCCGGTCTATCTCACCCTTGTCGAGCGAGGTCGAGCCGCTGATGGTTATCTTCTGCTCCTTTCCGGTCGCCATGTCTCTGGCCGTGACGTTGAGAATGCCGTTGGCGTCAATGTCAAAGGCGACTTCGACTTGAGGCAGGCCGCGCGGCGCGGGATTGATGCCTTCGAGCCGGAACTGGCCGAGCGTGCGGTTGTCGCGCGCGAGTTCGCGTTCGCCTTGCAGGACGTGTATGTCTACGGCTGACTGGTTATCTTCCGCCGTCGAAAATGTTTCGGCCTTACGTGAAGGAATGGTAGAGTTGCGCTCTATCAACTTGGTCATCACGCCGCCCAAAGTTTCAACGCCGAGGCTGAGGGGCGTCACATCGAGCAGGAGCACGTCTTTGACTTCGCCTTTGAGGACGCCCGCCTGAATGCCCGCGCCAATCGCCACGACTTCATCAGGGTTCACAGACTGGTTCGGCTCCTTGCCACCCGTCAGCCGCTTGACCAACTCCTTGACCGCAGGGATGCGTGTTGAGCCTCCGACGAGAATCACTTCGTCCAAATCTTTCTCAGTGAACCTGGCGTCCGAGAGAGCCTGCTTGACAGGCCCCATGCATCGTTCAACCAGATCGCGCGTCAACTCCTCAAATCTGGCTCGCGTCAGTTTCAAGAGAAGATGTTTTGGCCCACTGGCGTCAGCCGTGATGAAGGGCAGATTGATTTCCGTTTCAATCGCGCTTGAGAGTTCGATCTTGGCTTTCTCGGCGGCCTCCGTGAGTCTTTGCAACGCCTGTCTGTCCTTGCTCAGGTCAACGCCCTGATCGCGCTTGAACTCTTCGACGAGCCAGTCCACGACTCTTTTATCAAAGTCGTCGCCGCCGAGATGCGTATCGCCCGCCGTGCTTTTCACTTCAAACACGCCGTCGCCGACTTCTAAGATAGAGACATCGAAAGTCCCGCCGCCGAGATCGAAGACGAGAATGCGCTCGTTCTTCTTCTTATCAAGTCCATAAGCTAACGACGCGGCGGTCGGCTCATTGATGATTCTGAGGACGCTCAAGCCCGCGATCTGACCTGCGTCTTTAGTGGCCTGCCGTTGCGCGTCATTGAAATAGGCGGGGACGGTGATGACCACCTCTTTCACCTTCTCGCCTAAATACTTCGCGGCGTCGTCCGCGAGTTTGCGCAGGATGTAAGAAGAGATTTCCTCCGGCGAATAGAGCTTGCCGTCAATGTCCACACGTACGGCATCATTCGGTCCGGCGACGACCTTGTAAGGAACTTGCTTGAGTTCCTCAGTCACTTCTGAAAACTTCCGCCCCATGAAACGCTTGATCGAATAGATTGTCCGCTCAGGGTTCAAGGCCGCTTGCCGCTTGGCGATCTGTCCGACCAGCCGCTCGCCCGTCTTGGTGAAGCCAACCACGGAGGGTGTGACCCGCCCTCCTTCACTGTTGACGATCACCGTCGGCTTGTCGCCCTCCATCGTCGCCACGGCTGAATTAGTCGTCCCGAGATCAATCCCAATCGCTTTCGCCATGCTTTCCTCCTCCTCTTCCGATTGCGGATTTGAGAAGCAGCAGACCTCGCTTGCTTTTCAATCCGCCTTCCGCCATTAACGTCGCTGCTCGCTCTCCGCTTGCAATTCATTCTTCACGTCGAACAGACCGGGCACGCCTCTCGCTCGCACGTAGGCGAGATCGGCGTCGGCCTTCGTGGCAACCACTCCTTTCAGGACGGCGCGTCCGTGATTGACGATGATGTGAATGGGCGGCACGCTTTGCGTCGCATAGCGGAAGAGCGGCGAGTCCCAATCGTAGAGGGTGCGATAGAGCGCAACCCGTAGCCGATCATCGTCGGGAGAAAGCGGCAAGACTTCGATCTCATTAATCACCTTCGACACGCCGTCAATATGGCGCACGCTCTCTTCGGCCTCAGATTTGGTCGAGGGACGCACTACCTGTCCATGCAGGACGACCGTGTTATCCGGTCGCACCTCGAACTCAAGCCAGTCGAAGACTCCGTAATAAGGCAGCGTGGCTAACTCGTGCCGCACCTCCTTGATGATGTGAGAACGTGCGACTCCCTGTTGACTCTTCTGCAACGCAAACGCATCACGCGCGAAAGCCGCCGTGAACGCTGAAATCATCACTAACGAGATGATGGCTCTAAATAATTGTCTTTCACGCATCTCTTCAACCCCTTCCTTTTTCAAATTACTCGCCCCTCAGTTGATGACTGCACACAAACACGGCGCGCCGGATGGCTGCCACCCGAGTCCCCGCTTGAGAACCACACGGCGAGCCGGTTTGTCGAGCAGGCGCAGATGGTCACGCGTTGACTATCAGAGAGTCTTCACTTTCGGCGGACTCGCTGACCGGTGACATAAGGCGGCTCTGCTGCGCTGCTCTGTGATGATTAATCGCGTTTCCGGTCGCCGCGATCTCCTTGCCCCTTCTGGACTTTTGTTTTAGCTTCACGCCTCACATCTTGTGCGAGCGAACGACCGACATCATCGCTCTCGTCAAAACGTCCCTGCTCGTCACGCCGGACGTAACGTTTATCCGTGCCGGTATCAATTAACTCGCGTTTGCCCGAACCTTTTTTTTCTGCCATAAATTCTCCTTCCTTGATTTAACCCCTTGTGTTCGTTCCCGTTGACCTCTGCGGCTGCAAGCCCGTCGTGCGCGCATCCCGAATGCTCTCAACCTCCGCCTTCAGAATGCGGTAGCACTCGCAGGCGCTCTGTTCTAACCTTTGCGGCTCAATGATTTCGAACTCACCGCGAGATGACCGCAAAGCGCCGCTGTGTTTGAGTTCGTTGACCGCTTCGGTGACTCCGGCGCGGCGAATCCCGAGCAGCCCTGAGATGAGTTCATGCGTCGCACAAAACTTGTCGCGCCCTAATAAATCACTGAGGCCGAGCAGCCAGCTCGTGACGCGCTGTTTGATCGAATGGAGACTGTTGCAGGCGGCGCGTTGCGCGGCGCAGTTGAACGAAAGACTGGTATAGCGCATCAGTGATATTTGCAGCGCGTCCGTGTATTTCACCTCGCGGCGGAACACGTCCGCGCGCATCCTGAGCGCGTATCCGGTCTGTAATGCGACTGCCGTGTAAGGCGAGCTTTCCTCTCCCCAGAAGACGGACAAATTGACTATTCCATCCAGCCCGACGAGTCCAGCTTCGACCGCCTCTCCGTCTTCCATCTGAACGAGGAGCGCGATGACGGTATTGGTCGGGAAGTAAACATGCCTGAGCCGCACCTCGGGAGCGTTGAGCACGTCCCCCTGCTTGACAGTGATTGATTCAAGATGCGGCCACAGCCGCGCGTACTCCGCGCCGGGAAGCGAATCGAGCAAGAGATTCCGACTCCTCCGGCGTCCCTCAAGCAAAGACGAAAGCGTGTTCTGTTGTGCGATGACATTCGCGCTCTCGCCTGATTGATGAATCACGCCGCGCCCGCCTGAGCGTGAAAGCGCAGGCTCGTCCCGACCATCTCTTTGCCATACATACGACAACGATTTATTCCCCTTCTCGTTCGCGTTGCTCAACTTCCCTCGTTCACGCTTGCCGGATGTGGACGAGAATTGACTTTGTGTGCTCGCCATTGGAGCGTTCGCGGATGCGCGCCACCAGAACTTTGACGGGCACGGCGTCGTCCTCAAAGTCGCAGGTGAAATTAAAGCTGTTGGCTTGCTCTTTTCCCTTGCTGAACTCTTCCAGACGGCGGCGAAACTCTTCGATGTTCTTAAACGGAGCGACCTCGGAGAAGAAATTCATCCCGCTCATGTCGCGCCGCTCAGGGTCTCGTTCGAGCCTCGCGTAAAGCACAGTCCCCGCCGGGTCTAGTTCGAGCAGGCCGAGCAGTTGCGGGTGAGTTGAATCTAGATTGTTCACAGCTTACCTCTTGTAGAAAAAGATGGCCGCCCGGCGTAGCCTCCGATCAAACGAAACTGTAGATACTTGCGGAGCACGCGATCCAGATGATCGAAGTTGAGCGGCTTAATCAGGTATTCGGAACATCCGGCCTCGCGTGCTGCCCTTTGCGACGCCGGCGCGACATGCGCGGAGAGAAAGACGATGGGAATCTGGCGCAGAGAATCACGCTCGTGGATGAGACGCGTCGCGGACAGGCCGTCTATGCGCGGCAAGCTCCAATCCATCAGGATGAGGTCTGGGCGAAGCCGCTCTGCGGCGCGCACGCCCGCCGCGCCGTCCACGGCCTCGACGACACGCATTCTTCGTCTCTCCAAAATGACGCGGAGTAAAAACCTTGTATCCTCGTGGTCTTCAATGATGAGGACGACCGGGCAGTCGGAGCGCGGCGTATGCACAAGCGCAGTGCAGGATGAACCCACGTTAGTAGTGCAAGAATAGTTCGTCATCTCGGGAGAGTTTGCGGCGTAAACTGATATGCATGAGCACGCCCGCACGCGCGCTCATCCGGTTGAGGGATTCAATGAAGAGAATAAAGGGTGAGGCCTACTGAAAACGCTCACCCTTTCCCCCTGGTCTTCCCCCTCTGCTCGTTCAGTTAGACTGCTGCGTCTGTCACACGGCACAGAAACTACCACCGTAGATTTCTCGCTGTGACCTGACCGTTTTGGGGGATTTGGGTTTTATCAAGCGGCGAGCGTTTTGGATATAGGAAAAAGTGGCACTGCTTAGGGATTTTCCTGAGGGATAAAAGTTGGTCAGTTTGAGATTCAGGTCAATGGCAGACGCACTAAAACATCTCGCGCAAAGGCGCAAAGGAAGAACGCCAGGTTGTTGAATGCCGCTTGCTCTTTGCGTGCTTCTTCTTTGCGCCTTTGCGCGAAACTCTTTTTCTTTAAACTGATCCGCTATTCGGGAATCAAGTGTCTTGCAGCCAGCCTTGCAGCAGCGCGTAGCGCACGAGGTCAATGCGGCTCTTCATCCCCAGTTTCTCCATCCCGTTAGCTTTGTGCACCTCGACTGTCTTGATGCTGATCATGAGATGAGCCGCGACCTCTTTGCTCAAGTACCCCCACGCGAGGAGGCGCAAGACCTCCTCTTCGCGCGGACTTAAATCCTTGATGGAAGGAACGCCGCCTGCGGCTCGTCTGCCGACGACGTTGCTGACCACCCGTTCCGTGATTGCAGGATCGAGATAAGTCTGACCAATCATGACGGCGTGGATCGCGCGCAACAGTTCTTCGGGCGTACTCTGTTTCAACACGTAACCGCTCGCGCCCGCGCGCAACAGTTGTTGCAGATAACCGTTATCCAGATGGCGCGTCAAAGTCAGGATTTTGATGCGCGGACATTGCCCCTTTAATTTTTCAGTCGCTTTCAGCCCGTTGAGTTCCGGCATCGAGACATCCATGACGACGACATCCGGCAGAAGTTGCTGTGCCAGCGTGACCGCCGCGCGCCCGTTGTCGGCTTCACCGACCACTTCCATATCCGCTTGAGCGTTGACGAGCATGCGCAGGCCCTCGCGCATGATTTTATGATCGTCGGCCAGAAAGATACGCAGCTTACTCATATTCCGCTTCTCGCTTCTGAAACCGGGCACGCCGGAACAGATGGAAACACCTCTACGCCTTGCTCTTAGTTAAGAGGAATCCGAATGGAGATGTGCTGATTACGGATTGAGATCAAGCTCATGTAGTCAACCGGCAAGGATGAGACTCGGGAAAGGTTCGCCTCACATGCTTGCGGTTGTCCGGCAGTTTCGTTGAGTTGACCCAGCAACAATCAGCATCCGTTGAAGCGGGATGCTTGATCGTGATCTACTCCATACAGTTTTGACCGACATTGTAGAGAAAAAAACGGCGCGTGTCTGTACGGTACGGGGCATAACCGGATTTGACTTGAGGTGGAAGCGTGAGAGGAAGTTTATTCGTGGCGCGCTTCTTCGTGCGGGTCTTGAGGCAAAGGGATGCGTAAGACGACGGTCGCCCCGCCGCCCGGATAAGATTCTATTTCAAGCGTGCCGCCGACGACCGCCGTTCTCTCTCGCATGCCGATCAAGCCCAAACCCTTCTCGCCTTCGCCGAGCCCCTGCTCCCCGTCAAAGCCCTTTCCGTCGTCTTCAATGATGAGCGAGACATAAGCTGCGCGGCGTTCGAGCAGGATGCCCACGTTGCGCGCTCCGGCATGTTTGGCGACGTTGTTGAGAGCTTCCTGCGTGACGCGATACAGCGTGGTCTCGACCTCGGCGGTCATCCCGTCCGCTTCCATTCCGCTGGTATGAAGTTCCGCGACGATGCCGAAGCGCCTCGACCAGCTCTGGACATAATGGCTGAGTACCGCTACCAGGCCCAGGTCGTCAAGGCCGCCGGGTCTCAGTTCCCAGACGAGGAAATCAATATCGCGGTCGAGTTGTCTGGCAACTCCCTGAAGCTGCTCGATCTCTTCGCACAGTTCCGGCTGCTCCCTGCAATTCTCTTTCATGATTGCGAGTTTCAAGATGAGCGCGCTCAACTGCTGTCCCATCTGGTCGTGCATATCTCGCGCGATGCGGTGACGCTCCTCCTCCTGCGTAAAGACAATGCGGCGCAGGAGCTGCCCGCGCTCCTCTTCGGCGCGCTTGCGCTCGGTGATGTCCATGACTGTGCCGATTACCTCGGTAAGCTCGCCAGCCTCGTTCAAGACCGGACGACCGACGCTGTAGATGTGTCTGACATTGCCGACAGGTCGAATGATGCGAAACTCCATCTCATAGTCGCTTCTTTCGCGTACTACTCTCTCGAACGACTGCTCCACGCGGAGCCTGTCTTCCGGATGAAGGATTTGAAGGAAAAGCTCATAAGAGGGTTTCGTCTCCGGGTCATAGCCGTAGATGCGGTAAGTTTCCTCCGACCAGAATGCCTCTCCGGTAGAAACATTCCAAGCGCCGTTGCCCGTATGGCTCAGCCTTTGCCCGTCGGTGAGGTAAGCCTCACTGCGGCGCAACTCCTCTTCCGCACGCTGACGCTCGATAATCTCTTCTATCAGTTTTACATTGATGGCCATCAGTTGTTCGGTTCGGATAACGACTCGTTGTTCCAACTCTTCATGCGCGCGACGCAAAGCTTCCTCTGCGAACTTGCGCACCGTGATGTCTTGCACCAGCGCCACGAAGTAATCGACCGAACCGTCCGCACGCCGCAAGGCTTTGACAGAGATAGTAGCGTCAATAATCTGGCCGTCTTTGCGAATCCACCGTTTGTCTATCGAATAGCCCTCAATCTCTCCGGCCATGACCCTGTCAAATCGTGTTAGGTCGGCGGACAGATCGTCAGGATGTGTCAACTCAGCCCATGTCTTTTGCAAAAGATCGCGGCGTGCGTAACCTAAAATCTTGCACAACTCGTCGTTGACCTCAATCACGCCTTTGGTCGGCGAGGTGATCGCCATGCCGATCAGCCCGAGTTCAAAGTAGCTACGGTATCGCTCCTCGCTCTGGCGCAGCTCCTCCTCGGCACGCTTCCGCTCGGTCACGTCGAGGCTCGCGGTAACGACCTGTCGCACCTCTCCCTGTTCATTACGCGCAAACGGCATGTGGCGGCTCATCAGCCACCGCCACTCTCCGCTCCGGTGGCGTAGACGATACTCAATCACTCTGACCTCGCCATCCGCCGCCGCCTTCAACCGCGCAAAATACTCTCTCACCCGGGCTACGTCTTCCGGATGCACCAATTCAGAGAAGAGGTCTTTCATCTGCGCGAGTTCATGCGGCGTGTACCCGTGCATGTTGACGACATCCGGGCTGATGTAATAGTCGTGCTCTGTGTCGAGATCAAAGACGGTGATGACGACCGGAGTGAGTTCGGCTATCTGCTGAATGAGACGCTCTTTCTCACCCATCAATTCGTCATCGGGTGCGCTCATCTAACGGTCATCCTTTCTCAAGCGGCGGAGTTCCGATCATGATTCACTTCTTAGCGCGATGAAATAAATTGCTTATATCACTCAGGCGTGTGCTTTGAAAGCCGCTTTCACGATTTGCGTGAAAAGCAGTGACGAGTCCGGCGATATTTGAGACGCCTAAAATAACGTCAGTTCGAGATAAGCGAGGAGACTCACAGAGCCTGCGTGAGCAGGCGGCCAGAGTCTAGCCCCATGCGTCAGCATGGGGTCACATCACATCAGATTCTATAGAGCCTGCGTGAGCTGGCGACAGATGAGATGCACAGCACGCATCTGTCGCCTGCTCGCGCAGGCTCTATCTCTCATTGCGCTCTGTCCCCATGCTCACGCATGGGGCTACATTCTCTCGCCTGCTCGCGCAGGCTGGTTGAAAGCTTTACGTCGAACTGATGTTAAAATAGCGAACTTGAATTTCTCCCCACTGCTACTGTCTTCAGCGTCTTCCAGTTTCCAGTTCGGCCTATTCTATTGGCAGTTCCTCTGAGTAGATTTGCCTCAGTGCGCGCTGTAAGATGCTGGTCGGACGAAAGGCGGAAGTCAAGAAGGATATGAATGCCGATGGTTTTACTGACGGCTGAATTAAAATTTAAACGGAACTTAACATGTTCGGGTGTATATTCCTCTCGTTTCACATCGCAGCCTCGCATTTAAATTCTTTCCTCGCCCGCGCGCGGCCTCTTGCCGGAAAAAGTTCGGAGAGTTTATCGCGCGTCGCAGTGCAGGGCGAACGCCGCATCGCCAACCGGAGATCATCCGGCAGAGTTCCGCGCTGAATCTAGCATGAAGCGCAGGACGAGTTCATAAAGAGCGAAGCTATAGTTGCAGTTAATCACGTTGAAGTGTGAGATCAAGAGCAGAGGATAAGAGGGAAAACATTAGGCTTGCTCGCGGTACTATGTCTTCTGGTTGGCATGATGAGTAAAGCGCATAAGCCGTCACCTTACTCGTCATGAGTCTGATAACCTATGACCTCTTCACTGGGCTTTGCACATATTGAAGAAAGATTGCATAAACAGTGCATACATGGGTAAGCTTCAATCTTTATTCACCGAATTCTGAATATTTGTGCAAAGCCTCTTCACTGGGCTTTGCACAAAAACTAAGTCATTTAGAAATAAAGGGTTTAGAGAAGCTAGATGCTTTTGAAACAAGCGAAGCCGCCGTGAACGTGGGGGTGTCACGGCGGCCTCTCCGCACCATTCGCCTCCCCTTGCGCAATTGAGCGAATGTGCAACCGGGAGCGTAGCCACCCCTGTTGCGCTCCCTGTCTCGAATTGGTTTAGTCAGTTAGTGAGAACATAAGGCGTTAAGGTCCTGCCCGCTCTGCTATATTGAGCGCGGTATTTGAAAACTAAGCAACGGCTAATGCGTCGTCTCAAACCCTCAACCTCAAGTAGAGCGGATGAGCGTCGCCGTTGAGAAGCAAAGGATTCTCACGGCAACGGGTTTGAGCGAGAGCATACTATATTCATATGATTATAGCTGCAAGCTGTTTTGTGCGATTTCCGCTCTATCGGGAGGTAACTCCTGATGGGCGGCGTACATTTGAAGCCGAAGCGTCTTGGCGAAAAGCTACGGCAGATACGACTTGCTCTTGGACTTTCTCAATCGGAAATGCTCAGGCGTTTAGGTTATGAGGATGATATTTGGTACACGCAAATTTCGGCGTATGAAAATGGTGGTCGCCAGCCGCCGCTTCTCATTCTTTTGGAGTATGCGCGCATAGCGAATGTCAGTACAGATGTTTTGATTGATGATAAAAAGAATTTGCCGGCGAGATTGAGAGCGTGACTTTTTGCAGGATGAATACTTTTTGTGCAATGCTTGCGATTATCAGACGCTTAATTTAGTGGGCTTAATGTGTGACAGTTCAGCAGGCAGAATTGTGGATTAGCCTTCCTACTTTCTTCAAACTCTCATTTCCTTTTCGTGGAACGAGCACTGGCATGCCCTGCCTTCGTTAGAATTACCAAAAGATTACCCCACAATTACTACAAGTTTATGACTTGCCTACTCTGTCAGGGTTAATCTCTCCGCCTGATGAAACGGACTGGATTTATAGAAGGCGGTAAGCGACAGGCTGAAAGCGGAAAACAGACGATCAACATCTGTCCAGCTTTCGACTCTTTGTCTCTGCTGACTGCCTGCTTCTTACTAACTACTTCTTCAAAGGAGATTTGAGTATGTCGCATTATCATGATGAAAAGGATCTGAGTTTCTTTCAGGAGATGTCCGAGCTGTCTCCCGAAGAGTTTAAGGCGTGGCTGAATCTTGACCGCATTGTCGGCAGGGATGGCGGGCAGATTCCGAGAAAGTATCGCGAGCTCATCGCCCTCGCCGTGGCCTTCACGACGCAGTGCCCTTACTGTATCGAGGTTCACACGAAGGCGGCGAAGCTGGCGGGCGTCACCCGCGCAGAGCTGTCGGAAACCGCTTTTCTGGCGGCGGCTCTGCGCGCCGGGGGCGCGGCCACACACGGCGCGATGGCTTTGAAGTTCTTTGAACAAAGTTAGCGTGGCGGCTTCTTACAACGGAAGTCAGAGACTGAAATGTAATTTGATTGTTCTCAGGATGAGCGTGAGATGGCGGGGCGGCCAGAGAAGCAGCGTATGGGTATCAAATCTTTATACGGTAATAAAGAGCCTTCGGCGGGGCAGTCAATAGAGCCTGACAGTCCCGCTGTGAACATGTCGCTCCCTGCGGGCGCAAGGCTCGGGCGTTATCAAATTCGCTCGCCCTTAGGCGCGGGCGGCATGGGCGAAGTTTATCTGGCGGAAGATGAGCGGCTCGGTCGCCTCGTCGCGCTCAAAATTCTCCCCGCCCCCTTCGTGGACAGCAGAGAGCGGTTGCATCGTTTCCAGCAGGAGGCGCGCGCCGCCTCCAGTTTGAATCACCCGAACATTCTGACCATTCATGAGATCGGTGAAGCAGATGACAGAAGCTTCATTGCGACCGAGTACGTCGAAGGTGAGACGCTGCGCGATACGCTGTTGAAGGGCATGCGAATGAGTCTCAGCGTAGTGTTAGATGTGGTCAGACAGATGGCCTCCGCTCTGGCGGCGGCGCATCATGCAGGCACTATTCATCGTGACATCAAGCCGGAGAACATCATGCTGCGCGAGGACGGGCTGGTCAAAGTTCTTGACTTCGGACTGGCGAAGCTAACCGAGCCACAAGACCCTGCTTTAGAAGCCTCAACACTGATGTGTACGCAGCCGGGCATCGTGATGGGCACGGCGACTTACATGTCGCCGGAGCAGGCTCGCGGCCAAGAGGTTGATGCGCGCACTGATATTTGGAGCACGGGCGTGGTGCTCTATGAAATGTTGACAGGCCGCAAACCGTTTGAGGGAATGACCACAAGCGACGTGCTCGCCTCGATACTGACTAAAGAGCCTGCGCCTCTCTCATCATACAGGCTGGAGCTTCCAGCCGAGCTTGAATGGATCACAGGTAAGGCGCTCAGCAAAGATAGAGAGGAACGCTATCAAACTGTTAAGGATTTATTATCTGATCTCAGAAGGCTCGGACAGCGGCTTGAATTTAAGGCGCAGCTTGAACGCTCCGCGCCGCAGCAGTTCAGTGACGCGGGGGAATTCGCCGTGAGCGGCAGCAGTAAAGTAAAGGCCGCCAGCTCTTCCAACTTGAGGCGCAAGACGACGCGGCGCAAGCGACGGAATGCCAAGCCCCAGACCATTGATTCCGTAGCAGTCCTGCCGCTCGTTAATGCCTGCGCCGATCCGGAGATGGAATATCTCTCCGACGGCATCACGGAAAGCATCATCAATTGCCTCTCGCAGTTGCCCAAACTGAAAGTGATGGCGCGCAGCATCGTCTTTCGCTACAAAGGTCAGGACGTTGACCCGCAACGTGTCGGGCGCGAACTGGGTGTGCGTGCGGTGCTCGTCGGGAGGGCGCTCAAGCTCGACGGCCAATTGATCGTCGGAGTCGAATTGGTTGACGCGGCGGACGGCTCGCAATTGTGGGGCGAGCACTACAACCGCCAGTTCGCGGACATCTTCGCGGTGCAGGAGGTAATCGCCGATGCAATTACGGAGAAGCTGCAATTAAAGCTGAGCGGTGAAGAGAAAAAGCAGCTCACCAAACGTTATACCGATAACATCGAAGCTTATCAGCTCTACCTGCAAGGACGTTATTTCTGGAATAAGCGCACAGCCGAGGGGATTAAAAACGGCATCCGCTATTTCGAGCCGGCCATAGCCGAAGACCCGAACTACGCGCTGGCCTACGCGGGCCTGGCCGACTGTTACATCATGTCGGGGTTCTACGACTACCTTCCGCCGACGGAAGCTTTCCCGCAGGCGAAGGTGGCGGCGTTGAAAGCTTTGGAGATAGACGACGCGCTGGCCGAGGCGCACATCTCGCTGGCCGCCATCAGAACGTTCTACGAGTGGGACTGGCTGGATGCCGAAAGAGATTTCAAACGCGGACTCAAGCTCAACGACCAATCGGTCAAAGGTCATCACTGGTACGCCTGCTCTTTAACTTCACAGGGTCGCTTCGAGGAAGGCTTCAGGGAGATAAAGCGGGCGCAGAAACTTGAGCCGCTTTCGCTCATTATCAACCGGGACGTGGGGCGGCACTACTATTTCCTGCGCCAGTACGACAAGGCGATCACGCAGTGTCGCAAGACGCTTGAGCTGGAGCCGAATTTCTTCCTGGCGCATTTCTACATGATACCTGCTTACGAGCGGAAGGGGATGTTCGAGGAGGCGGGCAAGGAGCTGCAACAAGCCATCATGTTATCGGGTCGGAGCATTGCCATGATCTCATTGCTCGCGCATGTCTATGCGGTAGCAGGGAGAAAAGACGATGCCGTGGCGACGCTCAAAGAGCTGGATGAGAGATCAAAACGAGAATATGTTTCGGCTTTCTACAGGGTCTTAATTTATTTGGGACTGAACGATAAGGAGCAAGCTTTCAAATGGCTCGAAAGAGCATACGAGGAACGCTCGACCCATCTGGTCTGGTTCAAGGTTGATCCTATTTTCGACGAGCTGCGCGCCGACCCTCGCTTCACGGAACTCCTCCTGCGGATTGGCCTCGACTGAATTCGGTAGCGGGTCAGTTTGAAATTCAGGCGAATAACTATCACGAAAGAAGCTCGCGCAAAGACGCAAAGGCGCAAAGGAAGAAAGCCAAGCTGTTGAGTGTCACTTAATCTTGCGTGCTTTTCTTTGCGCCTTTGCGCCTTTGCGCGAACCTGTTTTAAAACTGAACCACCACTCTAAATTCAAATTAATTTTGAACTGATTTATGAGAGCCGCG
>DASWRG010000064.1:0-17926 GCA_036403295.1 Pyrinomonadaceae bacterium
TTACGCCTTCGCCTTGAGGCGTGATATGCTTGGGCGACTTTTACCCCTACGAGATTATTTAGGAAACATCCCGGCGGCAACCCCGACGCCGTTTGACAGAGGAGTGTGAACTGATGCGTATTTTTGCGACCAGATTGTCAACGTCTACGCTGCTGGCGATGCTGTTCGCCTTCGGTCTTTTGAGCACGGCTTGCGTGCAGGGGACGAACACGAACACGGGCGCGAACACGGCGAATGTGAATGCGACGCCGACGGCGAGCGCGTCGCCAGCCGCCACGACCGGCACGGCCATCGAAGCGCGCGAGCCTGACAAGTATCAGGCGAAGCTCACGCTGACGGCGCAGACCACGGGCGGCAGCAATAACCTCTCGCTTCCCTCCCTGACTTCGGAGGTCGCACGCAACGGCGCGGATCACCGTCTCTCTCTGACGCTGCCGGGCGGCGAACAGGTCGTCTATCTTGACCGCACGGACAAGCGTTACATCATCCTGCCCAAACGCAAACAGTACGCGGAGCTGACTCCCGCATCTACGGGCTTTGACGTGCCGCGCATGATGACGGCGGGCGAGGCCGTTGACCGTTTGAAAAGCTTGCAGGGCTATGAGCGCGTCGGCGAGGAGAATGTGAACGGTCGCACTGCGATCAAGTATCGTTACGCGGGCACGACCCAGACCGGAACGAAGGCGGGCGAGGTGCAGACGGAATCGGTCGTCCTGGTTGATAAAGAGACCGGCCTGCCACTGCGCTCTGAGACGACCTCGGAATCTCAGAGCGGCAACGTCAACGGCGTCACCGGCTTGAAGCTCGTCACCGAGATGACTGACATCAAGACGAATGTTGACCCGACGATGTTTGAAATTCCGCAGGGTTACAGCAAAGTCTCAGACCAGCAGGTGCGACAGACTGTTGACACTGTGGGAAACGCTATCATCAACCTCGTCGGCAAGCTCATGCAGAGCGCAAATAACAACAACGCTCCGGCGGCATCGCCTTCGCCTTCGAGCGCAGCTAAATGAAAGAGGGGCATTAATGAAATACTTTCTGACGTTGCTCGGCGGCATCATCGTCGGGGCGGTTCTCGCTTTCCTCTTTTTCACGGGCGCGCCGAAAGCCAGGCCGATTCCCGGCTCTCCCATCAAGCCGCCCGATCAGAATGGGACGCCGCCGGGCACGGCTGTCGTCGCGCTTGATGAAAAGTTTTTCGACGCGGTGCTCGGCGCGATCTTTCGAGACATGAACGCGCCTTCGTTTCCGCTCAAGCTCGCCAGCTTGAATGAGCAGATGGAGCGCGAGAAGGCGGGCTCGGCTGATTTTCGCTTCGCCGCTTTTCAGAGCGGTTGTGAGGATAAGATCGTGCTCGTGCCCGAAGGCAGCGGAGTTAAGTCGAGCATACGTTTTAGCGGCGGCAAGATTATGGCTCCGCTCGCTTTCACAGGTAGCTACAGCGTCTTTGGCAATTGCATTCAATTCAAGGGCTGGGCGCAGGCGAGCCTCTCGCTCAATTACGATCCGTCGAAGGAGACTGTCTACGGAAAGCTAAATGTCGAGGGCGTGAATCTGGAAGGCGCGCCGGTCGCAGTCGGCGGTCTCATCACACCACTCGTGCAAGGGACGATCAACCAGAGGGTCAACCCCCTGGAAATTCTGCGCGCCCCGCAACTCGCGCTGAATGTCCCCGTGCAGGCCAGCAACGGCACGCTCACAGCCCATGTCAAAGACGTGCGCGCAGAGGTCACGGAGGGCGCATTGCGCCTTTACATCACTTATGACTTTCAAGCACAGCGCGGACAGCCGCCGCCACCACAGGGATGAGCGGAAAATTTAACAGGGATGGACAGGAGAGACAGGATCAGAATTTGAGATAACAGATTTGAAATCTCAAATCTTTTTATCCTGTCTATCCTGTCCATCCCTGTTTGAATCCGCTTTAAATTTAGCGAGTGGTTCGCGTCAGGTGCAGCCGCGTTCGCATTCGCTGCTGCCAATGGCTGGCGGGCGTTTCCGCTTCCGCGAATTGAATGAAAGCCTGCCTCAGCGTCTCGCCTCCGGCCAGCCGCGTCTTCCAGTACAAGAGGGCTGTGACGACCGAAGTTATCGAAGCCATCATGATCGTGAGGGGCAACGAGACGAGCTTCTGAGTGACGCTGACGATTTCCGCCGTCCCTTGAAGTTTTCCCGAATGAAGCGCCGCGATGACCGCGAGGACAAGCAGCGAGCTGACAGCGCCCAACACCAGCGGCACAATGACCTGTATGAAGATGACTGCGATCACAGTCCGCCGAGACCTTTTGTAGAGAGCGCGTGAACGCTTCATCGCGGCGCGTCCGCGATAGTCCTCCATCATCAAGACCGGAGAGACCAGGACGAAGTTGAACATCAGATACAACCCCGGAAGGATGCAGAAGACCAAGCCCAACAGGACAGTAAAGCTGGTGAGCATGGTGGTGAGCATAAAAGGGCGCAGCCGCTTTTTGATGGCGACGAGAGCCGGACGCAGCTCGACCGGGCGCAAAGGCACGGCGAGCATTTGTGTGACCAGCCACGTCGTGACGCCGCCGATCACGGAGGCGGCGAAGAAAGTCATCAGGAAAGTCACCACGCCCGCGATGACTGACAAGACCTTGTCCCAGGGCTGTGCGAAGACGTGCCGCATATTCAGAAGCTCAATCGCCACCTGCGCCAGTGTGAAGATCACGACCGGCGTGTAAATCAGCAGGACGAGGCGCAGGAAGGTCGGCAGATGTTCCGTGTACAGCGTCAGTGCGCGCCTGAGCAGCGAGCCTGTTCCTTCCGAATGAGCGCGGAGCGCGCTCGCAAAGGCGGCGGCGGTCGGCGGCCTCTCGTTCGGATTTTTGGCGAGCGCGGACATCACGAGCGCGGCCACTTTCTTCGGCACGCGCTTGACGTTGAGCGGCGGCGGCGCGGCTTCGCGGTGCATCTGCATGACGGCCAGATAATCGCCGCTAAAAGGCGTCCGGCCTGAGAGCAGGCGATAGGTGATGACGCCGAGGCTGTAGATGTCCGCGCGGGCGTCGAGCATCTCGCCGCGACACTGTTCGGGCGACATGTAAAGCGGCGTCCCCAGAATCGAGCCGACGCGCGTCAACGCCCCCGTCGCGCTTGCTGTTTGAAAGGCAAGCTGTTCATCGGTCGTCTGATGCTCAAGCATCCGAGTCCCGGCCTCTTCAAAACTCTCGGCTTCAAACATCCGCGTGCCGGCTTCCGACGCATCATCTGCCGCATTGAACATGCGCGTGCCTGCTTCGGATGAATCCTCTTCCGGCGCAAACATCCGCGTGCCTGCTTCAGCTAAATCCGGCTCGGTCACAGGAGCGACGTACATTTGCGTCGCCGCTTCTGACATCTGCGATTCTGATGACGTGTTCAAAGCTTCAGGCATCAGCGTTGGCGACTCGCTCGCCCGTGTCGGCGCGAGGGAATCAAATAATGAAGTGTGGGGCGGCGCAGCTTTAACGGTTGCTCCGCGTGTCGCAGCAGGCGGCGTCGGCTCGTCGAGTTTGGCGATGCCGAAGTCAAGAACTTTGGCCGTATAGCCGCCGCGACGATTCGGCTCAAGCCAGATATTATCCGGCTTGAGGTCGCGGTGAATGATGCCCTGCTGGTGCGCTTCGTCAACCGCCGAGCAGGTCTGTTCCAGAATATCCACCACCCAACTGAGCGGCAGGCTCGTCTCTTCGGCGAGGATTTCGTCGAGCGTGCAGCCGTCCAGATATTCCATCACGAGATACGCGACGCGGTTTGCGCCGACGAGCGCAAAGCCGAAGTCCGTCACATCCACGACGTTCGGATGGCGGAGGCGTCCGGCGGCGCGAGCCTCACGGCGAAAGCGTTCGACAAACTCGTCGTGTTGCATAAACTGCGGCGCGATGACCTTGAGCGCGACGGGTCGTTCCGTGCCGAGATGCGTCGCAAAATAGACTGCGCCCATCCCGCCCTCGCCCAGTTGCCGCTCAATACGATACTTGCCGTCTAAGATTTCCCCGATCAGATTTTTAAAGGCCATTATCTTTTCTTCGTTATTAAATACTGCTGCGCTTTCAAGATGAGCACACAGCTCGGCGCGTGTTTGATGCGGCCATCCAAGACCATCTCAACGGCTTCAACAAAACCGCTTTTGATGGTTTGCATCTCTTCCGTCCCCTCGCGCTGTGGCTGCTTAAATTTCAGGCCGCGCGCCAGAAATTGATGCGCCGGGCAAGAGATGATGGAAGTGTCCGTGTCAATCATGCCGAGATCAATCCATTCATCGGCCTCAATACCGAGTTCTTCCAGAGCCTCGCGCCGCGCGGCTTCCAACGGGGCTTCGCCCTCATCGATGCCGCCACTCGCGGCCTCAAGGCTTTCGCGCCCGACAGCATAACGAAACTGCCGCGTCAGGTAAACGAAGCCTTCATGGTCAAGCGGCAGCACCGAAACGCCCGGCTTCATCGACACGGTCGCATACGCGCCCGGCTCTCCGTCCGGCTGTATCACTTCATCTTCTCTAACTTTAAAGAATTCGTTTTCGTACTTCAGCTCACTGCCTTTGATCGTCCAGTCCCCATGTTTTCTCGCCATGCGTCATCCCCTGTTGATGTATTAGCCACAGAGGACACAGAGAGTTAGAATCCATTATAAGTTCGTTTGCTTTACTCTGTGTCCTCTGTGGCTAACTTAATAATTCGTCCCCAAGCATACAACATGGCGCACAGACTATCGAGCAGTTAAACGAAGGACGCGCGACAATGTTTCATCCCTTGCGGATTCCGCTTTTCATGCGCGGACGTGTTATAACTTCGGCACGAAGCTTTACTAAAACAGAATTCGGAGGCAATCCATTTTTAATGGCAACGAACAAAACAAACGGTAAGAACGGCAAGCGTATGAGCCAGTCGGACATCGTCAATCATTTCGCGGAAAAATTCGAGATGAAGCGCGCCGACGCCAAAGAGTTTTTCAACGAGCTGGCCGCGCTCGCGGGCAAAGAGGTGAAGAAGAACGGCGAGTTTTTGCTGCCGGGCTTCGGCAAGCTGGCGCTCGCCAAACGCAAAGCGCGCGAAGGCCGCAACCCTGCGACCGGCGAGACGATCAAAATCCCGGCCAAGACCACGCTCAAATTCCGTCTCGGCAAGGCGATGAAAGACTCCGTCGTCCCCGCCAAGAAATAAAACAACCAGGCAATACATCGAAGGCGTGCGCGTCGCTCAGCTCAGAGCAACACGCACGCCTTTTAATTTTAAAGCAGCTTTTTGAACTCCTCAACCGTCAAACCGGCGTCGCGCGATACCGCCTATCGTAAAAGCATTCACTGGATTTTGGCGCGGGATTGTGAGGATGCGAATGCCATCAGACATTACTATGTGTTTACCTTGACGAACAATGCGAAAGCCCGCCTTCTCCAGAGCTTTGACCGCGTCCAGATGATTGACGCCGGGCATCTTCGGCACAGTTAAACCGTCACCTCGATTTCGCGCACATCCTCGCCCTTGATTAAATCGTCCACCGCAGCCAGATATTCTTTGATGGCATCCTGAATATTTTCGACGGCCTCTTTTCCGTCTTACCCTGCGATCAGCAGCCGGGCAGACCGGGACACGATACGCTGTAGCCTTCTTCGGATTCATGCACGATAACTTTGTAATTCATTCTTCAATCTCCGGCTCTGATTATACCTTGAGAGATATTTGAGAGCTATAACCATTCTTCTGCTCTTTAAATTCCATGAAGCCGCAGACGAAACTCGTCGTTGAAGGCGTGTATGTCCGAACGCTTGCCTGAGAAGAGGCGCGACTTGCGCAGCAGCATCGGGAGGCCGCCCGTCGGCAGCTTTAGCCCGTAAGCCGGACTGGAAAAGAGCGCGGCCAGTTGCGGATTCAGACGCGCGGGCACGCCGTAGCGAATCGCTCTTTGCGCGGGCGGCGCGAATCCGTTTGTGCGGCGCGGGTTAATCATCTCAATCGCGTGATCGAACACATAGAGCCGCGTTGGAACATCTCTCAAAGCCAAGTCACGGTGAGCAAGAGCGTTCTGCAAACCCTCGCACACAGCGTCGCGTTGATAATTGGCGCGAGCCGCAACGGGCGCGCCGTCATCTTCCATCTCGCGTCCGGGAAACCTGCGCGGCCTCGTCTCCCAGAGGTCGCAGTAACGCTCGATGAAACGCAAAGCCGCTTCATACAGCGTGTGCAGGTTGCCGTTGAGGACGACCGATTCGACGAGCGGAGCTTGCGCGTTGTCGCCCGCGTATCTCGAAGCGATGACGGCGGAGCGTGGCAGCAAATCCTTGACGCGCTCATCGCGCCCGAACAGGAGCAGCCCCGCCACCGTCGGCGTGACTTCGCCCATACTGCTCGCGCCCAAGAGCAGGTCGCGCTTTAAAACTTCTCCGGTCGGATAATCCGCGAGCGAAGATTCCTCAAAAGCATCGCCCTCAAATTCTTTGACGAAGCTCCACAGGTGCGCCTCATCAATATCCTCGACGCTTGAGCCAAGCACGGGCACGTTCTCATAACGAAGCGGTCGCGCCTCGTCCATCAAGGCCGACAGCTCCTCGCGCGTGGCTTCGCGCTTCTCCGCACCCAGACGCAAATAGAAGCGACCGTCACGCGTCCTGTAAGGTCTGCGCCGCCCGTCCACATCGAGCGAGACGATGCGCCGCCCGTTGTCGAAAGCGATGCGATCAATGAAGGGCACGAGCGGCGGCTCGATCTCTTCACGACAGATACGCACCAACTCTTCCTGCACGCTTTCGGGGTCGTCCACGCCCTCGACGCGCAGTTGATCGTTGACGCCGAAGACGATCACGCCGCCGCCCGTGTTGGCGAGCGCGACGATCTCCTGCGCGATCTTCTCCGTGTTCGAGAGCTTGACTTTTAACTCAAGGAAAGTGTCTTCGCCGCCGCGCACTAACCGCATCAGCTCAGTGCGTGAAGTTTGGAGCGCAGGCGTGGAAGAGAGGAACTCTTGGAAGGAGCGTTCCGTGACGGGTTCGTGTCGTTGATTACTACGAAATTTTCTGCGAGCCATTTGTGTCTGGACGGGGCTTGCCTGAAACCCGCCCGGATGCGCCTCTTACCAAAACACGACGCATCGCTGGAATAAAGTTAGTGACGATTCACAAAAAGGATGAAGCGCAGACAGCTTGCCCTTCATTCATCCTCAGCCATTCAAATAATTTCAATTGCCAACTGCATCAGTGTAACATATTTCATCGCCAAATTATGCGCGCCAAGACAAACGCGCCATTCAATTTACTTTTGCCGCCATCAACTAGCGAGAGATGGAATTGACTCCTGACCACAGATGACAGACTCCGTGCAGGCTTACGTCAGTCTCGGCTCGAACATGGGAGAGCGCGCGGCGAATCTGCTGCGCGGCGTGCGCGGGATGATGGACGCTGGATTTCAAGTCTCGCGTCTCTCAAACATTTACGAAACCGAAGCCGTGGACGTGCGCGAGCAGCCGCGTTTTCTCAACCTGGTGGCCGAGCTGCGAATCGAAAGCCTCTCGCCCGAACAGACGCTCGCGCGCCTGCTCCGCATCGAATACGCCCTCGGACGCCGCCGCAAGCAGCCGCGCGGCCCGCGCACGATTGACTTAGACCTACTGCTCTACGGCGACGCACAAAGCGACACGGATTTTCTGACTCTCCCACACCCGCGCCTGCACCTGCGCCGCTTCGTCCTCACACCGCTCGCAGAGCTTGCGCCCGCGCTCGTTCATCCGACGCTGCATAAAACAATCAAACAGTTGCTCGCAGAAGTTGAGGACACCTCGGATGTGAAACGATGGAGCTAATGATGAAGGGCGGAGCATGTGTCGCGCGAGCCTTAGCTCTCACGCGATTTTGCGCTCCGCCCCGCATTCAGCTATGTAGCTGAAATGTTATTCGCTCACTTACTGAAATTCGCCTGCACAGATGTATCTTTAGTTACCGTCAGGGTGCAGGTTCTGGAAGTGCCCGTGCATGCGCCAGTCCAGTTTGTGAATTGAGAACCGGCTGCCGGAACTGCGGTCAGCGTGACAACCGTGCCCTGCGCGAATTTGTTCGAGCAACTGCCGCCGCCGCCGCACGTGAGCGAAGGGTTGCCGGTGACCGTCCCTTTGCCGACGCTCTTGACCGAGAAGTTAAAGACCGGAGCGAACGTCGCGGACACGTTGAGCACTTCGTTGACATTCACAGTGCAGGTCAACTGGTTGCCGCTGCACGCGCCGCCCCAGCCCGTAAAGACGTTGCCCGAAGAGGGGCTGGCCGTTAAGGTCACGGACGTTCCCAGGTTGTAAGACGCAGAGCATTTGTTTCCGCAACTGATGAGCCTGTCGGATGAGGAGACGCTGCCGCCGCCCGTCTTCGTGACAGTGACCGAAGGGACTCCGACATTGGCCGCAGCCATCTGCGCGCCGACATAGTCGCCCAGCTCTCCATCCTGCGGAGCATTGCACAGGCCGCCGTCGGCGCACACTACTTCGTGCGTGAGGGGATCGTATGCGCCCGTGTACTGGTAAACTTCGTAACGACGAATCACGGCGCGCGTGTTCGCGCTGAGGCTTCCCTGATTCTGACGGCGGTTGCGGCCTCCGTTACCGTTGCTGTGGCTCGGCGGCGAAGCCTGTAGAATCTCCCATGCGACCTCGGTCTGGGCTGCGTCTCGCGGAACGATTGGATTATCGCCCAGTAACTCTTCAAGCGTCACCTCGCGCGGCAGCTCGGTCTTGAAGACCTTGACCCACTGCGCGTTGCCGAATGTCTCAGGCGTTTCGGGAGGCTCCGGCGCTTCGATTTCGGCGACGAGCACTGGCGGGTTTCCTGCCTGCACCGGCGGCGGGACGAGATAGTACGGAGCCGGGAGAGCGACCGGCGGGTCAACCGGCGTCAAGGTGCCGGGCGTTTGCGCATCTTCGATCAACCAGCGATAGGTGGTTCTAATCGGTGTGGCGCGCAGCGTCACGCCAAAGTGCTCGCACCCGCTCGTCTCATAACTCGCCCCGCCCCACTGGTAACATGTACCCGCGAAAGGCGTGTTCGCGACGTGTGCCACTGTCGTCTGTAAGAACTGTTGTGCGGCGGCATCGTAGCCGCTCGTCCAACGCACATAAACGCCCGTGGCAGACGGGACGATGGTCGGGCTGCCGTATCGCTCAACGCTAAACCAGTAGGCCACGTCTGCGACCTGTAATCCTTCAAGCTCGATCTCAAAACCGTGTGCCTCGTGTTCAGTACTGTTGACGACATCAAAGTTTGAGAGCGCGCCGTAAACAGTGACCGATTGCGCCTGCGCGGAAGCGGGAGCGAGGATCAAGACCAGCAGCAAGAAGCTCAGTGAAAGCGTCGCGCCCAAGATGGTCTGGCGGCGCGTAGAAAATATTTGACGAGGGAATATCGGGTCCATGCTTGTTCTCCTAAAAAGTCGAAACCGCGTTGACACGTTCGACCGCAAAGTCTACTGAGACACACTTCGTATTACATGACGGACGCCTCTGCGCCGCCGTAAATACTTTGATTGATAGGACAATTATTCAGAGGAGGATGAAGGCCACCCAAAACCTTGTGCCCGACAGTGTGCCCTGCACTGTCAGAGTAACAGAGCAGGCGCGCGCCATCGAAATACATCCCGCTTCGATTTTTTTTGAGAGCGAGGCGGCAATTATTTTAAGCTTGCCTTTCATGCGCCGTCTCTGTTTTGATGCTGGCTAACAGATTATGAGTGAAAAGCCTGTTGACGAAGCGCGATTCGGAAAGATTCTCGCCGGAATAAATTATCAGCCTCGCCCTGCGGCTTACGCAGTGATTACGAACGGCGACCGGAGAGTTGCCGCAGTTCGTGGCAAGCGCGGCTTCTTTCTGCCGGGCGGCGGCTCTTTGCCCGGCGAGCAGCCCGAAGAGACCATCCGGCGCGAAGTCCTGGAAGAGCTGGCGCGCACCGTCCGCCTCTTGCGTAAAATCGGCGAGGCCACGCAATATTTTTCTGCTGGCGAAGAGCATTACAGAATGCGTGCTGTTTTTTACGCCGCCGAATTTACGGGCGAGCATGAAAGTGAAGCTGAATACACTCTGGCGTGGCTCAGTCTGCCAGAGATTGAAGAGCGCTTTTTTCACGAATGTCACGTCTGGGCTGTTCATCTGGCTTGTAGCTCGGCAGTGGGTCAGTTTGAAAAATAGAGAAGGGAAAAACGGTTTCGCGCAAAGGCGCAAAGGCGCAAAGAAAAAGCCGCAAAGAGTAAGTGTCATTCAACAGCTTAGCGTTCTTCCTTTGCGCCTTTGCGGGAAACTTTTACTTTCTTGACAAGACAACTCAGGAAGTACAAGACACGTTCCCAAGCTCAAAATGAACCGCTACACTATTCTTTTCTTCCTTGCTGCCTGTGCGCCGCTCGCCTATAATTGTGGTCTTGCGCTACAAGACTTGCCCAAACTTAACCTTTGATTCGAGCGACCGAGTTCAGTCCGGTCGCTTTGGTTTCGGTCTGTCGGAAAGAGGTCACGAAAGAGATGGCTTATCTCAAACCGCAGCGGCCTGAGAAAGTGACTGCGCCGAGTTTGCGTGCGAGCAAAGAGCGCGGCGAGCGGCTCGTCTGCCTGACGGCTTACGATTACCCGACCGCGCGCGTGGTTGACGAAGCGGGCATAGACATCATTCTCGTCGGCGACAGCCTCGGCAACGTCGTCCTCGGATACGGCAACACGATTCCGGTGACGGTTGACGAGATCGTCTCGCACACGCGAGCCGTGCGGCGCGGCGTCCATCGCGCGCTCCTCGTCGCAGACATGCCTTACGGCTCTTATCACACGAGCGCGGATGACGCCGTGCGCGTGGCCTTGCGCTTAATCAAAGAGGGCGGCGCGGAAGCCGTCAAGCTCGAAGGCGGCCTGCGGCGCGCTAAGCTTGTGAAGCGGCTCGTGGATGAAGAGATCGCCGTGATGGGGCACATTGGTCTGACGCCGCAGTCGGTCAACAAGCTCGGCGGTTATCGCGTGCAGGGGAAAACGGCCGAGACCGCTCGCGCGCTGATTGAAGACGCACGCGCCCTCGAAGAGGCTGGAGCTTTCGCCATCGTGCTCGAAGTGATGCCGCGCGAGATCGCGAAGGTCATCACGGAGAGCATCTCGATTCCGACCATCGGCATCGGCGCGGGCGAGCATTGCGACATACAGGTGCTCGTCCTGCACGACATGCTGGGGCTGACTTTCGACAAGACGGCGCGCTTCGTCCGTCAATACGTGAACCTGCGCGAAGTGATGACCGATGCTATCAGCCGCTTCGCCGAGGACGTGCGCGCGGGAACTTATCCCGCAGAGGCCGAAGCCTACGGGCTGCCAGCCGAAGCCGCAACCGAACTCAATATCGAGACGACAAGCAAGGACACCAAAATCAAAAAGTCGTGAAAGCCCTCCCCTCAGTAATCGGCAGTCAAGTATCAGTTAGACTCAAACCATCTACTGACTACTGACTACTGACCACTGACTACTGCTTATGGAAATCATCAATCGGCGTCAACGCATGAGTTCGGTCGCGCGCAAGGTGCGCCGCGAGCAGGATAAAACCATCGGACTGGTGCCGACGATGGGCGCGCTCCATGACGGGCATCTGAGCCTCGTGCGCGAGGCGCGACGCCTCTGCGACATAGTCATCGTCTCGGTCTTCGTCAACCCGACGCAGTTTGCGCCCGGCGAAGATTTCGAGCGTTACCCGCGCGATTTGACCAAAGACACTGCGGTGCTGACGGATTACAACGTGGACTACATCTTCGCGCCTTCGCCCGAAGAGATGTATCCGAAAGGCTTCGCGACTTACGTCACGGTCGAGAGTTTGTCGGAGCAGATGGAGGGCGTCGCGCGTCCCGGCCACTTTCGCGGCGTGGCGACAGTGGTCACGATTCTCTTGAATATCATCCGTCCTGACTTCGCTTTCTTCGGACAGAAGGACGCGCAACAAACCTTAGTCGTCAAAAGGCTGGTGCGCGATCTGGCATTGGATTCCGAGATCGTCATTCTACCGACCGTGCGCGAAGCTTCGGGACTCGCGCTCTCATCGCGCAATGCTTATTTGAATAATGAGGAGCGGCAGTCAGCGTCAATTCTCTATCGCGCGCTGACACGCGCCGAGTCTGCTTACGCCGAAGGAGAACGCAACGGCGCGAAGCTCGCGGGCTTAGTTCGCTCGACGATTGAGACTGAGCCGCGCGCGCGCATTGATTACATCAGCGTGTCGGACGCGGACACGCTCGAAAAGCTCGACAAGCTGAACGACCGGATGGTGCTCATCGCCGTCGCCGTCCGCTTCGGCCAGACGCGCCTGATAGACAACCTCGTGCTCAATCGAAAGGACGGCTCGAAAGCTAAGAGTTAGAAGCTGTTTGAAAAGCAGAAACTTGCAAAGTCCCTGACGGGACTTTTCAAACAGCTTGTTAGCGTGCTCCTGCTCGGAAGCACGCCGCTTGACGCTGCCGCCCTTTGCCTGTGAGCTGTCGAAAAGTTAAGATAAGTAATATGAAGTACGTCTTAATTGTCTTTCTTCTTTGCGCTCCCCTTCTCTTCTCAAACACCGTTGCCGCGACACGCCAGCAGCAAGAGAACATCACCATCAGCACGAGCGAGGGCGCGGCGATGAAATCGCTCAGAACGCTCTTCAGCGCGGAGACCGCATTTCAGACGAAAGGCGGGACGGGAGAATACGGCGACTTGAAGGAGCTGCGCGCCGCCGGATTGATAGACGATGAGCTGGCGAGCGGTCTCAAAGGCGGTTATAGCTTTATTGTTAAGGTCAAAAAAAGCTCGCTCACCACGCCGCCCTTAATTGATCTCATCGCGAGGCCGAGCGAATACGGCAAGTCAGGGCATCGCTCTTTTTATCTCACGGAATCCGGCGTGCTGCTGACCTCTCAAGCGAAAGACGCGCCGCTCTCAGAGATGCGCCCGTTTGCGAATGAAGCCACGCAGACGAATGCAAACGCTCCGGCGCGCAACACGCCGCTCGCGGCTGAGCCGTCCGATGAAGATGACGCGACGGGTGATGTCGCCACGAACGAGGCGCGGGCGATTAAAACTTTACAAAGCATCCACTCCGCCGAGACGACTTTCAAAGACAAGTATGGCGCGGCGGAATACGGCTCTCTCGAACAACTCGAAAAACAACATCTGCTTGACAGGGCGCGTGCCGCCGCCATGCAGAACGGCTACGTTTTTGAAATCAAGCTTCAGGCGGGCAAGGGAGACACGCCTGCGGCCTTCACTGTCTCCGCCGTGCCGCAAACCTACGGCGTGTCCGGTCGCAGGTCTTTCTACATAGATCAGACGGGCGCGCTGCGCGGAGATGACAAAGAAGGCGGCCCGGCGGACGCGGCTGACCCGACGATTGAACAATAGGACAGTGGTTCAGTTAACTAACAAGTTAGAGCGCCTCAACGAACCATCCACGAAACCACACGAAGGAGCACGAAAGCTGCTTCTCTTTCGTGTGGTTTCGTGGATGGTTCGCTGTTCACCTTAGCCGCGCAGCTCAAATTAGAATTCCAAACTGCACCACTACCGAGTCTTAACAGCCCTTAGCCTCTCTGCGGCAAAACTGTTATCATGTCTCTTCTGTCGCGGACAGTCTTAAAGCTGCCTTGACTCTATGCTCTGAAATTCAACTCGCTAACAGAGATATTTTGTCGTCACGCAGGCGTCGGCCAGCGTCCGATTTCTGTAATTTGTCAGGCCGGGATTTTTTGATTTCGAGATGAAGCAGAAGGAACACATTCAATTCACGCTCAACGGCGAGCCGGCGGAGGTCGCCTTTGCGCCGCACAAAACGCTGCTCGAAGTTTTACGCGAAGACCTCAATCTGATGGGCACCAAGCACGGCTGCGAGCTTGGCGAATGCGGCACATGCGCCGTGCTGGTTGACGGACGCTCCGTCCTCTCCTGTCTCGCGCTCGGCCTCGACATGGAGGGGCGCGAAGTCAGAACCGTCGAAGGCATGGCCGAAGGCGGCGTGCTGCATCCGTTGCAGGAAACTTTCGCAGACCTCGGCGCGGCGCAGTGCGGCTATTGCACGCCCGGCTTTCTGCTCGTCGCCGAAGAACTCCTTGAAAAAAACCCGCAGCCCACACGCGAAGAGATTAAAGAAGCGTTGGCGGGCAATCTCTGCCGCTGCACGGGCTACATCAAAATTTACGAAGCCGTCGAGCTGGCCGCCGCACGCATGCGCGGCGAAGAGATGGAATTGCCGCGAGAGAGCGTGTACGGATACGAATGAAAGGCAAGGATGACGGATGAGGGCGGAAGGATGAAGGATGAAAGCGATGCTATTCAAACTTGTGCGGTTCAACTTGAGATGAACCCTTCAGCTTTAATAGCATCGCTTTCATCCTTCATCCTTCCGCCTTCATCCTTGCTCTCAAACTTTTATGAGCCAAAACGGAAAAGATAAGAACGGCGAGCCGTTGAAAGTCGTCGGCAAGCCTTTTCGCAAGGTTGACGCGCGCGCCAAATGCACAGGGCAGACCAAGTTCGCGGACGACATCGTGCTGCCGCGCATGCTCTTCTGCAAACTCCTGCGCTCGCCCGAGCCGCACGCGCTTATCAAGAGCATTGATGTCTCGAAAGCTTTAAAACTTCCCGGCGTCTTCGCCGTCATCACCGGAAAAGATTTGCCCATTCCCTACGGCATCCTTCCCGTCAGTCAAGATGAGCACACGCTCTGCGTTGATAAAGTGCGCTTCATCGGCGATCCGGTCGCAGCCATCGCCGCCGTTGACGAAGACACCGCGTTCGACGCGATGAATTTGATAGAGGTCGAGTACGAGAAGCTGCAAACCATCACGAGCATCGAAGAGGCCGTGATGATTGACGAGCCGCGCATACACGAGTACGGCGACGGCGGCAACGTACACAAAAAAGTCAATCTCGAATTCGGCGATTTGGACGAAGGCTTCGCGGAAGCAGACCTCGTGCGCGAAGACGTTTTCTTTTACGAAGGCAACACTCACCTGCCGATGGAGCAGCACGCGGCGGTCGCGCATTTCGATGCGGACGACAAGCTGACTTTGTGGAGTTCGACGCAGACGCCGCATTACGTTCATCGCGCGCTGGCCAAGACTTTAGAGCTTCCCGCGAGCCACATCCGCGTCATCGCCACGCCCAACGGCGGCGGCTTCGGCGGCAAAAGCGATCCCTTCAATCATGAGATCGCGGTCTGCAAGCTCTCGATGATGACGGGTCGCCCGGTGAAAGTGACCTTGACGCGCGAAGAAGTTTTTTATTGTCATCGCGGACGCCACCCGGTTTTGATGAAAGTCAAAACGGGCGTCAAGAAAGACGGCTCGATCACGGCGATGGATTTCCAATCGTTTCTGGACGGCGGCGCATACGGCTCTTACGGCGTGGCTTCGACATTTTACACGGGCGCGCTTCAGACCGTGACGTATGAAGTTCCGCGTTATCGCTTTCGCGGCGTGCGCTGCTTTACCAACAAGCCGCCGTGCGGCCCCAAACGCGGGCACGGCACACCGCAGCCGCGCTTCGGTCTTGAAATCCAGCTTGACAAGATTGCTGACGAACTCGGCCTCGACCCGGCTGAGATACGCAAGCAGCATCTCGTCCAGCCCTATTCGCTCACCGCGAACTACTTGCGAATCGGGAGCATGGGGCTTGGTAAGTGCATTGATAAAGTCGTCGAAGGCTCTGCGTGGAAGAGCAAGTATAAAAAGCTCCCGTACGGTCGCGGCGTCGGGATAGCTTGCAGCTCATATATCTGCGGCGCGGGCTTGCCGATTTACTGGAACAACATGCCGCACAGTGGCGTGCAGCTACGGCTTGACCGTCAGGGCGGCGTCTGCGTGCAATGCGGCTCGACCGACATCGGTCAAGGCTCTGACTCCATCCTCGCATACATCGTCGCAGAAGTTTTGGGCATAGACCCGTTCGACATCCGCGTCGTCACAGCCGACACGGATTTGACGCCCGTTGACCTCGGCAGCTATTCGAGCCGCGTCACACTGATGACCGGCAACGCAGCCTTGCAAGCGGCAGAGCGTGCGCGCGAGCTGCTGACGATGGCGGTCGCCGAAAAGCTTTCAGTGCCCGTCGAAAATCTCTCCTTCGCAGACCGTCGCGTCTTCGATGTCGAGAACCCGGAGACGTTCGTCACGTTTGCCGAAGCGGTCGTGCTCGCGGAATCGAAGTTCGGGACAATCGGGACGGTCGGCTCTTACACGCCGCCGCGCTCGCCCGGAAAATTCAAGGGCGCGGGCGTCGGTCCTTCGCCCGCTTACAGCTATTCGGCTGCGGTTGCGGAGGTCGAAGTTGACGCGGAGACGGGCATCGTCACCGTCCCGAAAATCTGGATCGGCCACGACATAGGCCAGAGCATCAACCCGATGCTCGTCATGGGACAGGTCGAGGGCGGCGTCTACATGGGCCTGGGCGAAGTCCTGATGGAAGAGATGACCTATCGCGCCAACCGCAATGTCGTGCACAAGTTTCCATCCATGCTCGAATACAAGAGTCCGACGACGCTTGAGATGTGCGATGTCTTCACTTACTTGGTCGAAGACGCAGACCCGAACGGGCCGTTCGGCGCGAAAGAGGTCGGACAGGGGCCGCTTCTGCCCGTCATGCCTGCCGTCGCCAACGCGGTCTACGACGCCGTCGGCGTTCGCATAGACGAAGTTCCGATTACGCCGGAAAAAGTCTTGACCGCTCTGCGCGATAAAGCCAAAGGACGTGAAGGCCGCTACGGCCCGAAGGACGTGCCCGATGTGTCTTGGCCTGAGCCTCTGAAAGTCCAGACGCCCGCCGAAGGCGGCGACGGGCGCGAGATGCCGCGCGTGGCGATTCATTCATGATAAGAAAGCGCATGTGAAGCTGCCCAACGCAGATCGCGCGGAAGTGAATATCGCCAAGCTGCGTGATTACAGCTTGAATCCCGAGCATGATGAAGGTAAACACAAAGCGCGTGTCTTTCGCTCAGCTCTCGGTTTTACGATTGAAGATTCCGACAAGCCACGCCGGATAATCCTGGAAAGAATTCTGACAGGGGAAGCGACACAGCATATCGCTACGAACCACGGAGAGAGATTTGTGGTTGATTTTGAGGTTGACGGATTGAAAGGCTCTGTAACAATACGCACGGCGTGGATGGTGAAGATTTCCCGCGTCTGATTAGCTGCTACATTCTCTAAAGGAGTGACACAGAGATGGACGAAATCAAACTACTCGACGTGGTAGCTTTAACCGAAGACCTACCTACAGAAGGTTTGCGGCGTGGCGAGGTCGGAACTGTTGTTGAACAGTGGCGCGATGGTGTATTTGAAGTCGAGTTTAGCGACAATACCGGAAGAGCTTATGCTTTTGTTGCGCTACGTCCGGATCAACTAATGAAACTTTACTTTCGCAAGGATGAAGCAGCATAAAATCTGTCAGCACGAGAGTCCGAGCGTGGCGATTCATTCTTAATAACGACTGCAATCAAGCTCTATAAACTTTGTCATATCAAGGAAAATCTGAGATGAAAAAACTGTTCCCTCTTCTGCTTCTCTCTCTCGTCACCTGTTACGCGTCCATCGCCGCCTACGGGCAGTGCTGCGGGCCGGTCAAACATCCGAAGGACAAGATCAAGGCGACGAGAACCATCAAAGGCACTTTCAAAGGCTTTGAAGTCGGCGACTACATTCACGCCGTCATCACGAAAGATAATGGCAAAGAGGTTTCGTTTTTCCTCCCGCAGAACGAGAGCGTCCAGTATTTTCTGGTCGCGCACAAGGGCGAGCCTCTGACGCTGACTTATCATGTGATGAGTTCCTATATCGAAGAGGCTGGCGGCATGCAGACCATAGACCGCTTAGCAGTGGTCAAATCCGGCACAGAGACCGATGCGTCATGGTGGAAGAAACAACGCGCAGGCTCGTCCGTCAGCAAGCTCAGAAAGAAATACGACGCGATGGT
>DASWRG010000065.1:0-11903 GCA_036403295.1 Pyrinomonadaceae bacterium
TCGGTCGTCGCGCCGTCAAGCTCCGCTTCGGCGCGCAGTGACAGGCGATGGCGAAGCACCGGGCGCGCGATGTCGCGCACGTCGTCGGGCGTGGCGAACTCGCGCCCGCGCAAGGCCGAGAGAGCTTTCGAGCAGAGCAGCAAGGCGACGGAGGCGCGCGGGCTGGCTCCGTAGAGGACGAACGGATGCGTCCGCGTGCTGCGAACGATGTCAACCACGTAACGCTGGACGCCCGGCTCCATCCGCGCCTGCCGGACTTCGGCGCGGCAACGCGCGATAGCGTCGCCTTCCGCGAGCGGGCGGATGTCAACCTGTTCGAGACGGCGCGAGTTAAAGCCCGCGTCCCAGTTAGCCACGACCTGCCGCTCGGCCTCTGCGACCGGATAGTCAATCAGGATTTTGAGGAGGAAGCGATCAAGCTGTGCTTCGGGGAGCGGGTACGTGCCTTCGTACTCAATCGGATTCTCAGTCGCCAGCACAGTGAAGAGCGGCGAGAGTTGATGCATGTCTCCGTCAATCGTCGCCTGTCTTTCTTCCATCGCTTCGAGGAGCGCGGCCTGCGTCTTCGGCGGCGTGCGGTTGATCTCGTCCGCGAGCAGAATGTCCGTGAAAATCGGGCCGCGCCGCAAGGTGAAATCCGAAGTCGAGACATTGAAGACGTTCGTCCCGGTGATATCGGAAGGCATCAGGTCGGGCGTGAACTGTATGCGGCCAAATTCCGCGCCGATGATGCGCGCGAGGGTCTTGACCGTTAAAGTCTTGGCCGTTCCCGGCACGCCTTCGATGAGGGCGTGGCCTTCGGCCAGGAGCGCGACCAGAATCTGTTCAATCGGCTGATCCTGTCCGACGATAACTTTGCGCAATTCCGTCAATATGTGTTCGACGGTCGAGGAGACGTATTCAGGCATCTGAGACAGTGACAAGTGACGAGCGATAGGTGACAAGTCAGAACAAGTTTTTTAACTTGTCACTTGTCACAACGCACTTGTCACTTGCCCAGTCCTTTCCATAAGAAATCGAAGAGCAGAATTTTCAGTGCGAGCAAGACAACTGTGCCGAGAAAGATGCGGCGAATCCAGATATTATTTAACTTGAGCGTGACGCGCGCGCCGACGAACGCGCCGACGAACATCGTCAGGCCGAGCAAGACTCCGAGCCTGTAATCGACCAGCCCGCGCGCCATGAAAACGAGAGTGGCGATGAGCGACGAAAAGACGTTGACGAGCTTGGTCGTCGAAACCGCCTGGACGAACGTCATCCGCAAGAGCGTGACGAAGAGCGCGGTCAGCATCGTCACATAACCGCCACTGAAAAATCCGCCGTACACGCCGAGCGCGAAGACGAGCGCGTAAGCTCCCCAACGCGTCGCGCGCGAGACTTCTCCCGCCGCCGGAATGACGCCCGCTCCTCTTTTCAAAATCGTGAACAGCGCGACCGCGATCATCGAAGCCGAGATGATGACGGGCAGCGCGCGATTCGGAATCACGAGCAAGAGCAGCGCGCCCATCACAGAGCCACAGAGCGTCAGCAAGATGAGCGCGGGCAGGCGCGGGCGGTCAATCGTGCCCTTGCCGAGAAACGGTAGCGTGCCACCGACGGCCATGAAGGTCAAGCTGAACATGTTCGTCGCCACAGCCACATGCGGTTCAATCCCGAACTCAAACATCACCGGCACGGTAACCAGAGAATTGCTCCCGGTCACCACGCCCACCACGCTCGTCAGAAAAAAGACTGCGACCAGAACGACCAAATCAAGAGTGGATAGGGTGTAGGGTGTAGGTTGTAGCAAGCCAGCGATTGAATGAACGATGCTCGTAAAAATCATGCTTTACCCTACGCCCTATCCCCTACGCCCTGCTCTTTCGCCTGTCGGATTTCGCGCGCGCGCATGCGCAGACCCAAGACGCGTTCGACCTCGCGGAGTCCGGCGACGAGCGCGAGCGATTGGCTAGAGGTCGTGGGCGCGCCGTTGATGGCGTCCTCGCAATGATGCATCAAAGTTTCGAGCCTGTGCCGGTCGAGCTTTGAGCGTGCGGCGACGCGCGCGGCAATCTCTCCGCGCGGCGACTTGTTGTCAACTCCGGCATAACGAGCCAGCACGCGGCGCGTTCTCGCATAAATATTTTCGATGGCGAGATCGTAGGCGCGCGAACGCTGTTGCAGCTCAGCCATCGAGGCGACGTACTCAAGCTTTGAGCGGCGGTCAATATAGGGCAGGGGCAGGGGGCGCGCAAAGCGACGCCCGCGCGTCCACATCACTGCGAGCACGATTAAAACGAACTGTCCGAACATCGCCAGCACGGGCGTGCCCGCGAAATAAGCTATCAAGCGATTGCGCGCGACGGCGTGTCCCTGATGATACTCGTCAAAGAGAATCACTCCCGAACGTCCGGCGACGGTGTTCAAAGCGAGTTGCAGATTATCCGCGCGGCTGATGCCGTTGTTGGCGATGATGAAAGGATCGCTCAGGAGAATAATCTGTCCCGCGCCGTGCCTGTAATCAATCAGGAGCGCGCCCCTGTTGTCATAAATATGTGCGACGGGAGCTAACGACGAATCTTCTTTGACCGGCGCGGGCGGCTGGCTCGACTTGAGGTACGGAGCAGCTTTCGGAGGTGGCGGCGGCGGACTATCACTTCCAACTTCATCTTCATCAACGACAACTTCCGGAGGCTGCCCCGCATTAGTCGAAGACGAAGCCGTCTCCTGCTCTTTTTTGTCGTAGAAGTTGATGAGACCGGCAAAGCGCGAGGGCATCACGGATTCGACCTGCTGCGTGAGCAGCGTCGGTTGACCGGGCTGCACGGGCTGGACTCCTTCGGTCATCTGCTCCGGGTTGTCGGATTGCACGTCATTCGATGGATACTGCGTCAACACGGTCGTGAAATTCCAGTGGCCTGTGGGCGGCAGCAGGTTTGGATTCGGGCTGCGATCAATGATGACGAGGCGACCGCCGCCTTCAACCCAGCGCAACAAGCTTTCCGCCTCCTCTTTTTTAATCGGGATGGCCGTCTCGCCGACGACGACGAAGGTCGCCGCGCGCATTCGCGGCTGATTGAGCAATGAGACAGGCTCTTCAGTCCAGCGCAAGACCTCGCGCCCGGACTCTTGCAGCAGAGCGTAGAGAGCGCGCGTGCCGGTCGCGCCCGCATTGTAAGTCGAGCGATCCGGCTGCGATTCCAGATCGGAGGTCTTCTCAATCCGCACATATGACGTGGCATTGAGCGCGATGAGCAGTACCAGCACGACCGCGATGGTGATAATGATGGCGAGACGTTGACGCATAAATGCAGTGACAAGTGACAAGTGGCGAGTGACAAGTTAAAGCAGTGATGAGTGACGAGTGATGAGAGACAAGCTGTTTTGGTTTTTTACTCATCACTCATCACTCATTACTGTCTTAACGCTTGTTGATAACGCGAGCGGAACGAGTTCCAGTCGTCCATGCTCGCGGGAACGAAGCCGTACCAGTGATTCTCAAAGCTGTTGGTCATCGCTTTCATTTCTTGATAGAGCGGCTGCTGCTGGCTGACGGCTCTGAGATAATCACGATTGGTTTTGTGCTGTGCGAGTCCTAAGATTTTGCGGTCGCCAAGCTCGCAGAGGAGCGCGATGTAGCCTTTGCGAATCGCCGCGCGCAGGTTGCCTTCGCGCGCCAGGGCTTCGGCTTCGGCCAGGAGGTCTGCGCTCGTCTGATCCGGCTCAAGATGCTCGCCGAGTACGACGCGCGCCTCGCGCTTGGGCTTCTTCTTGCCCCCTCCTCTGAGGCGAAGAACGCGCGGCACGAATTTCCAGAACGCGTAGAGAATAATCGCCGCCGAGAGCGCGACGATGAAGATTTGCGCGACCCTCGAAGCCGTCCTGGCGCGTCCCGGCTCGATGTTCGGATTGTTCGGGAAGAGATCGCGCAGCCATCTCATAAAGCGTCGCCAGAGGCGCGTCACCGCGCTCCCCTCGGTAGACTTTTTGGCGTACTCGGCGCGCCGCAGGATGTTTGAGAGATGAGCTTTCTCTTCATCCTTCGTTTGCGCGCCCGCCGCTTTGGCCTGCGCGTTCTCAAGCTCGGTCAGAGATTTTTCCAACGCGCCGAGCCGCTCCGTGATTTCAGTCAATACCTCTGTGCGGCGCGCGGAGGCCGACGCATGAAGCCCTTCGTAATTTCTCAGCGCGTCCGCGAGCCACTTGTTATCCACACGCATGGAAGCATTATCCAGCTCGACCGTTTCGGAGGGCGGCAAGAGGCGGCGCACCTCTGCGAGCGTCGCGCTGACGCGATCCTGCCGCGCCGCGTCATGCGTGTCTTCATCCACGGTCTGCAACGTGTCGAGCGCGATCATCGATTGATGCACGCGCTCGCGGTAGGTCGAGAGCGGAATTGCGCGGGCGCACTCCGCACAGGCCAGCCAGATGAGCGCGACGAGGCACGCCGCGCGGGCTGTGCGAAGACGAAAGAGGCTGTGTAAAATTTGAGACACGAGAAGTTGCGCGTTCAGCTTTTTTAACCGAGTCCGAGCGTCGAGTTTGGCGGACGACGCGGCGACGGCCTCGACGGCTGCCTGTAAGTCAGCGGCGGCGGCGCAGTGGCAGGCCGCGCATTTTCGGTTACGAGAGCCGGAGCGATGGGCGCGCTCTGCCCGCCGTAGAGCCTCGGAATCTCTCCGAGCCGGCGCGCCGCCATCAGCTCTATGTCATAACCTTCATGCCGCACGCGCTCGTCCACGTAGAGCAGCGAGAGGCCGAGCATCCACACCGGCGTCAGCAGAATCGAGCTGAGCTGCACTACGACTTGATAGCTGATGGCGTACCACGCAGGCCACTGTTGCGAGTTGAGCTGGAACGGATCGACCCCGTTCATACGTCCGTACAAGCCGAGCGGCACGAGCAAGATCATGAGCGCCGAATAGGTCGCAAAGCTGCTGAAGAAGACCATCGCCATCAGCCGCTTGACATTGCCGCTCGCCAGTGACGCGCTGCGCCAGATGGCTTCAAACACGCCTTTGCCTTCGACCAGCATCACCTGCGGCACGTAAGCGAAGCGTCCCGCAATCAGAAAGAAGAGCCACAGCGCGCCCACCGTCACGGTGAAACCGGAGATGATGCTCAGAATCGCTGACAGCCAGCTCGGAAGCTGCAACATGAAAACACCGAGCACGACTAATGTGATGAGCAGCAAACAGACGTAAAAGATAATAATAAAAGCGATGAAGCTGATGATGCCGACGATCACGGTCGAGCCGAGCAAGCCCCAGAAGCGAGCGCGCGCGTTGCGGTAAGTGGCGCGCGCCGAGACAGGCTCGTCCCACAGCAGATGCGTCACCAGATTGCGCGCCGCGCCTCCCATCACAATCACATTCAACAACGCGCCGCCGAGCCACAGCATCACTCCGGCAATCAACATCATAATATAAAGAGCCAGAGAGGATTCGCTGCCCGTCGCCATCAGAGCGCGCCAACTGATGGAAGTCATCACGCCGCCCGTCGCAGAGATCACGACCGGCGGAGCCGCGATTCGAATCAGCGTCGTGAAGTGACGCCGGTAGAGCCTGACCGCGCGATCAATCAGATCGCCCGCGCCGAGCGGAGCAAGTGGTAATTGGTTGACCCTGAGAGTCGACACTGTCTGATTCGCCTGCTGCTGCCGGAGAAGCTAAACTTGGTTAAGTCGGGCTCGAATTCTATCATAGACCTGTCGCGGCAGACGAAGCTCATTCAAAGCAGATGGTGGATTAGCTTGGAATTCAGGTGAATATCTATCGGCATGAAAGAAGCTCGCGCAAAGGCGCAAAGATGAAGACGCCAAGATGAAGTGGCATCAAACAGCTTAGCGTTCTTCCTTTGCGTCTTTGCGCGAACCTGTCTTTTACTTCTCTACGTTTGAATCTGACCCATTACTCAAAAGCGGACGCAAAAAAGCGGCTCGCAAACCCGTTGAGTTTTATGAGCCGCTTTGAAGCTTGCGTCTTATTCGATCACGAAGTCCGCGCGTCTTTCGAGATTAACCTTGCCCTTCCCATCCTTTAAGGTCACGACCAGAGAGTAGCGACCGCGCGTGGGCGGCAGATTGAAGCTTGTCCCTTGCGACGCCTGCGACTTGTCCGCGCCCGTCGGTTGTGCCGGCGCGAGTTCCATATCGAAGAGCTGCTTGCCCGTCGCGTCCATCAATTTCACGCGCTGTGTCCATCCGGCGGTCTCTTTCGGCAGATTGAAAATCACATAGCGTATATCCACGTCCGAGCCGGGCTTGAAGCTGTTCATGCCGTTGAAGGCCGACTGTCCCGAAGGCATCATGACGAGGCTGCTCATCAGCACATTCTTGCGGTCTTTGATGTCGGGCACTTCAAAAAACTGATAGGCCGAGCCGACCGCGCCCGAAGTCTTCTCTCTAATCACGGCTCGCATCTGGTAGATGCCCGGCTCGAAATTAAAGGGCTGCGGCACGTAGACTAAGCCTTCGGTCTTGAGCTTCTGTCGCATCGCAGGGTCTTTGGCTAAATCGAACGTCAAATTCTTGACCGCCGCGCCGACCGCCTGATCGCGCCCCGCCCCGAAGACATAAGAGACCACTTCATAAGACGCCGTCTGATCCGCAGCCGTGGCGGCAGGCAGCGAGAGATAGTTGCGACCGACGTGCAAGCCCGTGACGACCACAAACCCGCCCGCCGAAGGCACGACATTAGCCACCATCTCGACCGGCAAGTCCATCAGCGGCACGGGCGATTTGAGAGCGCGAAGCAGCTCGCCTTCGGTTCCTTTAATCGTCTCCTCGTTGGCCGCGAGATAGCCTTTGCGCGTGCGCACGATGAGCTCAGGCTTGCCTTTGATGGTCACGGTGAGGCGATGAAATTTGTTGTCCAGTTGGGTCGGCTTAAACCCGACGACGTAGTAAGAGCTTGAATCGTCAATCGCTTTTTGCAAGCCCGCGATGAGACTATTGGTGTTGGCGATCATCTCGCCTCCCGTGCCGTAAGCCAGTGCGCGCGCTCCGCCGAGCTTCTCGGAACTGCTCATCGTCAGATTCGGGTTGGCGTTTCTAAAGGCCAGCTCCGTGCCTGAAATCCTCTCGCTCGCGTTCGTATTCTCGGTACGCAGGCCGACGGCGTCGAGCGCATAGACGCTGACGCCTGCGCGTCGTGCCGTTTCGATCAACTGCGTCAACTGATTGGAAATGTCTTCGGAAGTGCCGCCCGCCGTCATAAAAGATTCGGTCATCAGGATGACGATCTTGCGACCCGGCAGGTTGGCCATGCCGCGAAAGAGGCTGTTTAAAGTGCTGAGATTGGCGCGCGCCTTATTGCCGATCTGGGCGACTCTGGCACGAGCCGCCGTGCGAATTCTGGCCTCGTTGGGGTCGGTGCCCACGTCGTTGCCTCTCGTGGAAACGTTTGGAGCAGGTAAACCTCCCACTGCCGGATCGGCAAACGTCCCGGTCGGGCCTGCGTCAACCACCGCCGAACGGCTCGTCACGTTCTTGAGCGCGTTGTTATCCCCGCTATCTATGCGAATCGCTTCGTCGTCGGTCATCGTCACGGGCTGCTGGTTGTTATCGTTGGCGCGTGGCTGGGCGGCGATGCGATTGAGCGCAGTTAAGAGACGCTCTTTGTCGCTGGTGAACTGCTGCATTGAGGCCAGCGCGCCGCCCGTCGAGATGAGCGCGACCATGTCGTTCTGCGTCAGGTTGTTATTAATATAGTCAGCGAACGCGCGCCGCGAGCGCAGGAAATTATCATTTGACAGATTGAGATCGTCGAAGACGAGCGCGATGTGTCGCCCCTGATAGGGCATCGCGAGCGATGAGACGGGAGCCGCCGGAGTCGCGGGCGCGGGGGTCGAGGTTGAGGCCGCAGCTGCGCCGTTGGTCGTGCGCAGAGCGCGCGAGCCTTCAATCGCGGAGAAGAAATCTACGTTCTGCGTCGCGCCCTCATCCATCACCTGGAAATCGGCGGCGGTCAATCCGGTCACGCGCCGCCCGCTCTTATCCGTCACCACCGCGTCAACCTGCACGACGGCAGTGCCGACCCTGACGGTCTCGACCTGATCTTGTTTCGACGGATCAACCGGAGTCGCAGTGGGGAGTTTTTGCTGCTCCTGCGCGAAGACAGGAACGAACTGCATCGAGAGCAACAGCGATGCCAGCGATGCCGCGATAATTTTCTTAAACATCAGATTTACCTCAAATGTGTTTTAAGTCAGGGATTAGCTAAAGATGAACTGCACGAAATCTCGGCAGAGGATTCTCACGCGAAAGAAACGTTTCCGCGCTGGCTACTGTGAGCGACTGCCATCATAAAGCGACAGGCGCATATTTGTCATGTCCGGCGGGGAGAAATTCGTCACAGAGCTTGTAAAAATTTCGGCTCGCTCACTCACGCTCGACTCGCGTGCGCGTCTTGAGCTGCCGCTAAAAAATTGGGAGAGGATTGAAGCTCAATCCTCTCCCGTCCAAAGCAAGCGCGCGAATGGCGCGCCTGATGCTTTCCTTGTGAGAAAGCTTAGAAGATAAAGCGAACGCCGACGCGCAACGTGCGGCTTCCGCCGTTGTTAAAGCCGGGGTTCTGGAAGCTGCTCACAACGAAAGTGTTGCTCGCATCCTCTGTCAGCGCATCGGGCACACCGAAGTTGCGGTGGTTGAGCAGGTTAAAGCCTTCCACGCGGAACTCCAGCTTGGTCTTCTCAGTGATGTTCGTCGTCTTGAAGAGCGACAGGTTGACCAGAGCGAACGGCTCGCCCGAGAGCGTGTTGCGACCGATGCCGTAAGGCGTTCTGAAGTAGTTGAACGCTTCAAGGCTGGTCAGACCGGCAGCCGTCTGAGCCACATTACCTCGCGCGAAAAATCCGAAGTCGTTGTAGATCAAACGGGAATTTTGCGCCGCCGCCGCACCACCCGTCACGACCGTTCCGGTCGAACCCGGATTCAGCGTGTTGAGGATGATGAAGTCGCCCGCCACCGCCGTACCGCACTCTGGCCCGGCAAAGAGCAGATTGCAATAGGCGTTGAAGCCGAAGGCGATGGTTCCGAGCGGAGCGTTCGGGTTGCCAAGATACGGACGCAACGGGCCTGCGCCGCCGGAGAAGGCTGCGTCAAAGGTCGCATCGTAGTCTCCGAAAACCTCGACCGGCGTGAACGGACGGCCAGAGCCAGCGCGGATGATTCCGTTGAGCTGGAAGCCGCCGAGCAAGTGGCCGATGGTGCCCTTCTGCTCCTTGTACCAGGGCAGATCCCACAGGAAGTTGGTCGTAAAGATGTGCTTCTCATGGAAAGCCGACAGACCGCGCTCGCCGCCCGTCGTATCGAACGGGTCTTGCGAGAAGGCGATGGCCTGGCCGCCGCCGAAGGTCGCAAAGATTTCGGAAGCGTTGTCCAGCGTCTTGCTCAGCGAGTAGTTGGCGTTCAAGGTCAACGAATTGAAGAAGCGCGTGTCGAAGCGAATCTGCAAGCCGTTGTAAGTTGAAGAAGCGCTGTTGTCGCGTTCACGAACCGGACCGAAAGCCGGATCGAGACGGCCATTGCCATTGAAAGTGGTGGTGCCGATGGACGGGCGATTCTGGAAGTTGTTGGCCACCGTTGGCGTCACGCAGCCAGTCCCGGTACAGGTGCCCGGCAAGACGCCGTGCGTGTAACGACCGGGGTCGCCGAACAATAACTGTCCAGCCAGATTCAGGAGTCTGATGTTCGGATTGCGGTTGATACTCTGGAATTGGCCGACGAGGCGATTTCCAACGTAACGCGCTTCGATCACAGAGTTCTTGAACAGTTCTTGCTGGATGCCGAAGCCATACGACATGGCATACGGGTTATGGAAATCCGGCGCGACGCGCGTCTGGTTAAAGAGGCGCGGGTCACCGCCGTTGGTGCCCGGCGTCGTGTTGAGCTGAGCCGTGGTGCTCGGCAGGAACGGGAACGTGGTGCCGAATCCGGGACTCACAGCGGCGTTCTGCTGAATGGTTCCCACAGCAGCATACGGAGCCGCCGTGACCGTGTTCAGGATGATGTTGAAGAAGCTCGGATCGTAAGCGATGCCGAAGTTTCCACGAATCACCGTGCGGCCATTGGTGAACCGCTCGCCGAGGAAATGGAAGTTGGGCGACCACGCGAAACCGACGCGCGGCGCGATGTTGTTCTTGTCAACCGGCAGCTTCGTCGCCGTGCGGAACGCCAGCGGGAAGGCCTGATTGAAGATGGCGCGGTTCGGATCCGCCTCGCGCGCATTGACCTGCTCGATAATCGGGTTGAGCGGCTGCGTCGAGATTTCATACCGGGCGCCGAGATTGAGCGTCAAGGTCGGGCGAATGCGCCAGTCATCCTGGAAGAAGAAGAAGAAATCGTTCTGGTTCGTCTTGATGCGCGGATTGCCCAGAGCGAAGCTGATGGTCGTCGGACGACCGAGAACGTAGTTCTCAAAAGCGCTCGCCACGGTGCGCGGCGAGCCGGTCGTGCCGGTCGGGCCGCCATAGTTAAAGAACTGTCCGGCGGGCAGCGTACAACCGGGGGCTGCGCCGCAACCGGCAGCCGTCGAACGGAACGTGTACGTGCCGTTGACGTTCGGCAGGAAGAAGTTGTTAACCTTCTGCTGACGAATGTCGACTCCGAATCTGGTTGAGTGGTTGCCGAGCGTCCAGGAGACGGTGTCCTGATACTGGAACACGTCAACCGTGCGATCCTGCGGGAAGGTGTTGGCGAGACCGAAACCCGACACCAGATTGCCGAAGAAGGTTTGGTTGGTGCCGGCGAAAGCGATTGACGGCGCACCCGCTTTGCTCGTATCGCCGAAGGTCACGAACAGGCGCGAGAAGTTGAAGCGCGCTTCGTTAACCAGAGTTGACGAGATCGTGCGCGTGTAAGTAATACCGAGATTGTTGTTGCGCGACGGCACGTCAACCAGCGCGCCGGTTCTCGCGGTGCCGGCGGCGATGGGGAACTTGGTGTCGTCGAAGATGTAACGACCGATGAGGGTGTCCTTGCTCGTCAAGGTGTAGTCCACGCGACCGATGATCTGATTGTCCTGATTGTTGGTCGGGAAGAGGCGAAGGAGTTCGCCGCCGAAGATCACGCGGCGTCCGCCGGGCACGGTCGGGTCGGCAACCACATCAAGCGGCTGGAGAAACCCTGGCGTCACGGGCTGGCCGAAGGGATTGGTCGGGCCGAACTGGAAATTGTCGGCGACGCCGTCGCCGTCAAGATCGAGCACGGGCGGCACGATGAACAAGGTGCCTTGTCCCTGAACCGCAGCCGGGCCGCAACCCGCCGCAGTACAGGTCAAGTTCGCCGTCGCGGCGTTCGGGAAGAGACGGGCCAGAGCCTGCGCGCTGTCCAGATTCGGCGTCGTCGAGGCGCTGTTCAAATTGCCGCTGATCGACTCGCCTCGGAAATAATCGCCCTGATAGGTGACGAAGAAGAAGGCTTTGTTCTTCTTGATGGGGCCGCCGAGGCTGCCGCCGAAGCGATTATCGCGATACGGGTTCGGATGCAGGAGGCGGTTCGCCAACCCACTGAACTGCGCAAAGCCGGACCCGGCCAGAAAAGCTAAATTCTTCTGATCTTGCTTTTCGATGTTGGTGCGGGCATCCAAACGGGCGTTCTGATGATACTCGAAGAGAGTGCCATGAAACTCGTTGGTGCCGGACTTGGTGATGACGTTGACCTGCGCGCCGGAGTTTCTGCCGAACTCGGCTGAGAAGGTGTTGGTGATGACCTGAAACTCACCGATGGCTTCGCCGTTGGTGATGGACAGGCTCGGGCCGGCGACTGAGTTGTCGTTGTTGTCCTGGCCGTCAATCTGGAAATTGTTCGAGCGGGCGCGATTGCCGTTGGCAGAGATGCCGACGCCGTTCGTAAAGTCCGCATCGCCCGGCGTGACCACGCCCGGCGTCAGAAGTGCCAGATTGTCAATCGAGCCGTTGAAGGG
>DASWRG010000066.1:0-4462 GCA_036403295.1 Pyrinomonadaceae bacterium
TCGCTCTTGGCGACTGTGTAAATGGGACGCGCACCATTATCAATCGTGCGCACGGTGGCCGCGATGAGATCGAGAACGCGCGCTTCGCCTGCATAGTTGATTTTATCGGCAGTGTCCGAAGGCTTGTGATAATCCTCGTGAGTGCCCGTCCAGAAAAAGAGCACGGGTACTTGCTTGGCGTAGAAAGATGAATGATCGCTCGGCCCGTAACCGTCTTCATTGAGCGTTAAAGCGAGCTGTGGGGCTTCCGTCCAAATGGTAGGCCTGCCGACGCTTTTGAGTTTAGGGCTATTGATCATCGGCAACAACTCTCGCCATCCTGCTGCCGTCCCCACGCCGCCGACAATCAGCTTGTTATCCTTCAAACGCCCGATCATGTCCATGTTAACCATCGCTACCGTATCAGCCAGAGGCACGACGGGATGATTGACGTAAAAGCTTGAGCCGAGCAAGCCCTCCTCTTCGCCACTGAAAGCGATGAAGACAATGGTTCGCCTCATTCTCTTATTTTTCGGGCTGAAAAAACGAGCCAGCTCAAAGAGTCCCGCGACGCCCGACGCATTGTCGTCCGCGCCGTGATGGATGTCGCCCGCGCGCGGCGCAAGAGAGCCTTCGCCGCCGCGCCCCAGGTGATCGTAATGCGCGCCGATGACGATGAACTCTTTTTTCAGCTTCGCATCTGAGCCTTCAATGATGCCGATGACGTTATCCGCCGGAGAATTTTGTTTGACGACGCTGACGCCAATCGTCAGGCGGCTCTGTTCCAAGAAAGAGGCTTTGTTGACGGCTTCCATAATCGGGTCTGACGCTCCGGCGGTCGCGCCGCGCTTGGCGGCTGCTGCCGAGGCGACACGCTTCTCCAATTCCGCAAGCTGCGGGATGCCGCCGAGTCCCAAGACCTGCGCCGCAGCCTGTCTTGAGATGACGATGACCGGAAGACCAGCGTCGCCCGCGCTGTTGTCATAAGTGAGCTTCGACAATCTGTCGTCCTTAAAATTATCTTCGGCAGCGATGATGACCAGAGCCTTCGCCCCGTGGTCGCGCGCCGCCACGGCTTTCCAACGCACGTCCGTGTAACGCGCAAACTCTCCGTGCGGATTGTCGCCGTCCGGCGTTCCTTCGAGCGCGAGCGCGACACGCTCTTTCAAATCCGTTCCAGCGTAATCGTCATAATTCAAATCGCCAGCCGTGATGCCGTAGCCGACGAAAGTGAGCGGCAAAGTGTAGAGCCGCGCGTCCGATGAAAAGCCGAGCGGCATCCAGTCGTCATTCAAGCGCAAGTCAAGCGTCGTGATGCCGCCGCCAAGTGGCTCGCCCTCGATGGCCGGAGCGCGCCGCGTCAGAGACACGGCGTTGGTCTTTCCCAACTCGACGCCCGCGACATACGGAAAGCTCTGCATGTAACCCGGCTTGGTTTTGTTACCAGCCGTCGCCATGCCGCCGCCCGGCTTGAGGCCGAGTCGTGCAAACTCCGCCGCGACGTAACGCGCAGCAGCACGCGCGCCGTCCGTCCCCGTCCGCCGCCCGTCCAATTTGTCCGAAGCCAGATACGTCACGCTCGCACGAATCCGCGCCGCCTCCGGCGCATTCTTGTCAACGCGCTGCTTTTGGGCAAACGCGCTTGTGACGAGAAAGAAGATAAGTAAGAAGGAGAAGATTTTTTGTCGCATCAGTCTATCCAATCAGCGATGAAGACGTTCGTGTCGCCGCGCACTTTTCCATTTCGATTTGAAGCGAAGGCCAGTTTTTTGCCGTCGGGCGAGAACATCGGAAAGCCGTCGAAGCTATCATTATAGGTGATGCGTTCGAGATTGCTTCCGTCTACGTTGACGACATACAAATCAAAATCGCGTCCCTTCGGATCGTTGACATTCGAGGCGAAGATGATACGTTTGCCGTCCGGGAAAAAGTAGGGCGCGAAGCTCGCTTTGCCCAGATGTGTGACCTGCCGCTTGTTCGTCCCGTCCGCGTTCATGACCCAGATTTCAAACACGGTCGGCTCGATCAAGTTCTCCGCGAGCTTCTGCTTGTAACGCGCGATCTCTTGCGCGGTCGTCGGATGAAAAGAGCGATAGACGATCTGCTTGCCGTCTGCGGAGAAGAACGCGCCGCCGTCATAACCCAACTCCGTCGTCAAACGCTTCACATGCTTGCCGTCGGCGTCCATCGTGTAGATGTCTAGGTCGCCGTCACGCATTGAAGTGAAGACGATCTTCCGTCCATTGGTCGAGATCGTCGCCTCCGCGTCGTAGCCCACAGTCTTCGTCAACTGCTTCAAGTCCGTGCCGTCAGGCCGCGCCGTGAAAATATCGTAAGACGGATAAATAGCCCACGCGTAGCCCTTCGAGTAATCAACCGGTGGCGGGCACTCCTTCGCGCCGAGATGAGTTGACGAATAGAGAATGCGCTTGTGGTTCGGATAAAAATAGGAGCAGGTCGTTTTCCCGAATCCGGTCGAAACCATCCGCACGTTCGAGCCGTCCGCATTCATCTCGTAAATCTGATCGCAAGCTCTGCCGTCGCGCTTCGACTGAAAGATAAGCTCGCGCCCGTCGCCCGAAAAGTAAGCCTCGGCATTCTCGCCGCCGAAAGTCAGTTGCTTGACGTTTCGCAGATGCTTCTCTTGTGGCAACTCAAGAGAACTCGATTTATCCGCGCCCGTCTGCGCTTGAAGAACAAGCGTCAAAGACAGCAGAGCAAGGATGAAAAGCATGCCTTTTATTTTCATATGAGCCGATTTCCAATTTTAGAAGTTGTTTGAAAATTCTGCTGATGTCGCCGAAGGCGACTGACATTATAGCGGAGGGTGAAACCCTCCGAGTTTGAATGCCACAAACGCGACGCTGAAAGTGTCGCACCTCAATGTGCGTCACCTCCGGCGACGAGGCGACTTGGTTTATCTCAATCGCAGCGATGCTCGCTACGCTATCATGTTGGTCATCTGCGATGACAAGACAAGAACTTTCTATTTTCCAAACAGCTTCTTAGATTTTTGATTTCAGATTGATAAGGACTAAAGCTCTTAAATTTCCTTTCAATCGCAAATCTAAAATCTAAAATCTAAAATTCCCTTATCCGTTCTTCTTCTCAAACTCCTGCATGAATGACACTAATGCTTCGACGCCTGCGCGCGGGAACGCGTTGTAGATAGAGGCGCGGATGCCGCCGACCGAGCGGTGTCCTTTGAGGCCGTCCAGCTTGGCGGCGGTGGCTTCGCTCGCAAACTTCTTCTCCAATTCTTCCGAAGGCAGGCGGAACGTGACGTTCATCAAAGAGCGCGCGTCCGCGTCGGCATGGCCGCGATAAAACTCCGTCGCGTCAATCGCGTCATACAAAAGCTGTGCCTTCGCTTCGTTCTCGCGCTGCATCGCCGTGAGGCCGCCCTTCTCTGCGAGCCACTCGCAGACGAGCGCGATGATGTAAATCCCGAAAGTGTTCGGCGTGTTGTAGAGCGAATTGTTCTCGACGTGCGTGCGGAAGTCGAGCATCGTGTGCAGGCCGTCAGGAATGCGCTTCAAGAGATCGTCGCGGATGATGACGAGCGTCACGCCGCTCGGCCCCATGTTCTTCTGCGCGCCTGCATAGATGAGTCCGTATTTTTCGACCGGCACGGGGCGCGACATGATGTCGCTCGAAGCGTCGCAGACGAGCGGGACATCGCCCGCTTCAGGCTCCGTCTGAAACTCCACGCCTTCTATCGTCTCGTTGGAAGTGAAATGCAGATAAGCCGCCTTCGGGTCGAGCGTCAATTCGTCTTGCGCGGGGACGCGCGTGAAGCCGCCATCGGCGGTCGTCGCCGCGAGGTTGACTGTGCCCACGCGCTTCGCTTCCTTGATGGCCTTCTTGCCCCAACTGCCCGTCAGGATATAATCCGCGCTTCCGCCCGACGGCAGCAGGTTCATCGGAATCATAGAGAACTGCAAGCTCGCGCCGCCCTGCAAGAAAAGGATGTGATAATTTTCCGGCAAGCCCATCAGCTCGCGTATCCCGTTTGTCGCGCGCGCATGAATTTCATCAAAAGTCTTCGAGCGATGGCTGATCTCCATAATGCTCATCCCGACGCCCGGCAGACTGACCAGCTCGCTCTGCGCTTTTTCCAACACCGGCAAGGGCAACACGGCAGGCCCCGCGCTGAAATTAAAGATTCTCTCCGTCATCGTTTATCTCCTCAAAAGAAGTGACAAGTGACGAGCGACAAGTGACAAGCAAGAACACGTTTTCTTCTCAGCACTGTTTTAACTTGTCACTCATCACTTGTCACTTGTCACTGTTGTTTCGCAAAGCTTTGCCCGCGACGCGCGCGACGAGCGAGCGCGGGACGAGTCTCTCCGACTCGATCATAAGATAGTTCGTCCAGCCTGAGATAATGTGACCGCGCCCGCGCTTCAAGCCTTTGAGCGCGGTGTCCACGACCTGTTCGGGCGTCTGCGAGATACGCATCGGCGGTCGCTCCATCTCCGAG
>DASWRG010000067.1:0-5245 GCA_036403295.1 Pyrinomonadaceae bacterium
CATCTCATGCAGCAAGGTCGTCGTGATTCTCACGCCCGTGCAGCCAATCGGATGGCCGAGCGCGATTGCGCCGCCGTTGACATTCAAACGCTCGGCATCAAACCCAAGCTCGCGGTCGCACGCGATGACCTGCGCGGCAAAGGCTTCGTTCAATTCTATGAGGTCTATCTCGTCGAGCTTGAGCTGCTGCCTTGCCAGGAGAGCGCGCACGGCTGGCACGGGGCCGATGCCCATAATCTCAGGCGCGACGCCCGCGATCTCGTAATCAACAATCCTTGCTTCGGCCTCCGCGCCGCTCTCTTTCAAAACCTCTTCGCTCATCACAACCAGAGCCGCTGCGCCGTCTGTGATGCCCGAAGAGTTTCCGGCTGTGACTGTTCCATCTTTGCTGAAAACGGGCGCGAGTTTTCCGAGAGCTTCCAGAGTCGCGCCCGCGCGGTAATGCTCGTCACGCGCGAAGCTGACGATTTCGCCCTTGCGCCCTTTAATTTCAAGCGGCACGATCTCCTCGTCAAAGCGACCCGCGTTAATCGCCGCCTCTGCGCGTTGCTGCGAGCGAAGAGCGAAAGCGTCCTGCTCCTCGCGCGAGATTTCATACTTCCGCGCCAGCGTCTCAGCCGTCTCGCCCATCAACTGACCTGAGAGCGGATCGCTGAAACCGTCGCGGTACATCCCGTCAACGAGCTGGGTGTTGCCGAGCCTCATGCCCCACCTCGCGCCCTCCGCATAAAAGGGAACGCGCGACATGCTTTCAGTCCCGCCCGCGAGAACTGCGCGCGCGCGTCCGAGCATAATCTGTTCGGCTGCCAAAATGATCGCCCTGAGACCCGAGCCGCACGCTTGATTGACTGTGAAAGCGGGCACGGTTTCGGGCGCGCCCGCTCTGTAAGTTATCTGTCGCGCGACGTTCGGCCCGCCGCCCGCCTGCCGCGCGCTGCCCCAGATCGAATCCTGTATCCCTTCGGGCGCAAGCCCCGCGCGCTTCAAGCTTTCCCTTGCGACCGCGACGCCCATGTCAGCCGCACTCCACTCCGCGAGCATCCCGCCGAATTTTCCAATCGGCGTGCGAACTGAGCCTGCTAAATAAACATTCTTCATCAAACTCTTACCCTCAAATTTGTTTGAGAGAAATGTTAACAGGCAAAAGAAGGTTCGCGCAAAGGCGCTGGTGGCGCAGAGAAAAGCATTCAAGTATCAAGCCGCACTCAACACCTTCGCGTTCCTGCTTTGCGCCACCAGCGCCTTTGCGCGAGAATTTCTTGTATAATGCTCGCCTAACCTCTTCTAAAACTGCCTCGCGTGCGCCTCATGATCGAACGTCTCAACAGCTTGGATTCCATCAAGCGCGCCGCAACGCGCCTGCGCGAGTTGATTGACGCGCACGAGGAATGGTTTTACGCGCGCGAGGGCGGCGGCTCGCCTTCGTCTTTGCGCAAAGGCGAGATTGATTTTCGCGTCACGCACGGAAATTTGTTGCTCACCTGTGTGAGCGACGAGGGCACAAGCGTCTGGCGCATCAACGGCTGGGAGTTTACGAAAGACAAGCTCATGCTCGAAGCGTCGCGGCGCATGGGAGCGGAGCGCGCGACGCTTGAATTGATTCCGCGCGCGTCCGTCAATTCGATCATCTCGCTCGTCAGCGCGACCCGCCGCGCGCGATGCCGCACGCTGGCCGAATTGGCCTGCGCTTTGCAACACGGCTCGCGCATCTTGAGCGCGGGCTTGAGCGCGGGCGCGCGGCGCGGCCAGCCCGGACGCGACGCGCGCATCCTGCTTGGCACGAACAAAGAGAGCATCGCCGTCACCGGCACAGTCGCCGAAGAGGACGCGCGCGGCGCAGACGCTTTCCTCTCATCGGCTCTCATCTGGTTTGCGCGCGTGTCTGAAAGAGCGAGTCGGGTTTATATCCGAAAACTTTATCTCATCGCGCGGCGCGATAGCATACGGCCTCTCTCGGAGCGTCTCGCGCTGCTTCGCGCGGATTTGCGACGCGTCATCAGCCTGTATGAGATAGATGAAGAATGGCTTTGCCTCGCGCCCGCGCCACAGCTTGAGAGGGAAGCGTTGTGGCTTGAGAAGCCAGCGCGCCTGCACCATCCGAACACGAGAGAATTGAGCGAGAGCGCAGCCGAGATCGTCTCTCTCGCTCCCGAAGCGATTGACGTAATGCGTGCGCGTCACGGCGAAACGCTGCGCTTTCACGGCCTCTCTTTCGCGCGCGTGCGGCGCGTGATGAAACGTGAATCGGTCTGGTTCGGGACTGACGGCGCGCGGCGTCGCCTGCTTGATGAGAGCACGCGCCTTGAATGGGAAAAGTTATTGAATGAGCTGCGCGAGCATCGTCGCGCGGAGGCTGCTGATAAGCGTCATGCGTTCTATCGCGCCGCGCCCGAAGCTTGGCTCGAATCAATCTTGAGGCGCGACATCACGCGGCTCGATCCGGGCTTGCGCCTCGCCCCTCTACACGCGCAGTTCCGCACGACGCAGGCCGCAAAGTCAGTTGCGCGTCCGGTTGACCTGCTCGCCTTGAGACATGACGGGCGGCTCGCGGTCATCGAGTTGAAAGTCTCCGCAGACCGCGAGCATGTGCTTCAAGGAGTTGACTACTGGCGACGCGTCGAAGCTCACAGACTGTGCGGCAATATCCGGCGTGCGCGTCTGTTCGGTAACGCCGAGATTGCAAACGAGCCGCCCCTCGTCTATCTCGTCGCACCGACGCTCAGCTTTCATCGCTTCTTCAACACGCTCGCCCGCTCAATCGCCCGCGACCTTCAACTCTATCGCTTCGACCTCAACGAAGACTGGCGCGCGGGCGTCCGCGTCGCGCGGCGCATTGAATGTTCGTCATCCCGGCCATTTCGCCCCTGAACTAAGTCTGCTCATCACAAAAGTATTGCCTCAGCCCAGCTCGCTAATTGCATGATGCTGTGTTTTCAGATTACGCAATTCAATGACAGAGAGAATATGAAACCATCGCTTATCCCATCTTACTCTCTGTTATTCGCAAGGAGCGTCACCATGAAAAGATTACTCTCGACGGGGCTGGTCGCCTTCAGCGCGCTGCTATTCGCTTCCCTGATCTGTGCGCAACCGTCGCAAACCCTGTCCATTCCACCGGACTCGCCGCGCTGGCAATTGGAAGGGCAAGCCAGGGCAACCGAATATCAAGGTCGCAAGTGCCTCTCCCTCGACGGGGGAGCGGCGACGCTGAAAGACCTGGAGCTGCGCGATGGCGTCATCGATGTTGATGTCGCCACACCGGCCAAACGCGGATTCTTCGGCCTCCAGTTTCGCATTGCGAACGACGGCGCAAACGCCGAATGGGTCTATCTTCGCCAACACAAGTCCGGGCTTCCAGATGCGATGCAGTACACGCCCGTCCTCAACACCGGCGCGAACTGGCAGCTCTACAACGGGCAGGGCTTCACCGGCGCGGTCGATATTCCGAAAGATGTCTGGTTTCACCTGCGTCTGGAAGTGGTGGGCGCGCAGGCGAAGCTGTACGTCAAGGACATGGACAAGCCTGCGCTCGTCATGAACGATTTGAAGAGCGGCGTTCAGAAAGGTCTTGTCGCGCTGTATGTCCTGACAGGCGAGACTTATTTCTCGAACTTCGAGGTGCACGAAACGCCCGCCGCGCCGTGGGAGCGTCACTATCCGCCGATGCCTCCGGACACCCTGACCAGGTGGAGTCTGTCGCCCGCTTACGACGCATTGGAACGTAATCTTGAACGACCGCTCTCGCCGTCAGAGCGCGACGCCATCAAGTGGGAGGACGTAGAAGCCGAGCCGCCCGGCCTCGTCGTCATCTACCGTTATCGCGAGGCTCCGCATCCGAGAGTCACATTCGCCAACGACTTCTCGAAACGGCTTGAGCCGCAACCGGGCATGAAGGTCGTGTACGCAAAGACCACAATCGTCTCCGACCGCGATCAGGTCAAAAAACTTTACCTCGGCTATAGCGATGATGTGAGCGTGTTCGTGAACGGCAACATTCTCTATCGTGGCCGGAGCGCGCAGTATTTCCGCGACCCCGGATTCTTAGGGATCGTCAATCCTGAGAACGATGCGATCTATATTCCTTTGAAGAAGGGACGCAACGAGTTGATCCTCGCCGTGAGCGAACTCGGCGGCGGGTGGGGTTTCATTTGCCGCCTGGCGGATTCGGAGAGCTGAGGTATTGAAGCCAATCGGGGTTTAGTGTTTCAGTTTGAATTTCGAGTAAGTCATCATCAGGAAAGAAGCTCGCGCAAAGGCGCAAAGAGAAGCACGCAAGGAACAATAAGCATTCAAGCTCTTTGCGTTCCTGCTTTGCGTCTTTGCGGGAAACTGCTTTTCCTCTCCCTGCCATTCTCTCAAACTGAACCACTACGGAAGTCTCAGGCGCATGCGAGTCAATCAACGCTTGATTTCATAGGATGAGAGCGGTTGCAATTGAAGCCCGAACGCCTGCGGGTTTTCGCCGATGATGGCGGCGGCGAAAAAGCGCGGGACGTAAGCGACGTTCTCCGTTTGAAACGTCGCGTCGAGCCGGTCGCGCCCGGATGTGAGAGCGCAGATGCTGCACTGGTTGTTACGTTCGTTGACGAGCAGAGCCACGTCGCGCTCGACCGCGCGTTCGCCGCGATTGTAGGCGAGCAAGGCCAGCGTCTCTTTCATCTTATCGTCCTTGAAACGTTTGAGATTATTTTCGATGTAACGCGCCGCCGCGTCTGCCGACTTTTCCACGCTCAACAAATCCTGCGTCGTCAATCCGTAACGCTCTCCGGTCGCGGGCAGAAATTGAAACATGCCGAGCGCGCCCACCTCGTTCGGCGTTTGCAGATTTTCGTATTCCGATTCGATGAGCGGAATGTAGAGTCCGATGAGCGGCGACACGCCGCGCGCTTTGAAGATGCTCATCAGCGTCGGAGCATACGTCTGTCCGCGCTCGAAGACTGGGCGCGCGTCGCCCTTAAATAAACGGTCGCCTCCCTTGCCGATGCGCCCCGCGTAAGCTTCGACGAACTGCTGTATCTCCGTTTCAAACTCTGGCGTGAATTGATACTCCCTGCCGGACATCTTGCGCGCGACGGCGCGAGCCTCCTGCGCGACGAAGCTCTGCCGCTCGGAAACGGTCATCTGTTGATAAGTTTTTCTCGCCTGAGCCTGCGCCGTGACCGCTAAAGAAATGATTGCGGCGAGCAGGAAAAGAAAGCTTCTCTGAAATCTCATTCGTCATTCTCCTCATTGAAAATTTTTGTGA
>DASWRG010000068.1:0-22177 GCA_036403295.1 Pyrinomonadaceae bacterium
GGGAATCGTGTTTTTGTTGACGGTGATGTGCGCGGCCTCTAAAGCTTTTTCGGCGTCCTTGCCGGTGATGCCCTTGCCTTCGAGAAAGACATCTACCAAGACTAGATGATTGTCCGTGCCGCCGGAAACAATACGCAAGCCTTGTGCTTGCAATTCTGCGGCGAGAGCTTTCGCGTTATTCAAAATATTGCGCTGGTACTCTTTGAACTCATCGCGTAAGGCTTCGCCAAAGGCGACGGCTTTGGCCGCGATGATGTGTACGAGCGGGCCGCCCTGCACGCCGGGAAAGAGCTTGCGATTGACTTCGGCGGCATGCTCTTCCTTGCAGAGAATTAAGCCTCCGCGCGGGCCGCGCAAAGTCTTGTGCGTCGTCGTCGTGACGTAATCCGCGTGCGGGATAGGAGACGGATGAAGCCCGGCGGCGATTGGCCCCGCGATGTGCGCGATGTCCGCGAACATGCGCGCGCCGACCGAACGCGCGATCTCGCCTATGCGCTCAAAGTTGATGGTGCGCGGATAAGCCGACGCGCCGCAGATGATGAGCTTCGGCTGGTGCTCTTCGGCGATGCGTTGCAGCTCGTCGTAATCAATCTGCTCCGTCTCGCGCGAGACGCCGTAGTCTGCGACCTTGTAACTGAAGCCGGAAAAGTTGAGCGGGTGTCCGTGCGTCAAATGCCCGCCGTGCGAGAGATTCATCCCCAGGATTTGATCGCCGTATTCGAGCGCGGCCAGATAGACAGCCATGTTCGCCTGCGAGCCGCTGTGCGGCTGCACGTTGGCGTGCTCCGCGCCGAAAATCTCCTTCGCACGATCAATCGCCGTCTGCTCGACCACGTCCGCGAACTCGCAGCCGCCATAGTAACGCTTCTTCGGATAACCTTCGGCGTATTTATTCGTAAAGACCGAACCCATTGCCTCAAGCACTGCCTCACTGACGAAATTCTCAGACGCGATCAGCTCCAGCCCCTCGGCCTGTCGTCTGACCTCATTATCAATCGCCTCACTGATTAACGGATCAACCTGCGCGAGCGGCGCATTTAGTAACTCATTCATGTTTGCTTCCTCGATTTTTTGACTATTAGCGCAGCTAATCAAGCTTAGACATGTTTTCTCGTAACCACATCTCTATCTCTTCAACTTTCCACTCATCCGCCTCGACAGCCAACGCCATCTTGATTCCATCCTTCTCTGACGCTAGAAGTTCAATACCGTTACGATAAAGGAAATATTCAACCAACACTGTGGCGGTGCGCTTATTGCCGCCCATCCACGGATGATTCTTGATCAAGCCATAGCAGAGCGTTGCTGCCTGCGCGATTAAATCGGCATTAGCATAAGCTGCTGCTTGACGCGGTCTTGCCAAAGCGAATTCAACCAATGGACGCTCGAACACACCGTAGCGCGTTTCACCTTCCTGCCTCATCAATAAGATATGAAGCAAGAGAGCTTCAGCATAGGTGAGATAAACAACCGTTTCAGTCTCCAAGTCGCTTCAACTCCGCGAAGGCATCTTTATATTTTTCTCCTATGCGTTGCACAAACTCTTTCATTTCAGGCGACGCGGGCGGAAGAATCTCTACCGAAACTTGACCTGCGGAGAGTTGGAGAACAATATACGAGCCTTCCGGCACATGAGCGGCTTGAGCCATCTCCGGCGTCATCTCAATGACCCAACTATCATATTGCGTCTGTGTCGGCGTTAGCGTGGTTGACATAACTAAACCTCATCAAATTGGATTGCAATCTTTCTCAATCTCTTTAATCTTCTCAACGCGCGCGGCGTGGCGTCCGCCGTCGAATTTTTGCGCGAACCACGCGCGCACGATTTTCGGAATCTCTTCGGTCGGAGTCGTGCGCGCGCCGAGGGCGAGCACATTGGCGTCGTTATGTTGTCGCGCGAGGCGTGCGGTCTCTTCCGACCACGCGACCGCCGCGCGCACGCCCTGCACTTTGTTGGCGGTAATCGCCATCCCTGTGCCTGAGCCGCAGACGAGAACGCCCTGCTCTGCTTCGCCGCGCGCGACCGCCAACGCGACTTTGCGCGCGTAGTCAGGATAATCAACAGACTCTTCGGAGACCGTGCCGAAATCTTCGACCTCTAGGCCAAGCTCTTCGAGCAGAGGCTTCAAGCGTTCCTTTTGGGCGTAGCCCGCGTGGTCGCTGGCGAGCGCGATTTTCATCTCTCTTCGTCAAACCTCTGGATTCTGAAATGATAAAAGGTGGTCAAGCAGGCGATGGTACATCACGCTATGAAAGCGGCGCAACCGAAAGCCGCGTTTGCCTCAGGGTCAATACGCCCTCCGTTTTTTTAGCCACAGAGAACACAGAGAACGCAGAGGGAAGAAGCAATAAACTGCTGTGGTTTTCTTTCTCTGTGTTCTCTGTGTTCTCTGTGGCTAATTGCCTTGCGTCCAGAATGAAGAGACCCTGACGTTTGCCTTTGGCCTCCGCTCTAAGCGAGAATGTGAGACTGTTATGATGCAACATTATTCGAGGAGATAAAAACTAAAACACTTTATGCGCTGGTCACAATTTTTCATCCCGACACTTCGTGAAGACCCCGCCGACGCAGAGGTCATTTCGCACCGCCTGATCTTGCGCGCTGGCATGGTGCGTCAACTCGCTTCCGGCGTCTATTCGTACCTGCCGCTCGCGCAAAGAATCGCTCTCAAAGTGATGAACATCTTGCGCGAAGAGATGAACGCCATCGGCGGCCAGGAATTTTTTCTGCCCGCGCTGCATCCGGCTGAAATCTGGAAAGAATCAGGACGCTGGACTGCGATTGGCGATGACATGTTTCGCCTCAAAGATCGCAAGGGCACGGAGATGTGTTTGGGAATGACGCACGAAGAGATTTTCACTTCGATTGCGCGCCATGAGGTTCGCTCTTACAAGCAACTGCCGCAGGTCTGGTATCAGATACAGATCAAGTTTCGTGACGAGCCGCGCCCCAAATCCGGCTTGATGCGTTTGCGCACCTTTATCATGAAGGACGCTTACACCTTCGACGTTGACAAGGCCGGACTGGATCGCGCGTTTGAAGATCAACGCGAAGCCTACAAGCGAATCTTCACGCGTTGCGGGATAGAGTTCTCAATCGTCGAAGCCTCTTCGGGCGCGATGGGCGGCTCGGAGTCGAACGAGTTTGTGGCGCGGACTCCGGCGGGCGAAGATTTGATTGCGAGCTGCGAGAACTGCGGCTACGCCGCGAACGTTGAAAAAGCGACTTCGCGTTTGCCTCTTATCGAAGATGAAGCAGGCCCCGCTTCGCCCGAAGAATTTCCCACGCCCGGCGTTCGCACGATTGAAGATTTGACGACGTTTCCGGGCGGCGCGGCGGCAGACTATCAAATCAAATCGCTCGTTTACATGGCGACGATTGAGAATGAATCGCGCCCCGTGCTCGCGCTCCTGCGCGGCGACCATCAGTTGCACGAGACGAAACTGGCTGACGGCATCGGCGCGACCACAGTGCGTCCCGCGCAAGCGGAAGAGATACGCGAACTGCTCGGCGCAAGCGCAGGGAGTCTGGGCGGCGTCGGAGCGAAAGAGAAAGCGAGCGCGGCGAAAATCAATCTGCTCATCGTCGCAGACCACGCGCTCAAAGGTCGCAAGAGCATGACGACGGGCGCGAACAAAGATGAGCATCACTTGAGAGGCGTGGACATCGAGCGCGACATCAAGCCGGACGCCTGGGCTGACTTGCGTTCTGTCACGGCGGGCGAAGCTTGCCCGCGTTGCGAAACCGGCGTGCTCGATGTGTACAAGGCGATGGAGGTCGGCCATATCTTCAAGCTCGGCACGAAGTATTCCGAGTCAATGGGCGCGACCGTGCTCGACCGCGACGGCAAAGAGACGCCGATTGTGATGGGCAGCTACGGCATCGGCGTGGATAGAATCATGACCGCCGCGATTGAACAGCATCACGACGCGGACGGCATCATCTGGCCGAAAGCGATTGCGCCGTTCGATTGCGTCGTGACGATTACAAACATGAAGCAGGACGAGTTGCGCGCGGCTGGCGAGAGCTTGTATGCGGACTTGCAACGCGCAGGGCTTGAAGTCCTGCTCGATGACAGGGACGAGCGCGCGGGCGTCAAGTTCAAGGACGCAGACCTGATCGGCATTCCCTATCGCGTCACCGTCGGGAAGAAGGCGGCTGACGGGGTGGTTGAATTGTTCGACAGAAGCAGCAAGAGTTCCGAGGATATTAGCCTCAGCGAAATAGTCACACGTGTCCAGAGCCTCGCGCTGGCGGGACTGTGAAGCAACAGCAGACTTAATTAGTAGGGGTTGTGGCCCCTAGTTTCCCCAAGGATACATGGAATCCTTCTCCTGTAAGGTAGTATGTCTGATTATCATATTTATTTCGGCAGCTCGACCATCACGTCCATGATGACGCGCCATTTGCCACCAATCTTTTTCCAGACTCTGACATAATTCCCTGTCTCCGTCGCCTCGCTGGCGGTCTTCCCTTTCAGCTCGTAGCCGCCGTAGGTGAACCCCATGTCGCCAGAGGCGGCGACCTGTCCCTTGATGGGCGTCCATGTGAGTGGGCGCGTGCCCGTCTTGAGAGCCAGCGCGGCTGAAGCCTCTCTGAAGCCGGCGATGGGGAGCATCCCTTCGCGCAAGACCCTCACGTCATCCGCCGCGTAGTTGATAAAAGCTTTCGCGAAACCCTTGGCCTGCGAAGCTAGCGCAAACTCACCGTCCTCTTGGAGCAGCCACGCCAGATCAGCCGTCGTGCCGGCTTCGGATTTCGCGCTCGTCTTCGTTCGATTAAAGTTGGCGGGCAGTTGCCACGCGGCGGCATCGCTCGGCTGGTCGTGACTGATGCCGAAGTCAATCGCAAATCTCCATGAGCCGTCGGCCTGCTTGCGCCAGACGGTCATGAAAGTTCCGAACGCGACGGGCTTGTCTTCCGCGCCTTTCTCTCTGAACTGCCACGGGCCTGTCGTAAAGCCCATGTCGCCCGCGCCGGAAATGTCCGCGTAAGCTGGCTGCCACGTCAGATAGCCGGGACGCGGCTTCTGTTTTTCTAAAAACTGCTTGCCGTTGACGGCGGTCGGGCGAAACAGAATCCCGTCGTCCGCGATGAAGGCCAGAAAGGAATCGCGGATGCCCTTCTCCGTCGCCGTGTGCGCGAACGCGCGTTCGGTTTCAACCACCGCCTGCAAGTCGGGCGCGAGGCTCGAAGACTTCTGCGCCGCGCCGGAGACGGCGAACGCGAAGAGCATTAATAGGAGAACTGTTTTTTTCATCATCACAAAATTTTCCTTGCATGCAGAGATTTGATAACGAGCTAAAGGATTTAACCTGCCACAAGCGTCAACTCTTTGCGCCTCTTTGCGTCTGACATCTTTGCGCCCTTTGCGGTTAAGTTATTTCTTTAACGCAAAGAGCGCAAAGAGAAATCCCGCAAAGCACGCAAAGAGTTGTTCGTTTCTTTAAATACTTTCACCCGCGTCATGAAAAAGTAGAATGAAGCCTCGCGGCAATCAACATGTGACGAACGGGCTGTCATCAAGTGACGAACGGGCTGTTATCCGTGACGGATACAGCCCTCTCGACGTGGGCATTAACCTGCGATTTGGATTTGCTCCGCTCCATTAGATTCCATTCAACGGGCTTCATCTTTTTTCAAAGCAAGCCACGTCCAAATCGCTGACAACAAATCAATCAGACCAAACAACAGCAACACTTTCGGAGCTGAGGCCAACAGAATGAAAGCGGCAAGGTAAATAATAACCGCGACGCGCGTCCAAATCGTCCAACGGATAAAAATCGTCAATTCATTTCGCGCCGCCTGCACATAATAGAAGCTCAGACAAAGCACGAACATTCCATTAATTCTGATCCAAACTTCGCGTGTCGGCGGCACTCCGAAAACCTGCAAAATCAGGTTTGGCACGAGCAGCAGAGTCAAGCCTAATCCGCAGACGTAAATTCCGAAAACAAACAAACTTTTAGCTGCTTGACTCATATCTTCAAAATTCAGGTGTTACTAAACAACGAACTCGTCGCCGCCCAACTATTATTGTACTGCACCATGAGGCACAAGCCTTGATTAGAGGGTCAAAAGCTGTGTCCGCGCGATAACTATTTCATCGCCTCGCTCACGAGCGCGGTCAGGGCGTTGTCTTGCAGTGTCTTGTTGCTTTGCAGCTCGCCGTGCAGGTCGCAGGCGAAGACGGCGTAGACGATTGGGAGCGAGGTATTGAAGAGCGCGGACGCGCGGCGACTCTCGGCCAGCGTTTCGGCGAGGAGTGAGCGGCGCGTGACGCGACCGTCGCCCGGCGCGTACATCGCAAACGTCACGTCCTGTTTGGAAACTTTATTCCCGTTCGCAAGTCGAAGCTGACGCGGTTCAGTCAAAGTAATCCAGCCTCCGCGTTTTTCATCACGCAGGATGACGGGCGATTGCAGCGTCTCTTCACAGTCGCCGCCGAAGGCGAAGAGCGAGACGGGCGGCTCGCTTTCGATCACTGCGTCAAGAGCTTCGTGAAAACGCTTCGCGCGTTTGAGGGCGGCTGCGAAATACGCGTCGAGCAAGTTCAGCTTGTCCGCATGAGCCAACGCGATTTCGCCCTCGTTCTTCTCAAACGTCTTGCGAGATTTCGGGTCGGAGATCGCAGCCCAGCCGTAATATCGCCACACCGCCGGGTCGTAAAGATCAACCTTGAGCGGAGCTAAATTCCCGTCGAGAAAACTGACCATCCGGCTGTGCGGCATCAGTTGAAAAATCGAAGGAGTGGTCAGTGCGTCTTCACGCGAGAGCTTGTTCAGAAGTCGAATCCTGCGTCTCAAACCTTCGGTCAGCGAATAGCCTTGCAGCAAGGTCGAGAATGCATCCATCGAGCCTTCGTTCGGCGTCCCCAGCATGAAAATCTTATTGATGCCGGACGCGCCCGCCCAGGTCGGAACAGGTTGGCTTTCATCCGGGGGCAAATCCGCGTCGCCGTACATCGCCGCGTAACGCGCGATGAGTCCGCCCATCGAATGCGCGATGATATTAAATTTGAGGTCTGGGCGATTCAGCTTGCGTTTCAAATCTTCGATCCGTCGCACAAGCTCGCGCGCCGTCTCGACGTTATCGCGCCGCCAATCGTATGGAAAGACGTAGAACGTGTCGCGGTCGCCGCCCGCGCCCGGATTGTTCCAGTCGCCTTCCGTATAACCGCCGTACTTATTAAGCGCGACGAGCAGGTGATGATAGATGTACACGTCCGGCACGAGCCGCGCGAGCTTGATGGTATCGAGAATCTTGCTCGCCACCAGGTTGTCTCGATTGGCCGCGAGGTCTGGCGAGATGGGCAAACGTAAATCGTTATCGGAGACGCGAAAGGCCGAAGGCCAGGCCACTTCGTTCGTGTCTTTGTTGATAAGCTGCGAACCGAGAATGCCCGGAATCACAATGATCGGACGCTTGCCCGTGCGCGTCCGCGATTCCGCAAAGATACGCTCAAGGTTCGGCGTCCGCTTTGCGCCGCAACCCGTCAAAAGTAAAAAGGTAAAAGGTAAAAGGTAAAAGAACAGGAGCAACGTAACTTTTACCTTTTGCTTTTTTACTTTTACCTTCATTGTGCTTCCCACTGGCGATTGATGAGGCTGGCGACGAAGCCCGCGCCGAAGCCGTTGTCTATGTTGACGACCGTCACGTTTGACGCGCACGAGTTGAGCATGCCGAGCAGGGCCGCCGCGCCGCCGAATGACGCGCCGTAACCGATGCTCGTCGGAACGGCGATGACGGGCACGCTCACCAGCCCGCCGACGACGGAAGGCAGCGCGCCCTCCATCCCTGCCGCGACGATGATGACGCGCGCCGTTTGCAGCAACTCGCGTTCGGCTAAGATGCGATGAATGCCCGCGACGCCCGCGTCCCAGATGCGCCGCACGCGATTGCCCATCGCCTCGCATGTCAGCGCGGCCTCTTCCGCGACCGGAATGTCGCTCGTCCCCGCAGTCACGACCGCGATCTCGCCGACTCCGCGCTCAGTCCTGTCTCTCTGAATCCGAATCAAACGCGCGCTCTCGTGCCACTCGGCATCAGTCACGACGTTACGAACTTCTCCGAACGTGCCCTCATCCGTGCGCGTAACCAGCACATTGGGCGCGCGGCTGGCGAGCCTTTCGACAATCCCGACGACCTGCGCGCGCGTCTTGCCCGCGCCGAAGACGACTTCGGGAAACCCTTGCCGCTCGGCTCGCGCATGATCCACGCGCGCGTAGCCTATGTCCTCGAAATGCGAGCTGTGAATCAAGCGCGCGGCCTCTGCGGCGTCCGTTTTTCCCGCCTGAAGCTCGCACAATAGCTTTTCCAATTCAGATAAATCCATTTAATTGCCCGGATATGAAATCATTCTCATCTCTTCATCTGATAAACATTATCGAACAAATGCCAGCCGCAGCAATACGATCAAGCTCATGATGGTCCGAGGTCAACAGTGTACCGCCGACCCGATTAGTTAAAACGATGGCACAGCAATCAGCCAAAGAGATTTTCCCTTGAGCCTTCAGCCTGCCGACATCTTTCCAGAAAGCTTCATCGAAATCATTGCGCTCGACTACGTTAAGAGCTTTGAGGTCAACTATGGAGCCTTCTGCTGCCCATTCACCTGCGTCACGGTAAAAATCATAGTAGATTTCACATAAATTGATCGCATGTGCAAAGCAGGTCGCCACGGGATCGCTGAGATATGACCAAACAACGGCCTCACCTAGTTCACGACGTAAAAGAGCGATTCCCGCACAGGCATCAAGAACATAGATCATCGCCGTCGATCTTCCAGTGCAATCTCCTCTGCTTTGCGAGCCGCGAAAGCTTCGCTACTCGTAGTTAAGTGCTCGTACTTGCCCTGTATGCGACGCAGCAATGCCTCCTTGTCAAGCGCCGCACGTAATTGCTGTTGCTGCTCTGAGGATAATGTGCGCACTCGTATTTGCTCTTCCAACGGCAAAGTTTGAACCTCGGCAATTATTTTGGTTAGGATACTGCTCATTTTTGCCTCCTTAGTTATATATGCGGGATGAGACCATCCTTTGCAGTTTCTACAATACGCTCTTTAAGTTCGGCGTTTGGTGAATTTTCCTCAACTGCGAATTGTTCTGCGTCAACCCTTATTTTCTCCAGGGCTTTTTTAGCAACCTCTAACCAGCCTGTGTCCCTAATGTAAGCATGAAGAAAATATTTTCCCCACTCTTTCACGTTGTTCTTACTTGGCACATCAAAAAACGCGAGCCTACCTGTTATTTCGTAGAGGCGATTTACATTGTTATCATTGATTGCCTGATCTGCGGCTTTATACAAATCCTCTAACAGCTCTCGATACACGGCAGCCTCTGCTTGAGATTCATTAGCTACTTGTTCAGCCTTTCTGAGACGTTCTGATAGCTCTTCAAGCTCTTTCGGCAATTCTTCATTAGCCACTTGTTTGTCTGCCTTTCTTTACGTAGCACTTATACCCTAACTGACAGGAAGCTACATGAGATTTTAGCATTTAATCTGACTTCAACTGAAATCAGTCTATTTGTGCCAGACAGCAAACCTACGAACAAGTGACAAGCGACGAGGGACAAGCTAAAATCGGTTTTTGCTTATCACACGTCGCTTATCACTCGTCACTGCTTTATGGAACTGACTGTCGCCATCACAGGAGCTTCGGGCGCGATTTACGCGTACCGCACGCTCGTGCAGATGGCCGCGAGCGGCGCGGTCGAGCGCGTCAACCTGATTATGTCGGAAGCGGCGCGGACGGTCGCGCGCGTGGAATTGGGCGCGACGCTAAATTTTGATGACAGCCGTGCGATTAACGAATGGGTCGGATTGCCTCTTGATTCCAAACTGATTCGCGCGCATCGTTTGGACAACATGGCCGCCGTGCCCGCATCAGGCTCGCACGCGCAGGCGGGGATGGTCATCGTGCCTTGCTCTATGGGGACGCTCGGAGCGATTGCTTCGGGAGCTTGCACAAATCTGATTCATCGCGCCGCCGATGTGACTTTGAAGGAGGGACGCAAGCTCGTCATCGTCCCGCGCGAGTCGCCCTACAACGCGATTCATCTTGAGAACATGCTCAGGCTCGCGCACGCGGGCGCGCGGATTCTTCCCGCGAGTCCCGGCTTTTATCATCGCCCCAAGACGATTGACGAACTCGTGGATCATCTGGTCTTTCGCATCCTGGATCAGTTCGCCATCCCGCATTCGCAGGCGACGAGATGGCAAGGGGAGAAGGAAGTGGGCAGTTAGCAGTTGGCAGTTAAAGACAAGGCCGCTTCCGCTATGCTTTTTCTGCTATCTGCGAACTGCCAACCGCCAACTGTTCTTTCGCAGTTTGCAAAGCGAAAAAGCGCGAAACAGCAGTGTTTTCATCAATCTACGGTGTGGCCTCGTCTTTGCTTTGTGAGAGGGCGAGGAGGGATTCACGATCTGTGAATCGAAGAAGAAAATGTTGACCGCCACAGCTAAAAACGCACGCATCACGCTCGAAATGATTAAGATCGAGCACACGCTGTTCGCGCTGCCCTTCGCATTTTTGGGAGCCGTGCTCGCGGCGAAAGGCTTGCCGACTCTCTCACAGTTCTTGTGGATTACGCTGGCGATGTTCGGCGCGCGTTCGACCGCGATGGCCTTTAATCGAATCGCAGACCGCGAGCTTGACGCGCGCAATCCGCGCACAAGCAGTCGCGCGCTTCCGGCGGGCACGCTCTCGGTCGGCTTCGTGTGGGCTTTCACTTTCGTCTCGGCGGCGATCTTTTTCGTCTCGGCGGCGATGCTCAATCGCTTGACGCTCATGCTCGCGCCGGTCGCGCTCGCCAGCATCCTGCTTTACTCTTACACGAAGCGTTGGACTTTGCTCTCGCATCTGGTCTTGGGCTGGTGTCTGGCGATTGCTCCGACGGGCGCGTGGATCGCCGTGCGCGGCGCGATTGACAGCCCCGTTCCGCTCTTGCTCTCGCTCGTCGTGATGCTGTGGACAGCCGGATTCGATGTGCTCTATGCGTGTCAGGATCACGAGTTTGACAGGTGTGCCGGTCTGCATTCAGTGCCGCGCAAATTCGGCGTCGCGCGCGCGTTGTGGATTGCACGGCTCTTCCACGCGGAAGCGTTCGCCACGCTCATTGCGTTATACTTGGTCACGCACCTGGGCTTGCCTGCGCTCGCGGGCGTGATTGCGACGGGAGCTTTGCTCATTTACCAGCATACGCTCGTCAGAGCCAATGATCTCTCGCGCCTGAACGCGGCGTTCTTTACCACCAACGCCTTCGTCAGCGTGATACTGCTTGCGACCTTCGGCGGCGCGGCGATCTTTTAGGTTCAAGGTTTAAGGTTCAAGGTTCAAAGTTGAAAACGACTTGAGAGCTTTGAGCCTTAAACCTTGAACTTTGAACCTTGAAGCTTGAACTTATTTTATGAACTTTTCACACGACCCGAACTTGAATGAGATCGCCGCGAAAGTAGAAGGCGGCGAGCGTTTGGCTTTTGAAGACGGCTTGAAGCTTTACTCGACGGATGATTTAGCAGCCTTAGCGAAGCTGGCCGATGGCGTGCGCCGTCGCCTGCATGGACGCACGACCTACTTTAATGTCAATCGCCATTTCAACCCGACGAACGTTTGTTACGTTGATTGCAAGTTCTGCAACTTCTTTCGCACGCCGCGCGCGGTGGATGCTTATACGCATAACATCGAAGAGAGCCTGCGCATCGCGGGCGAGGCCGTCAAAGAGGGCGCGACCGAGCTGCACATCGTCGGCGGCCTGAACACGAAGCTGCCCTTCTCTTATTACACAGACCTGCTCTCTTCGCTCAAACTTCAATACCCGCAGCTTCACTTGAAAGCCTTCACGATGGTCGAGCTGGATCACTTCGCGCGTTTCTACAAGATGAAGGACGAGGATGTGATTGAGCAGTTGAAAACGGCTGGAATGGATTCTTGTCCGGGCGGAGGCGCGGAGATTTTCCGCGAGCCGACGCGCTCGATGCTCTGTGCGCACAAGTGCGACGCGGCGCGCTGGCTCTCTCTGGCCGGCAAGGTTCACGCGGCTGGACTCAAGACGAATGCGACGATGCTCTACGGCCACATCGAATCAACGGAAGACCGCATCGATCACTTCGTCCGCCTGCGCGAGCAGCAGGATATTTCGGGCGGCTTTCAATGCTTTATCCCGCTCGCTTTTTTCCCGGAAGGCACGCAGCTCGCGGATTTGCCCGGCCCATCGGGCGTTGACTCTTTGAAGACCATCGCCGTCTCGCGCCTGATGCTAGACAACTTCGCGCACATCAAAGCTTACTGGGTGATGCTCGGCAAACGGCTCGCGCAGGTCGCCTTGCATTACGGCGCGAACGATCTCGACGGGACGATTACCGAAGGCGGTGAGCTGTCTGAAAGCTACTCGGTCGAAGCCAATCACGAAGTCAAGATGACGAAGCAGGAGATCGTCTCGCTCATCGAAGACGCGGGCTTTGAAGCGGTTGAGAGGGATACTGTTTACAATCGGATTGAGAAGGAAACTGCACACGTTTAAGCTGAACACTGAAATCATGACTACTGCTATTGAAACACGAACTATCACCGTCGCGCATTCGCCCGATTCGGACGACGCGTTTATGTTTTATGCGCTCGCCAACAATAAGATTGACACGGGCGAGCTTCAGTTTACGCACGTGCTCGAAGACATACAGAGCCTTAACGAGAAAGCCATGCGCGGCGTCTATGACGTGACGGCCATCAGCTTTCATGCTTACGCGTACATTGCGGACGCTTACGCTCTGCTTCCGCACGGAGCTTCAATCGGTGACAACTACGGGCCGATTGTCGTCGCGCGTGAAGCGTTGAAAGCCGAAGATTTGTCGAAGCTCAAAGTCGCCATCCCAGGCAAGCTGACGAGCGCGTTTCTCGCTCTCAAAATTTTCGAGCCGTCGTTCGAGTATGAAGTGATTCCCTTTGACCGCATCATCGAAGCAGTGCAAGAGGGACGCTGCGATGCCGGGCTGTTGATTCATGAAGGACAACTTTTTTATGAATCGCTGGGGCTGCACAAGGTCTTGGACCTGGGCGAGTGGTGGCACGGGCGGACGGGATTGCCCCTGCCGATGGGCGGCAACGCCATCCGGCGCGAGCTTGGCGCGGAGATGATGCACAAAGTTTCAGGCTACCTGCACGCGAGCATCAAGTATTCGCTCGAACACAGAGAGGATGCGCTTCGGTACGCGATGCAGTTTGCGCGCGACATGAAGCCAGAGCTGGCTGACCGCTTCGTCTCGATGTGGGTTAACGATTTGACGCTCGATTACACAGAGCGCGGGCGCGAGGCCGTTCGCCGATTGCTGGCTGAAGGCCACGAGCGCGGCATCATTCCGAATCGGGTTGATGTCGAGTTCGTCGAATAACGAGTCGTCCTTCGCGCCACTTTGCGTCTTCCTTCTTTGCGCTCTTTACGGTCAGGTTAATTTTTAACGCAAAGTGTGAAGACGCAAAATTCGCAAAGAGAAACTTGCTATCTTTCGTTCCGCAAGCTGTTTTGGAAATTTTAGAGAGGTGACAACTGTCTAAAAACTTGTGAGGCAGCTGTCACCAATCTTGTCGCAACTGAGCGGGATGCCTTAACTGGCTGCCGCCAGATTGCCGGGGTGAGATTGGTAAATTCTTTTCGCTTCGAGCGCGTGAATCACATCCTCCGCCCTCAAGGAAATTCTGCCAAGCACGTCTGCTAATTCTCTTTCAAGCATGAAGCTGTTCGCCAGCTCGATCAACGGACGCTTTGACGCGACGATGATGCGACAATTAACGGGTCGCGGGTACGGGTCGCCGACAGGCGTGTAACGTCCGCTCTCTATAATCCGGTAGAGAATCTTTTGCGCGGCAGGCGCGAGCTTCTCCAAGTGGCTGATAAAGAGCGTGCCTGCGCCAGCCGAAGCCAGCAGCCCGCTCTTGCCGATTGAAGAAAGCGCGACGCCGCCCGCCACTCCGCCCAGAAGGAGTGACGCGCGGTCGCCGCGCAAGTCATCGGCTAGCTGACAGCAATCAAGCTCCTCCCACAAGCTCGTCCCTGCCTCAATCCCGTGCAGCAACGTGGCCGCTCGACGTTGCATCCGCGCTTGCGCGCTGTAGATATTGACGGGGAGTCGGGAAGCCGCCAGCCGCCGATATGAGGAACGAAGCTTTTCCTCTACGGTTCTCCAGTCACCCAATGCTTGAAGGTTTTTTCTCATTTAAGCTACAAGTGTTGTAGCGAGGGTTACGAGCATATCCAATATTAAAGAGCCGGGGGTTTCCTGTGTGCCTGTCACGCCGGGGGTCTCCTGCGTGCCATCCTTGCCGGGAGTCTCCTGTACGCCGGCGACGCCGGGAGTCTCCTGTATGCCGTCCGCCAAGACAACGGGAGCGCCCGCTCCCAAAACCAATGTCATCAATCCAACCGCAATCAGCTTTTTTATCGTCATTATCCAGTCCCCTCAAATTTTTTTAGTTTGCTTGTTAAATCCGTTTTGCCCATCAAACGAATAAACATCACTGTCTTTCGCCCTTATCTTATTAACAATAGCTGTGCCACCTCTCCGCGAAGCAGGCACGAGAGGCTCTAGCCTCATTCGTGTGAACACTTTAAGAGACCACAGCGAGCAATTTACACTAAGCTGAGAGGTGACAGGTTTTTTGCGGGTCAAATCCGCGCCGGAGGCTGACGCAAGCCTCTAAATAACTTACCTGTCAAGCTTTATAAGACTTGTCGGAGAGTATACAGTTAGTGCAAAAATTTTTGCAGTGGAGGGAAAGCGGGCGGGCGTGAATTAGTCTTCCGCCGGAGGCTCAAGCTCCGGATGGGCTATATTGAAGCGTTGCAACTTGTAGTTAAAGGTCTGGCGGCGCAAGCCCAGAAGGATGGCCGCGCGCGTCGCGTTGCCGCTCTGCCGCGCCAGGGCTTCCGAGAGCAGCTGTCGTTCCACGTTGAGCATGATCTCTTTAAAATTAATCGGCTTCGAGAAATCCAGTTTGAACTGGACGGGCGAAGAGGTCTCTGCGTCGCGCAGGATGTCGGGCGAGAGCGATTCGGCACCTACCGACTGGCCGTCTTCGGCGAAGACGACGATGCGCTCGATCTCGCTCTTGAGCTGGCGCACGTTGCCCGGCCAGGTGTAGCGCGTCAGATAGCCCATCGCCTCCGGCGTGATTCCGGCGAGCTGCCGCTTATTGCGCCGACAGGTCTCTTCAAAAAAGTGTGAAGCCAGCAGGGCGATGTCTTCGGGACGCTCGCGCAAGGGCGGGGCTTTGATGACGAAGGTGTTGAGGCGATAAAAGAGGTCTTCACGAAAACGCCCCGCGCGCACATCTTCATCGAGGTCTCGATTGGTGGCGGCGATGACGCGCACGTTCACCTTTCGCGGAGCTTCGCCGAGCGGCATGATCTCGCCGCCCTGCAAGAAGCGCAAGAGCTTGGGCTGGACTTCGAGCGCGAGGTCGCCTATCTCGTCGAGGAAGAGCGTGCCGCCCTCCGCCGCCCGGATGATGCCGCGCTGGTCTGAGATGGCTCCCGTAAAAGCTCCGCGACGATGACCAAAGAGCTGGCTTTCGACCAGATCGCGCGGCGCAGCCGTGCAGTTAAAAGGCAGAAAGATTTTATCCCTACGGATGCTCTCGTCATGCAGAGCGCGCGCCACGACCTCTTTGCCAGTCCCGGACTCGCCCTGTATGAGCACGGTCGCCTCCGAATCCTTCAGGCGTTCCATCCGCCCCAGGACATCGCGCATGGAGAAGCTGTTGGCGATGATGCTCGGAAAGAGGCCGGAAGAGGTCGGCATCGCAGCCGCGTTGAAGGGACGAGCGCGCCGCATGTCCGTCTTGAGATCAATCATCTGAAGCGCGAGATGCGCGCAGCCTGTCAGCGCGGCGAGAATTTCGGCGCGCTTTTCTGAAAGCGGCGAAGGCGCGCGCAGGTAGAGCACAAAAGCTCCGCCGTTACGACGCGGCGCGAGCGTGCGGCAATGCTCGTCAAACGTGCTCGGCCTCTTTCTCGCGTCGTGCGCCGCGACTTCGAGCACGCTTTCGAGCCGCCCCTTCTCTTTCGCCAGATGCGCGGCCACAGCCTTCATGCCGCGCTCGCGCTCCGGCGCGCTCAAGTCAATGCTGGCCTGCACGTAAAGCTGCCCGTCGTCGTCCGCCACAAAGACCGCCGCGCCGTCCGCGCTCAAGGCGTTCTTGGCCGCAAACATCAGCTCGCGCAAAAGTCGCTCGCGCCCCGAAGCAGCGTTCAAGACCTGCATGATGAGCGGAGCCGCATCCGGCGGAATCAGATTGAGGGCGGGCGTGGGCGCGATCTCCCACGGAGCCATGCGCTGTGCCGCGCCCGCAGCCTCTTTGTCAGCCCGCTCGACATCAAGGAGCGCGCCGAGAGAGCGAAACTGCTCTCCGGCTTCGACAAAGCGTTTGTGTGCAAGCGAGTACTCGCCGCGCCGCATCAAGCTCTCCGCGTGTTCAAAGACCGTGACGGCCACCTGATACGCGGCGTTCATCGAGCGGAAGGCTTCTTCGGTCTGCTGGAACAGACGCTCGCCGCGCGAAGGATCGTGGCGACGCGAATAAAAGGTGGCGAGGTTGCGTTGCAGGATGGCGTCCAAATAGGGATAGGGCAAGCCTTCCAGCTCGGTGCGCGCAATCTCGATCCAATCTTCGGCGGGCATCCATTTATCGCCGCGCCTGTATCCTTCGACGATCAAGAGGGCGGCCTCCGAGGCGAATCTTTCGTCGTTACTTTCGCGCGCGATGTCTCGCGCGTTGCGCGCATAGGTCAGGGCGAGGTGCGTGTTGCGCGCGAGCAGCCACAGCCGCGCGAGCGAAAGATAAGCCTGCGTTTCATCCCTTCGGGTGCCGTGCTCTTTGGCATGAGCCAGCGCAAACCTCAACAGCTCATTGGCCTCCTGCACGCGCCCCTGACAGGCTCGCAAAGTGCCGAGAGTTTCCGAGTAAATCCCTTCGCTCGATTTGTCGCCGCGCGCGCGCGCGATTCCCAGGGCATGTTGGACGTGGCTTTCCGCCGCAGCCCAATCACCCATGTAAGTCGAGATGAGCGCGAGATTGTTATGGACGCTCCCGAACATCATGTCGTTTTGATAACCGGACAGATGTTCCAGAGCGCGCTGAGCCGAGTTGGCCGCCTCGTAGAAGTTGCCCTGCAAGAACAACATCACGCTCAGATTATTTTTCAGCCGCGCGCGATTAATCTCATCCGTCGTGTTCCGCAAGAACCGCAGGGCGCGGCGATAACACATGCCCGCTTCGTCCAGATCGCCTTCGTGGCGCGCGACGAGGCCGAGGTTCATGTAGGTGATGGCGAGCGCGCGTTCCTTGTGCGCGCGGCGTCCCCACTCAATGGCGATCTCATAATGCTCGCGCGCAAGGAGCTGTTCGAGGAGCGCCCAGTAAGCTCTTCCCAGACAGTGATAGGCGCGCGCGAGATTGGGCGCATCCCCCGTCGGCTCTAAAATCTCACGCGCGCGATTGAGCAGAGTCACCGAGCGCGGAAAATCATTTTCCCAGAAAGCGTATGAGCCGAAGGCGAGCAGCAGGAGGCCGCGCAAGTGAGCGGGAAAAGCTTCGAGGGCGCGCACATCGTATGGAGCTAAAGCTTCACGAGCCTCCTGGCGGCGTCCGAGTCCTTCGCAGATTTCGGCCAGAGCGACGCGCGCCTGCACGCCGCGCTCGGTTGAAAGCGAGTCCGCTTCGTCTTTAATCAGATCGAGCAGCAGATTATGCGCGCCCGCGAGATCGCCGCGCTCGCTCTGCTTCTGCGCACGGATAAGCGTATCGTCGGGGACACTCTGATTGGTCGGAACGTAACTCATCGAATCTCGTAGGACGGAAAATCGGATGAAGCAATTTCTGGAGGTACGACGGGCGAACCGCTTGCGAGTATAACATAAAAAGGGATGAGGGCGGCAGGGTGAGGGATGAAAGAAATGCTATTCAAATTTAAGCGGCGCATTCTGTCTCGAACTGCTCAGTTTCATGTAAACCTTTCAATTTTAAGAGCCGCGCTTTCATCCCTCACGCTGCCACCCTCATCCCTTGCTTTGCGGGGCAACATGCCGCCAGCCGTGAGCATCTGATGATTTCACGACTGGCGTGTTATGATTTCAGGCCGTCAGGCCGAAGTTAGCCCAAACTGCGATTTATCAAACCTAAAATTGAATGAATATGAGACGCTATTTCATCTTCGCCATCGCTCTGGGGATGCTTTCGCTCCTTTTTCTTCCCACCCGAACACTCGCGCAGCAGACGAACGCGAAGCCTGCGGAGGCGGGCAAGTCGTCAATTGATGCCACCAGGCTTCCGGCTGCCGAGATAGACCGCATCATTCACGCCTTCACGGCCAAAGAGACCCAGTTTCGCCGCGCGCTCAACAACTACGCTTTCAAGCGCGAAGCCGTCCTGCAAAGCATCGGCATGGGCGGGCAGATTATCGGCGAATATCACCGCGTCTCGAACTACACGTTTGACGACGCGGGCACGCGATTTGAGAAGATTGTTTTCTTTCCGATGCCTTCGATGCCGGAGGTGACGCCGGAAGATTTGGAAGACCTCGGCGGCGTCAACCAGTTCGCGCTCGAAGCTGCGAAGATTGACCAGTACAACTTCACCTACGTCGGCAAAGAGCACATAGACGAGCTTGACCTTTACGTCTTCGATGTCGCACCCAAAGTGGTTCCCAGTTCTAAGAATATTAAAGAACGGCTCTTCGTGGGGCGCATCTGGGTTGACGATCAGGACTTGCAGATCGTCAAGACGCGCGGCAAAGGCGTGCCCGAAACCAAAGACAACAAGTTTCCCAACTTTGAGACTTTCCGCGAGCAGATTGACGGGAAATACTGGTTTCCGACGCTGGCGCGCACGGACGAAGAACTGATCTACGACAACGCGCCCGCCCTGCACGTACGTGCCCGCGTCCGTTACACCGACTACAAGCTGGCACGCAGCAGTGTCAGGATCATCGAAGGCGATGTCATTGACGAAACCGAGCAGAAGCCTGAGCAGAAGCCGCAACCGAAGCCCGAACAAAAGCCAGCGCCGAAGAAACCTTAAAAGTAAGGGCGACGAATGTAGTGGCAGGGACAAGCCCTGCCACTACTATTCCTTACACCCTAATTCTTCCGCGATGAGCGTGTGAACTTGTGCGACGAGATGTCGGGCGTCTTCGTCTGTGGAGAGTCCTGAGGTCGGAATCGGTTTGAGAAAAACCATCTCGATAGTGCCGGGCTGAGCCGTGCCGGTTCCCTTACCCATCAGCGTGTCCGTGTTCTTAATCGCCACCGGCACGATAGGCACGCCCGCTTCAATCGCCATGTAGAACGCGCCCTTTTTGAACGGCAACAGTTCGCCGGGGCGTGCGCGCGTGCCTTCGGCGAAGACTGCGAACGAGACGCCCGAATGAATGCGCTCGGTCGCGGCCTGCACAGTCTCTATCGCGCGCTCGCGGTTCGAGCGGTCAATCGCCATCACATTCACATACGTCATCCCGTAGCCGAGAATCGGCACTTTCAACAATTCCTTCTTCGCCAGCACGCCAATTCTTCGTCCGACGTAACAGAAGATGGTCGCCGTGTCCAGATACGACCTGTGATTCGAGATGAAGACGTAGGACTGTTGCTCTTCGAGATGCTCAAGCCCGCGCACGACTATTTTCATCCCGCTAAGGCGCAGCCACATACGCCCGCCCCACGAAGCCCACGGATAAACCCACTCGCGCCTGCGCGCCAGCCACGCGATGGTAATGGCCGGAGGCCCGAAGATGAGCAACAGTATGCCCGCGAGGAAGAGCGACCAGAAGTAAAAGAGCCTGCCCTTGATGCCCCTCGCGGGTCGTGTGCTAGACTGCGACTCATGCGGCCTTTGGCTCGCGTCCTTTTTCATCAATTCACTCGAAGGATTTTCAGGATGTCCCGTCATACCCATGCGCCCGTCGTCTCTTTTGCCGTCGTCATATTTTTAATAGCAGCCCTTTCATCCGTCTCTGTTCAAGCGCAAACTGCGGCTGCTCTCGACTCCTCAATTCCAAGCCCCGCGTCCGTCCTCGGCTTTGCTCCCGGCTCAGACCGCACGATTGCGGACTGGCGACAGATCACAAACTATTTCGCGCGGCTCGACGCGGCGAGCGGGCGCGTGCAGGTTGAAACCATCGGCCAGACCACGCTCAAGCGTCCCTTCATCGTCGCCTACGTCAGCGCGCCTGAGAATATACGCGAGCTTAACAGATTCAAAGAGATTCAGCGCAAGCTCGCAGACCCGCGCACTATCAAAGACGAGGCCGCGCGCGACCGTCTGATTCATGAAGGCAAAGCTATTGTCGCCATCACGTGCTCGATTCATTCAACCGAAATCGTCGCCTCACAGATGTCCATGCAGCTTGCCTTTGAGTTGGCGACCGCGCGGGATGAAGAGACGCGCGAGATTTTGAGTAACACGATTCTGCTCTTGATTCCTTCGGTCAACCCGGACGGCGTGGACATCGTCGCCGACTGGTATCGCAAGACGCTCGGCACCCTTTACGAAGGCACGCCGCCGCCGCAGCTCTATCACCACTACGCGGGGCATGATGACAACCGCGACTGGTTCATGCTCAACCTCACGGAGACGCGGCTCGTGACGCGCCTCTTCTGGAAAGAATGGTTTCCTGAGATCGTTTACGACCTGCATCAGCAGGAGCAGACGGGCGCGCGATTTTTCATCCCGCCTTTTTACGACCCGCCGAATCCGAACATACATCCTCTGCTCATACGCGAGATCGCCGCCATCGGCTCGCGCATCGCCGCAGACCTACAGGCCGCAAACTTTGCGGGCGTGATTACCAACTCGCTCTACGATACCTGGTGGCACGGCGGACTGCGCACCTCGCCCTATTATCACAACTCAATCGGGATTCTCTCGGAAGCCGCGAGCGCGAAGTTAATGACGCCGGTTTTCATCAAAGCAGAACAACTCGCCAAAGCGAAAGCGCGCGGCATGCCGTCCGCGCTCCAGGCGGCGACCAATTTTCCTAACCCGTGGCGCGGCGGCGTGTGGAGGCCGCGCGAGATTATGGCTTTGGAGATGACCGCCGCGCGTTCCGTCCTCACAATGGCGGCCAAGTATCGCACGCATTACTTGCGAAATTTTTATGAGCTTGGGCGCAATGCGTCGCTGGCTGCGGCTGCGCCCGATCAGCCGCTCGCGTATCTGATTCCGGCAGGACAGGGGAACGACGAACGGGTCGCGCGCCTGATAGAAATTCTGCTGGCGCAAGGCATCGAAGTGCAGCGCATGACGCGCGAGCTTCATCTCTCGCTCGCCGGGCAGAGCGAAGCTTTCATGGAAGTTCCGCTCAATAGTTATCTGATTTACACGGCGCAGCCGCAACGCTCAAACGTGCAGGCTCTATTTGAGAGGCAAGCTTATCCGCAACGCCTGACGCCGACGGGCGAGGCCGAGCCGCCTTATGATGTCGCGGGTTGGACGCTGCCGATGCAGATGGGCGTCGAAACCGAGCCGGTCGTCGCCATCAAAGAATCGCTTGCCGCGAGACACACGAGGCTGCTCACGGACGCAGGAGAAGTGAGAAAGAGCTTGGGGCTTGCTTTGCAGCAAGGCTCCGCTTCGCCGATTCCGAATCCGCTGAAGCGCGCGGTTCGTCTCGCAATCTACAAAAGCTACCTGGCATCGACTGACGAAGGCTGGACGCGCTGGCTCTTCGACACTTTCAATGTGCCTTATGAATCGCTGCTCGACAGGGATATGCGAGGCGGAAATTTGCGTGCGCGTTTCGAGGTGATTATTCTGCCGTCCGAGCGCGCGAAAAATATTATAGAGGGCAACGCGAAGGGCAGTTATCCTGAAGAGTTCACGGGCGGCATCACGTCGCAGGGCGTCGAGAACCTGCGCCGCTTTGTCGAAGAGGGCGGCACGCTCATCTGCTTTGACGCTTCGACGGAGCTGGCAATCAAGCAGTTCAAGCTTCCCCTGCTTAATCCGCTCGAAGGATTAAAGACCGGTGAGTTCTACTGTCCCGGCTCGATCTTATTACGGTTTGCACTTGGATTGGCACTAATAACCACAATGCGTGAACCAAGCGGCGATATCTTCTTTCGTAATGGCTTGAAGGGCTGTTCGAACAGCCTCCGTCAAGTCTTGCACCGTGCGCGGTTGCTGCCCGCGCA
>DASWRG010000069.1:0-7395 GCA_036403295.1 Pyrinomonadaceae bacterium
GACTCTCTCGATTCTCATGCGTGTCAAGCTGACGTGGCCCGGAACTTCCGTTTCCATCCTGGAGACGCTTTTCCCCTTGGGCGCGCCGGGCGGCGTCATGACCCCCGAATTCTATCTCTCGCTGGTCACGATGCACGGGACGATTATGGTTTTCTTCGTCCTCACGACCGCGCCGCAGGGAGGCTTCGGAAACTATTTTCTCCCCATTCAAATCGGGGCAGAGGACATGGCTTTTCCTGTCCTCAACATGATGAGTTTCTGGGTCACGTTGGTTGGATTCATAGTCATCCTCGCGGCCTTCTTTGTCGAAGGCGGAGCGCCGCTCGGAGGCTGGACGGCCTATCCGCCCTTGAGCGCGCTCGGACAGATGGCAGGACCCGGGCAGGGGATGGGCATGAATCTATGGATTATCAGCATCGCCATCTTTTGCATCGGCTCTTTATTAGGCGCGCTCAACTTCATCACGACGCTTCTCAACATGCGTACGCGCGGGATGACTCTGATGCGTATGCCGCTCACCTGTTGGGCCTGGTTTACGACGGCTGTGCTCGCGCTGCTGGCGTTTCCGGTCCTGCTCGCCGGAGGAGTGCTGTTATTTCTGGACCGGAATGCGGACACGAGCTTCTTTATCCCTGCGGGCGAATATGTGAGCGGCGTTCTTTCGGGTTCAACCGCAAAGTTTCCTTTGCACAAGGGCGGCTCGCCGATTCTCTGGCAGCATCTCTTCTGGTTCTTCGGGCATCCTGAAGTCTACATCGCGATCCTGCCGGGGATGGGCGCGACCTCGCACATTCTCTCGACCTTCTCGCGCAAGCCAGTCTTCGGTTATCGCGCGATGGTCTTTGCGATTTTCGCCATCGGCCTCTTAGGCTTTTTCGTCTGGGGACATCACATGTTCATCAGCGGCATGAGTCCTTATACGGGCATGGCGTTTTCCATTCTGACGCTTTCCATCGGCGTGCCTTCGGCGATTAAGACTTTCAACTGGCTCGGCACATTGTGGGGCGCGAAAATACGTTTTACCGCGCCGATGCTGTACGCCATCGGCTTCGTCTCGCTCTTCGTCGCGGGCGGCGTGACGGGCATCGTGCTCGGCCAGACCGGACTCGATCTTTCGATGCACGACACCTATTTCGTGCTCGGCCACTTTCACTTAGTGATGGGCGTGGCGGCCATCTTCGGCATGTTCGCGGGATTGCAATTCTGGTTTCCGAAAATGTTTGGCCGGATGATGAGCGAGAAGATCGCCAAGGTTCATTTCTGGTTTACGTTCGCGGGCGTCTATAGCATTTTTATACCGATGCACATTATGGGCATCGTCGGAATGCCGCGCCGGTATTCGAGCTTTGAAGAGTATCTGTTCTTAGCCAAGCTGCATCCGCTCGTCATGTTCGTGACGATAGCCGCCATCGTGACGGCCATCGCGCAGCTTCTCTTTCTCTTCAATTTCATCTGGAGCATTTTTAAGGGCAAAGAGTCGGGCGATAATCCGTGGGAGGCGACGACGCTCGAATGGGCGATTCCGTCGCCGCCGCCGCACGATAATTTCGCGGGACACATTCCGACTGTCTACAGAGGCCCGTATGAATTTTCCGTGCCGGGCGCGCCCAACGATTTCATCATGCAGACTGAGCCAGAACCGGCGGGTGTGAGCAGGGAAGGAAGTAGCGGTGACGGCCACAACGGTCACAAGCACTGAGAGAGTTGCGACGAAAAAAGCCGCCCCCGGAACAGGGCGGCGTCGCACGGGCGGCAGCGGTCATCCGCCGCCGAAGCCTCCGCGTAACGGCGGCGGCGGTGGCGGCGAACGAGAGAAATTCGCGCCAGAAAAATATCGCCTCGCGATGTGGGCTGCGCTGGCAGCCATCATGATGATGTTCACGGCGATGGCGAGCGCCTACATCGTGCTCGCTTCGATGGAGGGCTGGCGTTCGATACCACTGCCGAAACAGCTCTGGCTGAGCACGGCTCTGATACTGGCGAGCAGTTTCACCTTCAGAGCCGCACACAAGTTTTTGAAGCAAGGCCAGGATGAAAAGTACGTTCGCTGGTTGTCGTTGACATTAGCTTTGGGGCTGGCCTTTCTCTGTTCGCAACTGCTCGCGTGGCGGCAGCTTATCGCGCAAGGCGTGTATCTCGCGGGAAATTCGCGCTCCTTCTTTTACGTCTTGACGGGAGTGCATGGCGTGCATCTGTTGGGCGGCATCATGGCCTTGAGCTATCTCTTGCTGCGCACGCGCCGTAGGCCGCAAGGCGTCGAAGCCGAACTGAGGCGCGAGACGAGCGCCGGAGTGGTCGGCGTTTACTGGCATTTCATGGACGGCCTGTGGGTCTTTCTGTTCTTACTCTTACTGCTTTGGAGATAGCTGTTTCATCATGACGAGCACAGCCGCAAACGAAAATAGCGCGCTTCTTCTGTTCCCGGAGAAATATCGAACCGGGATGTGGGTCGTGCTGGCGAGCATCATGATGCTGTTCACGGCTCTGTCGAGCGCGTACATCGTGCGCGCCTCCGGAGCGAACGACTGGACGCCGCTTGATCCGCCGCGCTTGCTCTGGCTGAGCACGACGCTGATCCTGCTGAGCAGTCTCAGTTTCGAGCTGGCGCGAAAAGCTTTGAAGAGAAATGAGCAGCAGAAGTATGCGCGCTGGCTGCTCGTAACGGTGTTGCTCGGCCTCGGCTTTTTAGGCGCGCAGTTCTTAGCATGGCGCGAACTGGTCGCGCAGGGGCTGTATCTCGCGTCGAATCCGCACAGCTCGTTCTTTTACCTGCTGACCGCGCTGCACGGTTTGCACTTGCTCGGCGGCATCCTCGCGCTCGATTACCTGCTCTTGCATGCGTGGCGCAGGCGCGCGCCCGCACAAATCGGCATCAAGCGCGCGGTCGCCGCAGGCGCGGTGGCAATCTACTGGCATTTCATGGGCGCACTCTGGATTTATCTGTTCCTACTCCTATTCCTGTGGAGGTGACTAAAGTTTTGAGCACGGAAGCGCACGCAGAGAACTTGATCGCGGCGGATTGGGAAGGCGGTTCGCTCCCGTATCGCGTCGGCCATAAAAAGCTGGGCATGTGGCTCTTCATCGTTTCGGACGCGCTGACTTTCACCGCGCTCCTGATGGGCTACTCCTATGTCCGCGCCTCAAGCGAACAGTGGCCTGAGCCTTTCAAATTTAGTCCGAGCATTCTCTTCTCGACCGTGATGACGCTCTGCCTGCTGGCTTCGAGCTTCACGATGGTGATGGCGGTCAAGGCTTCCGCGCGGAAAGACAGAAAACACACGCGCCGTTGGATTATGGCGACGATGCTCGGCGGCCTCCTGTTTCTCGGCCTGCACATCACCGAGTGGAAACATCTGATTGACGAAGGCTTGACGCCGAAGTCGCTTCCGGCGGAATGGGTGAAAGAATGGCCGAAAGCCTCTTATCTCTTCGGCTCGACCTTCTTTGCAATCACCGGCCTGCACATGTTCCACGTCTTCACGGGAGTCTGTTATCTTGGCTTCATCGCTTTAAGAGTCCGGCGCATGTCGCATGAGGACGTGGAGATTAGCGGCCTCTACTGGCACTTCGTTGACTTGGTCTGGATGTTCGTCTTTCCGATGATTTACCTGTTATCGGTTTACAGAGGTCATTAAAGCAGCAAGAGGAGGCGTGAAAAGCAGAAGATGAGCCGCCTTGAAGAAACTTTCAAAAACCTGTGGGCGAAAGAGGACGTGATTATCAACGCCATCTGTTTTCTGATGGCGCTGGTCTTTCTCTATTTCGCCGCCGCGAATCTTATCTGGGCTGGAGATTTTCTGACGACGGACGCGCTCTTCATGACGGTCGTCTTTCTGTTGCTCGCCGGCGTGCTCATGATTAGCCCTTTGCTCTGGCTGCAAAAGCACGGGTATTTCAAAAAACTGGTCGGCGCAGACGTGGACACGGAGCCGGTCGAACTCGTGCCGGTGCATTTCGAGGGAACGACCAGGCTCTTTGCGGGAATCTTGGGCTGGCTGCTCGGACTCACCTTCATCGAAGTCGTGCTCGCTTATTTTCAAGTGCCGATTATCTTGATGCTGACGATTCTGATCGGCCTCTCGCTCGTCAAGGCCGCGCTCATCATCGCTTATTTTATGCACTTGAAGTTCGAGCGATTGAGCCTCGTCCTGACGCTGATTCCCGCGCTCGTTATCTGTATCTGCCTGTTCTTCATCTTTTTCCCGGATAGCATGAGGTCGAAGAACTTGCGTTACAGCGCGACTGAAAGCCAATCTCAAACAGCAGAGCCATGAGAAGCTTGAGCGCAAACAAAAGAGGCATCATTATCGCCGCGCTGGCGCTCGTCGCCGCGCTCAGTTTGTGGTGTCTGCCCGCGCTCGCGCAGTGCCCGATGTGCAGGCTGGCGGTTGAAGATTCGGCACAGGGAAAAACAATGGCGAGGGGCTTGAACTACGGCATCCTCGTCCTGCTCGTCCCGCCCGTGACGGTCTTCTGCTCGATCTTTATCCTCGCTTTCAAGCATCGCAAACCGCATGAGAATGAAAAATGTAAAATGCAAAATTAAGTATGTGGTTTCATTTTGCATTTTACATTTTTAATTTTTCATTCCTCTGGTGAATCCGTTTCCGTAAAATCGCTCGTATCAAAATTATGATGCAAAGCACCATGCAGGATTGGCCGCTGACGGTGACAGCCATCTTCAAGCATGGCGCGAGAGTCTACGGCGACAGCTCGGTTGCGACCCACGAGGGCGATCATGTGCGCCGCGCCAGCTTTACCGAAATCGGCGCGCGCGTCGAACGCCTCGCGGCTGCGCTTGCGCGTCTTGGCATCAAACGCGGCGACCGCGTGGCGACTTTCTGCTGGAACACGCAGGAACATCTCGAAGCCTATCTCGCCGCGCCTTCGATGGGCGCGGTGCTGCACGCGCTCAACATACGCCTCTTCCCCGAACAACTCGCCTACGTCATCAACCACGCGGCTGATCGCATTATTCTCGTGGACGATTCGCTCGCGCCGCTGCTCGCAAAAGTCAAAGACAAGTTAGAGACGGTCGAGCGTTTCGTTATCGTCGGAGACGGCGAAGCGGCAGAGCTTGGCGAGGATGTGCTGCGTTATGAAGAACTGCTCGCGGCGGAAGAGGCTGGATTCGAGTGGCCGCAGCTTGACGAGCGCGAGGCGGCGGCGATGTGTTACACGACCGGAACGACGGGACAACCGAAGGGCGTCGTCTACAGTCATCGCTCCGAATATTTACATTCACTGACGGCATGTTCGGCCTCCGGCCTCGGCGTCTCTGAGCGCGACCGCATCCTTCCCATCGCTCCTATGTTTCATGCCAACGCGTGGGGCTTGCCTTATGCGGGCTGGCTGGCGGGTTCGGATTTCCTGATGCCCGGTCGCTTTCTGCAAGCGGAGCCTTTGTGTCGCATGATCGCGTCGGAGCGTCCCACTCTGGCCGGAGCCGTCCCGACTATCTGGAATGAAATCCTGCGTTACGCGGAGAATCATGAGGTTGACCTGCGCTCTCTGCGAATGGTCATGTGTGGCGGCTCGTCAGTTCCGCGCGCTCTGGTCGAGAAACTGGAAAAGCGTCTCGGCGTGCGCATCACGCAGGCGTGGGGCATGACTGAGACAAGCCCTATGGCTTCGATTGCATGCCCGCCGAAGAACTGCCCGCCGGAAGAGGAGATAAACTGGCGCACGAAGTCCGGCAGAATCGTGCCGGGCGTCGAGCTGCGAATTGTTGACGGCGAAAAGATTCTCGCCTGGGACGGTCAATCGGTCGGAGAGATACAGGTGCGCGGCCCGTGGGTGACGGGCGGCTATCACGACGAAGACCGCCCGGAAAAATTTCATGACGGGTGGCTGCGCACGGGCGATGTCGGGACGGTTGACGCGCGAGGCTACATCCAGATCACAGACCGCACGAAGGATGTCATCAAATCCGGCGGCGAGTGGATTTCATCCGTCGAGCTTGAGAATGAGATCATGGCTCATCCGCATGTCATCGAAGCCGCAGTGATCGGCGTGCCGGATGAACGCTGGGACGAACGCCCGCTCGCCTGCGTCGTCCTCAAAGAAGGCGTTGAGGCGAAGGCGGATAAGCTGTGCGCCTTTCTCGAATCGCGCGTCGCCAAGTGGTGGATTCCCGAACGCTGGACTTTCATCACAGAGATTCCAAAGACGAGCGTCGGTAAGTTCGACAAAAAACTTCTGCGCGCACACCGCGAAGAGGGCGCGCTTGAGATCATCGAAATCGAATGACAGCCTCGCGCCCCATGAGAGCATCTCATTTCTGCTATAATTACCGGAAGGATGCCGTCATGACCAACGATGAGATACAAAAGATGATGGAGTTCATCATCAAACAGCAGGAAAGCTTTGCCGAAAATATGGAGAAGGCGGACGCGCGCATGGGTCGCCTTGAAAGCGCGTTCGTCGGCCTCTTCGATATTGTGAGCGAGACGGTCAAAGTGCAGAAAGAGCTTGCCGAGGCACAAAAAGAGTTTGCAGCATCGCAGAAAGTGTTGGCCGAAGGGCAAAAATTCACAGATGATCGGCTGAATGCTTTAATCAATACGGTCGAGCGTTATATCAGCGAAGGCCGAAACGGAAAATCGCAGGGCTGAAATTGACTTGTAGTGTCTGAGGGTGAAATCGGCATGGCAGAGAAAACCGAAATCGTTGAAAATCAGTTTGGCGTGGATGTGGCCGTCAATACCATACGCGGGCGCGCGTGTCCCGTCTGCGGCGGCAAGATCATCCCGTCGAATCGCGCCGTCTATCAGAGCGTGGGCGACCCTTCGGAAGTCTTCCCGCTCTGGGAGTGCGAACGTTGCGGCTTTGCCGAAACATTTGCGAAGCCCGAAGAGAAGAAGAAGGTTCACGGCGCGACGACCAAAGCTCTCACGGGAGAAAAAGCGGCGGCTAAAGTTTCAGCTCCGGCGCGCGCGGCTCAAGCCGAGACGAAAGCTTCCGGTCGCGCCGCCGCCAAGCGCGCGATTCCGCCAGACGTGAAGATGATGCTCGAAGTGATGAAAAGGACGCAGCCGAAGGTTGAAGAATAAAAGTTAGAAGGCAAGTGTTATCAGCGTCAGTCAGCTTTGCGACGGGGATGTCGGCAATGAAGCGTTGGCAAGTTTCGATTCTGGGGGGCGTGCTCGTCACCGTCGCGTTGATCGTCGCGAACAATCTGATTAAATCAAGCATCGTCAGATTTATCTTCTGGCAGTGTGCCATCATCGGTTTTCGGAGATGTCTGCCGGATGAGCTTTGTGAGGGGACGCCGATTGATTTTCCCGTTGCCATCATCTGTCTGATATTGACCGTCGCTTTATACTCTCTTCTGATTTATGGCGTCCTGAGTTTCTTTGCGAAGAAAAGGGACGGCAATTTTCATTGAACCGGAGC
>DASWRG010000070.1:0-57329 GCA_036403295.1 Pyrinomonadaceae bacterium
CCTTTGCGCCTTTGCGTGAGTCTCATCATTTTCCAAACCGACAAGTTTAGAGATAGAATCCACTTCATCTTAGCACGAGTTCTATGCTCAACTTTTACTGCGAGTCTCAACATAAATGAAAGCTGTCATCTTCGAGAAACACGGCGCGCCGGAAGTGCTTGAGTATGCGGACATGGCCGACCCCGTTATCAAAGCCAACGAAGTGCTGGTCGAAGTGCGCGCCTGCGCGCTCAATCATCTGGACGTGTGGGCGCGAAAGGGGTTGCCCGGCATAGAGATTCCACTGCCGCACATTCTCGGCAACGACATCGCGGGCGTCGTGCGCGAAGCGGGCGAGTTGGTCACCTGGGTCAATGCGGGCGACGAAGTGATGCTGCAACCCGGCACGTCTTGCGGGCATTGCATCGAATGCCTGCGCGGGCAGGACAATCTCTGCCCGGAGTATGACATCCTGGGTTACAGACGAGACGGCGGCTACGCTCAACTGGTCGCCGCTCCCGGCGTCAACGTCATTCCGAAGCCGAAGAATTTAAGCTTTGAAGAGGCCGCCGCTTTGCCGCTCGTGACCGTCACGGCGTGGCACATGCTGGTCACGCGCGCACAGGTTCAACCGGGCGAAGAGGTCTTGATACATGCCGCCGGAAGCGGCGTCGGCTCAATCGGGATTCAGGTCGCCAAGCTGCGCGGCGCGCGTGTGATTGCGACCGCAGGCTCGGATGAAAAGCTCTTGAAGGCGCGCGAGCTGGGCGCGGATGAGACGGTTAATTACACGAACAAGGATTGGCCGAAAGAGGTTAAGAAGCTGACGGACAGGCAGGGCGTGGATGTGGTCTTCGAGCATACGGGCGCGGAGACGTGGCCCGGCTCGCTGGCCGCGCTCAAGAAGAGCGGGCGCGTCGTCACCTGCGGCGCGACCAGTGGCTACGATGCGCGCACAGATCTGCGCCAACTCTTTTATCGCCACCTCTCGCTGCTCGGCTCGTTCATGGGATCGAAGGCGGAACTTTTGGACGCGATGAAGTTTATCGAGCGCGGGCAGATTCGCGCCGTGATAGACCAAACCCTGCCACTCTATGAAGCGAGGCGCGCACACGAATTGATGGAAGACCGCGCGCAGTTCGGCAAGCTCGTGCTTGTACCGTGATTAGGTTTAAGGTTCAAAGTTCAAAGTACAAAGTCAGAGCAGTTTGTCTTGACCTTGAACTTTGAACCTTGAACTTTGAACTAAAAAGAGGAGTTGGATTTTTGAGTAAAGACACAGCACTGCTCATTGTTGACGTACAAGCTGGCGTCGTGGATTGGGCTGAGCCGACTTCGGAAGGCAGCGATGAAGTCCTTGCGCGAATCAATGAGTTATTGACGAAGGCGCGCGCGGCGGATGTGCCCGTGATTTATGTTCAGCATCACGGCGACGAAGGAGGCCGCCTCGCGCCCGGCTCGCGCGGCTGGCAGATTCATCAGGCCATCGCTCCCGCCGCCGGAGAAACAGTCATTCACAAACGCGCGTCAGACTCTTTTTATGAGACGACTCTGGAAGACGAGTTACAGAAGCGCGGCATACGGCATCTGGTCATCACGGGCTGCCGCACGCAATATTGTGTTGATGCGACCTGCCGCAGTGCGGTTTCTCGCGGCTATGATGTGACGCTCGCGCGTGACGCGCACATGACCGTGGACACGGAGACGCTCAAGGCTTCGCAGATTATCGCTCATCATAACGAGACGCTCGACGATTTCGGAAATGACAACCACGTCGTGACGGTTAAAGAGAGCCGCGCGATTGTTTTCTAAGACTCAATTTCAATTTTCGACTGGCGCGCTTTTTCCTTTGCGCCTTTGCGCCTTTGCGTGAGACTATTTCCCGCAAAGGCGCAAAGGCGCAAAGGAAATCAAAAACTCTTTTCAGCTTTCTTAACCTCTCGGAGGAAAATCCATGACATCTCATCGCACACACAAAACGTGCCTCATCTTCGTGCTCGCGCTTCTCATCTTCAATCAGTTGAGCGCGGCGAGCCTGTTCGCGCAGACGCAGACACCGAACGCGGGCGTCGCGCTGCCGCCCGGAGTCGAGCGAGTGACTTCGGTCGAGGGCATCACCGAATACAGGCTTCAGAACGGTTTGCGCGTTCTCCTCTTTCCAGACCCGACGAAGCCGACCGTGACGGTCAACATCACGTACATGGTCGGCTCGCGCAATGAGAATTACGGCGAGACGGGGATGGCGCATCTCTTAGAACACATGATGTTCAAAGGCTCTACGAAACACACGGATGTCAACACGGAGCTGACCAAGCACGGCGCGTTCTCAAACGCCTCGACGTGGTACGACCGCACAAACTATTTCGAGACGTTCGCCGCGACCGATGAGAATCTGCGTTGGGCTTTGGAATTGGAATCGGACAGGATGATTAATTCCTTCATCGCTAAAAAAGATTTGGACAGCGAGATGACGGTCGTGCGTAACGAGTTTGAATCGGGCGAGAACGATCCGGTCGGAATCATGATCGAGCGCACGATGTCAACGGCTTATCTCTGGCACAACTACGGCAAGGATACGATTGGCGCGCGCTCAGACATCGAGAACGTGCCGATTGAGAGATTGCAGGGCTTCTATCACCTGCATTATCAGCCGGACACCGCGATCCTGCTCGTCGCCGGAAAGTTTGATGAAGGCAAGACGCTCGGCTTGATTCAGCAGCTCTTCGCGGGGATTCCGCGCCCGGCGCGAGTGCTCCAAAAAACTTACACGGCAGAGCCGACGCAGGACGGCGAGCGCGTCGTCACCTTGCGGCGCGTCGGCGATGTGCAGGCCGTGAGCGCGGCTTATCACGTGCCGCCCGGCTCGCATCCGGACTTCGCCGCGCTCAGCATTCTGGCGCACATCCTCGGCAACACTCCGTCGGGGCGGCTCTACAAAGCTCTGGTCGAGTCGAAAAAAGCGACTTCGATTTTCGGCTTTAACTTTCAACTGCGCGAGCCGGGACTGAGCTTCTTCGGCGCGGAAGTTCCGAAGGACGCCTCGCTCGACGCCGCGCGCGAAGCTCTGGTTGACACGATTGAAAAAGTGGGCGCGACGCCTCCCACCGCCGAAGAGGTCGAGAGGGCGCGCACAGACCTGCTGAAAAATATTGATCTCACGCTCAACTCTGCGGATCGCGTCGGTCTCACCTTGAGCGAATGGATGGCGATGGGAGATTGGCGGCTTTTCTTTCTGCATCGAGACCGTTTGCGCAAAGTGACGGCGGCGGATGTGCAACGCGTCGCCGCGCGTTACCTGCAAAGCTCGAATCGCACGGTCGGCCTGTTTATCCCGACGACGAAACCCGAACGCGCAGAGATTCCTTCGACCAGTGAAGAGGATTTGTCGGCGATGCTCAAGGACTACAAGGGCGACGCGGCGATGGCGATGGGCGAAGCTTTCGACCCGTCGCCCGCGAACATCGAAACGCGCACGACGCGCAACACCGCGAGCGGACTCCGCATGGCTCTCTTGCCGAAGAAGACGCGCGGCGGAACTGTCGTCGCCAACCTGACTTTGCGCTTCGGTGATGAAAAGAGCCTCATGAATCGCGTCGAGGCGGGCAACATGGCGGGCGGAATGTTAATGCGCGGGACACAGAAGCACACGCGCCAGCAGATTCAAGACGAGTTTGATCGGCTCAAAGCGCGCGTCTTCATCTTCGGCGGCGCGACGCAGGCCAGCGCTTCAATCGAAACCGTGCGCGAGAATCTTCCGGCGGTAATGCGGCTCGTCGCCGAAATCCTGCGCGAGCCTTCTTTCCCGCAGAGCGAGTTTGAAACGCTCAAGCAGGAAACGCTGACCTCTATCGAAGAGAATCGCAGCGAGCCGTCGTCCATCGCCATGACGGCATACAATCGCTACCTCTTTCCTTATCCGAAAGGCGACGTGCGTTACGTCTCGACGCCCGATGAAGACGTGGCAGACGTGAAGGCCGTGACGCTTGATGAGGTGAAGAAGTTTTACGCGGATTTCTACGGCGCGTCGGACGCATATCTCTCAATCGTCGGAGACTTCGACGCCACGGAGATGTCCAAGCTGGCGACGGAGACGCTGGGCAATTGGAAAAGTCCGAGAGCGTTTGCGCGCGTCCCGAATATCGTCAAGCAGCCCGCGCCCATCAATCAAGCGCTGACCGCGCCGGACAAGGCCAACGCCTTTTTCGTCGCCGGGTATCAGTTCGACCTGCGCGACGACGACCCGGATTATCCCGCGCTCGTGTTAGGCAATTACATCCTGGGCGGCGGCGCGGCCAACTCGCGGCTCTGGACGCGGATTCGTGAGAAAGAGGGATTGAGCTACGGCGTCGGCTCAAGCATCTTCGCGCATCCGATTGACAAGTTCGCCACGTTCAGCACGAGCGCGATTTACGCTCCGCAGAACGCCGCGAAGCTCGAAGCCGCGTTCAAAGAGGAGCTCGCACGCGCGCTCAAAGACGGCTTCACGGCGGAAGAGATTGAGACGGCGAAGGCCGGATATTTCCAGCAGCAACAGCTCGGACGCGCGCAGGATGCTTCGCTCTCGCGCAAGCTCGGGACGTATCTCTACTATGGCCGCACGCTCGCATGGGACGCCGATTTCGAGAAACGCATCGCCGCCCTCACGCCCGCGCAGGTCAACGAAGCTCTGCGCCGACACCTGGACCCCGCGAAAATAATTATCGTCAAGGCGGGAGACTTCAAATAAAGCAGTGACAAGTGACGAGTGATAAGTGACAAGTAAAAGCAATCTCTTGCTTGTCACTTGTCACCTGTCACTTGTCACTTCCCGGAATAGTCCTCGATATTAAATCTCTGCTTGAGGGCATCGAAGTGTTCGGGCTTGAACTCGAAATTCGTTCCGGCGATGACGCGGCGGTCTTCGTCCGTGGAAACCCACTGGTTAGTCTCGGCGGGCGAGTTTGTTTTGAGATAAGCGATGTCGTCTTTGTCGAATGCGCCGCCGTCCTTGCGCGAGAAGACGTAGATGTAAGCGAACTGGCCTTTGCGGACGTAATCCAAGTCGCGCTCGAAAGGAGTCTGCGGCTGCCTGGGTGTGGAAGCAGATGAAGTGTTGGCGGGCGACTGACTCTTTGAATCGCTCTTCTTGCCGCACGCGGACGAAAAGCCCGCGACGAGAGCGAGGCTCATGACGGCGGGACACAGGATTTCTGTTCTCATCTTTCGTCCTCTCATCTTTCGTCCTCTCATCCGTGCGGGATTTCAAGCCTTTTTCTTTGCGGTCTTTGCGCATTCCCTCCTTGCGTCCTTTGCGGTTAAGTGATTCTTTAACGCAAAGGGCGCAAAGGTTGAAGACGCAAAGACCGCAAAGGGAAATCTGTCTTCTTGCTTTGTTAACTCCTGAATCTACGGTGCGCCGTTATCCTCTTCAGGCGCATCTCCTTCGTTATCATTGCCCTGATTGTTGTCGGGCTGATTGTTGTCGCCGGCTTCGGGCGGCGGCGTGCCCTTCTGGTCGCGTATGTGCAGGATAAAGCAATCGTCGTCCTCGTAGACTTTGTCGAACCAGCCGCTGTCCATCGCTTTGAAATAAAAATCGTCATGCACGCCTTCTTGATCCGAGAAGACGTAACGCGCGCCGAAGCGGTCGCGGATGATCGGAGCCGGGTCGTCTTGCTTGCCCAGCGTGACCTCGTCATAGAGCTTCGATAGCTCCGGATTTTTGTCGAGCAGGTAGGTCGGATCAAGACCGGAGATGTATGCATGAGAGGGATCGAAAAAGAACATGCGTGGGAAATCGTCCCAGTCCGTGTTAAAGACGCGCTCGCCCGCCGGGACGTTCTGACTGATCCACTGCATCCCGGCGCGATACTTGTCAGGGCCGTCGCTTGACTCTATCTCCTTCCGCACTCCGATGATGTTCGCCATCATGACGATGAAGAGTCCGGCGGCGACAACGCAAGCCGCAATCGTCTTCCACAACTCACGGTGAGACTCCGCTTTCTCTGTTTCGACGTGCCCCTGCTTATCCAGAAAAGGTTGCAGCTCGTCGAGCACGTCTGCGGGCAGCGTGCCGTGCAGACCCCGCGCTCCGTCAAAGACGGATTGCAAGCTGAAGGCCGCGAAGAGGACGGCGAAGGGCGGCCAGTATTCGACGAAGCGGCGCGATTTGAAAGTCGCCAGCATGAGCACCGTCGAGAAGATTAGAAAGAAGAGCGGGCGCGCAGAGCCTTTGCGGTCGCTGCCGTTAAAGCTGATGTAGCCGACCACCATCGCCACGCAAGCGACCGCGCAGTTGCCCAAAAAGACCCAGCTATCATACGGATACCATTCCTGCCCGACCGCCGTCGTAAACTCTCCGGGCGTGAGCTTCATCCGCGCGTGCTCGATAAAGAGCCAGATATTTTTCGGAAAGTAAGGGTTGATGACCAGTCCCGCAATCATGCCCGCGAGCGTCCACACAATCGGACGCCACTCGAAACGCCGCTCCGTCCATCCGATCACTGCCGACCAGATAATCGCCGCGAAGAAGAGCGTCGGAAACAGGCTGTAAGTCCAGACGAAGAGAAACATCAGAGGCGCGAGCAGCCAGTACTTTTTCTCAAAGAGCAGGTACACGCCCGCGACCATAAAGATGATCGCAAGCGGCGGAGCTTTCGCCATGTTGAGGCGATAGAGAAACGCGCCCGAACAAGAGAGCAGCGCGAGCAGCCACACCAGCGTGTAGCTGATGCGATAACGAACTATCAGCCAGTAGCAGGAGAAGACGGCGAGGCTGCCGAACAAGGTGGCGGCCACCTTCGCGCCCAGCGTCAGATTGCCGAACCACGTGAAAGGAATCTGCAAGATATGAAAGAGCAGGTGATGATCCACGTAGCCCTGCTGGTCGAGCGTCGTTAAAGGCAGCCATGTGAAGGCGGGCGGGAAATGGCCGTGCTTGATGCCTTCCCAGAGCGTGTGGCTCCACCGGATATGATAGTAGCCGTCATAGTCGCCGCAGCAAATGCTGCCCGTCGCAAATTGTAGATGCCTGAAAACGAGCGAGATGACTATCGCTCCGAGGGCGAGATAAATAATGCGCGTCGCAGTTTCGTTCGACAGCAAACTTTCCAGACGGCGTGCGCCGCCGCTCTTCTCTTTGACTTCGATTGATTCATCGAGCGCATCCGACATATTCACGTTTTAAGATTCGTGGCGAAGACCCGCGAGCAGGTCTAAGAGCGAGATCGGGTTGATGGGCTTGGTCAGATGAGCATTGAAGCCGGATTTGATGGCGCGCTCGCGGTCATCGTAGAGCGCGAAGCCGGTCACGGCGACCATCGGCACGGCCTTGTAGCCGGGCAGCGAGCGCAAGGCCGAGGCCAACTGGTAGCCATCCATCTCAGGCATTCCGATGTCCGAGACGACGACATCGAATCTCTCGGCCTGCGCGGCTTCGAGAGCCTCAAAGGCGGAAGTCGCGGTCGTCACTTCATAGTCATCATGCCTCAAGAGAATCGCCAGCATCTCAAGCACGTCGGGCGCATCATCCACGACCAGTGCGTGCGGCTTGCGCTCTTCGCTCGCAATTCCGGCGGGCAAACCGCTCGCCGCAGGCTGCTCTTCCGTCGGGGCAGAGATATAAACGGAAGCGAACACTATCGAGTTTAAGACCGCCTCATTAAGCGTGGGCGCGTGCGTGTAATGTCTTTCCATGAAAGTCGGGCTTTCTCTTTTAAATCGTCTGTTCGGGGTTGTCTCGACGTTTTTAAATCAAACCACAAAGCGGGACGGATATGCAACCTGTTTGGCGTCAAATCCGATGCCCGTCGCGCCATTTAAAACATTTTCTAGTCATTTGCTCCAATTGCGTGACATACTGCATGCAATCTGATCTTGATCTTAAAACGCTCTAGGGAGGAACGAAATATGGCAACTAAAAAAGCCGGTAAGAAATCGGGTGGCAGCAAGCAGGCGGGCAAGAAATCGAGTCCGGCTAAAAAGTCCGGGGGCAAGAAGGCTGCAAAGTCCGGCGCGAAGAAGAGCGCAGCGAAGAAGGCTTCGTCCGGCAAGGCCGCGAGCAAGAAGGGCGGCGCGAGCAAAAAAGCCGCGAGCAAGCAGAGCGCGAGCAAAAAAGGCGGCGGTAAGAAGTCCGCGAAAAAGAGTTCCGGCGGCAAGAAGTCCGCGCCGGGCATCCTCGGCAAAGTCAAACAGGTCATTAGCGACGCTCTCGGCGGCGCAGTGACGGGCGCGGCCAAAGGCGCGGTCAAGGGCGCAGTCACGGCGGTCGCCCCCGAATCCGCAGCCGAAGCGACCGGCGCGAAAGAAGAAGAAGGCAAGTAATTTGAAATCTCAAATTTGAGATTTCAAATTTCGTGTTATGTATCCGGCAGGCAATCTTTTCATCACAGTCGCGCATGGTCGGCTCGAAGCCATTTTGAAAGAGCCGCGAGATCGCGCGTCGCGTGGCGTCGCGCTCCTGCTGCATCCGCATCCTTTGGGCGGCGGCACGATGCACAACAAAGTGGTCTTTCGCGCGGGCGCGGCCTTGAATGACGCGGGGCTGATCGTGCTTCGCATCAACTTTCGCGGCGTCGGGCAGAGCACAGGCCAGCACGACGAAGGACGCGGCGAGCTGGAAGATGTCAGTGTGGGCTTAGACTACTTGTCCGAGCATTACCCGCGACAGGAAATCACGCTCGCGGGCTTTTCATTCGGCGCGCGTGTCGGGCTTGAAGTCGGCGTCGCTGACGCGCGAGTCGTGCGGCTCATCAGTCTCGGCACGCCCGTTGATAAATACGATTTCACTTTTCTCGAAAGCTGCCGCAAGCCGATTCTCTTCATACACGGCGACCGCGACGAGTTCGGGCGAGCAGATGCTTTGCGCGCGCTCGTCAAGCGTCTTCCGGCAGAAGCCCACGCACGCCTTGAAATCATCAAAGGCGCAGGCCATTTCTTCGAGGGACATTTGGACGAGCTGAAGCGGCTCATCACAGAATGGGTGGAAAGCGAGATGCAGAACTCAGGACTCAGGAGTCAGAATTCAGCATGAAAGACAAGCTGCTATTATTCTGACTCCTGAGTCCTGAGTTCTGTTTTTAATCATGCACACTTACAACGACCCGGCGATACGCATTACGATGATGCCGCGCGACACGAACCCGCAGGGCACTATCTTCGGCGGCATCATCTTGAGCTACATAGACACGGCGGGAGCCATCGAAGCGCATCGCCACACGCGCAATGACCGCTTCGTCACCGTCGCCATGCGCGAAGTCATCTTTCACAAACCCGTCTTCGTCGGCGACCTCGTCAGCTTCTACGCCGAGACGGTCAAGATCGGCACGACCTCCATCACCGTCCGCGTGCTGGTCGAAGCCGAACGCTACGGCGGCACGGGCGAGCGGATTAAAGTGACCGAGGCCGAAGTCGTTTACGTCGCGGTGGATGAGCACCGGAAGAAGATGAAGATTAAGGCACGCTAAGAAATTCTCGCGCAGAGGCGCAAAGGAAGCACGCGAAGCTGTTGAATGCTGCTTGTCCTTTGCGTCTTCTTCTTTGCGCCTTTGCGCGAAACTTCTCCCTCATTTCCTAATTCAGCTTCGATTGAATGCGGCGCAAGGCCAAAGCGGCCTGCGCGTAGCCGCGTTGCTCATCAAGCGCGAGGCCGTAATGACGCGCCGCGTCGAGCAGGCGTCCGCGTGCTTCGTAAACGCGCGCGAGATTGAAATGCGGGAAGGCGTAAGATTCATAACGCGGCGCAAGCAAAGCGCGCTTGAACCAGCGCACCGATGCCCATAGGTCGCCCTTCGCAATCAAGTAAGAGCCGATGTCGTTGTACGGATTGCCGAAGTCCGCATCAACGCGAATCGCTTTGAGACATTCGTTGATGGCGTCGTCGTAACGCTCCTGAAAACTATAGACCCAGCCGAGAAAGGTGTGAGCCTCTGCGGTCGGATAGACGGCGATGGAGCGTTGGTATAGCTCAATCGCTTCTTCGTAATCATTGTTCTGTTGCGCCTGGTAGGCGCGCTCGAAAAGCTCTATCGCCTCGCGTCGCGCGCCCGTCGCGTACTCGTCTGCGAACATCATGCTATCTCTTCTTCTGCGGCGCGGGCGGGCAGGGTTGCCCCGCGCCGCTTGCGTTCGCCGCCTGATCAAGGCGCACAATGCGCCCGTCCGTTTGCGGCGCGATTGCGGCAACCGAGGTGATCGCGTTCTTCAAGATGTCGGGAGCTTTCTGCGCCGCGTCCGGCTTGATGACGAGAGGCGCGCCCTTGAGCATCTCGTAGCCGTCGCCGCCTTGCAGCGCGATGAAAGAGGAGGTCGCCAGCGTGTAAGTTTTCTTGTCGTCGAGCGGCTGCCCGCCGACTGTGACCGAGATGACGCGCGAGCCTGCCGGTCGCCTTGCGTCAAATGAAAAGCGCAAGCCCGACACCTGCGGAAAGCGTCCCGGCTCGCTCTGCTCCGCGCTCTGAGAGACGCCGTTCTCCAGAGCTTTTCTCAACGCCTCTCCAGTCACTTCGAGCTTCACAATCGGATCGGCGAACGGCAGTATCGAAAACACTTCGCGCTTTGTCAGCTCGCCCGCCGGAATAATATCGTCCGCGCGAATAGAGCCGCCGTTGACGAGCGCGACATCCGCGCCCGTCACTTTGCGAAAAGCGTCCGCGATGAAATCCCCGATGTTGGTCTCCTGCGTCCGGCTCTGCTTCGACTTGGCGTTGAGCGCGACATTCGTGCGCCCGACCGGAACGGCCAGCTCTTTCATGAGAGCGTCATACTTGCTCATCACTGCTGTGAACTGCGCGTCCTCCGCGATCTGGCTGTTGACTGGCAAGACCTGCCAATCAATGCTTTGCAGCTTGCCCGTCGCGGAGCTGATGTTAAGTTCAAAGCGTCCCATCTCGCGCGCGTCCGCCGTCATCTTGAAAATCGGCGTGCGCTCGGCCAGAGATTGCAAGAGCGTGTGCTCGTGGCCGCCGATAATCACGTCGATGCCTTCAACGCAATGCGCCAAAGCTTTGTCTTCGGCCATCGAGAGATGCGTCAGCGCGATGATGACCTGCGCGCCCTGCGCCTTCATCTGTGCGACGGTTTGCTTGGCAGTCTCGCACGCGTCTCTGAACTCGACGTTCGGACCGGGACGCGAAGTGTTCTTCGTTTCCGGCAGCGTGATGCCGAAGATGCCGAGCTTGACGCCCTGAAATTCTCTGATGACGAAAGGCGGAGTGTCCGCGAAAGTTTTTCCCGTCTTCACATCAACGACGTTCGCGCCGAGCCAGGTGAAATGCGATTCCTTCATGCGCTGCACGAGCACGTCGGGGCCGAAGTCGAACTCGTGATTGCCGAAGACCGCGAAGTCAACCCCGACCGCGTTCCAAGCGTCAATCATCTGCGCGCCCTTGTAAGTGTTCGACTCGACGGACGGCGAAATCGTATCGCCCGCGAGCAGAAAGAGCGTGTTCGGAGACTCTTTCAAAACCTGTTTGTGCAAGGTTGCGAGCCGCGCCAACCCGCCCGTCGCGCCCCTGTCCACAGGCGCGAACTGGTACACATCATTGACTTGCAACAGCGTCACATGAACCAGACATTCAGTGTTCGCGCTCTGCTGCGCCAGAGAGGTGACAGCCGCGATGAGCAAGAGCGCGCAGGCGAGCGCGTAACGGCGCGGCCACAAGCGAAGCGAATTCATTTGAGAATCATTCCTCCGTGAAGAAATTTCGGTCAGCAAGGGAAATGCTCTGCCCTTTGCACTCTTTGCGTGATTTCACTCTGCGCTCTTTACGGTTAAGTTATTTCTTAACGCAAAGGACGCCAAGATTGAAGACGCAAAGAAACGTAAAAATGAGCCGCGCGCGGCTCGCGTGTCCGTGGAGGCTTGCATTATACTCACACGCGCCCCGCGCGCAAATTCGTGCCCGATTGAGTTTAAATAGAATGGCTCTCGTCCAATTTTTATGAAAAAACAGATCCCTTTAACTATCAAGATCGCAACCGGATTTCCAGATGCCAATACAGATGCGGCTTTAGCTCTCTGCGTCTTCACAGACGAGCCGCGCGCGGCGGGCGATGAAGCTTTAAATTTCATCAAATCTTTCGTCGCCGACGGCGAGTTCAAAGGCGAAGCCGAAACCTCTCTGCTCATACACGCGCAGGGCGACGCGGGCGAGCCGCGCCGTCTGCTCCTCGTCGGCTGCGGCGCGCACGAAGATTTCAATGCGGCGTCGCTCAATCGCGCGGCGGGCATGGCGGCGCGCGAAGCTCGCTCGGCTCATCTCAAACATCTGCACTTGCTGTTGCCGACAAGCGAGGACGAACCGCGCCTCGCTCGCGCCGTCGCAGAAGGCGCGCTGATGGGACTTTATGACGGCGACTTTTATCAGAGCGACGACGACGACGACGGGGCGGCGTCGCTTGAGAAGCTGACGATTATTGTTTCTCAAAACAATGACGAGATTGAAACCGAAGTCGAACGCGGGCGCGTCATCGCGGAGGCCGCGAATTGGACTCGCGCGCTCTCGGACACGCCGGGACGCGACCTGCCGCCCGAAGAGTTTGCGCGCCGCGCGGCGTTGATGGCGGAAGAATACGGCCTCAAGGTCGAGTCTCTGAATGCGGATGAGATTAAAGCGCGCGGGATGGGCGGCCTCTACGGCGTCGGCAAGGGGTCGGACGAGCCGCCCGCGCTGATTGTGATTCGCTATGAGCCGGAGGGCGCGAGCGAGACGGACGAGCTGTGGGCTTTCGTCGGCAAGGGCATCACGTTCGACACGGGCGGCATCTCGCTCAAACACGGCCTCGACATGTACGAGATGAAGACCGACATGGCCGGAGGCGCGGCTGTGCTCGGCGCGCTCCGCGTCATCGCGCAACTCAAGCCGAAGCAAAGAGTCGTCGGCATCGTTCCCTCCGCCGAAAACATGCCTTCGGGACGCTCCATCAAACCGGGCGACATCGTCAAGACGCTCGCGGGCTACACTATCGAAGTCGTGGACACGGACGCCGAAGGCCGCCTCGTTTTGTCCGACGGCATAGCCTATGCGAAGCAGCTCGGCGCGTCACGCATAGTTGATCTGGCGACGCTGACCGGCTCGATCATCATGGCTCTCGGAGATCATCGCACGGGACTTTTCAGCAACGATGACGAGTGGGCGAATCATGTGCGCGAAGCAGCCGAGCGTGCGGGCGAACCCGTCTGGCGCATGCCCGTCGGCGACGAGTACAAGAAAAAGATTGAAAGCGCGATTGCTGATTTCAAGAACTACGGAGGCCGTCCAGACGCCACCGGCGCAGCCCTCTTGTTGAGCAAGTTCGCAGGCGACACCCCGTGGGTTCACCTCGACATCGCTGGCACGTCATGGTACGACTCGCCGCAACCCTACGCCCCGCAAGGCTCTTCGGGCACTGGCGTCCGCACGCTGGTCGAGCTGGTATGTAATTAGGTAGATGATGAGACGAAAAAGTATTGCAGCCACTCGCCGGAGTGCCGAGCATCTAATAAATCAGGAGGTGAAATTTGAAAGAAGCCGGTGGAGATAGCGGCTTATGGTCGCACGATGTCGCTTCGTCTTATAGCTCTGTCGCAGATGCTGTGATAGCACATGGAGACAGTTTGAAGATTCTGCGCGATCTGCCGAGAGATTTTGCAAAGCTAGTAATCACCTCACCTCCTTACAATCTAGGCAAAGCTTATGAGAAAGCCGCAAAGCTCAATCAATATCTTGATTCGTTGAATCCAATCATAGATGAACTTATAAAAGTACTTTCGCCTGAAGGCTCTCTTTGCTGGCAAGTCGGAAATTATGTTGAAGATGGAGAGGTTTTCCCGCTTGATATTTTTTATTACAGGCTATTTAAGGAACACGGCTTGAAACTCCGCAATCGAATTATCTGGCATTTCGAACACGGACTACATGCTTCAAAAAGATTTTCAGGGCGTTATGAGACATTGCTTTGGTTCACTAAATCCGATCACTACACTTTTAACTTAGACTCTGTGCGCGTGCCCTCAAAGTATCCGGGCAAAACTCATTTTAAGGGAGAGAAGAAGGGACAGCCATCAGGAAATCCGCTCGGCAAGAATCCTTCAGATATTTGGAGCATCGTCGTACATGATTGGGAAACAGAGCTTTGGAATATTCCTAACGTTAAAGCTAATCATCCTGAAAAAACGGTCCATCCCTGTCAGTTTCCGATTGAATTAGTTGAGAGATGCGTGCTCGCGCTGACTAATGAAAGCGATTGGGTGCTCGACCCGTTTTCCGGCGTTGGCTCTGCACTGCTGGCGGCTTTGAAAAATAAGCGTCGTGCTATGGGATGTGAGAAGGAAGAGAAATATGTTGAGATAGCCAGACAAAGAATAGCTGATCTATATTCTGGCAGGCTGCGTTATCGCCAACTAGGAAAGCCCGTGCATCAACCGACAGGCCGCGAAAAAGTCGCTCAAGTGCCAATGGAATGGCTCACGCGGGAGACCGATAGATGATTCTTGCGGCACAATACTCGTTTAAGAACGGTCTGGATGAAATCTCACAACGCTATCCGCATTTACTGGCAGAGGTTAAAGATGCTATTAGAGCAATAGATGCCGCACAAGCAAAGACAAAAATAAGCAAAGAGAAAACGATGCCGGGCAAGATGCTTTACAGTCCGGTCGCGCTTAATGAAGCTTTCAAGGCAGAGCTTTATCCTAAAGGTTGGAAGAACCAATCAGTGAATTGCGAATATCCGACGACGCATTACCTTGAAGATTACAAAATCAGGTCGAGTCTTAAAGGCGCATTTCGAGACATGGACTTCGTTAAGGATGGAGTTGGTGTCGAGATTCAATTCGGCAAGTATTCTTTTATGGTCTATAACGTCTGCGCGAAGATGACTATCTTTAAAAATCTCGGACTGATCGAATGTGGGATTGAGGTCGTTCCGGTAAAGGCGCTTGCTCTTGAAATGTCATCGGGTGTTTCCTACTTTGAACAGTTTGTCTGGGATTTGGAGAATCGTGGTATGGCAGATATAGATATACCCGTTTTAATCTTTGGCATAGATGCTTAATTTATTGACTGACTCATCCTAAAACGAATGTCAACTGAGCAAAACAGAGTGACGGTTAAAGAAGCTCTCGCCAAACTGCCGGGCGAGGGCGGCGAAAGGTTTGCATCCGTGTTCGAGCATGGCAGTTTGCTGATTGAGATTTACGCGCCGCGCGGGGTTGACCTGCAGAAGCCGCACACGCGCGATGAGGCTTATATCGTGATTGAGGGCAGCGGCTTTTTCGTCAATGGCGAGAGCCGCACGGAGTTTGCGGCGGGCGATTTCCTCTTCGTGCCCGCCGGAGTCGCACACCGCTTTGAGGATTTCACAGACAACCTCGTCGTGTGGGTCATCTTTTACGGGCCGGAGGGCGGGGGATAAGGTTCAAGGTTCAAGGTTCAAGGTTAAGAAATAAGCTCCGGCTCTTCACCTTGAACCTTGAACCTTGAACTTTGAACCTTTATGGCTTGACACTTTCGCCTGCGATGTTTAATCTTTTGCCCGTCTCGATGCATTTTGTGAGATTGAGCCTCTTTGTTTGACTCACCCGTTTTAGTCAGCGAGCAGGAAGAAAAAATAAAGCAGCCCCACTGCATTGTGCACGCCGTTGCCCGCACGGACAACGACTAAAGCCTTTTCAGTGTCAACCAAACTTTGATGAGCGAAGGGAAATTTTTCTCCGCGCTCATCTGCGCCCAGTGTTTTCGAGAGAGTCGCGCTCTGTTCCAGGCTCTCTTCCCTTCTAATTTTTTTCAAGTAAGGAACATCAAGATGAGTAAAACCGATTCCCCTAATAGACGACAATTCCTCGGTCGTGTGGGCGGAGCGACGGCTGCAACGCTGGCGGCGGGAGCCATCGGCCTTGAGCCGCTCTTGAGCTTCAGCAATTCCGGAACCGCCGTCGCGCAGAGTCCATCCAACGACGACACGCGCTCCGATCAAGCCTATAACTTGCGCGTGACGGCGGCGCAGAATCAGAGAGACCTGCCCGCCGTGACGCACACGACCAACGGCGACGAGGCTCTGTACCCGAACAAGATCGGCAGCTTCTCAAAGGGCTTGCCGCACAACAATCTGGGCGAAGTTGATGTCGCGGCTTTCAACGCGCTGGTCAATGCGATGAACTCAGGAGTTCCCGGAGACTTTGAAAACATTCCGATGGGAACCGCCAATCCCTCGCAACGATTCAGGCTCACCAACCCGCAAGCGGGTCTCGCCTTCGACATGCAGGGAGCGGATTCGCATCACCTCTCGCAGCCGCCCGCGCCTGCTTTCAGCAGCGCGTGGCAGGCCGGAGAGATTGCGGAGAACTACTGGATGGCGATCCTGCGTGATGTGTCTTTCACGCAGTACGACACAGACCCTCTGGTCGCGGAAGCCTGCGCAGACCTCTCCGCGATGTCCGATTTTCGCGGCCCCAAAGTCGGCGGACAGGTCACGCCCGCCACTATCTTTCGCGGCTTCACGGCGGGCGATGTGGTCGGCCCTTACATGTCGCAATTCCTGCTGCGCAATATTCCGTTCGGCGCGCAAGGTTACACGGGAAAGATGCGGACGCTGCTACAGGGCATCAACTACCTGACGCAGTATCCCGACTGGCTCGACATCCAGCGCGGCGCGCGTCCGAGCGTGTCACAGTTTTTCGACGCGACTCCGCGTTACATACGCAACGGGCGCGACCTCTCGCAGTGGGTTCACATAGACGTGCTGTTTCAGGCTTACTTTCAAGCCATGCTCATTTTGCTGCAACCGCCGAATCCGAACGATCCATTGAGCGGCGGCGGCATCGGTGCGCCGCTTGATGCGGGCAATCCTTACGCGACTTCGCTGACACAGGACGCCTTCGGCACGTTCGGCGGCCCCTTCATTGCGACGATGGTCTGCGAGCCTTCGACGCGCGCGCTCAAATCCGTCTGGTATCAGAAGTGGAAAGTTCATCGCCGTCTGAGACCGGAAGCAATGGCCGGACGCATCCACAATCATCTGACCGGCGCGGCCAGCTATCCGATTCACTCGGACATTCTGAACTCGCGCGCCCTCAACCGGATTCGCAGAACCTATCGCTCGTACCTCTTGCCGATGGCTTTCCCCGAAGGCTCGCCCTTGCATCCGTCCTACGGCGCAGGCCACGCGACAGTCGCGGGCGCATGCACGACGATTCTCAAAGCCTTCTTTGACGAGTCCTACGTGATTCCGAATCCGGTCGTGCCGGACGCCGCCGGCACGCAGCTTATTCCTTATTCCGGCCCGGCTCTTACCGTCGGCAATGAATTGAACAAGCTGGCGGCCAACGTCGGCGTCGGTCGCAATCACGCGGGCGTCCACTGGCGTTCGGATTATCAGGAATCCCTGAAGCTCGGAGAAGCGATTGCGCTCAGCATGATGGCAGACCAGCGCAGTTGTTACAGCGAGACCTTCAACGGCTTCTCGCTCACGAAGTTCGATGGCACGACGGTGCTCGTTTAAGTCACGAGCAAAAGCGTCTCACGCAAAGGCGCAAAGGCGCAAAGAAAAGAGTTGAATCTTTCTTTGCGCCTTTGCGCCTTTGCGTGAGATTTTTCTTTGCTTACTTCGCCTCCAACCGCATATCATCGAAACGCATGACTCCGAACGAGACAATTTTTCTGACGGGCTTTCCCGGCTTCATCGCCGGGCGGCTGGTCAAGCGACTGGCCGCAGAGGGCGCGCGGTTTCTGCTGCTCGTGCAGCCTGCGTTCCTCTCTCGCGCACGCGAAGAGGCCGCACGCATTGCCGCCGAGACGAATCTTCCCGCCGACAGCTTTCGTATTCTCGAAGGCGACGTGACGCAACCCCGTCTCGGACTCTCAGCCGCAGACCTGGAGCTTGTCAGTGATGAAACGACGATGCTCTTTCATCTCGCGGCGATTTACGACTTGGCCGTCGCGCGCGAGTTGGCGATGCGTGTCAACGTCGAAGGCACACGCAACATCAATCGCTTTGCGCTTGAGCGGTTGAAAAAACTCAGGCGTTATCACTACGTCTCGACCTGCTACGTCGCGGGGCTTCGCACCGGCACGATTCTCGAAACAGAGCTTGCGCACGACGCGGGCTTTCGTAATTTTTACGAAGAGACGAAATATCTCGCCGAGATGGAAGTCGAAGAGTTGAAAAACAGCTTGCCCGTCACGATTCATCGCCCGTCGGTCGTCTGCGGCGATTCGCGCACGGGCGAGACCGCGAAATACGACGGCATTTACTATTTGATTCATTACCTGCGGATGCAGCCCGCTTTGCTCTCGCTCCTCAACATCGGAAATAAAAAGGTGCGTCTCAATCTCGTGCCGGTTGATTTCGTCGTCGAAGCGATGGCCGCGCTGGCGAGCGACGAGCGCGCGATTGGAGCGACCGTGCAACTCGCAGACCCCGCCCCGCTCACCTCCAGAGAGCTTTTCAACACGATAGCAGCCACCATCGCCGGACACCCCGCGCGCCTGACCCTTCCGGCCAAACTCGTACACACGACACTGACGCTCCCCTTCTCGCCCAAGATCACTGGACTGCCGCGCCTGGCTGTGCCCTACTTCTTCCTCAATCAGACCTACGACACCTCCGTCTCTCAAAAACTGCTTGAGCCGCACGGAGTCCGCTGTCCCCCCTTCCCGACCTATGTTGACAACCTCATCTCCTTCGTCGCCGGGCATCCGAAGTTATAAGAGAAGGATTAGCCACAGAGCACACAGAGGAAAGCAAATTTTATTTTTCTCTGTAGTGGAATCTGCGACGATTAACGCTTGCGGCTGCGCTGGCTTGATTGGCGTTTGATGCCTGTGTGACGGGCTGTGCCGGGGAGTTTGGAGGGGAGGTCTAGTTCGTCATCTATGAGGTCTTCGACGTAGACTCCGGCGGCGCGGGCGTATTGCAGGAGAATCATGAGCGGCGGTTCGTTCTTCCCCAGTTCGTATTTCGAGATAGTCGTGTAATCAATCAGGTCTTCCGCTTCCAGACGCTTATGCATCTCGGTCTGGGAAAGTCCAAGAGCATTCCTAATCTGTAAGAGCTTTTCAGCTAATCGTGCTGGCTTCGGACGCGCGCTGCCCATCAGGAATTTCCTCCTGAGAAGGCAGAAATGGTAGCGTGAAGCTTGCTTTTATGGACAACTATCCATAAAATATGCCTGCGCATGTTTTTCGCCGTGAGTGTGAACCTTTCATACTCAACGGCGATGCTCATTTCTCTTCTTTGAGGTTGAGGCGTGAGCTACGCATGTGCCGTTGCTCTTAAGTTGTCAAATACGAAGGCAGCGCAAAGATAGCAGAACCTAGTCCCATCCGTCACTCTTTCTTGTGTGGCGAAAGCTGCGATGATTTAATGCTTGCGGCGGCGGGAGGCGGGTTGACGTTTGATGCCCGTGTGACGGGCTGTGTTGGGGAGTTTGTTGGGGAGGTCTAAGTCGTCGTCTATGAGGTCTTCGACGTAGACTCCGGCGACGCGGGCGTAGCGGAGGAGAATCGGCAATGGCGGTTCGCGTGTCCCTCGTTCATAGTCGGAAATCCTGTTGTAAACAATCATATCCTCAACATCCAACCGCTTGAGCATCTCTGATTGAGAGAGTCCGAGCGCAAGCCGAAGTTGTAGAAGCTTTTCAGCAAGCCGCTCTGCTCTCTGACGTGCCGCGCCCATCAGGAGTTACCTCCAGATGGAGCTACAACCACAGAACAGAGCTTGCTTTTATACCGCGTAGGGTATAAAGTATGCTTGTGTAGCTGCTTCGCCGTGAGTATGAACCTTTCATGCTCAACGGCGATGCTCATTATTTTAAGTTGAGGCGTGAGCTACGCATGTACCGTTGCTCTTAAGTTGTCAAATACGAAGGCAGCGTCAAGATAGCAGAACCTCGTCCCATCCGTCACTCTTTCTTGTGTGGCGAAAGCTGCGACGATTTAACGCTTGCGGCTGCGCTGGCTTGATTGACGTTTGATGCCTGTGTGACGGGCTGTGTTGGGGAGTTTAGCGGGGAGGTCTAAGTCGTCGTCTATGAGGTCTTCGACGTGGACTCCGGCGGCGCGGGCGTATTGCAGGAGAGTCATCAACGTTGGCTCGCTTTTATCCAGTTCATACTCAGAGATTCTGTGATAAGTGATAGCGTCTTCGATTCCAAGACGCCTAAGCATTTCTGTCTGAGAAAGTCCGAGCGAATCTCGAATCTGTAGCAGCTTTTCTGCAAGACGCTTCGGCCTGCGACGTGCGTTGCCCATCAGGAGTCACCTCCCGACAGGACAAGAACAACATAGCAAGGCTTGACTCTATGCGGTACACCGCATAGAATGTGTTTGCATAACTGTTGCGCCGTGAGTGTGAACCTTTCACATTCAACGGCGATGTTCATTACTCTTCTTTGAGGTTGAGGCGTGAGCTACGCATGTACCGTTGCTCTTGGTTGTCAAATACGAAAACAGTGTCAAGATAGCAGAACCTCATCCCGATAGTCACCTTTTCCAAAGCCACTACCTCGCCCAAAACGTTAGACAGATGAATCAAGAAAAGCCTGTGCTCTGGGGGCGCATGCACGAGAGCGGCGCTTACTTTTTCTGCCCGCGCTGTACGCTTTCGTTCCCGCATCCGCCGCACATCGAATCGTTCTATCACATCGGCTACGGCTTCTGCTGGTATTGCCTGCTTTGGATACCGATTGCGGGCGGCGACGGCAAGGGCATTGTAAAGATCAATCGCAAGGGCGAACTGTATACTGATTACTACGCGGCGGAAGATAGGCGGAGGGCGTTGGAGCGCGAGCGTTTGGTGCGGCGTTTGTGTGGGACGGATGAGCCGCAGGAAAAAGATTGAAGCAGGAAAAGCAGAACTGTTTCTTTGCGCCTTTGCGTGAACTTTTAATTCTCACGCAAAGGCGCAAAGACGCAAAGGGTTGATGTTTACCTTCCTTGTGTGTCTCCGGTTTCCCTCTGTGCCCTCTGTGCCCTCAGTGGCTAATTTTTTTGCCTTGCCCGCACTTGACAAGTCCACGATTTAGAATTATTCTAATTCCAAGTAACAATCATGACCAAAGGCATCGGAGAACAGGGTGGCACGTTGACGCGGCAGAGGGACGCCGTGCTCAGGGTGATCCGCGAGAGCGGGGAGCATTTGACGGCGTGCCAGATATATGAGGGCGCGCGTCGCCTGCTGCCTTCGATCAGCTATGCGACCGTTTACAACTCGCTGAGGTTTTTGACCGAGGCGGGGCTGGTCAACGAGGTCAAGTTCGGGAGCGGGGCGAGCCGTTATGACCGCGAGACGGAGCGGCACGATCATGCCATCTGCACTGTGTGCGGCAAGCTCGTGGACTTTGATTTAGACCTCTCCGCAGAGTTATTGCGGACGGCGGCGCGTCGCTCGCGCTTTAAGCCCGAATCAATTCAACTGACTCTGCGCGGTTTGTGTCCTGATTGTCGGACGGAAAAATGAGGCACGGTTTTTAGGATGAAAATAATGCGCGTGAGGCTAAGCTCTGAAAACTTGCGCGCGGCGAAAAACAAAATCTTTTGATTCACCAATGGAGGAAGTAATGCAAGCTACAGCAGCAGCGAGACAGACAGCGATGGTCGGCCAGCCCGCGCCGGATTTCGACATGGCTTCGACCAAGAACATGGAAAAGCTGAACGAGAACGTCAAGCTTTCGGATTACGCGGGCAAGTGGTTAGTCCTCTTGTTCTATCCGCTCGATTTCACTTTCGTCTGCCCGACGGAGCTGACGACCTTTAGCGACCGCTATGAGGATTTCGTCGGCATCGGCGCGGACATCATAGGCGTTTCGACCGACTCGGTTCACTCGCACCGCGCGTGGGTCAACACGCCGCGCGAGAAGAACGGCGTCGCCGATCTGAAATACCCGCTCGCGTCGGATTTGACCAAACAGGTCGCCAGCGATTACGGCGTCTTGATTGAAGACAAGGGCATCGCCCTGCGCGGCCTCTTCGTGATAGACCCGGAAGGCATCCTGCGTTACAAGGTCGTGCATGACCTCAACGTCGGACGCTCCGCCGAAGAGACCCTGCGCGTGATTCAAGCCTTGCAGACCGGCGGCCTCTGTCAGGCCGAGTGGAAGCCGGGACAGGAAACGATCAAAGCGTAAAAGCAAGTGACGAGTGATGAGTGATAAGTGATGAGATAAAAGAAAAGCTTTTTCTTATTACTTATCACTTATTACTTATCACGGGAGTTAAAAGTTATGCCGATGAGAATTGGGACGGAGATGCCAAAGCTGGACGGGGCGACCGAGTGGTTCGGCGCGACGCAGGCTCATGCTGAGGCTGAGAGCAAAGGGCATCCGACATTGATACACTTCTGGGCTGTGAGCTGCGGCATCTGCAAAGACAACATGCCGCGCATAGCCGAGTGGCGCGATAAGCATCAGGAAATGGGCTTGCGCGTCGTGGCCGTACACATGCCGCGTTATGAAGCCGACACGGATGTCGAGGCCGTGCGCGAAGCCATCAGCAGATACAACATCACCGAGCCGTGCGCGATTGATAACGAGCACAAGCTGCGCGACGCTTTTCAGAACGAGCAGGGCTACGTGCCTGCTTATTATCTGTTCGACGCCGAGGGAAAACTGAAGAGCTTTGCGGCTGGCGAGCGCGGGTTCAGTATGGTTTCGGCTGCGCTCGATAGAATGCTGGCGACTACCGCTTAAGACGCGAGCTTGTCAGCCAACCAATCGCTGTGCGGGCAATCAAGCCGAAGAATTATTTTGAGCGTTAAAGCTTCTCTTCCTTGATTGCCCGAACCTTTCACGCTATATTCTTTCCGACAGTTTTACTTCAAAGAGTCTTTCCTTCCCCTTCTGCGAGACTCTCGCAAAAAAGCATCCAACCGGTAAATTTGTGGAAATCAGTGCGCCCTCGTAAGGCCATTTTGACATAAGGAGTATGAGATTATGTATCGCGCCTTCGCCCGGAATTTTCAGAAACGACTGAGATTATCGCTGGCCGTTCTGTGTTTAATCAGCATGGGAGCCATCGAAACTTTTGCCATCGCGCCGTGCGGCGCGGGGCTTACGCCCGGTTTCAGAACCAGCACTTTTTTAATCGCTGACGCAGGTTTCAACGGCTCACCCGCGAGCATCGCCACAGGGGATTTCAACAACGATGGTTTCGCAGATGCGATGGTGCCTGTGGGTAATTCCAATTTATCGTTGAGCAATCCGCTCTTCAGATTTTTGGGCGGCGCGAACGGCCTCTCGCTGACGGGCTTCGACAGCATCATACGCAACCCGTCGGACACAGCCGTCACGGATTTTAACGGCGACGGCAAGCTCGATCTGATTGTAACGACCGGCGGCATGATCCAGACGCTGGCCGGACAAGGCAACGGCTCATTCAACCCGGTCGCTACCTATAATGTCACGGGCAGCTCGCTGGCGACAGGCGATTTCAATGCCGACGGCAAACCGGACATCGCAACCGCCGTACAGCAATCAGGCATTCCCGGCAGGGTTTCCATCTTGAACGGCTTCGGCACGGGCACGTATGCCGCTCCGGTTGATACGCCGACGGGCGACGACCCGCGCGACATCAAGGCCGCAGACTTCAACGGCGATGGCAAGCTCGATCTGATAACTGCCAACAGCACGAATGGCGTCTCCGTGCTCTTGAATAACGGCACTGGCTCTTTTTCGTTTCCGACGCATTTCGCCACCGGCTTGAACCTCCCTTCGGCGATTGCCGTCGGAGATTTCAACAACGACGCGAAGCTCGATGTGGCTGTGGCGAACTGGGCTTTCGGAGGCGTGGCTTACAATCCTCCGTCGCTGGCCGTCCTGCTCGGCAACGGCACGGGCGGATTCGGCGCGGCGACCACTTTCGACCTCGGCATCAATTTTAGAGACATGCTTGCGGGAGATTTTACGGGCGACGGGAAAGTGGACTTGGCCGGAATCAACGACATACAGATTCCCAATACCTCCGTCAATCCGGGCACGGTCGTCCTCTTAGCTGGCAACGGCGCGGGCAGTTTCTCCGTCGTGAGCACGAACGCTGGCGGCTACAGTGAGCGTTCCATCGGCGCGGGCGATTTCAATAATGATGGCAGGCTTGACCTGATTGTGGACAATGGGCCGCGCATGCTGAACACATACTCGGACGTTTCGACCTTGCTGGGCAATTGCAATCCGACGCATATCAAGAGCGATTATGACGGAGACGGCAAAGCGGACTTCGCAGTCTGGCGACCAAGTGACGGCACATGGCGCATCCTGCAAAGCTCAAACAACTCGCTCAGGATTCAGCCGTGGGGCGGCGGCAGCTTTGGCGACAAGCCCGCGCCCGGAGATTACGACGGTGATGGCAAAGCAGACCTCGCGGTCTTTCGTCCCTCAAACGGCGTCTGGTATGTCTTGCGCAGCTCTGATAGCAGCCTCTTCGCGGCGGCGTGGGGGACAAGCGGAGACAAGCCTGTGCCGGGAGATTACGACGGCGATCACAAAACGGATGTCGCGGTCTATCGTCTCTCGACTGGCGCGTGGTACGTGCTTCGCAGCTCCGACGGCACTTTCTACGGCATCGGTTTCGGCCTCAGCACGGATAAAACCGTGCAGGGAGATTATGACGGCGACGGCAAGACAGACCTCGCCGTCTGGCGTCCTTCAAACGGCTACTGGTATATCCTCAATAGCGCGGACAGCTCTTTCCGCGCAGTGCCGTGGGGAACTAATGGCGATGTGCCCACGCCCGGAGATTTTGACGGCGACAGCCGGAACGACTTTGTCGTCTTTCGTCCGAGCAACAATCACTGGTACGTTTACAGACCTGACGCGCCGAGCCAGTATCTTGAAATACAGCACGGCACGAACGGCAACGGGGACGTGACCGCGCCCGCAGATTACGACGGCGACGGGATGACGGACATCGCCGTCTGGCGTCCGGCCTCCGGCGACTTCTCTATCATCAAGAGCTTTACCGGCGCGCGTTTCTCTTCGAGCGTCGTCGGCGCGACGGGGGATGTCGAAGTGTCAACCCCGTATGCTCCCGAATGAGAGGGGATAACTCACGCAAAGGCGCAAAGGCGCAAAGAAAGCAATTGAGCTTTTCTTTGCGCCTTTGCGCCTTTGCGTGAAACTGTTTCTGAGTTTCAGGAAGAGAAGTATTTAAAGATAAGCGTCAACAAATAAATGCTCACGGCGATTGAGCCGAAGAGCAGGACGAGCAGGATGAGAATAATCATCGCGACGAAGAGCCAATCGCTGATTCTTCCCGTGCGAGCTTCCTCAGCCGAAACGGTTGCGCGCTCGCGCAGCAGCTCGACGTTCATCTGATTCGCTTTCCAGATAGCGTCAAACAGATCGCCGACCACAGGCACAGAGCCGAGCAGATAATCTATCCCGATATTGAGTCCCATCCGCAAGAGCGTGACCTTCGGAACTCTGTAGCGCACGCCCGCCGCAAGGATATAGAAAGAGACGAGCGTCGTCGCGGTGTCGCCGACGCCCGGAATCAAACCGACCAGAGCGTCGAGGCCGAATCGCCACCCGACGCCCGGAATCCGAAACAGCCCGTCCATCCAGCGGCTAATCTGATCGAGACTCTCTTCAATCTCGACCTTGCGCCGCTCGACGGGCTGTTTGCGTCGCGGCTCAAGCTCTTCCTGCGATTTGTAATTTCTCATTTTCGGTTACGTAAATCCTCAAACATAAAAACGAAGCTTTCACAATTTACGTTTCAGGATTTACAGGCTCGACCAGCATTAACGTATTCTTGTCATCTGTTGCCAGAAGAATTTGCCGAGCCGCGTGAAGGCGTTGTGGTCGTTGCTCTTCTGAATGTTCGGGTTGATGCCGAGCGCGGCGGCGAGCTGCGGGTCCGGCGGCGCGATGTCTTCGTCGCCGCGCTTGCTCGATAGCCAACGCTGAAAGATACGCGTCACGGCGCGTCTTTGCGCGAGCGGAGCTTCGGCGATGAACGCGCCGCGCAGGTCGTCCATCTCAGCTATCTCAAACGAATTGGCTTTGTAGTAACTACGCAGAGCCGCGAAAAATTTCTCGTCGCCCAGGAGCTTCCGCAGCTCCATGAACATCAACGCGCCCTTGCTGTTGACAATCGCGGCATACTGAAAAAAGTTTCGATAATCGTGCGCCGCGTGATCGGCAGTCATGTCTTCGCCGCCGAAGGTGCGGTAAATTTTATAGACGCCGCGCAACTGGTCTTCGAGCGCGAGCGCGGCGCGCTCTTCGCCATGCGCCTCTTTGTAATAATAGAGCGCAGACCAATTCGAGAGAGCTTCGTCGAGCACGGGCGCGCGTTCGGGGTCGTTGCCGACCGTGATGCCCCACCACTGCTGCGCGACGACGTGAGCGACAGTCCATTCCAGACTATCTTCGACAGACGCGCGCTGCTCGCGCACAAGCTCAGGCAGATTACGCACGGTCTGCGAATCGAAATCAACATAGAATGCGCTGGCAATCGCCGACAGTCCGGCAAACTCGACGCCGCCGAGTCCCGCCACGAGCGGAGCTTCCGCGATGCTCACCTGTTTGAACGGCAGTTCGCCGAAACGCGCCGCGTAAGCTTCGACCGCCTCGGCGGCAATCCCCAGCACGCGCCGCCCGACGACTTCGCGCTCGGCTGTGAAAATCGAACGCACGCGCACGCCCGCAGCCATCCGTTCCTGAGCGCGTAAGTTGCGCCCCGCGATGATTGCGAAGTTGCGAAGGTTTTCGCCCTTGAAAAGTAAGCTGTTCGCGCCCTCGGTTTGCGGCTTTATCTCTTCGCCCGAAGTGAAGAGGCTGACGCCCTGCGCGGCTTCGATGGCGACGCGATAATCCGCGACCTCTGTGAAGAGAGCGTCACCGATGCTCGTCTCAACCTTGCGCTGCCAGTCCTCTCCCTCGCGCGCGGCCAAGACCGGATAGGCCGCGCCGAGCAGCATCACGCCGCGACAGCGAAAGTTGATGTCACGCGCACGCCTTGTCTCGCGCTCGCTCCTCAAGACCGCGTCCACCTGTTGTATGATGTGCGCGAGAATCCCAGTCTCTTCAGTGTCAATCTCCGGGACGCTGCCTTTGAACGAGAGCATGATTTCGGTCGCAGCTCCGGCGGCGACCGGCGTCCGCAAATTCACGCGAAGCGTAGTCGCCTGATCGTCGAGCGCATAAACCAACGCCGCGTTCGTGTCTGCGGCGCGCACCTCTGTGACCTCCAATCGCGGCTCGTCAACCGTCGGATCATTGGAGGGCGGACGCATGTTCGCGTAGAGGTGAAAATAGAGCGCAGAAGTCGGGCGGTCGTCCGCGTTGATCCAGCGCACGCGCTCAGTGCCCGTAAAATTCCTCTCATCGAAATCGAGCTTGAGCCTGATGTCATACGCGTCGCGCGGCTGTTCTCTCACAGGCTGCTGCGCGAAAGAGGCCGAGAGCGTGAAGAGCATGATGAGAGGCAAGCTGTAAAAGCTCAAACGCGTCGCGTTCTTCTTTGCGCCTTTGCGCCTTTGCGTGAAACTTTCTCTCGCAAAGGCGCAAAGGCGCAAAGAAGAGAGTCGAGCTTGAAATACGTTGCCTCTCATGCTCTGCGTCTCTGCGTCTCTGCGGTTGTAATTCTGTTCGCTCAATGCTTCTTCCGTCTCTTCTGCGCTTCGTCAGCCGGGCTGCTTTGCTTCGACGACGGTCGCGCTCCCTCTTGAATAGTGATGTTGATAATCTTATCGCCGCGCGCGATGCCGTCAACGATTGGCATGTCCTTCTCTGCGACCGTGCCGAAGACCGTGTAGCCTCCGTCGAGATGCGGCTGCGGCGAATGCGTGACGAACCACTGCGAGCCGCCAGTGTCTTTGCCGGACAGAGCCATCCCGACCGCGCCGCGCGCGTATTCGACTTCATTTATCTCGCAACGAATCTGGTAGCCCGGCCCGCCGTTGCCGTCGCCGCGCGGGTCGCCGCCCTGTATCACGAAGTTCGGCACGACGCGATGAAAGGTGATGCCGTTGAAATATCCGCGACGCGCGAGCTGCACGAAATTATCAACCGTCAGAGGCGCGTCATCCGGCAAAAGCTCTATCGTGAACTCGCCCTTTTCAGTTTTGACGACGGCGCGCGTGCGCCCGTTCCGGCGCGCCAAAGCACGCGTGTAATCGGCCAACGTATTACGCGTGGCGACGGTCGCAATGCGCGTCGAAAAATCGCCCGCGTCCATTTCTTTCAAGAGCGCGACGGCGCGACGACGCAGCAGATAATCGGGAGATTCGAGCGCACTCTTAATAGCATCATTGGCGCGCGCGGTCTTCTGCTTGGCGAGCGTGTCGAGAATCGAGAGCGCGGCGTCGTTCATCTCATCCTTCATCGCGACGGGCAAAGCTTCAATCAGCGAGGTAGCATTAGTTTCATCGGGCGGCATCGCGCCCAAAAGCTCAGCCGCCGTCGCGCGGACGATAAAATCTTTCGCGCTCATCTGCTTGCGCATCAGCTCGCCGAGGTCGGTCGGCTTGAGTGCAGCCAGTGCGCGCAGCACGTCCGGCGCGGCGAGCGCGTTCAGGCGCGCGTCATCAAGCATCGCGCGCAAGACGAGCTGCGCGTCCGCTTGCAGGCCAATCACGCTGTTGCCCGCAGCCTCTCCGGTGATACCGGCGATTTCATTCAAGCCTTGCGCGAGGCTCGACGCGCGATGCCAGTCCGCGAAGAGCCACACGCGCGTCGCTTCATCCGCGAGCTTATTAAACGGCCTCTCGCGCAGGTAAGCCGAAGGAGCTATGCGCGCGAAAGCGATTTCGGTTTCAGCATCAATGGCTTCCTGCGCGTCGCGCAACTCTCGCAGCCACTCAATCGCGCGCGCGTCGCCCGTGTTCGGCAGGATGCGACCGAGCGCGGTGGCGACTTCCAACAGCTCGTTCAGCTCCGACGGATGCGTGACGCCGCGCGCCTTCGCCGCACGATAAGCGGTCAGGAGAGCAGCCCCGCGCGTGATGAGGGGCGCGACCCCGCGCGTATCTTTGAGCGCGCCGAGAGCACGCAATGAGCTGACGCGCACGCGCTCGTCCGCGTCCGATGAAGAGCGGGCGAGCAAGACTTCAAAAGCATCTTTGTTTTCCGCCGCGCCGAGCGCACGCGCCGCATTCGCACGCGCGACCGGATCGATTTCGCCCATCAACATTGCGCGCAACTGCTCGCCGCCCTCTTTCGCTTTCAGTCGCGTCAAAGCGTTTCCGGCGTCGGCGCGAATACGCGCGTCCGCGTCGGTCAAAAACTGCGCGAGCACTGCTCCGGCATTCGCTGGATGCACGCGCAAAGTCGCGGTCAAGCCTTTCAAGACGACTTCCCTTTGCCGCTTCATTCCCGGCTGAGCTTCGAGCGAGAGCGCGTTTAAGATCGCTTCGCCAATCACGCGCCTGCGCTCGGTTTCTGTTTCAGGCAATGCCGCGCCGACTTTGCCGAGGGCTTCGACGACGCGCGCGCGCACTTGCCCCGCCTCATCGCCGCGCCTGAGAGCGGCCAGCAGAGGCTCTGCCGCCGTCATGCTTTCAGTCTCGCCGAGCGCGAACGCGGCCATCGCGCGCACCGCCGCGCTCTTATCGTTAGAGATCAAGATTGAGAGCGAAGAGACGGCGCGCTCGTCTCCGATGCGTCCGGCGGCGAGAGCGGCGCGCTCGCGCACAGCCGCACGCTTGTCTGAAAAGAGCGCGGCGATCTCTGCGCCCCAACGCCGCTCGTCCTCCGCGCGGACGAGTTGCAACACCACTTCATCCGGCACGCCCGCGCGCGAGCTGGCAGCCTGCGCCGCAGCTTTGGCCGCGCCGCCCTGCTTCGCCCTCTGCGCCTGAGCAATGTTGACGGATAAGACGCAGGCGAGCAGAGCAATCATGGCCGCGCGCAAGCCGAGACAGTTTTTCGGATGACGATGTGTGTTCATGAACTTAAAAGGGGGAAACAGTTCTATGTATGAGCGAGATGCGCCGTCGCTGTCAAGTGCTTTGTACTTTGTGCTTTGTTCTTTGATGTCCGGCTCGACTTGAATTATGAAACCCAAGCTTGAGTCGCGTGCAAAATACAAAGAACAAAACACAAAGTACAATCAGTTAGTCTTCTCAACCTCCACCAACGCGTCATAAAACGTCGCGCCGCCGCCCATGTCCGTCAGGGTTTGCGAAGTCAGTTGATTGATATTCGTCTGGCCGGGCGAAAGCTTGTTCCACCAGACGGAGGGCGAGACGACGACGCCCGCGCGCGCACGCGTCGTGACGACCGCAGACAGCTCGCATGAGCCGCGCTCGTTAAAGAGGCGAACGCCGTCGCCGTCCGCGATGCCGCGCGCGCGCGCATCTTCGGGATGAATCTCGACGAAAGGTCTGAGTTCCTGCTTCAATTGCTTCGGCAGATTGGCAAAGCTTGAATTGAGAAAAGCATGCGCCGCAGGGCTAATCAAGCCGAGCGGAAATCTTTTCGCAAGCTCCGGCGCGCTCTGGCGCGATTCGCTCGGCGGAATAAAGTCCGGCACGGCTGGCAAGCCCAATGCTTCGAGTTTTTCAGAGAACAATTCACACTTGCCCGAGTCGGTCGGGAAATTCCCCGACGCGAACGGCGCGAAATCGTCAGCGACTTTGAGACGCATCCAGCCATGCTCGCGCAAGCCTTCGAGCGTGATGCCCGCGAGCGACGGATGATTCGATTGCAGAGCCTGCCGCGCGATCTCTTCGTCGGAATCTTTGAAACAGTCTTCGGCGAAATCGAGCCTCGCGGCGAGCAGGCGAAAAACCTCCGTGTTAGCTTTCGCTTCATGAAGCGGCTCGATGGCGCGCTCGTTGACGGCAAGATAAAAATGGCCGTATGCCTTGTGCAAATCGAAATGCTCTAGCTGCGAAGTCGCGGGCAGCACGATGTCTGCGTAGTCGCACGTGTCCGTCATGAACAATTCATGCACGACCGTGAACAAATCCTCGCGCCTGAGTCCTTCCAAAACTTTCGACTGATCGGGCGCGACCGCCGCCGGATTCGAGTTGTAAACATAGAGCGCGCGGACGGGCGGGTCGGACACTTTCATGAGCAGGTTGCCAAGCTCTGACATGTTGAGCATGCGCGGCGTCGGCGTGGGCATCAGGTCGGGGCGTTCGAGCGCGTGATAGTTGAGTGGAAACATCCCGCTCGTCGAAAGCAGGATGCCGCCCGCCGCGTCGCGCCACGCGCCGACGACTGCTGGCAGACAAGCTATCGTGCGGACGGCCATGCCGCCGCCCGCGTGTCTCTGCACGCCGTAGTTGATGCGAATCGCCGAAGGCTTCGTGCTCGCATACGTGCGAGCCAGACGCACAATCGTTTCGGCTTCGAGGCCGCAGATGCTTGCGACGCGTGCGGGCGCATACTCGCTGGCGCGACGACGCAGCTCGCTCTCTCCAATCGTGTGGCTTTCAAGATAATCTTTGTCTTCCAAGCCTTCGGCGAAGATGACATGCATCATGCCGAGCGCGAGCGCGGCGTCCGTGCCGGGAAGAGGCGCGATGTGCTCGTCGCATTGATCGGCCGTGCGTGTGCGGCGCGGGTCAATGGCGACGACGCGCGCGCCATTATTTTTCGCCGCCAGAATCTCAGGCCAGAGATGCACGTTGGCCGTCAGGGTGTTCGTGCCCCAGAGCAGAATCAATCGCGCGTCCTTAAACTTTTCGGGGTCAGTTCCGATTTTCGCGCCGATGGTCGCCGTATAACCTTCGCCGCCCGCCGTCGCGCAGATGGTGCGGTCAAGCTGCGACGCTCCCAGGCGATGAAAGAAGCGGCGATCCATTGATTGCGATTGCACCAAACCCATCGTCCCGCAATAACTGTAAGGCAGGATCGTCTCCGCGCCTTCGCTTGATTCAGCCAATGAACGAAAGCGCGCGGCGATCTCGTCAAGGGCTTCGTCCCAGGTTATCTCTGTGAAAAGCCCTTCGCCTTTTTTGCCGACGCGTTTGAGACAGGTGCGTATGCGGTCGGGGCTGTGCGTGCGCTGTTCGTAGTTGGCGACTTTAGTGCAGAGGAAGCCGCGCGTGAACGGATGCGCGGGGTCGCCCGCGACGCGCAACGCGCGACCGTTCTCGACCGTCACGAGCATCGCGCAGGTGTCCGGGCAATCATGCGGGCACGCGGCTTTGACGATCTTCAGGCTGCCGTTTTGATTCTCGGTTCTGTTGACTCGGTGCGACATCTGGCTTAAATGAACTCGCGGGCAAAACGTTAGCTGTAGTCCGGGGTTGCTATAGAGTACCAAAAGTGCGCGGATTTAGCTCTTCGGGAAACAGGCTGAGCGAGAGGCAATGCGAAACAAGAGAAGAGCGTGACTGGATGGAAAAAACATTTCCTTTGCGCTCTTTGCGTCTTCAATCTTTGCGGTCTTTGCGTTTAGAGTTCAACTTAACCGCAAAGAGCGCAAAGGAAAGCTCGCAAAGCACGCAAAGTTATTTTCTCCTCTTGACAGATAGAAGTTAAAAAGCTGCCGGCATTGAAAGCGATTTCAATGCCGGCAGCTTTTATGGCTGAGCCTCGTCTGTTGATGCGGCTAGAAGTTAAAGAATGCTCCGATTGGGAGCTCATTCGCATCATTCGGATTACCCCATTGCTGGGCTTGAACCCCGCCGCCTGCGCTTGGAATCCAGTAATACGTCTTAGTCTGACGGCGGAAGACGCAAATATCCGCCCTGTTGTCCCCGTCAAAATTTCCACGCACCGGAATGTCTTCGTTCGTGAAAGCCGGGTCGGGGAGGCCGAAGATAGTGAGCGAAACAGCGCCGGTCGCAGTGTCCCGGATGTACCATCCTCCGGCATCCGCATCTGAGCCTCCGGCACGATACGCGACAAGGTCGGCTTTTCCGTCGCCGGTGAAATCATCCGGGCTGAGGAAATAGTCCGTGACCCAGTTGCCGTAAGAGAGAGTCAGCTTGACCTGTCCGGTAAGGCTGTCGCCAATCCACCATGTATTCGACCCGTTGGACGCGCTGACATTAGCCATCACCAGCTCGTCTCTTCCGTCGCCGTCAAAATCGGCTCCCTGAAAAGCCAATGTGGTGAGCCCGGTAATGACGCGCCCGAATGGCGTCACTTGAGTGCCGCCCGAGCTTTTCTTGATGTACCAGTTGAGAATGCCGCCCGTGACACGGACGACCACCTCATCATCCTTGCCGTCGCCGTCATAGTCGCCCACGCGCCCCAGATTGTCGCCTGCGGCATTTCCCCAGTTGTCGAAGGTGAGCGGGCCGACCGGGCCTGTTCCTTCCGGGAAAGGAGCGTTAATAAATTGGCCGGTGCGCCAGACCGAGAGTTCGGTCTTACTGTCTCCGGTATAGTCAGCCGGAGTGAGCGAGTCACCTGAGACGCCGTAATCGAAGATGCGAATGAAGGCCGCGCCCGGAGCCGGGTTGGCCGGATTACGTAAAACCTTCCAGGTGATTGGCGTTCCCGGTGATGCTGCGTCGAACGAAACATTTGCGAAATCCGAGCGGGCATCGCCGGTAAAATCATATGGCGTGCGATACACGGTCGGCGTTTGCGGAGCTTGGGCTGCGTCCTGCGCCGCGACGGAGAAAGCCGGGCTAATGATGGCGCTAACTAATGCCAGCGCAGTGAAAATCGTCAGCGCAAACGGCAGCGACCTGCTTGTGCGACGTGTCTTGGCTATTGGTGAAATTCGCATGGATTTCCTCTCTTCCGCTTGAAAGTTGCTTGAAGTTTAGGTTACAGAACCGTAGTAGAATAGGGGTTTCCGGTTTTCAGGTGCACAAGAGCTAGGCGACAAACCTTTTTCCTACACAGGGGATGTGCACACCTTAAGCTTATCGCGCCGTGATGTCAATATTTGTGTGTCGCCTTCTCCGATGCGCAACTCCGTAAACATGAGGCCGGGCGGGAGACTTGTTTGGCAGAGCATGCATCCAAGACTATGCTCGACCAGTCTCCCGCGCCCGCAGAAATACTGCATGAGGGTCACACCCGAAGGGGTCAAACCGATGAAACGCGCTTTCTCTACCGCATTGCTTGCGCTTATCGCTCTCACGGCTGCACAAGGTCAAACGGTGAAGCAGCCTCCCAAGTCAGAGACGCAATCTCAAGCTGACAAGCCGACCGCGCGGCAGCGAGCCGTGAGGGCGGAGATGCAGAAGACTCAGGATGCTTTCGATGAAGACAGATTTGCTGATGCCGAGCTTCATGCGAAAAAAGCTGCGGAGCTTGACCCTTCAAACAACGACGCCTTGCTCTCAATCGCATACGCCGTTGAAAGACAGTACAAACACATGGACGAGGGCGCGGAGAAGTCGAACAAGGCGCGCGAAGCCATCGTTGCTTATCAAAGAGTTGTGACCGTAGACTCCGGTAACGATGAAGCCTTCGAGGCGGTCAATTCTTTATACGCAGACCTACATGAGACGGAGCTGCTGCGCTCATGGCTCATGCAGCGTGCCATTAATACGACTGTCTCAGTCGAGAAACAAGCTTACGCATATCTCAGGCTCGCTTGGCTGGATCGAGATTGCGCCGAAGAGGTCGTCACGCGGACGACCGAGAAGCTTTACGTCGAAGAGACAGACACGACCGACCCCGGACGCATTGACGCAGAGACCGCAGCCGAGATTGCCAGAGGACATCAGTGCGCCTCGCGCGGATTGCAAATGGCGGAACAGGCGATTGCTTTAACGCCGGAAGATGAGTTTGCATGGTCTCGGAAGGTTGAGCTGCTGGCGGACAACGCCCGCTTGTACGAGTTGGCCGGAGATGTCACGCATGGCGAGCAATATAATGAGCAGGCCGAAGAAGCATCTGCCCGCGAGAAAGAATTTGAAACCAAACGGAAAAAGGCCGAGTTGGAGCGCGCCGTCACGGTTGATTGCGGGACGCTCTGTGATCGTGTGCTTGAAACACCAAAGCCGGTTTACTCGAATATCGCACAGACTATGCGCGTGGGCGGCGCGGTCGTCGTGCAGATACAGATAGATGAAGACGGCAACGTGACATCCGCCACAGTCGTGAGCGGCCACCCGCTCTTGCGCTCCGCCGCAGCGCAGGCCTCGCGTGGATCAACTTTTACGCGCACCTTCCAGTCGCACGAGCCGGTCACCGGCACGCTGACATATACTTTCACTCCGCCAACAGTTACGATTAATTGGTGAAAAATTTAAGAGCGTGAGGACGTTCGCGCTCGTCTCAGCCTGGGAAAAAGAAATGGCGCTCCGCTTTTGCTTGCGGAGCGCCGTAAAATTTTTATCAGGCTGAAAAAGCTTTTTAGCTCGCCACGTCCGAGATGTCCGAGTAATCGGTGGTCGTCGAGGACTCATCCGAAACCGGCTGCATCGAGCTGGTGTCGAGCACGTCGCTGCTGCGTGATGATGTGCCGCGCGTCATACTCTCGCGCGCCTTCTCCTGATCCGCTTTGACCTGAATCATGCGGCAGCTTCCTTCAAAGACCGCGCCCTGCTCGATGACCAGCGAAGGAGACTCGATATTGCCTTTGACACGGGCGGCGCGCCCCAGCTCAAGTCGCTGGCTGGCGACGATGTCGCCGTTGACCGCGCCGTGAATCGTGGCGACGGCGACTTTCACGTCGGCGTCAACCTGACCGTTGTTGCCGACAATCAGTGTGCCTGATTCCGAGCTGACCGTGCCCGAGAGGTGGCCGTCCACTCTGAGCATCGCCTTGAACGTGGCCTCGCCCGTCAAGATCGTGCCGTTGCCGACATAGCCACTGAGGATGCCGTCCTTGATGTCGCGCGCCAGCGATTCGCTCTCGCTGATGGCGCGCGAAGCAGAGGCCGGGTCTGCCGTCTGCCGGTGCTGGGCTTCATTGTTCTGATATGAACTGGATGGATAGAGTGTGTTCGGCTGTGATTCGGAAGTGTCCATACTGTGGTCGCTCTCTTCCTGCTCAGGTTTTGAGCCTCGTCCCATTCTAATCATGTTAAAAACCTCCGCTGTGGATATTCAAGCTAATCATGATTGACTCTACGGACACCGATTGTACCATGCGAGGCAGCACGAGTCCGACGCGAGCCGTTAAGTGAAATGGATGAAAGCTAGGTTTGAAGACTAGCAGGATTGATCATCCGTGCCTTTGTCGGGGGCACACGCCTTAGCCTAAAAGCGTGCCTTATGATAGTTAAACACCGCCCGCCTGTCTAGGAAAAAGTTGAAAGGCAAGGCGGAAGGCGGAAGGCGAAAGGATGAAAGGCATGCTTTCAAAGCCGGGTTATTCAGAGGCAGTTCAGCTTAATTTCAACCTCTCATCTTCAAGAGCCACACTTTCATCCTTCATCCTTCCGCCTTCATCCTTGCCCTTCAATCTGCTAAGCTTATCTCTCGCGCTCGCATGATTCACATTTGAGATTGGGACTCATCGACATGGATTCCAAAGAAGATACAGCAGGCTCTTCATCTTCGACGGTTGCCGTTCACGGCGGCGAGCGCACCGGCGAGCAAGCCTTCGGCGCAGTCGTCTCGCCTGTCTTTCATTCGACCGTCTTCAGCTTCAAAAACTTTGCCGAGCTGAGAAGCTATGCGCGCGGCGAAATGCCTGAGAGCTATTTTTATTCGCGTTACGGCAATCCGACCGTCGCCGAAGTCGAGCGCAAGATGGCCGCGCTCGAAGGAGCGGAAAGCGCGGTCGTCACTTCCTCCGGCTCTGCCGCGACCTTCTGCGCGCTCGCCGCGCTCTGCGAAGCGGGCGACGAGATAATCGCCTGCGAGTCAATCTACGGCGGCACGACGCGCATCATCGAAGAAGTCCTCGGACGCTTTCAGATTCGCTCGCGCTTTATCAGCGTCGAAGAGATTCCGAACCTGCCCGAGATGGCCGTTGAGCGCACGCGCGTTTTCTGGTTCGAGACGCCGACCAACCCGACCAATCGCCTCATTGATCTGGAGCTGGCCGCAGAGGTCGCCCGCGCCGCCAATCTGTTTTCGATTACGGACAACACCTTTGCCACGCCCGTCCTCCAACGCCCGCTCGCGCGCGGCATCAACGCCGTGATGCACAGCGCGACGAAATATCTCAGCGGTCATTCGGACGTGACGGCGGGCGCGGTCGCGGGCAGTCAGGAATACATCGCGCGCGTGCGGCGGCTCGCGGTTCTGACGGGAGCGACGCTCGATCCGGCGGCGGCCTATCTGCTCGGGCGCGGGATGAAAACTTTGGAGGTGCGCGTGCGCGCTTCCTGTGAGAACGCGCGGCGGCTGGCTCATGCCCTCAAAGGGCATGAGCGTGTCGCGCGGATTTATTATCCGGGACTCGAAGACGACGCGGGGCACGCGCTCGCCAGACGACAGATGACGGACTTCGGCGGCGTCATGGCTTTTGACCTGGTCGGCGGCGAGCGGGAGGCGGAAATTTTTCTCGACGCGCTCAACCTCGCGCGCTGTGCGCCGTCTCTCGGCGGAGTCGAAACTTTAGTGAGCTATCCGCTCTACTCTTCGCACAACGGATTCACAGATGAGCAACTGCGCGCCGCAGGCGTCTCGCCCGCGACCGTGCGCTTCTCGCTCGGCATCGAAGCCGCCGACGACATCATCGCGGACGTGCGGCAGGCGCTTGATAAAATACAGAACTCAGAACTCAGGACTCAGGATTCAGCATGAAAGACAAGCTGTTTTGATTCTGAATCCTGACTCCTGCTTTTTTATGTCCACAGCACAGGCCACAGATGAAGCGCGGCACGGCGGGTCGCACGCGCATGCTCTCAGCAATGGCGAGCAGAAGCACGGGCGCGCGTCTCGCAGCCGTCGCGGTCTGACGATTGTGCTTGTGCTGACTATCGTCTACATGCTGGCCGAAGCGTTCGGCGGATGGTGGACGGGTTCGCTCGCTTTGCTGGCCGATGCCGGGCACATGCTGGCGGACGTGGCGGCTCTCGCGTTGGCTCTGACGGCCATCTGGTTCGGCTCGCGCCCGGCCACGCCGAGCAAGACGTTTGGCTATTACCGGCTCGAAATCCTCGCGGCTTTAATCAACGGCGTCGTGTTGGTGCTGCTCTCGCTCTTCATTTTTTACGAAGCTTACGAGCGTTGGTCTTCTCCGCCCGTCGTCAAGAGCGGAGTGATGATGATCGTGGCGGCGGGCGGTCTCGTCGTCAATCTTTTCTGCGCGTGGATTCTGCATGGAGATCATGAAGAGGATTTGAATGTGCGCGGCGCGTGGCTGCACATCATCAGCGACGCGCTCGGCTCGCTCGGCGCAATCATCGCGGGCGCGCTCATGTACTTTTACGGCTGGTACGCGGCGGACGCTCTGTTCAGCTTTCTAATTGGCCTGCTCATCGTGTGGAGTTCGTGGAATCTGATCCGCGACGCCGTCAACGTGCTGCTCGAAGGCACGCCCGCGCACATCAACCTCGCGGCGGTCGAAGCGGCGATACTTGAAACGACAGGAGTCGAAGCCGTTCACGACCTGCACGTCTGGACGATAACTTCGGGACGCGAAGCCCTCAGCGCGCACGTCATCCACGCCGAATTGATTTCACAGCCTGAACTATTAAAAGCCTTGCGCGCCAAGCTGCACGAACGCTTCGGCGTCGATCACCTGACGATTCAAATGGAAACGCAGGACTTCGAGGACGAAACTTTTCACTTCTGTCATTCGGGCACGGCTTGCTTTCGCTCGACGCGGGAATAAAATTAGTTTTCAGTTTTTAGTTTTCAGTTTTCAGCAAGCAACGCTTTGTTTTACTGAAAACTGAAAACTAAAAACTGAAAACTATCCTTTATGGAAATCAGTCTTTTATTGACGCTTGATTTACGTGAGCAGGCGGCTTTGCAGGCCGCGCTGGTGACGCACGGCGCGCCGGACTCTTTAGTCACGCTCGCTCTGACGGGCGGCTGCCGGATTGAGACGATTGAAGAGGCGCGACGCTTGCGCCGCTGGCTCGGCGACGCGCGCGCCGGGGGCAAAGCCGATGTCACCGTCCTCAATACCATCGAGCGCGCGTTGATAAGATTCGGAGTTTAAATCGCTCTTTAAGATTATGGAATTAAGTTACGGTCGCGGGTCGGTCAATTTTGATTTTGACGAGCGGCGATTTCGCGTGCTGAGCGCGCCGGGCACTTCTGATGAGCGTCCGCTTTCGGATGCAGAGATCGGCTTGGCGATTGATACGCCGATTGATGCGCCGCCGCTTTCGGAGATTATCACGGCGGGCGATTCCGTCTTGATTGTCGTCTCGGACGCGACCAGAGAGAGCGGCAGCGCGCAGGTCGTCAATCTGCTCGTGCGGCGTCTGATTGAAATCGGAGTCGCGCCCTCTGACATGCGCATTATCTTTGCGACGGGCATTCATCGCGCCGTGACGGAGGATGAAAAACGCGCTCTCTTGACTCCCTTCATCGCGCAGAGAATCAGGACGCTTGAGCATGACGCGTCGGACGCTTCAAAATTTATTGATTTGGGCAGCACGGAGCGAGGCACAAGGGTTGAAGTCAATCGCGCGCTCAAAGAGCACACGCATGTTATTCTGACGGGCGCGGTCGGCTTTCATTACTTCGCCGGATTCACGGGCGGGCGCAAGTCGGTTTGTCCCGGCCTCGCCTCTGCCGCGACCGTCGAGGCGACGCACATGCTCGCGCTCGACTTTGAAAGAGGCGGACGGCGCGCGGGCGTCGGCGCAGGGCTGCTCGAAGGCAATGCTGTGCACGAGGAATGCGAGCGCATCGCGGGGATAATCGCGCCGTCGTTTCTCATCAACACGATGGTTGACGAGAGAGGACGCGTGACGCGAGTTTACGCTGGCGACTGGCGCGCGGCTCACAGGCGAGCCTGTGAGGATTATGCAGCCGCTCATTCTTTGCTTTTGGAATCCAGACGCGAAGTCGTTATCGCAAGCTGCGGCGGCTCGCCGTATGACCTCAATCTGATTCAGGCGCACAAGGCTCTGGAGATGGCCTCTTATGCGTGCGCCGATGGCGGAACGATTGTGCTGTTGGCGGAATGCGCGGACGGTTTGGGGCGCGCGGATTTTTTGAAATGGTTTGAGATGAAAGATTCACGCGCGCTCGAAACGCGTTTGCGTGAGCGTTATGAAGTGAACGGGCAGACGGCCTGGTCTTTGCTCGCGAAGGCCGAGCGGTTTCGCGTTTATCTCATCTCAAGTCTTGAAGAGGAAGCTGTGCGGCGTATGCGTCTGCGTCCGGCGCGGACGATTGATGAAGCTCTGGAGCACACGGAAGCGAAAGGTTTTATCATGCCGCGCGGGGCTTCGTTGTTGCCGATTATTTGAAGAAAAGAATTTTCGCGCAAAGGCGCAAAGGCGCAAAGGAAGAACGCAAGGTTGTTGAATGCTGATTAATTCTTGAAGGCTTTTCTTTGCGTCTTTGCGCCTTTGCGTGAGACTTATTCTTTCCAAGGAGAGAACATGAAAGCAAAACTCATCTGCATCATTTTCATCGCGTTGGCGTCCGTCAACGTTCACGCACAACAACAGACGGGCGAGCAGCGAGTCGCCTTAACCGAACAGGCCGCCGCGAATGATGTTGACGGGCGCGCGGCTCTGGCGGGACGCCTGCGCACGACCGATCTCAAAGGCGCGATTGATTCTCCGGTAACGAACGTCAGGCTCGTGCTTGAGAATCGCAGCCAGTTCTTTTACAACTACGTCTCCGGCTGGGCGACTTTTTATGACGCCGAGGGCGTGCGTTGCGGCGAAGGCTTGTTCAAGCTCGACGCGCTCGCCATCGGCGAAGCGGCAGAGACGGACACGCCCGGCCTGCGGCTCACTTGCGCGCCCGCGACCTGGCGCATCGTCGCCACCAATCTCTTGACGCGCTCGACCGATGTCGCCAAACCGAACGAGCCTGCGCCCGCGCCCGATACGCAGGCCGCGCCGGGCAACGGGATGGTGACGGCGATGCCTGAGCTTGAAATCAATGTTGACGGCAAGACGCTGCCGCTTCAGCTAGGCAATCCGATTGAGATTAACACGCGCCGCAAGAGCAAGGTTCGCATCGTCGTCAGCGCAAAGCCTTAACGCACGAATCGAGCGGCTCACAGGCTTGACCGGAGCGGCGCATGAGTCCTAGCATGTGCAGCACAAGCGTTCCCCTTTTCAAAGCCCCCGAGGCTTCTTAACTTTCGTTTCGAGAAAGAAGGGTACACGTATGGCTGACGAAGATAATACCTGCAAGCATCCGTCATGCAGTTGTCCGACACCGGAAGGGAAAGATTATTGCAGCGCGTATTGCGAGAACGCAAAGGACACGGCGGAGATCGGCTGCGACTGCGGGCATCCGGGCTGCTCATAAACGGTTAGAACTTAGCCACAGAGGACACAGAGGGCACAGAGGAAATCAGATAGCATGATTTTTATGAAATCCTCTGTGTCCTCTGTGTCCTCTGTGGCTAATTGATTCTGCTAAAAACTAAAATCCAAAACAGTGCGCGTCACCATCGGACAGATCAATACGACGAGCGGCGATTACGAAGGCAACATGAATCGTATCCTGCGCGTCATCGAGCAGGCGAAAAAGGATCGCGCCGAACTGGTCGCGCTGCCCGAAACAGCCGTGCAGGGCTACATGTCTTTCGATTGGTTTTTGGACAGAGACATGGTGCGCTCCGCTCTCTTGCCGCTCGAACGAATCATCGAAGCGACGGAAGGATTGACAGCCGTCGTCGGCACTGTGCGGCCAAGCGAAACAGGCTCAACCCGCAGGCTCTATAATTCCGCCGCCGTGATTCGTGACCAGAAGCTTCTGGGCTACGCTGATAAATCGCTCCTGCCGGATTACGACGTGTTCGACGACCCGCGCTATTTCATCTCAGGCAGCGAGCGCAGGCTGTTCGCGCTCCCGAACGCGCGCTTGGGCGTCGCCGTTTGTGAAGATTTCTGGAATGATAAAAGTTACTGGAAAGAGAGTCTGTACGCGCACGACCCGGCGGATGAATTGATCGAGCTGGGCGCGAGCGTGCTGGTTTCAATCAACGCCTCGCCCTTCAACAAAGGCAAGATGGGCGAGCGTTGTTCGATGGTCTCTCATCGCGCGCGGCTCGCGGGGCTGCCGATTGTGTACGTCAACGTCGTCGGCGGCAACGACGGAATTATCTTCGACGGCGCGAGCATCGTCGCCGATTGTCGCGGCGATATTATCTTGCAAGCTCCGCCGTTCGTAGAATTCTGCGCGACGGTTGACCTCGATTGCGGCGTGCGCGACGAGCATTGCCTGCCGGGCACTGACATCGAAGCAGTGCATGGCGCGCTCGTGCTCGGCATCCGTGATTACGCCGAGAAGAATGATTTCAAGCGCGCCGTCCTCGGACTCTCCGGCGGGATTGATTCGGCGGTCGTCGCGGCTCTCGCGTGCGAGGCAATGGGTTCGGAGAACGTGCTCGCGGTGATGATGCCCTCGCCCTTCTCTTCGCGCGGGAGCGTCGGAGATTCAATCGAGCTTGGCCGTCGTCTCGGCATGCAAACTGTAGAGCATCCGATTACAGCCGCGTTTGAAACTCTCCTGACTGAGATGAAGCTTGAGAGGCCGACGAGGGGCGGCGAATGTCCTGCGGCTGAGAACTTACAATCTCGCCTGCGCGGCAATATCCTCATGACCATCTCGAACAGCGAAGACCGCCTGCTGCTCTCGACGGGCAACAAATCGGAATTGGCTCTTGGCTATTGCACGCTCTACGGCGACACGAACGGCGGACTCGCGGTGCTCGGCGACGTGTTGAAGTCCGAAGTCTACGCGCTCGCCCGTCATTACAATCGCCAGAGCGAGTTGATTCCGCGCGCGATTATCAGGAAGCGTCCGTCGGCGGAGCTTGCGCCCGGACAGTTCGACGATCAGAGCCTTCCAGCTTATGATTTGATTGATCCGATTTTGAAACTTTACTTCGAGCAGAAGGCGATGCCCGAAGAGATTATCGCCGCAGGGCACGACGCGCGGCTCGTGTATGAGATTTTGAATCGCGTCGAATCGCCCTCGAATGAATTCAAGCGCAAACAGTTGCCGCCGACCCTGACTATCTCGCGCAATGCTATCGGCATCGGTCGCCGCCGTCCCATTACGCATCGCTATCGCCGCCGCCCGCCGACCGAGGACGAGCGAGCGCGGCTCGAATAAAATCGAAATGACGCAAACGACAGAACTCCCACACATCGAAACGGAGAGATTGCTGCTCACGATTCCCACGCCGGACGCCGCGCCGCGCCTGCTCGCCTTCGCTTTAGAGAACCGCGAGCATCTGACGCGCTGGCAGCCGCCGGAGACTGCGGGCTACGACACGGAAAAATTCTGGCGCGATTATCTCGCGGCCTCGCAAACGGATTTCAAAGCGGGACGCTCAATGCGTCTCGTCCTCTTTGAGCGCGAGCAGCCGTACGGCTCTGTCATCGGCGAATGCAACTTCAGCAACTTCATACGCGGCCCGTTCCAAGCCTGCTTTCTCGGCTACAAGATTGACTACCGCGTCGAAGGTCGCGGACTGATGCGCGAAGCTCTGACCGCAGCCATCGCTTACGCATTTGACGAGCTGCGCCTGCATCGCATCATGGCAAACTATCTGCCGGTTAACGAACGGAGCGGCAAGCTTCTCAGGCGTTTGGGTTTTACCGTCGAAGGCTACGCGCGTGATTACTTACTAATCGGCGGCGAGTGGCAAGACCACGTGCTGACCTCATTGACCAACACCAAACTGAGGCCGGAAGATATTCGATAGCATGCTCTTCATCAATCAAGAAAATCTATGAGCGTTGAATTAACTGACGGAACAATCCTGCTGCGTCCGTGGCGCGTGGAAGATGTAGATGCCGTGTACGGGGCCGTGCGTGAATCCTTCGCGGAGCTTTCTCAGTGGATGCCTTGGTGTCACGAGAATTATCGAAAGGAAGAAACTTCTACTTTTCTGATGTCGCGCGAAGAGGCATGGCGGAACGACACGGAATACGGCTTTGCCATCCTTGAGCCTGAGACGAAGCTGTTGATCGGCAGTGTGGGACTGAATCAGATCAATCGTCCGTACAGGATGGCGAACCTTGGCTACTGGGTGAGGACGGGCTGGACGGGGCGCGGCGTGGCTTTGAGGGCGACACTTCTCGGCGCGCGGTTCGCATTCGAGCAATTGAAGTTCGAGCGCATTGAGATCATGGCGGCGGTCGGAAATCTAGCCAGCCAACGCGTCGCCGAAAAAGCCGGAGCCGTGCGCGAAGGCATCCTGAGAAGACGGCTCTGGGTGGGCGAGCAGCCGCACGATGCAGTGCTCTTCTCTCTGCTCGCGGAAGATTTAAATATTCGGAAAGAGGGTCAGGATCAAGTTTAAAACTCAAGCTGGTCTTCCTTCTCTTATAAGCTGTTTGGAAAAGCGAAAACTTGAAAAGTCCCGTCAGGGGCTTGATGAAAATAGCCCGGCAATTTATTGCTGGGAACAGAATGAGATACGACACAGAGTCCCGCAAGGGACGATTGAAGCTTCAGTCGTCCCTTGCGGGACTTTTCAATCAGCTTCTTACAGCTTTTGATGAAGAGTCAGGCGATTTGAATGCAAGTTTGTTGGAACGGAATCGTTCCCTGAGCGTCAAATAAACTCGGGGAGGAATTGTTCCGATGGCTAAATTCAAAGACCCGCTCAGCCGCGTCAAGGTCGCTTCGCCCTGCGCGGCGGATTGGGAGAGCATGATCGGCGACGCGCGCAGACGCTTTTGCGCGCAATGCGAGCTGAACGTCTACAACCTTTCGGAGATGACGAAGCGTGAGGCCGAAGAGCTGCTCAATCAGACGGAAGGCCGTCTCTGCGTGCGATTTTACAGGCGCGCGGATGGCACGATTCTGACGCAGGACTGCCCGGTCGGCTGGCGCGCGATGAGACGCAGGCTCAAGCGCGTTCGGACTGCCATCGTCTCAACCGTCTTGAGCTTTCTCGCCGGCCTGGGAATTTACCTCGCCGCTCCCGAAGCCCAAACCGAGTCGCCCAAAATTATGGGAGTGATGGTGCGGGAAAATCCGCCGGAGAAGTTTCAGCCATTGGATAAGCCAGCGCCGGTGATTATGGGTGGGATGGAGGCGATTCCATCGCCGCCACGCAACCCGCGAAAGAGCATGGTCGTCAAACGGACGAGGCTTTCAAACAGGTAAAGCTTTAACGATAACAGATGCTGACTGCTCAAGAAGCGTAACGCGCATAAACCGTTTTGACCTTTTCCAGAAAATCTCTGCGGTCAATAATGTAATAAAGCTTGACCGCGCCCTCGCCGTCCGTCAGATGCTCGACCATCTTTTCGAGCACGTCGAACTGGTCGCGCTCAGTGATGCCTTGCGCGTCCAGGTGGCCGCTATAACGCAAGCGGCGGACGAGTTCCATCAGAGTCAGGCGACCTTCCAGAGTGCGCCCGCCGTGTTTGTCCGAGCGGCTCAAGAGATATTGAACCATCAGCGCGTCGTTGTAGAGCGCGGGCGCGAGAAACAGACGCGCGCCGTCGCGCTCGAATCCCTCTTCCACGCGATGCGAGCGGCGCACGGCGCGCACGTCCTCAAAAACTTCCGCCCAATTCGTCTTCGGCTCGCGTCTTTGCAGAAAGGCTCGCGTCGCTTCAATCAGCCAGCCTTCGGAATCAAGATCGAGCGTGCGGCGAAGCATTTCGAGCCATTCAAAAAAGAGCGTGCGACGGTCTGATTTGGCTTCGACGATTTGAAATTGTTCTTCAGATTTCGGCAGGGATTTGAGGAGCGCGCGGCGCGGCGCGTCCGTCGCTTTGCTGCCTTCGATGCGATAGGTGTCGAGCCGCGCGTGCCAACGCCCAACCGCGTCGCAGTAAGGGCAATGCGGATTTTTTTGGTCGCTGTCAAAGTAAGGTCGTGCCGCGACAGGCGCGGTCAACTCCGCGATGGCCGGCGCGTGGCGTTTTATCTCCGTGTAAGCCGTGCGCGGCGCAAGCCCGAGCTGCGCCGTGAAGATTTCAAAGATACACGCCAGACACAATCGCGTCGAATACTCATTCACAACGCCGGGCGGGAACGCGCTCCAATCCAGCTCAAGCTGCTTCTTCGTCGCTTGGCCTTTGGCCTTTGGGCTTGGGTCTTTGGCCCTGGGTCTTTGGCCTTTGATGTTTTGCTTACCTTGCATTTTGAGATTCAAGCTTGAGTCGCGTGCAGAGACCTCAGACCAAAGCACAAAGACCATCTTTCTTAATCACATGATGGAAACCAGCGCGGGCTTGTCAGTCTCTTCTTCGACGTGGCCGAGCGCGGCGTCAAGCTCCGCTTCGACATCGCCTGTGACGGCGGGCGCGAGCTTCTTAAAGTCGAAGAGATTCGGGTCGAGCAGGTGCGACGGCAGAGCGTTGCCGAGCGCGGTCAACATCGAAGAGCGGATGTGCGGAATCTCTTTTTCGAGCTCGGCGATCAGACGCTTGACGCGCGCGCGCTTCAAGTTCGCCTGCGAGCCGCACAAATCGCATGGAATGATCGGAAAGTTTTTCTCGGCGGCAAACTTTGTGATGTCCGTCTCGCGGCAGTAGGCGAGCGGGCGAATCACCGTGTTGCGCCCGTCCATCGAGCGCAGCACGGGCGGCATCGCTTTCAAGATGCCGACGAAAAAGAGATTCAGGAGAAACGTCGTGATGATGTCGTCCGAGTGATGGCCGAGAGCGATCTTGGTGCATCCCTCTTCGACCGCGATGTTGTACAGGATGCCGCGTCGCAAGCGCGAACAGACCGCGCAATAAGTCTTGCCTTCCGGCACGAGGCGTTTGACAATCGAGTAAGTGTCGCGCTCGACGATGCGATAAGGCACATTGACGCTCTCAAGATATTCGGGCAGCACGTGGGTTGGAAAGTTCGGCTGCTTCTGATCCAGATTGACCGCGAGCAGGTCAAAGCGGACTGGCGCGCGGGCGCGCACGTCAACCAAGAGGTCGAGCATCGTGTAACTGTCCTTGCCGCCGGAGAGGCAGACCATCACGCGGTCGCCGTCTTCGATCATGTTGAAATCTTTGACGGCCTCGCCCACCCGCCTGAGCAGTTTTGTTTTGATCTTGCTTTCGACAAACATCCGTTCTCTCGCTCTATCTCCCGTCGGAATCTCACGCTCAGAATGCCATGTCCGCCGCCCTCGTGACAACCCACGCGAGACCACAATTTACGTCTCACGCAAAGGCGCAAAGGCGCAAAGAAAGCAAGCCTGTCTTTCTTTGCGCCTTTGCGTGAGAATTTCTTAATGCCTCAAAGCGGTCTGACGTTGAGCGCGCCGTTAAAGTTGCGATACAAGTCATTGTAATCGCGGAGGGCGCGTTCGAGGGCGCGCGGAGTTTTTTCGATGTCCTCCGGATTGATAATCAGATTCACATTGTTGATGAAGGCCGCGTGCGCATCAAGCGTGCGCCCCGTGTTTGCCAGTTGGACGAGAAAGAGGCGGCGACGCTCTGCCGGACGAAGCGCGCCGACCTCGCGCGCGATGAAGGCCGTGCCCTGCTCGACCGGATCGAAATCCGGCGCGAGGATAATGATGTCCATGCTCTCATCACGCATGCGCTCGACGGCCTGCGCTTTGTTCTCAGCGACGTAAACCTGATACTCGCTCTTTTCCGCGAGAGAGCGCGCGACCGCTCCGCGATGCTGCTCTCCGACGCAGATCAGCACGCTTCTTGACTCCCATTTATCCGCGCCCTGCGTCGTCTGCTGCAAGAGCGCGCTCAACAGGCGGAGCAACTCTTTACCTTCCGCGCCCGATTCCTTCTCAGGCGGCGCGACCGTTTTGTCGGCAGATGAATCGAGCTTGAAAGGCGGGGCAGGCGTGGGCGCATCAAGTCGCGGGTGACCGGATGCGGGCGAATGGCCGACCGTCACCGCGCTCGGCTCATGCGCGATGACGGATGGAGTTGCGGCTGGCGGCTGCGAGTGAACCAGATGCTGGCACTTCGGACAACGTAGCGTGAACGCACGCGCCGGAACTTTTTCGTCGTCCACTTGCAAACGCATCGAACAATTTGTGCAGGTGATGATCATAAGTTTTACCGTAGGACTCAGGACTCAGAATGAAAAGGCTGAAACCGTTTTGATTCTGAATCCTGAGTCCTGCTTTACTCAATCATGCTGAGCATGGAATCGTATTCCTTACTCGCGCCGATGGTGGCTGCTTCGGCGCGGATGAAGTCTTCGCTTGAAGAGAGACCTTTGAGCGCGAGTTGCAGGTTGTTCTGGTTGGTCGCAAAGGTCAATCCGTCTTCGAGCGTGATGACCTTGCGCTCGATCAAGTCTTTGATGACGCTGTCGAAATCCTGCATGCCGTCGAGCTTGCCATCACGCATGGCGTCGAGCAGGGTCTTGCCGTGAGCCTCGCCCTGCTCTATGTACTCGCGCGTGCGCGGGCTTGAGCGCAGAATCTCGACGGCGGCGACGCGACCGCGACCGTCGGCGCGCGGAATCAAGCGTTGAGAAACAATGTAACGAAAAGTCTGTGCGAGGCGCGTGCGAATCACCTGCTCCTCATTCTTCGGATATAGGCCGATGATGCGGTCAACCGTCTTGGAAGCGTCAATCGTGTGCAAAGTCGAGAAGACGAGGTGTCCGGTCTCAGCCGCTTCCATCGCAATCTCGGTCGTCTCAAAGTCACGCATCTCGCCGATGAGAATCACTTTCGGAGCTTGACGCAAAGCCGCGCGCAAGGCCGAGGGAAAATCTTCCGTGTCCGTCCCGACCTCGCGTTGATTGATGGTCGAGTTTTTGTGCGTGTGCAGAAACTCCAAAGGGTCTTCGATGGTCACGACGTGATAATGCTTCGTCTCGTTGATGCGGTCGATGATGGCCGCGAGCGTGGAGCTTTTGCCAGAACCGGTCGGCCCCGTCAACAGCACGATGCCGTTTCTCAGCTCGGCCACGTCTGCGAGTTGCGGCGGCAGGCCGAGCGACTGGATGGTCGGAACGGAAGTCGGAATCACGCGCATCACGATGGCGTAAGTTCCGCGCTGCTGAAAAATGTTGACGCGGAAACGCGTCCGCGAAGGCAGGCTGAAGCTGAGGTCTGCCGTCCCCGTGCGCGCAAGGCGTTGCGCGGCTTCGGGGTTGCCCCTCATCAGAGCCATCGCGATCACTTCCGTCTGATACGGCGAGAGCCTTTTTAAACCGAGCGGCTCAACCGGCGTCAGCTTGCCGTTAATCTCAACCTGCGGCGGCTGGCCGACTGAGAAATTGAGGTCGCTGATCTTGTCCGAGACGAGCAACATGCGCTCTAAGATAGGCGGAAGGTCTAGAAAACTCATTCAGAATGGACGCTCCATTTCAGGGAATTTTATACGGGGCATTCGTCAGCGTGGGGGTTTGAGTTGAAGCGATTACGGCGCGCTTTATTTTTGGAGAGAGCCGGTCTGAGCGCGCCCGCTCAAAGACACAAACGATTGTCGCGTAAAACAGAGCCAAACGCAAGCAATTTTTGTTTATCTCAATGTTTATCGGGCTTTTATGAGGAAAGAAGCTCTAAAAACTCTCTCATTCGCTCTGCAATCTCTGCGGGAGAGGCGAGCAAAGCGCTGATGACCGCGACCGAATCAGCCCCGGCATGAAGGACTTCGCGCGCGGTCTGCGTAGTGATGCCGCCGATGGCGACGAGCGGCAAGCCCCCGACCGCACGGCGCACTCTTCGCAAGCCTTCGAGGCCGACGACCGCGTCAGGATTCTCTTTCGTCTTAGTCGCGTAGATGGGGCCGACGGCCAGATAATCTATCGGAAGATGCGCGGCTTCAATCGCCTGTTCGACATTGTGCGTCGAGTAACCGATGATGGCTTCACTCCCCAAAAGCTTGCGCGCGGCTTCGACCGGCAGATCGTCCTGACCCAGATGCACGCCGTCCGCACGAAGCGCGAGCGCGAGGTCAACGCGGTCGTTAATCAACACACGCGCCCCGCGAGAGTGTGCGAGACGCAGAGCCTCTTCTGCATCATTGTAAAAATCACGCGGGCTGTCGAGCTTCTCTCTCAACTGAATCAGCGTCGCCCCGCCGGACAGCAAACGCTCGACCTGCAACGCATGCGTCAGACCTGAGAGCCGCGCGTCGGTAATCGGATACAGTTTAGGTAAAACGAAACGTGTCACTTGAAAGTTACCGCTCGCGACCTCTCATCCTGTACAGCTTGCCCTTCATCTGCGTTGAGGATGCGTTCGGCGGCCTGCGCCAGTTCGCGTTGGAAGAGGTGGCACAGGTAGTTGATGTCGAGCATGAGCGTGTCGCTCCCAAGCCCGCGATAGAGATTCATGTAACCGTACGTGCCGCGCTCGGTCGTGAGCGGCAGGCGCAGAGTCCAGAAATGCTCAGACCCCGTGACCTCTTCGGCTTCGACATCGCCGCGTTCCCACGTCCAGCGTATGAAGCCTTCGCTCATCTCTGTGCGGCGCAAAGCCTGCTCGCGCGTCTCGCGTTCAAGCGCGCGCTCGGCAGTTCGCGCGTCCTCTGCGCAGCCGACCTGCGCGACCGCATAGACGAACTCGCCGAACTCAAGCATTGACTGCACGGCTGCGAACATCTCTTTAAGCGTGTTCGCTTCCGACAGGGCGCGTGTCGCGCGACGAACGCGCAAGTTATTGGCCGCGCGAAGGCGGCGATGCCCCAGATTACGTTTGACGCTCGCCTTAATCTCATCTATCTCGTGATAGCGCAGGCGACCGACCGCCAGGATGACGGCGACGCCGATGACGAACAAGATCAAGCCGGTCGCGCGCCCCGACTCGCCGACGAACAGCATCGCCATCAAGCCGAAGAGCGCGCACACGCCGTAGAGAACAAACGCGACGCGGCGTTGTGACCAGCCGCGCGCAAGGAGCATGTGATGTATGTGCTCGCGGTCGCCTTGAAAGAGCGGACGCCCGCTCAGAAAGCGGCGCACCAACGTAAAGCCCGTGTCCACCATCGGCACGCCGAACGCGAGCAGCGGAATCATAATCGCCACGACCGTCGAAGCCTTCTGCGTCCCCTGCACCGCCAGAGCCGCGAGCATGAAGCCGATGGTCAGCGCGCCGGAATCGCCCAGAAAGATTGACGCCGGATTAAAGTTGTAACGCAGGAATCCGATCAAAGCTCCGGCGAGCGCAAGCGAGATAATCGTCACGAACGGATTGTAGAGCGAGAGCGAGACGAGCATCATCACGAACGAAGCGAACAGAGCCGCGCCCGCCGCCAATCCGTCCATCCCGTCAATCAGATTAAAAGCGTTGCTGATGCCGACCGTCCACACGACCGTCAAAATAAAACTGACCGCCATCGGCAGCTCCATCGTTCCGACGAAAGGCACGGAGAGGACTTCGATGCGTCCGCCGAGCGCGTAGAGGAGCGTGCCCGCCAGAGCTTGCGCCAGAAATTTCAGAGGAGCTTTAGAGCCGCGCAGGTCATCGTAAATGCCGAAGAGCAGCACCAGACTCGCAGGCAGCAGCACGACCAGAAATCGCCAACGCGCCATGCCCAGAGAGCGCGTGAGCGAGTTGTGTATGAGCGGCAGTGCGGCGAGCGCGATCAAGACGGCCAGAAAAATCGCCACGCCGCCGAGTCGCGGCACAGACTTGCGATGCACGCGGCGTTCATCTCGCGGCTCGTCCAATAGCCCGAAGCGTTCGCACACGCGCCGCACCGTCGGCGTCAAGACCAGAGACGCAGAGGCCGACAAGATGAAGATTAAAAGATAGGTGTTCACTTGGAAGCTATTCTATATTTTACTCACCGCAGAGACGCCGGGACGCAGAGAGGGAAAACGAAAGAACAATAAATACAGCTTGCTTTTCGTTTTCCATCGACATCTGTTCCATCCTTAGTTTTCTCTGCGTCTCCGCGTCTCTGCGGTGAGCTTAAAGCCCACCTCTCAAAACTTCCGCATACACTTCGAGAGTCTTGCGAGTCATCGTTTCCAGACTGAATTCCCGCTCGACGCGAAGCTTGCCCGCCGCGCCGAGCTGTGCGCGCCGCGCCGGATTATCCAGTAAAGCATTTATCGCTTCAGCCAACGCAGACGAATCAGCCGGAGGCACTGTCAAGCCGGTCAGGCCGTGCGGCGAGACGAAGGTGACGCCGGAATCAAGCTGCGTATTGACGACGGGCACGCCCGCCGCCATCGCTTCGAGTTGCACGATGCCGAAGGCTTCACTGCGCGCGATGGAAGAGAGCGCGAACACGTCCGCCGCCTGATAAAAGGGGCGCACATCCTTCACGTCCTTCAAAAACGTGACGCGCTCATGAAGCCCTAGAGCGTTTGCCCCTTGCTCCAACTCCTCGCGCAAAGGGCCGTCGCCGACAATCAAGAGATGACCGCGCACGTCCTTCATCGCGCGAATCAGATACTCGAAACCTTTGTAGTAAACCAGCCGACCGACGCCGAGCACAATGCGCGAGCCGTAACGCCGGCGTATCTCTGCGACCCGCGCCGCGTCCTGCCGCTGAAACTCCGCGAACGGGATGCCGAAAGGAATGACGCGACATTTATCTTTAAAACGGCTGAGAATCGTCGAAGTCTCAATGTAGTTCGGGCTGCCGACGATAACGGCGGAGGCTCTCTCCAGAGCATGACGGAGCACAGGCCAGAAGGCTTTGGCTAAAAATTTCTGACGAATGATGTCGCTGTGATAAGTCAGGACGAGCGGGGCGCGTTGGCGGCTGGCGAGATAAGCGAGAATCGCGGTCGGGTTCGGCAGATGCAGATGCACTAGGTCAGCGCGAGCCGCGCGAATCCGGCTCGTCATCGCCGGACAGACGGGCGCGGCAGAGAGATTGAGCATTGTCCCGGCGCGCGTCACTTTCACGCCTTCAATCAGCTCTTCCGAAGTCACACGCTCATCATTTGCGACGATGACTTCGACCTCCATGACTCGCTTCAACTCTTCGCAGAGAGCGCGGACGTGCGTCTCCATCCCTCCCATGTGCGGCGGATAAAATTTGCCGACGTGCAGCACGCGACGCCCCTTGAGAACTTTCATCCACGCAGGCGCAGTTTCGATAATCTCCGTCTCGGAGCTATCAAGTCTCAAAGCTGAATCAAGAACGCTGCTCATCGAATCAAGTCAAGTGATTAATATTCGTGAAGGAAAGACGATCCGCGAAGCGACACTAAATAAAACGAAGCGATGCTAAATTCGTGAAGCTTTTTTCGTGTGATTTCGTGGATCGTCCTTCTTTCATAAATCCAAAAGAATGCTTTTAGTAATCGGAAGACGCGACCTGTAGGCCGGGAGTTGCGCTCAAAGAGCGCAGAGTCTCCAGGTCGGATTTAACCATCTCGGCGATCAATTCTTCAAAAGTGTAACTCGGTTTCCAGCCGAGCGCGGCGCGCGCTTTCGTCGCGTCTCCGATTAAGAGGTCAACCTCTGCGGGTCTGTAATAAAGCTCGTCCACGACCACGTAGTTTTGATAATCGAGGCCGACTTCGGCGAAGGCTTTTTCGCAGAACTCGCGGACGGAATGAGTCTCGCCCGTGGCGATGACGTAATCGTCCGGCTCTGCCTGTTGCATCATCAAATGCATCGCGCGAACGTAATCCGCCGCGTGTCCCCAATCGCGCATGGCTTCGAGATTGCCGATTCTCAATTCCGACGCGAGGCCGAGCTTGATGCGCGCGACTGTGCTCGTGATCTTGCGCGTGACGAACTCAAAGCCGCGCCGCTTGCTCTCGTGATTAAAAAGCATGCCGCTCAAGCAGAACATGCCGTAGGCTTCACGATAATTTCTGGTCAGGTCAAAGCCCGCGACCTTGCTGATGCCGTAGGGCGAGCGCGGATGAAAGGGAGTCGTTTCGCGTTGCGGCGTCTCGCGCGCCTTGCCGAACATCTCCGACGAGCCTGCGAAGTAGAAGCGGCACTGCGGGCGCAATTCCCTCAGAGCCGCGAGGACGTAATGCGTCCCGTTGATATTGGTATTCATCGTCGAGAAGCCGTCGGCGAAACTCTCCGCGACGAAGCTTTGCGCGGCGAGATGATAACATTCGTCGAACTCGTGACGACTGACGACGCTGAAGATGCTCGGATAGCTCTCAAGGCTCGCGGCATGCAGGACGAGCTTGTCCAGCAAGTGTGCAATGCGAACGAAACGCCCCTCTGGATTTTCGAGCGCGACGCGACGGACGAGGCCATGCACTTCATAACCCAAACCCAAAAGATGCTCGGCCAGATAGCTGCCGTCTTGCCCCGTGATGCCTGTGATGAGAGCTTTTTTACTCATTGGAAGAATTCCTTGAATACCACAAATCGCGGTACAACGCGACCATTTTATTGGCATATTCCGACCAGGTAAATTTGGCCGCCTGCGCGAGTCCCGCGCGTCGCCTCGCCTCCCAAGCTTGCCTGTCATCGCGCCGTTCGTAAAGCAGAGCGATGACGGCTTCGCTCCAAGCCAACGCGTCCGCGATGGAACGATACACGGCGGCCTCGCCTCCGACTTCGCGCAAGACGCCAAGATCGCTGGCGACTACAGGCGCGCCGCAGGCCAGAGCCTCTACGACCGGCAGGCCGAATCCTTCGCGCTCAGAAGGTTGCAAGACCAGAGCCGCGCGCCTGTAAACTGCGGCCAGCACGTCGCGCGAAAGCTTTGGCAAGACGACGATTGCTTCGGACAATCCCAATCGCCCGGCCGTGCTCGCTTGTTCTTCAGTAAAAGCTCCGCCCGCGCGCACGAGCCTGGCTTCGGGAAACTCGCGTTTGACCACCGCGAAGACCTGCAACAGCACGTCAATCCGTTTGCGCTGGATTGTGCTCCCGACGTGCAAGAGGTCAATCGCCTCATCCTTTCGCACGCCGAGCAGACGCGCCGCCTCTTCATCGGCGGACGCATCCGGCTCAGGCGAACAGCTCGGATGGACTCCATTCGGAATCACGACCGCGCGCGAGGCGGGCACGAGCTCATGCTTCAACAACTCGTCACGCGTCGCAACGCTGTCGCACGTCACACGCGCGGCCTTTCGGAGTCCGTCGAGAATCCGCCGCGTCATCGTGACGAAGGGACGCGAGCGCGGCTCAAGTTGCGGCTCAAGCACGGAGCGAAACGTGTCGAGGTCGTGACACGTCACCACGGTTCGCTCAGGCGGCAGCTCATGCACCAGATGCGCGTAGCTGTGATCCACGACATGAAAGAGATCGAATCTCTCTCTTTCGCGCTTCAACAATCGCGGATAATCACGGAAGCGATTAATCAAACGGTCGGCGTTAAAAGCAAAACTCTTTCCCCTCAACGATGGCACGCGGCTCAATCTATAACTCAACGGCGGACAGATGCGCGTCGCTTCGATAAGCGAAGCATGTTCTGCATCGAGATGCTTCAACAGCATCTCTGCGACCAAATCCATGCTCGGCCAATTCTCTTCCGCATAATCACAGATGACGGCTAGGCGCATGTTTAAAGTTCGTCCAAAAGCTCCTGTAGCTTGCGGCGCAAGATTTTGTAATCGAAAAGCTGAAGGGCTAGCTCACGGTTGTGCTGTCGTTGTGAATCCAGATTTTGCCCGGCCAGCAACATCAAACGCTCCGCCAGTCGCGCCGGATACTCTTCATCACGAAAGCCATGATACGGCACGGTCTGCCCGCTCTCTTTCAAGAGGCGGTGAGCCTCGCCCACATCACTGCACAACACCGGCGTGCCGCAAGCCAGATACTCAGGAAGCTTGGCCGTCGTCCTGCCCCATCCGACCGGATCATCAGTCTGTGTTGAGAGGCCAACATCAAACACGTTCATCCACAACGAAACCTGATCGTGCAGCACGCGGCCAATCAGGCGCAGCCTCTCGCCAAGCTGAAGCCGCTCGCGCGCCGCCTCAAGCACATGGCGACCGGGGCCGTCGCCGACCACCACTCCCGTCACTTGAAGCTCAGGCGGAATCAACGCTAAGGCTTCGGCAAGCTCCCATCCGTAAAAAAGATTGTGTTGCGGATTGTGATGTATGTTGCCGACGAGGCCGACGACGAAACGGTTTTCCAGCTTGTGTTCGCGCCGCAATTCGGCAACCGCCGCGTCGTCACGTCGCGGGCGAAACACCTCACAATCCACGCCGTCCGGCAACCACGTCCACAGAGGCAAACGCTCTCTGGCGGAAATCTTCGCAAAGTAATCCGCGAGGTAAGTGCCGCGAAAAACGAGTTGGTCGGCGACGGCTGGCAAACGCTTGTCAACCTGATGCGCGAAACCGACTTCGAGAGCGGAACGCGCTTGATTCGCCAACAGGGGACGCGCCGGATCACCGATTTCGTAAATCAACTTGAGCCGTGGAGACAAACGCTTGCGCGCGGCTGCCAGCAGAGACGAAGGGAAGCCCATGTCTATGCAATAAACCCAGCCGCTTTTCTCTTTTCGCAGAGCGCGCCAGATGTCTCGAATCGAACGGAAGCGTCCATGCTCTTTATAAACAATTCGTGCGCGGTCGCCGAAGAGTGCGCGCGCGCGCGGCCCCTGCACAGAATCGTGCGTCCCGTTGACTAAGACCAAGCCTGCATTCTTATTCATCACTGCGCGGCCAGTTTCTCCAGCACGACCCACGTTCCGCCCGCGAACGGCCACGAGAGCCTCGCCCCGCGCCTGTCGCTCGCCCACCAGCGCACGGCGCGCACGCCCGGCGTTTGCTTAGCCCAACAGATCAAGTCCATCGGATTGCAAAAATAGCAGGCGTCATTGTCTGCGTGAAAAGGCGGGCGCGTGTCCGGCTCGCGCAGCATAAACTTGACGGGGCGTTCGCCTAAAAATTTACGGGCGGAGTGATACGTGTGATGCCTCAGATGCCTGTAAGTTTCGGACAGCGTATTTCCGAACGGATGCGTGGGCGTGTCCGGCGTGCGCCTCTCCCATCGCCCGCCGCGTCGCAATGCTTTCCAAGTCTCTTGCGCCACAAACTTCAACGCGAGGCCGCTTGAGAGCAGGTGCGGGCCGACCACAATCAGCCGTCCCGTTGGCCGCAACACACGCAGGCACTCGCGCAGCATCAACTCGGGGTCGGGCACATGCTCTAAAACTTGATATGTTGCCACAGCATCGAAAGCATCATCGGCGAAAGGAAGCTGTTGTCCATCGGCTGAGATGTAGGGAAATTTCTTCTTCATTTGCTGCCATGATTCAGGAGCTTTTGCATGCAAGTCTGCTCCGAAAGCTTCATGCCCTTCTTCACGCATCAGCGACGTGCTCCATCCGTTACCGCAACCGATGTCCAGAATCCGTGACGGGCTGCGCGTGAGATGAGCCATGACAAATGAAGCATAGCGGCGATAATATTCCAGAGCATCTTGCGGGTTGTCCTCAAACGTGCCGCGCACATGAGCTTTTGAATCACGATATTGCTGTTGTACTGCGTCAGTTCTCATCTAAATAATTTACCGTTGAAGGCGAAGCGGATTTTATCAAGCTATTGTCCGGCGCATAATTCTTTCAGCGTGCGCTCTAAAGCGAAGTTCTGCTCATAAGCAGTGCGCGCTCTGTCGGCCAGCCTCGCGCGCGCCGCCGGGTCGGACAGTAAAGCTTCAGCCGCTTGCACAAACTTTTCAGCATCACCCGCG
>DASWRG010000071.1:0-38132 GCA_036403295.1 Pyrinomonadaceae bacterium
ATCGTCCACGACGTACAAGCTCCACGTTCCGTTCGGGTCTATGCCGTTGAAGGCGGCGGCCAGCGTCGTGTTGGCCGAAGGCGCGGGCGCGGGCGCGGGAAACGTGTCGCCCGCAGTGATGTTGGTCGGCTTGTACGTGCCGGTCGCAAGCGTGCCGGTCGTCGGAATAGTCGCCGTCGCTGCGTCGCTAAAGGTGAGCGTCGTGTTGGTAATATCGTTTCCGGTGCTCACATCCGACATCAGAATAAGGTTGTTGCTGCCGGGAGCAACGAGCAGAATGTCCAAATCGGGCACAAACGTGTGGTTCAGATTACTGAGCGTCACCGTGACATTGCTCACCGTCCCCATCATGCCGCTGACCGAGATGTTTGACGGGTAAGGATTACCCGGGCTGATGCTGGTCGCGTCGTTAATCGTGATCGGATTGACATTTGAAAAGACGACCGCCCATGTCGGGACGGTCATGGTCAAGGTCAACAGAAGTGCGAGGCCGCCCATCAGCGTCCTTCGCCGCATTCCACTTTTACGGATTGTCCTATTCACAATCGCTGTCAAACTCATAAAACCTCCTTGGGTGATGAACCGCGTAGCCTTGCGCCTCCGACAGTTCTTAATTTTGAAGGCGCATGGCTTGCCCGCGCCGGTTTGAAATTCGATCTCAACCTCTTTGAGCAAAGAGCAGTTCAAGCAGGGAGAGCGCGCAGCATCTCAAAATCACACAGGTCTGCTGGCGATAAAAGCCGAACTTTGACTGTACGAGTTTTTGGAAAATGCCGCGATCACTTTCAACTATTTTCGGGATGTCGAGCAGCATAAAAGCGTGTCGCCTGAAATGTCAACGAAAATCTTCCGCGCCCTCATCGGAGGCCGGGTCAGGCCGCGCGTTTTCATTCGTGATATGCTAGCGCGCCGAATGCTGAAAAAATTGCTTGGGCTGGTGTGGCGCACGACGCCGAGCAGGTTGCGCCGTTGGAGCGCGCTGCTCTTCCAAAAACGCTTCACGGTCTCGGTGGGCGCGGTGGTGGTGGATGACGAAGGGCGCGTCCTGCTCTTAAAGCATGTCTTTCGCGCGGGCGCGGGGTGGGGCATTCCGGGCGGCTTCGTCTCACAAGGCGAGCAGCCGGAGGCGGCCATCCGCCGCGAGCTGCTCGAAGAGACGGGGCTTGAATTGGAAGAAGCCCAGTTCGCTTTCGCGCGCACGCTGGCGCGGGTCAATCACGTCGAGATTATTTTTCGCTGTCGCCCGCGCGGAGTGGCTGCGGCGCGCAGCCTTGAGATCAACCAGCTCGCATGGTTCGCGCGCGAGCAGTGGCCGGAAAACCTGGGACGCGATCAACGCTATCTCATCAAACGCGCGCTCGATGATGGAGCAAACGAGGCGGTTTGATGTATGCTTGCGAAAACTCAATGATAAGTGATAAGTGATGAGTGATAAGAAAAAAGCTGTCACGTCTTATCTCATCACTTATCACTTATCACTTATCACTTTTGTTTTAGGAGAAGAGAAGAATGGTAAACCTGATTCCGTCATCCGACGCGGTGATGCAAATGCTGAAGCGGACGGGAGCTTTCCGCGAAGGACATTTCGTGCATCCGAACGGCAAACACTCGCCGCACTATTTCCAGATGCCGCTCGCCTTTCGCTATTACGACACGGCGCGCGTGTTGGCCGTCGCCCTGAGCCGCCAGTTTCGCCTCGACCGGGACATCGCCAGCCAGTTGCCCAAAGTCGCCATCATCAGTCCCAGTTCCGGCGGCATCCCGGTCGCTTTCGGCGTCCGCGAGGCTCTCAGCGCGGAACAGATTTACTGGGCTGAGCGCGAAGAGGGCAAACGCATGTTTCGCCAGTACGTCAATCAGGGCGAGATCAACCCGTGCATCGTCGTGGATGACATCATCCGCAGTGGCAGCGCGATTGAAGAGACCTTCAAGCTGGTCGAAGAACTCGGCGCGAAAGTGATCGGCTGCGGCTCAATCGTGCATTTCGCCTCCGCCCCGCGCGAGATACAGGGCGTCACCGTCAAATCTCTGGTCGAGTTCGATGCCAAGTGGTACGACACGGGCGAGCAATGCGCCGAATGCAAAGAGAACGCGCCCGAAGAGCACGTCCGCTTCTGAACGGGTTCAAGGTTCAAAGTTCAAGGACAGAAGTCATGCCTTGAACTTTGAACCTTGAACTTTGAACCTTTTAGATTTCGTGCCGATTGGCAAGAGCCTTGTCCATCGTCACTTCATCAACGTATTCGAGGTCAGAGCCGACGGGCATCCCCATCGCGATGCGTGTGACGCGCACGCCCAACGGTTTTAAGAGGCGCGAGATGTAGTTGGCGGTTGCTTCGCCTTCGGTGTTCGGATTGGTTGCGAGAATCACTTCGCGCACTTCTACGCCCTCGTTATTCTCAGGCTGCAAGCGCGGCAAGAGGTTAGCCAGATGCAGGTCGTCGGGCGCGATGCCGCGAATCGGCGAGAGCGTGCCGTGCAGGACGTGATAGAGACCTTTGTAGCTCCGCGTCTTCTCCACCGCGACCAGATTGTAAGGCTCTTCGACGATGCAGATTATCGAGCGGTCGCGCGAGGGCGACGCGCAGAAGCGGCACGGATCAACGTCCGTCAGGTTGTTGCAGATGGTGCAGAAGACGATGCGCTCTTTGACTTCCCTCAGAGCGGCGATGAAACGCTCGACATCCTGTTCGGGCGTGCGGAGGATATAGAAGGCAAGTCGCTGCGCCGTCTTGTGCCCGATGCCCGGCAAGCGTTTGAACTCGTCTATCAGCTTCGTGACTGGTTCGGCGTATTCAAGCATAGGTTCAAGGTTCAAGGTTCAGGGTTCAAGGTTCTGATAACTTTGAACCTTGAACCTTGAGCTCTGAACTAAAGCAGTCCGGGCGGGAGCATGCCGCCGAGCTTGCCTTTCATGGCTTCGTCAACTTTGCGGCTGGCTTCGTTGAAGGCGGCGACGATCATGTCCTGTAGCATCTCCACATCGCCCTCTTTGACGGCCTCCGGGTCAATCTTCAAAGCTTCGACCTCGTGATTGCCCTTCATCTGCACGGAGACCACGCCGCCGCCCGCCGAAGCCTCGACGACCAGCTCGTCCATCTCCTTCGCCATCTTCTCCTGCATGGCCTGCGCCTGCTTCATCATCTGCTGGATATTCATGCCACCGGGAAATTTCATCGCCATAACCTCGCTTATCTGCAAAATGATTTCGGGTGAATCCGTGTGCTTCACATCCTAACTTTCATCAGGCGCGAATGCAACGGCTCAAGTAGAAAGCACAGGGTCAATCCATACTTCGATTTATTAGCCACAGAGGACGCAGAGAGAAGAAGCAATAAACCGCTATGCTTTTCTTTCTCTGTGACCTCTGTGTCCTCTGTGGCTAATGTTTACATCAAATATGAATAAACTTTGTTCTCGCAATCACCGAAGATTTTTGCGGAGGACGAGATTGCCGTCCGTCTCGCTGAAAGTTTGAAAGCCTGCGGCGAGGAACATTTGAAGCGGGCCGAAGTGGCTGCTCGCATCGTCGCGGGCGTCTTTGCGCGGGTAGGCTTCGGCGAACTCGAAGCCCTGTTGTTGAAAACCAGCGCACGCGGTTTCGAGCAGGCGCGTGGCGACGCCCTTGCCGCGATGAGCTTTGGCGACCACGAAGCAGACTATCGAGCCGACGCGCGCAGCATCAGCTTCGTCGTCAAGAATCGTCATCCGCACGCGCGGCGCGGCGTTGCACCAGGCGACCGGCTTATCATCTTGAAAGGCAAGGTATCCATGCATCTCTCCTGCCTGAATCAAGCGGCTGACGGCGGCGCGATTCTCAACGCCCGTGCGGTCGTGCCAGTTCTCCGTCTCGTGCGGCGCGTGCGGAAAGTAGCAATAGCACGAAGCCCACTTCGGATTGTCCGCAAAGGCGTCCGCGTCGAAGAAGCGCAAGTAGTCATCCAAAAGCTCCGGCGACAATTCACGAATAACGTAATCAGTTGTTTCACTCATGAAGCTTTTTATACAACCCGGCTCAGCCAAATATCAACCGGCGTTCCTTAAATTCAATCCGCCGGTTTGAGATTCAAACGGGACTCCTTAAAACTCAAACTGTCTTGTTGCAAATTCAAACCACGCTTCTGAAATCTTCAACCGCTCATCTTAAAACTTCAACAAGCCCGCTGAAACTTTCAACGACCTGTCTCAAAATTCAAACTGCTCTCCTTAAACTTTCAACCGCCCTTCTTTGCGTCTTTGCGCCACCAGCGTGAGAATAAAATTTCACGCTGGTGGCGCAAAGATGCAAAGGAAAACAGAAGTTAAGGCTTTGAGAATGTCGTCGGCATGTGCGTCCCCGTGTAATTTTCGCGCCACCATTTTTTGCCGAGCACAGTTTCGCCGCCCGGCGAGACCCACACGTACTTGCCTTCCTTGTTCCGATAGCCGTAGATGTTGCGAAAGTCCGGTCGCGGGCCGATGGTTCTGGTGTAGAGGTGCTGCAAAGACAGCCCGCCAAAATAGCTTTCACCGCCATGCTCGAAGACCAAGACGTTCCGCGTGTTGATGTAAAAGCAGCGGCTCGGCGAGGTGCAGACAGAGGCCAGCCCGTCTGAGAAAGGCATCGCGTCAGTGTACGTCGCCGGAATCGCCCATCGCCCCTTGCGGTCGATGAAGCCGTAGAGATACGTGGCCGGGTTGCGCGCCCGCGCGAGTCCCGAATTGAAAGTGCCGACCTCCATCGCGTTGACCTCGAACTGGACGCGCCCCGCGCGGTCAATAAAAGCTATTTTGCCGGGACGACGCATGGCTTGCGCGAGGCCGTCATCAAACGACCCGGCGTCGGAATAACCCTTCAACTCGAAAACGATGCGGCCACTCTTATCCAGATAAGCGAAATCGGCCAGTGCCACTCGTGTGCTGCTCTCTTCATACTGGCGCGTTATCACCAGAGCCAAACCTTCCGCAAAAGGATAGGCGACGATGAACTGCGGCTTGATAGCCCACTGCCCGGTCTTGTCCATATAGCCGCCCTTTCCGGCATCAGCGAAATCGGGAAAGAAGAACTTGAGTAAAGCATCGAAATTAACCGGCGCGAGACCTTCCGCGAAATCCGGACACACAGTCAGCTTGCGTTCAACCGACGGCGCGATCACGTAACGCCCCGTCTTATCTATGTAGCCGCAGGCCAACACACCGATTTCAAATCCGTCGCCCTCTTCGGGCAGAGGCGTGTAAGCATAACCCGCCTGTTTGTCAACGACCGCCGCCACGCCGTCCTTAAACGGATGCACCTCCTTCCAGCGAGGCGCGACGACCAGCTTTCCATTGCGATCTATGTAGCCCCACTTCTCTCCGAAACGCACCGCCGCCATCCCTTCACTAAACCGCGTCACCTGATCGAACTGCGGCGTGATGACCGTGTCGCCCTGCGCATCCACGTAGCCTTCCTTCCCGCGCTCGTCCCAGATTGGAAACAACAACTCATCCTCGCCCTGCGCCTGCGCCGCGAAGCCGAAAGCACAGACCAGCATGAGAAGCAGCATTAAGACTTTCTGAAAACGGATTTTGGATTCGCGCATGGTATGGACAGAACGAGCAGAAGTTGAGTAGCTTGCACATCCTTTGCGCCTTTGCGCCTTTGCGTGAAACTGTATTTCCCGCAAAGGCGCAAAGAAGAGCTTGAGTTTATTTTGAAATCGGCGTCAGGTCTTTCCGCATCTTCACAAATTCGATTCGGACGCCGCCCTCTAACTCATACTCGACGCGCTCGCCCGCCGCGTATCCATGCGCGGCGTAGAGCTTGATTCCCGGCAGCGTCGCCATCAATTCAAGCGTGCGAAAGCCGTAGCCTGCGGCCTCCGCTTCGCACCTTTCGAGAATCGCGCGGCCAATTCCTTTTCTCGCCCAATCCGGATGCACAAAGAACGCGCGAATCTTCGCCGCATCAATTTTCGGATCAAGCTCCCCCGAATCCCTCGCGCCATACCTGTCGCCGCCAAAGAGCGTCCTTCGCTTACTCCAACCTCCGCATCCGACCAACAGACCGCCCGCGTCCGCGACAAAGTACGTCCCGTCCCGCACGAGTTCCGTGTCAACGCCGAAGACCGATTCGATGGCCGCCTCAACCTGCGCTTCCGAATAATCCTCATAGCTCAATCCGCGCGCCGATGCCGCAATCAACCCCTCAATCGCCGCCCGATCATCAAGCGTGGCTTTTCTGATGACGTATTCCATCGTCTAAGCAATAACCGAGGCGAGCATAAATATTTTTTTCATGAGGTTCGGCGCGAGCTGTAATCGGGTTTTTATGTTTTCGCCAGATAGCTAAAGCGCTCAACAAAATATGAGGCGGCCTCGCTCTCAACTTGTATCCAGAAGCCGCGCGATTCGATTGGCAATTCGAGAAAGACGTGCAAAGGATAGTCTTCAGTATCTTCGGGATTGAAGACGATATAATCAGTTACGGCTAAACGGCGAAAAACTGTTTCTTCAATCGGTTTGATAAGCAAGGACTTCAATTTGTCCGGGAAATGTTGCTCCAATTCCTTGTGAGCAGCATCCGTCCGGTCAGATGTTTGAGTGATGAACGTGTAAATCACACCGCGCTCAATATTTTTTCTGATGACGCTTCTGATTCTTTGATCCAAAGCGCGCTTGTAGAGGTCAGGAGAGATGACCCAAATCTCCTTAATATCAATGCTCGCCTGTTTTCTATCGAGGTCTTCCGCCGTGTATAGCCAATCGAAGCCGGTTTCGGTTTCTATGTCATGCGTGTCAGGAATCCGATCAAGGATTTCCCTAAGGACAGGCCACCATTTCTGAAACTCTTCTTCCAGCAAAGCCTGTCCTAAAGGTTCTCTCTCAGTCATCTTGCTATTAATGCTACACAAGAGTTTGAAAACATCGTCTTCCGCATACTCTGTCAGCTGGAAATGTTCGAGCGGTCCCAAAATTTTTGATTTATCAATACGGAACAAGAATGGCGACACGGACGGCTTCTGGATAGCTTGCGTGAGGGCTCCCGATTCAAAGTTTATCCAGGGCATTTTAAAGTTATATGGTGTGAGACAAATAATACCGTAGCTCGTCCCTTTCAACTCTGTAATAATCTTTTCAAACCATGGCTCTCCTTTGTCTATATCTTCAGAGATGAATGAATCAACGGACTGTATAACTTTAGGCAGCCAATCAGCTAACGCGCGCGCAACGTTACGTCCCATCATGCCAGAATAACTCAAAAACACATTCATACAATCCTCCTTACATCAGATAAAGAAAATTAAATATCCTACATCGCCTAACAAGATATTTTACCGCAAATGTATAGCGCATCTGCATAATAATTACAGTTATTATTTGCATTCCTGCTTCATCAATCGCCCCTCTTAATGTTATAAGCCAAAACGGAATGTCGAAGCGATATGTCATCAAGCGGCCTGACGTGGTTGTGCCGGAGAAGCTGGCGCGATTTCGTGCCGAGCTGAATGAGGAGCAGTTCCGTGTGGCGACGGCCACGCCCGGCGCGGCGCTGGTGGTGGCGGGCGCGGGTTCGGGGAAGACGCGCGCGATTACTTACAGGGTCGCCTACTTGATTGAGCAAGGCGTTGCGCCCGCGCGAATCATGCTCGCCACGTTCACCAATCGCGCGGCGCGTGAGATGCTCCGGCGTGTCGAGATGCTGACGACGGGCGGCGACGTGCGGCGCGTCTGGGGTGGAACATTTCATCGGATTGCGAATCTAATCTTACGGCCTCACGCGGCGTCAATCGGTTACGAGGCGAACTACACGATTCTGGATTCGGAGGACGCGAAGGATTTCGTGGCGACCTGCGTTGACGAGGCCGGCATAGACACGAAGGCTCGCCGCTTTCCGAAGGCCGAAATCTTGCAGGACATCATCAGCTACGCCAACAACACTGACCGTCCGATTGAGGATGTCATCGCGCGACGGTATCCGCACTTTGAGCCTCTAGCTCAAAGCATCAAGCGCGTGGACGTGATTTATATGGAACGCAAGCGCGAGCGCAACGTGATGGATTACGACGACCTCTTGATGAACTGGAAACGTCTCTTGATGGAAAAGCCGGACATCGCGGCTCTCTACGCCGATCAGTTTCAGCACATCCTCGTCGACGAGTATCAGGACACGAACAAGCTGCAAGCGGAAATCATAGACCTCTTAGCAATCAAGCATCGCAACGTGATGGTCGTCGGCGACGACGCGCAGAGCATCTTCGCCTGGCGCGGCGCGGAGTTCACAAACATCTACGAGTTTCCTGAGAGATACCCGGAGGCGCGCATCTTCCGGCTTGAGACGAATTATCGCTCGACGCCGGAAATCCTGGGACTGGCGAACACGGCCATCGCCGCCAATCGCAAACAGTTTCCCAAAATCCTGAAAGCCGTGCGCCCCTCGAAAGGCTTGCCGCCCGCGCTCGTTCCCTGTCGAGACGCAGACCAGCAGGCGGCGTTCGTCGCCGCGCGGATTTTGGAACTGAGAGACGAAGGCGTGCCGCTCGAAGAGATAGCCGTCCTCTATCGCTCGCATTATCACTCGCTCGAAGTGCAGCTCGAATTGACCAGACGCGGCATTCCTTATCGCATCCGAAGCGGCGTCCGATTTTTCGAGCAGGCGCACATCAAGGATGTCATCTCTTACCTACGCATTATCACGAACCCGCGCGACGAGCTGGCGTGGAAACGTATCCTGCGACTGATTCCGCAGGTCGGCCCCGCGACCGCCAACCGGATTTGGGAACAGCTCGCCTACGCGCCAGACCCTTTCGCCATGATTCGTCGCGCCGACTTCAACGCAGCCCCGCGACGCGGAAGCGGTTGGACTGAGTTTATCGCTTTGCTCGAAAGCCTCGTGCAGGATGAGACGCGCCATAGTCCTGCGAAGCAGATTGAGCTGATCTTAGCGCGCGGCTATGAATCCTATCTCGCGTCAACTTATGAGAACGCGGAGGCGCGGCTCGAAGATTTGAGACAGCTCGCGCATTACAGCGCGCGTTACAATTCGACGGAAGATTTTCTGTCGGAATTAGCATTGCTCTCAACCGAACGCTACGGCGCGCCGCAGGCTCTCGCGGGCGAAGACGTGGTGATGGGCGGCGACGAAGACGAAATCCTGACGCTCACCTCCGTGCATCAGGCGAAGGGCTTGGAGTGGCGCGCGGTCTTTATCATCTGGGCTGCCGACGGCAAGTTTCCCAGCCCGCGCTCACTGCGCGAGGCCGAAGGCGAAGAGGAGGAACGCCGTCTCTGGTACGTCGCGCTGACGCGTGCCGCAGACCAGCTTTATATCACTTACCCATTGATGGTCACCGACTACAGCCGCCAGACCGTCGTGCAAAAGCCCTCGCGCTTCGTCACCGAAGTTCCGCCGGAGCTTTACGACATCTGGACGCTCGAAGAAGAAACCACGACGGCCCTGGATTCGTTTGAGAATGAGCCGGATAAATATATCAACTGAAAGATTCAATGACTCAACAAATTGAAGATCGCGCGCTGACTGAAACCATCAAGCTTTACTATGACCTCTCTGTGCCGGGCGAGGGCGCGCGTCCTCTGCTCATCGGCTTGCATGGCTACGGCGCGAACAAGCGGCAGATGATGCGCGAGGCGCGCGGGATGGCTCCCGAAGATTTCGCGGTCGCTTCGTTGCAAGGCTTTCATCAACACATCAAAGAGCCGAAGGAAGAGGGCGGCACTCTGCGTTTCGGCTTCGGCTGGGTGACGAATTTCAGGCCGCAAGAATCCATCGCATTGCATCAACGCGCCGTGCTCGATTTGATAGATACGCTCGTCGCGTTAGGCATCGCCGACCCGGCGCGAATTTTTCTGCTCGGCTTCTCGCAATCATGCGCGCTCAACTTTCGCTTCGCCTTCACGCACACGAAAATCCTGCGCGGCATCGTAGGCATCTGCGGCGGCCTCCCCGGAGATTGGGAGACGAACGAGCATTACGCGAAGACGGCGGCCTCTGTCCTTTACCTGCACGGCGAAACGGACGAGTTTTATCCGCCCGCGCGCGTGAGTGATTACGCCGCGCGGCTCAAAGAGCGAGCCAGCGCGGTCGAAGTGAAAAGCTATCCGGCGGGGCATGAGATTGTGCCCGCCATGCGCGACGACGTGCGCGCCTGGTTGCAAGCGCATACAGTTTTGAATTAGCCACAGAGGCTTAAATTATCTCAAATTTGAGATTTGAAATCCGATGTTTCTCTGTGAACTCTGTGTCCTCTGTGGCTAAATTCTTAAGAATGGGAGATTGATGAAGTTGAGCAAAAGGACTTGCGTCTTGCTGGCGATGTTGAGCCTGATTTTCATCATTGCCTGCCAGCAAAGCTATCACCGTATCGCAGGCCAATCGCGCTCCTCGAACGCGCAGACGAAACCTCTGCCGGACAACGCTCCGCCCGCGCTCAAGAGCATGCTCGCGGGCGCGCTCGAACAGCCAGACCAGACCTTTTATTACGACCCGGCTTACATCAAGATTGATTATCCGGGCGGCGATGTGCCGCTTGACCGTGGCGTCTGCACGGATGTCGTGATTCGAGCTTTTCGCAAGGGCGGCGTTGACCTGCAAAAAGAGGTTCACGAGGACATGCTGCGCGACTTCAAAGCTTATCCCACAAAGTGGGGACTCAAGCAGCCCGACTCCAACATAGACCATCGCAGAGTTCCGAACCTGCAAACCTACTTCAAAAGACAGGGCAAAGACTTGCCCGTCACCGCGAGCGCGAAAGATTATCTGCCGGGAGATGTCGTCTCCTGGGATTTGGGCGGCGGCGTGGATCACATAGGCATCGTGAGTAACCTGTGGTCGCCTGAGAGCGAAACTTATTTCGTCGTGCACAACATCGGCGGCGGCGCGAGAATTGAAAACGCGCTCTTTTCATGGCACATTACAGGCCATTATCGTTACTTCTAAAATTACAACCGCTATGAAACTCAAACATCATTTCAGGTTGGCCTCGCTCGTGCTGGCGGCAATCGCTGTGTTGGCCGCGTGCGGTCGGCATGAGCGTCCGGCGGCGAGCGAGAACACTGTGAAGAATGAGCAGACAGAGCAAGCTGTGCGCGCCGTCCTTGAAGCGCAGGTGCAGGCGTGGAATCGCGGCGACATCGAAGGCTTCATGCAGGGTTATCACAAATCCGATGAAACAGTGTTCGTCTCAGGCGATAATGTGACGCGCGGCTGGCAGACTGTGCTTGATCGTTATAAGAAAAATTACGACTCGCGCGAGAAGATGGGCACGCTCGAATTTTCGGAGCTTGAGATTAAGCCCGTCGGCGACGATGCCGCAGTCGCGCTCGGACGCTGGCGACTGACGCGCGCAGGCGACACGCCGCACGGTCGCTTCACGCTCATCTTTCGCCGCACGCCCGACGGCTGGCGTATCGTTCACGACCACACATCGTGATTTCTTCATTGGGATTTCTGAAATGCGAAAATTTAAAAGCCTGGCTCTCATGCTCTTGCTCACCTGCTCCGTCTGCTTGGCGCAGAAGGGCAGAGAGCTTTACGGGATTGATCGTTACCTGAACATACGCAGCTCGACTTCGCCCGCCATCTCGCCCGACGGGAAGCTCATCGCTTTTCTGACGAACATCACCGGCACGCCGCAGGTCTGGATGATTAAGGCAGAGGGCGGCTGGCCTGAACAGATGACCTTTTACGAAGACCGCGTGGATTTTGTGCAGTGGTCGCCCGACGGCGCGGGACTCCTCTTCGGCAAAGCGAAGGGTGGCGACGAGAACGCGCAGCTCTACTGGATGTCGCCCGACGGCTCTGAGATAAAAGCTCTGACGAGCGTCCCGAAGGTGCGTCACAACTTCGGCGGCTGGTCGCATGACGGCAAGCAGATTAGTTATTCATCAAACAAGCGCAACCCGAATTACTTTGACGTGTACGTGATGGACGTGGCGACGGGGCGCGAACAGCTTGTCTATCAACAGGACGGCTCGAACCAGCCGGTCGCGTGGTCTTTCAGCGACCGGAAAATCATCGTCTCGCATGAGAGTGAAGAGTTGAGCCTGGACAACGACCTCTACCTCGTTGACCTGACGACGAAGCAGGCGACGCAGCTCACGCCGCACGAGGGCGCGGCTGAGTTCGGCAACGTGCGCTTTACGCCCGACGACCACTCGATCCTTTTCAGGACGAACGACAAACGCGAGTTCTATTCTCTGGCGCAGATGGATTTGCAGAGCAAGCGCGTTGACATCATTGACAACACCGAATGGGATTTGGACGCGTTGGAGATGACGCCGGACGGCGGCCTCATCGCCTACACGATCAACCGCGACGGTTACAGCGAGCTTTACTTGAGAAGGCTCGACACCAACGGCAAGCCTTTGATAACGGTCGTCGGAGCAAAAGAAGCTCCGATTAAATTGCCCGCGAAGGGCGTCGTCAGCAGTCTCAGATTTTCGAGAGACATGACGGGCGAAGCCGCGCGAGACGGAAGCAAACTCGCTTTCGTCTTCAACAGCTCGCGCAATCCTGCGGACGTGTGGCTCTATGATTTGAAGAGCCGCCAGCTTAATCAAGTCACGCACAGCTCGCTCGCCGGCATTCGGCCATCGTCATTCGTCGAGCCGGAGTTGATTCATTACAAGACTTTTGACGGGCGCGAGATTCCGGCCTGGTATTACAAGCCGCCGCAGTCAAGCTCGAACAGCTTGCCTGTCATCGTCAGCGTGCACGGCGGCCCCGAAGGGCAAGCTCAACCGAGCTTCAACGCGACCTTTCAATATTTCCTCTCGCGCGGTTACGCTGTGCTCGCGCCGAACGTGCGCGGCTCGACCGGCTACGGCAAGACGTTCACGCATCTCGATGATGTCAGAAAGAGAGAGGATTCGGTCAAAGATTTGGCGGCGGGCGTCGAGTGGTTGAAGAAGAGCGGCGGAGCAGACCCGAAACGCGTCGCCGTGATGGGCGGCTCTTACGGCGGCTACATGACGCTCGCGGCGATTACGCTCTATCCCGATTTGTGGGCGGCTGCCGTTGACACGGTCGGTATCGCCAACTACGAAAGCTTTCTGAAAAATACTTCCGGCTATCGCCGCAAGCTGCGCGAGACTGAGTACGGCTCTTTGGAGCGCGATCTTGATTTCTTGAAATCAATCTCGCCGCTCTACAAAGTTGACCGCATCAAAGCCCCTCTGATGGTCATTCAAGGCAAGAACGACCCGCGCGTCCCTTACACGGAAGCGGAGCAGATCGTCGCGGCCTTGAAGAAACGCGGCTCGATTGTCGAATACAAGCTCTTCGACGACGAAGGGCACGGCATCGTCAAGCTCTCGAACCGCCTCATCGTCTATCCGCTCATGGCGGACTTTCTTGATAGGTATATGAAATAAGGTTCAAGGTTCAAGGTTCAAGGTTTGAAATCATCTTGACTTTGAACCTTGAATTTTGAACCTTGAACTTTTATGCCTCTCGCTGTCATCAATTGCTCGCAGCTCGTCACGCTCGCGGGGGCAGAGCGTCCGCGCGTCGGCGCAGAGATGCGCGAGCTTTCGATTATCGAAGACGGCGCGATGCTCGTCAGAGATGGACTCATCGAGCGCGTCGGCGCGCGTCATGAGATCGAGCCGTTGATTAATGCGGCGTGCGAAGTGGTTGATGCAGAGGGGCGCGTCGTGTTGCCGGGCTACGTTGACGCGCACGCGCATCCGATCTTCGCCGGAACGCGCGTGGATGAATACGAGCAGCGTGCGCTCGGCGCGACCTATCAGGAGATCGCGGCGCAGGGCGGCGGCATTCGCTCGACCGTCAGACGCACGCGCGCGGCGACTGAGGACGAATTGGTCGCGGCTTGCGCGCGTTACGGCGATTGGTTTCTGCGCACGGGCACGACGACGGTGGAGGCTAAATCCGGTTACGGCCTTTCGCTCGAAGACGAGCTAAAGATTTTAAGAGCAATCAAGAGATTGGACGCCGCGACGCAGCTCAGTTATGTGCCGACCTTTTTGGGAGCGCATGACGTGCCTGACGAGTTTCGCGCGCGGCGCGCGGATTACGTCGCGCTCGTGATTAACGAGATGCTGCCGCGCGTCGCGGAAGAGAAGCTGGCGGAATATTGCGACGCCTTCTGCGAAGAAAAAGTTTTCACGACGGATGAATCACGGCGCATCCTGTCTGCCGCGCGTTGTCACGGGCTTGGCCTGCGTCTGCACGCAGACCAGCTCTCGCTTTCGGGCGGCGCGTTGCTCGCGGCGGAACTCGGCGCGGCCACCGCAGACCATCTTGAGCACACGGACGCGGAAGGCATCGCGGCCTTGAAGGCTGCGGGCGTGCAGCCAGTGCTTCTGCCCGGCTCTGTCTACGCGCTCGGCCACACGCGTTACCCGGCGGCGCGCGAGATGATCGAAGCCGGACTCGCGGTCGTCCTCGCCACGGATTTCAATCCGGGGTCGTCGCCGACGCCCAACATGCAGATGATTCTCTCACTGGCTTCGACGCATTTGCAGATGACGCCCTCGGAAGCTCTGACGGCGGCGACCATCAACGCCGCGCACAGCCTCGGCAGGGGCGCGTCCGTCGGCTCGCTCGAAGCCGGAAAGCGCGCGGATTTCGTCATCCACGACTGCGCCGACTGGCGCGAAACAGCCTACTTCTTCGGCCTTGAGCACGCGCGCGAAACTTACGTCGCGGGGCGTCTCGCTTCATTCAAAAGGGGTTAAAGTAAAGCCACAAGATAGAGGACAAAAAATGTACTTGACGCACAACTTGTTGTCATTTATTATCCCGCTTAACACTGGAAAGGAGGTGATCAAAAAAGTATGAGTTCTTATCACAGTGAGGTGGCTGAGTCTTAGAGCCGCTGGACTGATAAACCCGAATTTGTTGGGATTTTCTGTCCAGACGCGCCGAGCCGGTCAGTTGCGCTTTTCAGAAGAGCAGCACACCGGCAGCCGCGACGAGGCTCAGGGCAATCCAAACAGTTCACCGGAAAGCCGTCATGCGCCACAGGCGCGGGCGGCTTTCTCTTTTTTAGTGAGGATAAAAAAGCGGCTTTCGAGTTTGATGAAGGGCAAGCTTCTTGACAAGGTGGGTTGCGTTGCTGACGAAGAAGCGAGACAAGCTCTATTTGCTGTTACGGTTTGACCACTCCCTTTTTGATATTGCGCTGCCACGCCTCATAGTTTCGCACGCGCCGCTTGGCCTGTTTGTGCGTCAGATTCAGCTCGCGCGCGACGTAACTGATGCGCTCCGTGCGATCATTTTTGGCATCGCGCGGGTCACCCGGAGCTTGTTTGTAAATTCTATAGGCGCGCGTCCATTCCTCTTTGGTTTCAGGCGTGGCCTGCTGTCCGCGTGTTTCAGGCATTGATCTTACAGTTTCGCTTTCATCTGATTTTAGCGGAGACGAATGAGCCGTGTGTGTCTGGCGCACTCCGTCTCGCGCATGATATTGTCTCAGCATCGTAGAAGTTTATGCAAACGCCCCCGCCTCCTCGCGCGTGATATTTCCCGCAGGGGCACGCCGCAGTACAATTCTTTCGCTCGGAGACGCACAGATGAAACTGAAACTCGCGCTCGTCATCACACTCATGCTCTCGTTGCTCCCGGTCTCGCGCGGACGCATGCAGGTCTTAAACTTGCGCGCGGGCGTGACGGACGCGACGGCGCGCGAACGACGCATCAGCGAGGCGGCTGAAGCTCTGCGCGCGCAGCTCGTCGCACAGCGCAGAGACTTTCACATGCATCCCGAATTATCCAATCGTGAGGAGCGCACTTCGCGCATCGTCGCCGAACGCCTGCGCGCCCTCGGGCTTGAAGAGGTCAAAACGGGAGTCGGCAAGTACGGCGTCACCGCGCTCTTGAAGGGAGGCAAGCCGGGGACGGTCGTCGCGGTGCGCAGCCGCAGAACGGAATCGATGCGGCGGTCGTCGCAAGCGAATGCGTCACCGCGCTGCAAACAATTCGCAGCCGCCGGATAGACATGACCGAACCCTTAGTCATCAGCGTCGGGAGGCTTTGCCTATAAATTCGACCTCAACCACAAGATAGTGGAGGCCGGTTGATATTGAGGCTCAAGATTTTGTAGCTATTTTGATTTTATAGGCAAAGTCAGTAGAAGAACGGTTCACCACAGAGGAACACAGAGAAGAGAAATGATTTTCTTCCTCTGTGTCCTCTGTGTCCTCTGTGGTGAATCTTCCTTAAATGCCCTCTAATCTATGGCGTGGACTTCGGCGCGGGCGTCGTCTGTTCGGACGGCAGCACGCGCGAGGCGTCGGGCGCGTCCGGCGAGGTGTGCAGGTGTATGGCTTTCCACGCGTTGCCGATGTGGCGAAAAACTATCGTCATGCGTCCCGACGCGGTCTCGTCCGCGCCGCGAAAATTCTGTGACTGCGTCCACAGACACGTAATCAGTGCGGCGTCGCGTCCGAGCATCGTGACATGCACATCGCGCACGTCCAAAACGACATTCTTCATCTCGGGATAAGAGCTTTCACGATTCTTTCGCATCTGCTCCCAGCCACGCGTGACCGTGCCGTTGTTATTAAAGAGAACGAGCTGCGGCGAGTTCCAGTAAATCCCGGTCACGACCTTCACGTCAGCGGCGCGAATGCCGTCGAGTAAAGCATTAAAAGTGTCAAGCACGCTGTTGCCGCCTGACGGCGGAGTTTTCGTGTTTCCGTTCTGCTTGCCGGCAGTAGTTTTTTTAGCGGGCGCGGTTTGCGTCTGTCCCTCCTGCGCGACGCCGGGCGTCGGAGCCGGATTGGCCGTCACGGTTCGTTTGCGCGTCGGCGGCGAAGGCGCGTTCTGTGTCTGCGCCGCAGCTAGGGATGCGAACGCGAAGCCGAGCAAGAGCATGAAAGCAATTCTTTTAAGCATGATTAATTCCTCAATCATCAATCTGCGTTAGACATCGCCGAGCCTGTCGAGATAGTCGAACCACGGCGCGCCGCTCTGAAGACGCCGGACTGAGCGCATCCGTCCGATGATCTCGAAGACTTCAAACATCGAAGGGCCGACCGCTTGACCTGTGAGCATCGTGCGCGAGGCGTTAATCAACAGCCCCGCTTTGACGCCCGCTTCATCCGAGAAGGCGCGCAAGGCTGCTTCGCTCGTCTCAGCCGTGAACGGCTCGACCGCCTCCATCTTCTGCGCGAGGGCGGGCAAGAGTTCCTGTAGGCGCGGCTCTTTCAAGAGATTCTTTTTGACCGCCGCCTCGTCGTAATCGAAATCGTCCGAGAAGTACGCTCGACCCTGCGCCGAAAAATCCTTGAGCGTGAAGTAGCGTTGGCGAATCAAGTCAAGAGTCTTTTCAAACCACTCGCGGTCATCCTCTTCATACTCTTCGCGCCACAGCTTGCCAGCGCGCAGCTCCGCCTTGACCATCGGCGCAAGCTCGCTGACAGGCATCGTGCGTATGTACTCTGCGTTCATCCAGAGAGCTTTATCGTCAGTCCAGTGGCGCGGGTCTGCTTCGTTGAAATTGAAGACGGCGTTCGAGCGATGGATGCCTTCGAGCGAAAACTTACGTGTCAATTCTTCGAGCGTCAGAATCTCTTGCTCGCCTTCGGGAGTCCAACCGAGGAGCGCCAGGAAATTACGAAAAGCTGCGGGCACAAATCCTCTGTCACGATAAGTCGTCAAAGAGACGACCTCGCCGTGTTTGCGTTTCGAGAGCTTGCCCTTGTTCGGCGCGAGAATCAGCGGCAGATGCGCGAAGCGCGGCACGCTATGATTCAAGGCTTCGTAAATCAAAATCTGTTTGTGCGTGTTCGTCAGGTGATCCTGCCCGCGTATCACGTCGGTGATGCCCATCTCTATGTCGTCGAGGACGACCGACAAGTTGTAGAGCGGATGCCCGTCCGAGCGCAGCAGCACGAGGTCTTCAATCTCTGAATAGTCGCGCGACTGCTCGCCGTAAACCGCGTCAACGAAATGCGTGCGCCCCTCTCGCGGGACTTTCAAACGGACGGCGAAGCTTTCGCCCGCCCCGGCTCGACGGTTTGATTCTTCCAGAGCAAGCTCGCGGTAAGGGTTGCTGTGCTGATCCACGCCTTCGGCTGCGTGCGCGCGAGCGCGTTCGGCGATGCCCGCCTTGACGGTCGCGTCCGAACGCTCCTCTTTCGGCGTGAAATCACGATACGCTTTGCCTTCTTTCAGGAGATACAAGACAGCCGCGCGATGCTTGTCCGCGTTGTCGGACTGAAAGACTATCTCTTCATCGTAATCGAGGCCGAGCCATTCCAAGCCCTCTATGATTGAGCGCGTCGAGGCTTCGGTCGAGCGTTGGAGGTCTGTGTCTTCTATCCGCAGCAGAAACGTGCCGCCGCGCGAGCGCGCGTAGAGCCAGTTAAAGAGCGCAGTGCGCGCGGAGCCGATGTGCAGGTAGCCGGTCGGAGATGGTGCGAAGCGAACGCGAATCATAAGAGCAGTGATGCGTGACAAGTGATGAGTGACGAGCAAGACAAGGATTTTATCTTGTCACAACGCACTCGTCACTGCTTTTAAGTGCGACAAGAGAAAAGTGACAAGTGCGGGAGCTTTTCACAGCTTGTCACTTGTCACTCATCACTTGTCACTGAATTTTCTGGCGGAGATGACAGGATTCGAACCTGTGATGGGCTTTTGACCCATAACGGTTTAGCAAACCGCCGCCTTCAGCCACTCGGCCACATCTCCGCGCCTAACAGGCTGGCGAGTATTCTAATCTGCGCTCTCAGATTGTCAAGCACGAGCGGTCTCTTGCTGCTCTGGACAAAGCAATAGCCGCAGAGGACACAGAGCGCACAGAGACAATAGAAATCCTTAAGCTTATGACTTTATTCCCTCTGTGCGCTCTGTGTCCTCTGTGGCTAAAAAAATCGAGAATGCCCTGACATTGCGAAAGTATTGCCACAAAAAGGCGCGAGATATGCGAATGTTTTGCGGCATACTCTGAGCTTGTTCCCCTCATGCGCTTTTTTCGTGCGGCAAATTCCGACAGGGTGCGCCGTCGCTCGCATTACCAGTCAAGATAGAAGACAATGGCAAGTGGGATAGAGCAAAGGTCTGGGCGCATTCGGGCATCGAAGCGAATATTTTGAAGGAGAAGAATAAAACCTGTGCAGGAGAGATTGCCGCAAGGCGTCACGTTTGTGACTGAGGAAGATGAAATCAGAGAATACCGTCTGGCGAACGGGATGAAGGTCTTGCTCGTGGAGAATCGCGTCGCGCCGGTCGCAACCGTGATGGTGCTATACAAAGTCGGCTCGCGCAATGAGGCCGTCGGCTACACAGGCTCGACGCATCTCTTAGAGCACATGATGTTCAAGGGGACGCCGACTTTTAATAAAGAGAAGAACACGCAGATCGCCGCGACCCTGCAAAAAATCGGCGCGGACTTTAACGCGACCACCTGGTACGACCGCACGAACTATTTCGAGACCGTGCCGTCGGATCAAATCGAACTGGCAATCAAACTCGAAGCAGACCGGATGCGAAACTCTTTAATCGCGGACAGCGACCGCCAATCCGAGATGACTGTCGTGCGTAATGAGCTTGAGCGCGGGCAGAACGAGCCTTCCGAAGTTTTGGATGAAGCGGTTTACGCCGCAGCCTTTCGTGAGCACCCTTATCACCATCCGACCATCGGCTGGCGCGCGGACGTGGAAGGCGTCCCGACCTCTCGCCTCAAAGAATTTTTTGACACCTTTTATCATCCCAACAACGCGACCACGATTCTGGTCGGCGATTTCGAGCGTGATGAAGCTCTGGATTTAATCAACAAATATTTCGGCGCGTATCCGGCATCCGAACAGCCGATTCCCGAAGTTTACACCAACGAGCCGACGCAAGAGGGCGAGCGGCGGTTGGTGATTCGTCGCGCGGGCGAACTGGCTCTCGTGCAGATAGGCTTTCACACGCCGGGCGTGCTCGGACAGATGAACGTGCTCTCGAATGAAGAACTCGCAAAGCGCGCCGCGAATCCTCCCGCGCAAAATGATATTTTCCCGCTCGTAGTTCTCTCGGCGGCGATGTCGAATGGCGTCACGAGTCGTCTCTATCAAGCTCTCGTCGAAAAAGAGCTGGCCGTCAGCGTTCACACTAACTGCGACCAGCACCGCGACCCCGGTCTCTTCAATATTTACGCGACCGTCTCGCCGGGCGTCGAAGCCGCGCGCGTCGAAGAGGTGATTCTGTCGGAACTCAAGAAAGTCGCGGACGAAGGCTTGGCTTCGACAGAAGTCGAGAAAGCCAAGCGGCAGATTCTCGCCGCCGAAGCGTTCGGGCGCGACGGGACTTTCAACATCGCGGTTCAGATGTCTGAGGCCGAAGCCATCGCCGACTGGCGATTTTATAAAGACTATTCTTCAAACATTGAAAAGGTCACGACGGCGGACGTGCAGCGCGTCTCTCGTGATTACCTGCACGAAGACAATCGCACTGTCGGCCACTTCATTCCAAAACGCTCGACGAACGGCAACGGCGCGAACGGTCATCATGAAAGTCAGAGCCAAACACATTCTCTGTTTCCGCGCGGCGTCAAGTTTTATGATGAGCCGGGCGGGGATGACGGCAGCTCGTTCAGAGAAGCCACGGACGCTTCCCTGTTAAATGAAGCGGGCGGCTCGACGACGCCGCAAGAGCTTGAGCAGAAGGGTCTGCTCAAACGCGGCGGCAAATCTTCCGACGCGGTTGAGGCGAACACGCCGCAGAGCGTCGGCCAGTCAAACTTTGCGGCGCGTGTCGTTCGTCACGAGCTTGCGAACGGCGCGACGCTCTTGATGCTCGAAAATCGCGCGACGCCGACCGTCTCACTGCGCGGCTCTCTGCGCGCAGGCTCTTACTTCGAGCCGAAAGACAAACCCGGCCTCGCGCAGATCACTGCCGAGATGCTCTCGCGCGGGACTGTCGGGCGCAGCAAGCTTGAGATCGCGGGCGATCTTGAATCGGTCGGCGCGGATATAGACTTTTCGACGGACGCGTTCGCCGTCAGCATCGCCGCCCGCTCTCTGGCGCAAGACCTGCCGCTCGTCTTGGAAATATTAGCGGAAGAGCTGCGCGAGCCTGCTTTTCCGGCGGACGAGTTGGAGAGATTGAAACAGCAGCTCATCGCTTCGATTCAGGAGCAGCAAGCGAACACGCGCTATCGCGGCTACGAGCGTTTCAGCAATCTGATTTTCGACGAGTCGAATCCTTATCACGTCCCGCCCGGAGATCGTCTCATCGAAAGCATCAATTCGATGACGGTCGAAGACGTGCGCTCCTTTTTCGCGCAGCGTTACGGCGGACGCTCTCTGATTCTGACGCTGGTCGGGGATGTCAACGCGTCGGAGGTGCGCGGGCGTTTCGAGACGGCGTTCGGCTCGTTCAATGGGCCGGAGAGCGTGGACATCAACGTCGCAGACCCGGCGTATCAAGAGAGCGCGCGGCGCGAGATCGTGTTGCTCAAAGACAAAGCCAACGTGGACATCCTGCTCGGCTCGGCTGCGCCTCTGCGTCGCGCCTCGGAAGATTATTACGCGGCGGTTTTAGCCAACAGCGCGCTCGGGCAATCCACGCTCTCTTCGCGTCTCGGCCTGCAAGTCAGAGACAAAGAGGGCTTGACCTACGGCATCAACTCGGCTTTTCGCGCGCCGTCGCTCGCCGCAGGCCCCTGGTACATCGGCGTCTCCGTCAATCCTTTCAATGTCGAGCGCGCGATCAATTCCGCGTTGGAAGTCTTGCGAGATTACGTCGAGCAAGGCATCCGCGCGGACGAACTCGCAGACCAGAAATCCGCCGCCATCGGCTCTTACAAAGTGAGCCTGGCGACCAATCGCGGTCTGGCTCGCGCTCTCTGGAACGCGGAATTTTACAAGCTCGGCATAGATTATCTTGACCGCTATCCGCAGATTATTCAGAACGTCACGTTGGAAGAGGTCAACGCCGCGATTCGCAAATATTTCCGCCCGGATCAGCTCACCATCGTCATCTCGGGCGATTATGAAAAAGCTCCATCGAGCATAGTTCCAAAGCCCTAAAATTGCTGACATAAATTAGCCATAGAGAACACAGAGGACACAGAGAAAGTTAAGAGAGATGCTTTATCTGCTCTGTACTCTCTGTGTCCTCTGTGGCTAATCGTCTTTAAAAGCAAAAATCTCTTTGTCGGCGCGTCAGTTTGTGCGGGGCAACCAAACTAAGCGGGAAATATACAAAGTTTCAAAAGAGGCCCTCGCTAAATCCGTTCCGGTCAGGAGAGATTCACATGATGCGCTCGAAAGCTTTCACAAGACTCGCTCTATCCTTCGCTCTCAGTCTCTTTTTCGCGCACGGCGCGTTCGCCAACTCGACGCCGAAAATGCTGGCGACGCAAGCCGTCTCCGAGAATCCGAAGGAGGCTGCGGAGGCCGTCGCCGGGTTGCGCGAGATGGGACAGGCGGGACTCGACGCGCTTTTTGAGACTTATGCGGTTGAGATTAAAGCTCATGCCGACGGCACGGCGACCAAAGCGCAGAGCGACAAATGGCAACGCATCTCGGCGGCTCTGGACGGCGTTAGCCAGCAGCGCAACAGCTATGCTTCGCGGCTCTACTGGTACACGGATTTGGAGAAAGCGAAGGCGGCGGCGAAGGCGAGCGGCAAGCCGATTCTCTCACTGCGACTTTTGGGGAATCTGAGCGAAGAGTATTCCTGCGCCAACAGTCGTTTCTTTCGCACGGTGCTTTATGCGAACCAGACGGTCGCGGATGTCTTGCGCGAGCGTTTCGTCTTGCACTGGAAATCCGTGCGCCCCGCGCCGCGCGTGACGATTGATTACGGCGACGGGCGCAAGTTAGAGCGCACGCTGACGGGCAACAGCATTCATTACATTCTCGATTCCGAAGGCAGAGTCATTGACGCGCTGCCCGGACTCTACGGCCCTGAGGGATTTCTGCGCGGACTCGTGCAGGCCGAGACGGTCGTCAAGCAGACCGCCGGAAAAAGCGATGAAGAACGCGCGCAGATTCTCAGTCGTTATCACAGAAATCAGGTTGATGCGATTACCAAAGCATGGACGGCTGACGCGCGAAAGATCGGAGGCAAAATCCCCGCATCAATCATTGAGGATGAAGCCGGAGGACAATCGTTTGACGCGCGCGTCGCGGGTCGCACGGCGATGACGAAGAGCGTCTCCGAACTCAATATCATCAACGCCATCACGTCCGATGTCGTAGAGCTTCAAGGCGCGACGGATGACGCGGAGTGGGCGCGAATCGCGGCGCTGCACAGCGCGGACGCGAAACTGAGTCAAGACAGCATTACTCTCATCCGTCATCAGAACTCAAACGAGAAAGGCGCGGCTCTGACGAACGAGCAACTCTCACAGCTCGTCGAAAAATTCGAGCGTTATCTGGCTTTCGATACGGTTCGCAATGAGTACATGATGCACTCCAAGTTGCACGCGTGGCTGGGAGCGGGTTTTATGCGGAGTTATGATGTCGAGAGCCTGAACGAGAAAGTTTACACAGACCTCTTCTTGACGCCGAGCACAGACCCGTGGCTCGGCCTCTACTCGCCGGACACTTACACCGCGCTTGAGAACGGCGGCATTAGTAAATAAAAAGTTTCACGCAAAGACGCAAAGGAAAGCACGCTAAGCTGTTGAGTGCTGCTTGTCCTTTGCGTCCTCTTCTTTGCGCCTTTGCGCCTTTGCGCGAAACTGTTTTTCTCTTGCGATTCATCAGAACGCGGCGATGATCGCTTCGGCAAACTCGGCGGTCTTGGCCTGGCCTCCGATGTCGCGCGTGCGGACGCGTCCCTCCTCAAACACCTTGAGCATCGCGGCTTCGATCTTCTGCGCCGCGTCGCGCTCGCCGAGGTAGCGCAGCATGAGAATCGCTGATTGCAGGAGCGCGGTCGGGTTGGCGATGCCCTGACCGGCGATGTCTGGCGCAGATCCGTGCACTGCTTCAAAGACCGCGCCCTGCTCGCCTATGTTCGCGCCGGGCACGAGTCCGAGGCCGCCGATGAGTCCCGCGCACAAGTCCGACACGATGTCGCCGTAAAGATTTTCAAGCAGCATGATGTCAAACTGTTCGGGTCGCATGACGAGCTGCATGCAGGCGTTGTCCACGATCTTGTCGTCGGCTGTAATCTCCGGATAATCCTTCGAGACATTATAAAAACATTCGAGAAAGAGTCCGTCCGAGAGCTTCATGATATTGGCCTTATGGACGGCGGTCACTTTCCGGCGTCCCTCTTTCCGCGCGTACTCGAAGGCAAACTTGGCGACACGCGTCGAAGCCTTCGCGGTGATGATCTTGATGCTCTCGACCACGCCGGGCACGACCACGTGCTCGATGCCCGAATAGAGGTCTTCGGTGTTTTCGCGCACGACCACGAGGTCAAGCTCGGGATAACGCGAAGGCACGTTCGGCAGGGCGCGCACAGGCCGCAGGTTCGCGTACAAATCCAGTGCCTTGCGCAAGCCGACGTTGACCGAAGTGAAGCCTTTGCCGACGGGCGTCGTGATCGGGCCTTTGAGCGCGACGCGGTTGCGCTTGATTGATTCGAGCAGGTCTTCGGGCAGCGTCGTCCCGAACTTTTCCAACGCCTGCGCGCCCGCGTAGTGCGTCTCCCAATGCACGTCCACGCCCGTCGCCTCGATGATCTGCACGACCGCCGCAGAGACTTCCGGCCCGATGCCGTCGCCCGGAATGAGTGTGATAGTATGAGTCATAATTTGATTCTTTGTACTTTGTGCTTAGTACTTTGTTCTTTGTCGTTTTGTGCCGATGAGCAATTTAATATTGCCACGAACGACCTTAATCTACAAAGCACAAAGCACGAAGTACAAAGCACGAAGATCGTTTTCCATCAATGCGAAATCAGGAATCAAACGGAACAGAGACGACGGATGTGGTCGTCGTCGGAGGCGGCGTAATCGGCCTGTCTGTGGCTCGTGCGCTCTGTGTGCTTGGCGTCGGGCGCGTGACGCTGGTCGAGCGCGGAGCGGTCGGCATGGAAGCCTCGCATGCTGCGGGCGGAATGCTCGCCGTGCAGGCCGAAGCAGACGGCGCGGACGCTTTTTTTGAGCTGGCTCGCGCGAGCCGCGAGCTTTATCCGGCGTGGGCTGCGGCTCTGTTTGAAGAGACGGGGATTGACATCGAGCTTGAGGAGACGGGCACGCTCTATCTGGCCTTCACGGATGAGGATGAAGCGGAAATCGAGCGGCGTTATCGGTGGCAGTCTGCGGCGGGCTTGCAAGTCGAAAGATTGAGCGCGTGCGAGGCCAGAGCTTTAGAGCCTTGCATCTCTTCGCACGCGCGTGCGGCTCTCAGGTTTCCGCTCGACGTGCAGGTCGAGAATCGCAAGCTCCTCGCCGCGTTGCTCTCTTCGCTGAGAAAAAGAAGTGTGCGCGTGCTGACCGACACGCGCGTCGAATCTCTGCGCATCGAACACGGGCGTGTGACGGGCGTTGAGACTTCGCGCGGCGCGATCTCAACTCCGGCGGTCGTCGTGGCGAGCGGCGCGTGGACATCTTTTCTGACGGCTTCGGACAAACGCGCGCCGCGCGTCAGCATCGAACCCGTTCGCGGACAGATGCTCTGCTTTGAAGCTCTGACGAACTGTACGCGGCATGTGCTTTACAGCCCGCGCGGTTACGTCGTGCCGCGACAGGACGGGCGCGTCCTCGCGGGTTCGACGACCGAGCGCGCGGGCTTCGCCAAGCATGTCACGGGCGGCGGCGTTGAGTTGATTCTCAAGCACGCGATGGAGCTGGCACACGATGCCTTTCATGACGCGAGACTCCTGGATGCGTGGGCTGGTTTGAGGCCGCGCGCCGAAGACGACCTTCCGGTCATCGGAGAATGCGCAGAGGCGCGTGGACTTTTTTATGCGACGGGGCATTATCGCAACGGCATCCTGCTCGCGCCCGTCACGGCGCAGCTCGTCGCCGAACAGTTGATGACAGGCAAGCTCTCCGAACTGCTTCAGGCTTTCAGCCCTGATCGCTTTCAGACGGTCGGCGTCAGTTAAAAAGTTTTCAGAGGGAAGTTACAATTAGCATGAAACGTCACTTAATTCTCTTTCTGCTGCTCATGGCGATGACCGTCGCGCCTTTTCAGCTTTACGCGCAGAGCGGGCGCAAGGATGCCGCGCTGACGGCGAAAGACACGCGCGCGGCTCAAGCTCTTTACGAAGAGGCGGATAATTACGTCGACAAAAAGTTCGCGGAGTTCCAGCGCAATCAAGTCCCATACGACCAGCAGCTCGAAACGCAAGCTTATCAAGAGCAACACGAGATGGCCGCGCGTTATGCCGAACAACTCTCGCGGCGCGCGAGCTTGTCCGGCGACGACCTCTACTATCTCGGCAGGCTCTATGCTCTCGGCGGCGATGACCTCAAGGCGATTGAGACTTTTCGCCGCGTGCTGACGGCAACTCAGGGCGAGCGTGCGCAAGCTGCGCGCCTCGAAGCTCTCTCCGCCGCCGCGCGCAAAGAGATGTTTGATGAGGCCGAAAAGTTTCTGGCCGATTACAAGAAGAGCGAGCCGCAAAGTATTGAAGAGCGCATCCGTGCGGAGGTGAAGCTGGCCGCCGCTTATCAAAAAGCGAATAAGCCGGAGCAGACTCTTGCTTACGCGCGGGAGATATTCAAAGACGCAAAGCTCTGGCAGCCCGCTACTCCCGATGAGCAGCACACGCAAAGAGAAACGCTCGGACTGATCGCTGGAATTCTGGCTAAGATGTATCTCAAATTGGACAGGGCGAGCGAGGCTCTCGTCGTCCTCGAAGAGACGCGGCGGCTCGCGCTCGCGCTGCCCTCTTCCGCGCTCTACCGCAAAGCTCTCGTCTCCCTGCTCGACATGGGACAGCAGTTTGAGACGATCAAGCCGATTGAGCGCGCCGATGCTCCGCAGACGCCCGCGCCCGAACTCGTCGTCAAAGAATGGATAGACCAATCGCCCGTCAAGCTCTCAGACTTGCGCGGTCGCGTCGTGCTGCTGGATTTCTGGGCTGACTGGTGCGGCCCGTGCATCAACTCGTTCCCGCGTCTCATCAAATGGCATGACAAATACAAGGACAAGGGGCTGGTGATTCTGGGCGTGACGAAATATTACGGCGAAGGCGCGGGACGCCCGATGAAGCCCGCCGAAGAGCTGAGTTTTTTGCAGCAGTTCAAGAAGAAATACAAGCTGCCCTACGGCTTCGCCGTCGCGGACACTGAGGACAATGACCTGCATTACGATGTCTCTTCGTTTCCGAGCGCGTTTCTGCTTGACCGGCAAGGCCGCGTCCGCTTTATCACCATCGGCGGCAGCGAGACCGAAGGCAAAGCCCTGGAAGCGATGATCGAAAAAGTTTTGCAAGAGCAGTGACGAGTGATAAGAAAGTGATGAGTGATGAGTCATGAGTGCTGAGCAGAAGACGAAAAGCTTGCCTCTCATCAGTCATGACTCATCACTCATGACTGTTTCCTGCTCGTCACTTGTCACTGCTCTTGCTATAATGCCGGACGCAATCTTCCGTGAGGGCACGGCTTGCCTGTGAGCATTTTTCAAGCGGTAAATCGCGTTAGCTCTTCAATCAAAAGTTATGCAAGGCTCTAATATCACGATCACGATAGCTTTTCTCGCGGGACTCGCCTCGTTTCTCTCGCCGTGCGTGCTGCCGCTCGTCCCCGGTTACGTCTCTCTGATTTCGGGCGTCAGCATTGACCGCCTGAAGGGCGACGGCGTCTCGATGCCATCTACGTTTCTCGCTGTGATTGTTAATTCGATTGCTTTCACGGCTGGTCTCTCGACGATTTTCCTTGCGCTCGGCGCGGCGGCGGGATGGATTGGCACGTCTATTCTGAACAATATCTGGATACGCATCATCGGCGGGCTGGTCGTCATTGCGTTCGGCCTGCAATTAATGGGTGTGTTAAAGATTGGCGCGCTCTACAAGGACACGCGCTTCTTCTCGCAGCAGAAGCCGCGCGGCATCTTCGGTTCGTTCACGCTCGGACTCGCGTTTGCGGCAGGCTGGACGCCGTGCATCGGGCCGATTCTGGGCGGCATCATCACTCTGGCGGCGACTAGCGGCGGCTGGAAGAGCGGCCTCTTGCTCTCATCGTTCTATGCTGCGGGACTCTCGCTGCCGTTTATCTGGGTGGGACTTTTCATCAATCTGTTCCTCGGCTTCTACGCGAAGTTTCGCAGGCATCTGCACAAGGTCGAGGTCGTCTCCGGCGCGATTTTGATTCTCATCGGCACGGTTGTCGCGCTCGGCTTGACGACGAAGCTCAACAGCACGGCTCTCGCGGGGTTTGTGCCGAACGCCGAAGCATGGGTTGAAAAATTGAGCAATAAGGGCGCGAAGCCGGACAGCGCGCCGAAGACTGCTGAAAGCAAAGCTAATTTGATGCCCGCGCCGGACGTTGAGATGAAGACGCTCGACGGCCAGCCGTTTCATCTGAGCAGCCTGCGCGGGCGCGTTGTCATCTTGAACTTCTGGGCGACCTGGTGTGTGCCGTGTCGTGAGGAGATTCCGCAGTTCAACGCGATGCAACGCGAGTTTGGCGACAAAGGCTTGACGATTATCGGCGCGGCGGCGGACGACACGACCGAAGGCGTCAAGGCTTTTCAGAACGACATCAAACAGGATTACACAATCTTGATGGGCGACGACACTGTGAAGCAGAAGCTCGGCGTCGTCAACCACGGCCTGCCGATCACTTACATCATCGACCGCGAAGGCAATATCCGCGAAAAGATTTTCGGCGCACGCAATCGCGAAGGCTTTGAGTCGGTCATCAAGCCTCTGCTCGAAGAGACGACCGCGACCGCTCAGATTCGTTTCGTGCATCAAAGATGGTCTGAAGAAGCTCCCCTCGAAAACTGAACCCCGTCAGCTAAAAAATTTTTCAGGAGTAACAAACGCTATGCGTCAACTTTTCTTTCTCGCTCTTCTCCTCCTCGCGCTCGCGCCCGCCGCCGCCGTGCGCGCACAGGCTTCGCATGAATACGCGCCGCTCGAAGAGAAGACGGTCAATTACAAAGACTGGACTTATAAACGTCTCAACGACGGCAAAGAGATCAACCTGCGCTCATACGCGAAGGGCAAGAAGCTGGTGATGGTCGTTTACTTTGCCCCGTGGTGCGGCAACTGGAGAAACGAGATGCCGGTCGCGGCCAAGCTCTATGACAAGTACAAGGAGCAGGGCTTTGACGTGGTGGGCGTGAGCGAGTACGGCACGCTCGACGAAGTTAAAGCGTGCGTCGGCGAGAAGGGCGCGCCCTACACGGTCGTCACCGAATCCGAGAGCAAGGACGCGCGCGACAAGACCACGCATTACGGCTATCGCCAGACGACGGGCGACACGCGCCGTTGGGGCTCGCCGTGGAACATTTTTCTCGTTCCCTCGAAGCTCACCAAGCAGGGCGACGTGCTCGCCGAAAAAGCCTTTGTCGTCAACGGCGAGCTGATCGAAGCCGACGCCGAGAAATTCATACGCGCTCAACTCGGCCTGCCAGCCCTGCCAGCCCCCACCGCCAACGCAGCCCTCTCAATCGGCACGCCCTGTGAACCTTTGAAGGCGGGCGAACTCAAGAAACCATAACGGCAGAACTCAGAACACAGGACTCAGGATTCAGAATGAAAGGCAAGCTATTTTTATTCTGAATCCTGCGTCCTGTGTTCTGACTCCTAGTTAATCACGTCAGGCCATTCGTCTTGCGTCATAAAGGGGATGGGCGAGGCGTGGTGGACGAGCATGCGCCAGCGTCCCTGCGGTGTGCGGCGAAAGATGTTGGTGGATTGCGCGGCGGCGGCGGCGAGGCCGCCTTCCATCATCAGCGAGATAGTCTCAATGCACGAGACCCAGGCCATGTCGCCCACGACGTTGATGCGCTCGTTGCCGGCGGCGATGGAGAGCGAATTGGCTGAAGAGAAGATTGTCTCCCAGCTCTCGCGGATGCGCTCGTAGCCGAAGATGGCCTCGCGTCCCGGATGCACGCAGATGGCGGATTCTTCATCCGCCCAGACCTCATCCATCTCGCCGATCTCCGCCGTGTTCATAGCCATGTAGAAACGCTCGTTGGCCGCGCGCACCTGCTCTTCATCAGTCAACTCTTCTTTGCTCATACACGGATTGTAGAACAGAGATGACTAAAAGCAAGGATGAAGGCGGAAGGTGGAAGGATGAAAGGCAAGCTGTCACACGTTGTCTTCCATCCTTCCGCATTGCCTTTTAAAGATAACATTCCTGCCTAATGTGTGTGCTGTTTCGCGGCAAAGTATTTCGGTAGTGGGCTAGTTTGAAGTTTTAGGAAATGAAAAGTTCATATCTGCGAAGTCTAGTCCCACTTGGCAATGCTACGCCTGCGCTTCACGGCGGGCGTTCTTTCCTTCAATAATTCTCTATGCCGATTTTTCAAGATGCAAACCAATGATTGATGACTGATGCCGAGCAAGCGGGCAGCTTGGGTTACTACACCGCCTGCCCTTTGGAGTGCCTGCTTGATGAGCTTGGCTTCATAGCTGTGCAGTATATCTCTGAGTGTCCCTTTCACTTCAAGCTCCTGCTCTTTACCGAAGCTCATTATCTTCATTGAGACGTAGAGCAGACGGCGCAACGTCTCTTCATGCTGCGAAGAGATGAGCCATTCATACGCGTGCTGGTAGGCGGATTGTGTCTCTTCTGCGTCCAGATGTTCGCCTAACTCTTCAAGGAGCGTCAGCGCGGCAAGCCCTGCATCATTTAGTGCGCCGGATTGATGTGCTACTTCGATAGAGCGGTAGAAGGTTAAGCTTGACTGTTCGTGATGACCGAGCCGCGCCAGAGCCGTTGCCTGCGTCGTCAAGGCTTCTGCTAACAACGATTGCCTACCGCCCTTTTCGAGTATCGTGACGGCGGCGCGTGCGGCATGTTCGGCCTTTAGATTCTGCCTCTGTGCGAGAAAGACGCGGGCGCGTGTTTCATCCACCTGTGCGAGAGTTCCATTATCCTTGCGACTGACTAACAAGCGGCGTGCGCGCTCCAAGTGTTCATGCGCCTCTGCGAACTTTCCGGCCTTGTAATAGAGAAAGCCCAGATTGTTTTCGACGTTTGCCAGATAGATGACGTGTCCCGCCTGCTCAAAATGATAGCTGGCTGCCGCGTATTCGATAAAGGCGCGGTCAAGATAATCTGCTCTGTGTTCTGATGCAGCTAGGTTCTTGAGGAACAAACCTAGCGCAGTATAGTAGCCGCCCTTTACTGTATGGTTATTGATCTTCTCAAACAATGGCGCATAGTCCGTTAAGATGCGGAGCGCGTCATGGTAGCGGTTGGCCGTCCCTTCAACAATCGCAATTCTCAAGACAGCCTTAGCTTTGAGTTCACTATCTGTAGTTAATTGGTCAATCACTCCTTTGAGAATGTCCCGTGCTTCGTCATACGCGCCTTCTCGCCAATAGCAATAGGCTAGTTCGGTCTGTGCCTCTAATATCTTCTTTGTATATTTCAGAGAGTCAAAGAGACGGATGCTTTCAGTGATGAGATTCTTGGCCTGCTCCTGCGCGTCTTGGAGTTGGCGAGCGTGGCCTATCCATCCGGTCAGCGTGCCTGCTCTCAATAGCAGTTCGGCGGCTAGATTTTGACTCAGCCCTCCAACTTTCGGTTTATCCGAAATGTCTTGCCAGAACTCACTCAATGCTTCTCGCGCGCTTTCATACTCACCCGCGTCTTCCAGTTGACGTGCAATCTCGCAGGATAATTCCGCTCGTTGGCTGTGGCTCAAATGTGGGTTTTCTAATTGCAGCAAGAGTGAGGAAAACAATTTCATGTGAGATGACCTTTCGGCGCAGAAGTTAGCAAAGTCTGTTGCATCTTATGCGCCGCCCTCAACCCTTGCAAGTATTTTGATAGGATGCTCTATTGCCATACACTTGCAAAAATATTTGCAAGTCAATTCAACCCTACAGGAGATGAGCAAATGAAAAGATTATTAGCAGCGTTCGTGCTGGCCTGCGCTTTAACTGTGTCGGCTTATGCTGGCGATATTTATTGCGGAAGGACGACTGAGCTAGAAGATGTCGGCACGTCTTTGACCGGAGAAATATCCTGCGGAGTGACACAAACAGTAGCCACGCTCATAATGTCGCTGCTCTAAACGGCTCTAGTTAATCAGATGATAGATAAGCCGCACATGGCGGCTAGGCGGGAGTGTGTTTGTACGCGACGTTGCGCAAAAAATTGCAAGTATATTTAAGTCCTTATGCCGCCCCACTTCGGGCATAAGCCGGATTATCAATCAGAGCAACAATATCCGCAATGCTCCAAAGCTTCTTACTCACGCCAGCTTCCATCGCGGGGCTGCATCTTAGAGTTTGATGGACGCGGGCGAAGTTATAATACATATTATTCAAGGCTATCGCGTGCATGTGATTCTCTAGCTTCTTACTAAAGCCATTCGTCAAACGTGTAAAGCGACGCATGGACATTCTCATGGTAAGGTTCTGCCGCTCGACATAAGACGTTGAAATCATCGGCGGGAATGGGTCGCCGGAAATAACTTCCGAGCGAGTGCCGACAATGTTTGAAGGGCTGTAGCGGACTTCTTCCGGTGAGTCTCCATAGAGTTTTATCAGCATCGCATAATCAATCTCACAACCGAACGCGCCCTCTACAGCTTCCAAGTAAGGTTTGAAGCCATCCGTCGTTAGCATCACGCGATTTTTCAAGCGGCTCGCTAGATCGTTTATAAACTGTTCGGCTGCATGAGCATCGCGGCGACCTACATGCCAGCAAGGAATCAATTTTGAGTCCGCGCAAATCGCAACCCAAGTCCAAACATCACCATAACCCAAGATGCCCTGATGCTCTGGCGCAACGTTCTTTTTCTTAGAATGGCAGAAGCTCCAAATCTCATCGCATTCTATCCGGCGGCAATTCAGATCGCGCAAAGTCTTGTCCTGATATTCAGCGCACACCGTACCAACGTCTACTAGAAGTTTTATAACCGTATCCTTTGCGACGCCCGTCATGCGAACGGTTGAACGTATTGAGCAGCCCTCGACTAGAGCGGCGATAACTTGGATTCGGCGTTCAGTTGTTAGCTTGTTCATATTGGCTATTATGCTTGCGCGGGCAAGAAAAGTCAAGATAAATATGCAGAAACCTGCTAGAAAAAACAGGCAAGGCGTGGTATAAATACAGATCGAGACGCGCGGTACGTGTCTCTATTGACAATTAAAGATATGGTGGAGCGGACGGGAATCGAACCCGCCGTCGAGGGTCTCAAATCGCCGACGCCACGCCAGTGGCCGCCCCATCATCAAGCAACGGTCAGAGGGACGTTTCGCCAAAACATCTCCCCTCTGACCGTTTCGCTTTTACTCGTCCTCTATCTGCTGTTCAATCGCCCCCTTTGCCGCTAATACTTGTGCCATTCCAGCAAAAAACGCGCTGATTCTTTCTGGCTTCCATCCCGCGAACTCTTTCATGTCTACTCTCACGGTGACATTGAATTGAATGTTCCCGCCAGCCATGTGTGAATAAGCCGTATTGACGCCTCCCCGTGACACTGGCTCGCGGTGTGAGACCTCCCGATGCTCCGGCTCATCTGGTGGCGGTGGCGGTGGTGGCGCAGCATTGTGCCGCTCTTTATGTGTGGCGGGACTTGATGAGCTTCCCCTTTTCAAGTCATCTCCGTCGCGTTGAACTATGCCAGACACTTCTAAGTAATCAATCAAGACTCTCACTTGATTCTTACAGTCTGGCGGCGCAGAGGCATACTGAGCCAGAGAAGTGATCGCCTCGCTCTCTTTCATCCTCCCGCCACCAAAGCTAAGCTTCTTTATAATCTCCTGAGCGAACCACGTCGGCGCGACTAGCGGCGCAAGCTTGTGGCTGGCGGTGCTATCGGTGGCGTCCCATTCGTAAGCATGTGCGAATGCTAATACCTCTGCGGACGGAACAAAGCCGCCCTCCGTTTTTTGTAGTAATCCTATGTTTACAAAAAACGGGTTGGCGGTTGAAATCGTACTCGCTTGGGTCTTAGCCACATCGGCCACTTCGATTGTCTTGACGGGCTTTGCGTTCTGACCACTGGTAGCAGCGTATGCGCGCAATATCCCCAGTTGCTTGGCAATGGTGATTTTACCCGAAGGCAAAATTTGCGTTGGTCTAGCTTTTGCGGGCTTGGTCGGTGGCGTGGCTGGCGGTGGTGCTATCGGATGAACCGTAGCTTTTTCTTGTGACATAAATACATCTCCTTCTAGAACAGAATCGTTTCGCCGCGCACAATATAGGCACGGTCGGCAACATCTGTCAAGGGGCTGTTTGCCGTCCGCAAGCTCAAACTTGCTTGAGTCTTGCTTTAAAATCGGCGTTGCCAAAAGCAGCCACTAGGATGGGATAGGAGCGGTAAATTATGGCTTCCGATAAATAGTAGAAATTAAAGACGATAGAGGGCGCAAATTCATAACATTCTACACCTATCCTATCCTTATAGCTGCCGTTGGGATTTTTGAGGACTGAAAAGAGGGGTGAAAATAATTTATTCAGAGGACGGCTTTTTTGACCAACGTGCTTCTGCGGCCTTCTTAGCAATCGCCTTTCGCTTCTTCGGTGAGAGTTTTTCCGCACGGGCAACGCCGCCCTTGCTCGCTCCTAATCTTCCGAGCGCGACGGCTGCGGGATTCTTTTCTGGCTGAGGTTCTACGGTGCGCTCGCCTGTAGCCAGATCAAGAATCATCTTTGCGCGTTGGTTTGGGTCGCGTGGTAACTTAGTTGGACGTATCGCCATGCACACAGTATGCGCGGCTCAATTTCGAGAGTCAAGAAATGAAGTTTTCAATTTAATTCAAACTAGCCCACTACCAGTATTTCGGGCGTCTGGCAAACTTCGACCAACTGCTGTTAAGATGTCCGGTTGTTTTGGCTCTGAAATTGTTCGCAAACCAGATGACTAAGATGAAACTTCGCCTGCTCTATCACGGACACTGCTTTGACGGCGTGGCCTCCGCCGCCGTCTTCACGCGCTTTTACCTCAACCGGATTCGCCCTCAAGCAGAGGTCGCATACACTGGACTGCTGCATCGCCCCGGCTCGCTCTTTGACGAGGAGATGTTTGACGGCGATGAGAACGCGATTGTGGATTTCAAGTATTCGACCTCCGAACGCCTGACGTGGTGGTTCGACCATCACCAGTCGGCTTTCTTGACGCCGGAGGATGAGGCTCATTTCAAACAGGATCAGTCAGGCCGTAAGTTTCTGGACGCGACGCGCAAGTCTTGCACCGAGTTGATCGCCGATGTCGCGGCCACGCGTTTTGATTTTCAAGACGACTCGCTCGCGCCCCTCATCGAATGGGCGCACATCATTGACGGCGCGCTTTACGAATCTCCGGCTCAGTGCGTGGAGCTGGCCGCGCCCGCGCTCCAACTGATGCAGGTGATTGAGAGCGACCCGGACGATTCATTTATCGAAGAGATTATCCGCGAGCTGTCTGTGCGCACGCTCGACGAAGTGGCGACCGGTGAAGAGGTGCAGCGTCGCTTCAAGCCGATTCTCGCGCAGCATCTCGACACGCTCGAAACGATTCGCCGCAAGGCGACATACGCGCGCGGCGTCGTCCAGTTCGATCTGGTTGAAGAAGGGCTAGAAGGCTTCAACAAATTCATCCCTTATTATCTTTACCCGCAGACGACCTATTCGGTCGCGCTGACGCGCGGGACGCATCGCACCAAGATTTCGGTCGGCTCAAACCCGTGGGCGGCGCGCCCGCGCCGTCACAACATCGCCACGATTTGCGAACGCTACGGCGGCGGCGGACACGCGGTCGTCGGCGCAGTCTCGTTCGCTCCCGACGAAGTCGAGCGCGGACGCGCAGCCCTGCAAGAGATTGTAGAGGAGTTGTCATTCGAGAGCGATTAGTGATATGTAAAGGCGATGCTGAGGCGCATATTTTTCAGCTTCGCTTTCATCCTCCTCGCGCAGACGAGTCTCAGAGCGCAGCAATCATCGTCTGCCCTTCCGGCGCAATGCCCTTCAGTCTCGGTCGATTGTCCTACCGGTATTGTGCCGCTTGACCAGCCGATGACCTTCCAAGCCACAATCAGCGGCGGAGACACGAGTGTGAAGCTGACCTTCACATGGTCAACCAGCGGCTGCAAGATCATTGATGGACAGGGCACTCCAACCATTACCGTCGGCGAGTTCCAACCGGGAGCCGCTTATACCGCAACGGTGCATGTCGGCGGATTTTCAGAAGAATGCCGCACCACTGCATCATGCACACTCGCTATTGACCATGCTCCGCTCAGCCATATTTTTGACGAGTATGGCAGCCTCGCCTTTCGTGACGAAAAAGCTCGCTTGTCTAACTTCGCCATAGAGCTTGATAACAATCCGGGCGCGCAGGGCTACATCATCGCCTACGCTGGTCGGCGACGCCGGAACAGAACACGGCGGCATCTTCACAGGGTGAAAGATTATTTGATTAAGCGGCACGAGATAGATGACGGACGCGTTGTCACGATTGACGGAGGCTATCGTGATAAATCGTCGGTCGAATTATGGATCGTTCCGACCGGCGCAGAACCGCCAAAACCCAAACCATCTTAATGAGCCAAAGAAAAATCGGGAGAGCGGTGAACGCATCTCTCCCGATATACTTTAAGCCTTCCCTTTTGAACTTCACCGCGCCATCAATGCTTCAATCTCTTCGACCTGCTTCGGAGCTTTGCTTGAGAGGACGCGCGGGGCGTCGTCCGTGACCAGCACGTCGTCTTCGATACGGACGCCGATGCCGAGGTATTTTTCGGGCACGTCTTTGGCGTCCGCCGCGATGTAGATGCCCGGCTCGACCGTCATCACCATGCCGGGTTCGAGCTGGCGCGGCTCTTCCTTGACGTAATAGCGTCCCACGTCATGCACGTCCATGCCTAAGTAATGGCCGAGACCGTGCATGTAAAACTGCTTGTACTTCTCCTCTTCAATCAGCTTCTCAGGGTCGCCTTGCAGGATGCCGAGACGCACCATACCTTCGGTCTGTATCTCGATTGAACGCTTCTTAATCTCGTCGTTCGTTACCCCTTTGCGAACCATCTCGACGCACGCCATTTGAGCTTCGAGCACTAATTCGTAAATCTCCCTCTGCGCCTCTGTGAAGCGTCCGTTAATCGGGAACGTGCGCGTGATGTCAGAAGCATAACCGCGATACTCCGCGCCCGCGTCAATCAACAGGAGGTCGCCGTCACGAAGCGTCGCATCATTGCTGACGTAGTGAAGCACGGTCGCGTTCGCGCCGCTCCCGACAATTGAAGTGTAAGCCGGAGCAGCCGCGCCGCTCTTGCGAAAATGATATTCGATTAAAGCTTCGATCTCATATTCCTTCATGCCGGGACGCGCGGTCTTCATCGCTTCGACATGAGCTTCGGCGGCGATGTCTGCGGCGCGCTGCATCAGCTCTATCTCTTCCGCGCTCTTGATGAGACGCATCTCGTGCAGCACCGCGCCCGTGTCTATGATTGACTGCGGCGCGCTCATCCCTTTGCGCCCCAGCGCACGCATCCGTCGAATCCGCGAAACGAGCAGCTCGTCAATCTCCGCGTGGCCGTTGCCGATGCGATAGTAGAGATTGGGCACGCCGTTAATGATGTCAGCGAGTTTTTCTTCAAACTCCGCGATGGGGAAAGCCGCGTTCGCGCCGTACTCTTGAACCGCGCCTTCGACTCCGGCGCGGCGTCCGTCCCAAACCTCTTTCTCCGGGTCGCGCGGCCTGACGAAGAGCGTGTACGGATGCTCTTTATCCGCAGGCTTGACGACGGCGACCGCCTCCGGCTCGTCAAAGCCCGTCAGATAAAAGAAGTCCGAATCCTGTCGAAAGCGAAAGTTGGAATCGTTCGAGCGTGTGGTTTCGCGTGCGCTCGGAATAATGGCGATGGAATCCTCGCCGATGCGCTTCATAAACTCCGCGAGCTGCGGTCGAATCATTGCCTCGTCTCCTCTAGCAAGAAATGTCGCCGTGTGTCCGGCAAGATGTGTATTGTAACCGAGAGGCGCGCCGCGTGGAAATCAACCGATGCCGCGTGGGAATCAATCTGTAGGGGCAGTGCTTGTCTGTAAAGTGCCATGAGATGCTTTACACAACGTTGCCACGACATGCTTTACACTTGAAGGGAGTAAGCTTCAACCTCTAAGGAGGACTGAAGATGCCCTGGAAAGTTGAAAGTATCATGGATCAGCGTGTGGAAT
>DASWRG010000072.1:0-7394 GCA_036403295.1 Pyrinomonadaceae bacterium
CTCATTGTCCATCCGATTTCCCCTTTCGCCATTCTAGCATTAAGGGCTGAGCCACGCAGCGGCTTCCTGAGAAGCATGTGTGATTCAGCCCGCCAGCGAGGGGCTTTTTGACAGTCGCGTCCGCGTTTACAGTTTGCGAAGCACCTCGAACAAGTCTTCGTTGTCCGGTTGATCCGCGATGTTGTGGATGTCTTGATAGGCGATTTTGCCCTCCTTGTCCACAATGAAGAGCGCGCGTTCGGAGATGCCGTCATTCTCTCGCCACGCGCCGTACGCCTTGGCGACTTCGCCTTTCGGATGAAAGTCGCTCAAGAGATCGTAAGAGAGTCCGCCGAGGCTTTTAGCCCAGGCGGCGTTAGACGGGACGCTGTCCACAGAGATGCCCAAGACCTGAGCATCATAGCCTTTGAAGCGTTCAAGGTCGGCCTCGTACGCAGGCATCTGTGCCGTTCACACGGGCGTCCACGCCAGCGGGTAGAACGCCAGCACGACGTTCTGTGTGCCCTGAAAATCCGAGAGCCGCACCTTCTTGTCTTTCTCAAGATGGCTCTTCAACTCGAAGTCCGGGGCCATGTCTCCAACTTCAGGCATGGAAATAGTCCTCCTCATTCTCAGTTTGAGTTTGCAAAGAGCTTTTACTGTTTCGGAAAATCTGATGCAAGGTTACATCTTTGCCGAGAGCGATTTCAAGCGATTAACCACAAAGGCACAAAGACGCAAAGAAAAAGAGATAAGTAGGGCAAGGCTTGTCCCTGCCCCTACTGGTTGAATGCGAAAATCTTTCTCTCTGTGTGATAAATTCAAACGAACATGAAAGACAGCATCATTGTCAACAAGCGCGGGGCTGAGCGGGCGCGCAAAGGTCACCTGTGGATTTACCGGAGCGATGTCGCGGACGCAAGGGGCTTCGCGGGCGGCGCGGTCGTGAGTGTGTCGGACGAGCGCGGGCGATTCGTCGGGCGCGCTCTGTACAGTGACCGCTCGGAAATCTCTCTGCGGCTGCTCACGCTCCGCGACGAAGCGATTGACCGTGAGTGGTGGCGCGGGCGCATTCGCATGGCTGCGAGCAGAAGAGAGAGTTTTAAGGCGGGCACGAACGCTTTTCGCCTGATCTATTCCGAAGGCGACCTGCTCTCTTCGCTGATCGTCGACGCTTACGCGGACGTGCTGGTCTTGCAAACTCTCTCGCAGGGCACGGACGCTTTGAAAGCGATGCTGGTCGAGCTGCTCGTCGAAGAGTTTGCCCCGCGCGCAATCGTCGAGCGCAATGATGTGCGCGTGCGCGAGCTTGAGGGGTTGGAGCTTCGAGCGGGGCTTTTGTACGGCGACGCGCCCGATGAGTTTGAGATTGAGCAGGACGGCGTGCGCTTTCTCGTCGCTCCGCTCGCGGGACAGAAAACCGGCTCGTTTTTGGATCAGCGCGAGAATCGTCAGGCCGCGCGAGCCGTCGCACGCGGACGCGCCCTCGATTGCTTCACTTTCAACGGAGCGTTCGCGCTCCATCTGGCGAGCGTGTGCGAGAGCGTTGTGGGCCTGGATATTTCCGCCGACGCGGTGGCGGCTGCGCGCCGTAATGCTTCGCTGAATCACGCGGGCAACGCGGAGTTTCGTGAAGCGAACGTCTTCGACGCCTTGCGCGAGATGGAGTCGAGCGGGGAGACGTTTGACACCATCGTGCTTGACCCGCCAGCGTTTGCGAAGAATCGCGCGAGCGTGCGCGCAGCCGTGCGCGGCTATAAAGAAATAAACTTGCGCGCTCTCAAGCTGCTCAAAACGGGCGGCCACCTCGTCACCTGTACCTGCTCGTATCACATGTCGGAAGAGATGTTCATAGCTCTCTTGATGGAAGCCGCACAGGACGCGCGCCGCCGTGTGCAACTCGTCGAAAAACGCATGCAGTCGCGCGACCATCCCATCCTGCTCGGCGTGCCTGAGACATATTATTTGAAATGTTTGATTGCGCGCGTGCTGGATTAAATTAGCCACAGAGGACACAGAGGTTTAAAAGATTTGAGATTTCAAATTTGAGCTTAATAAATTTGAATGTGCTCTGTGTGCTCTGTGTCCTCTGTGGCTGAACTTATTTTTCATCCAGAAATCGCGTCGTGTGTTCGGTCACGCTCGGCGGTTGGACGATCTCGGCGGTTCTGGGCGCGGGTCTGGGCATGTCTGCGGCGTGCGAGGCGGGCAGAGAGTTTTGCTGCGGCGCGTGGAGCTGTGCGGGCGCAGGCGTTTGAGAGGTAGTCTCTTCGCCGAAGAGGCGGAAGTAGAGCTGCCATGACAGCCCGGCCATGAAGACGATAAAGGGAATCGCCAGAGGGCCGGGATTGTCGTAGATGATCGAGAGCGTGAAGGCAATCGGCAGCAGCACGCCGCTCGCAAACATCAGCTTGGCTCCCTGCCGCGTGCGGCGGTTTGTCAGCCGAAGCTTTTCGCTCTTAACTTTCGTCGGCGTGCCGTCCGCAGACGCGCCGCCCGTCGCCAGAAGCGCGCTGACTGCGCCGAGCTGAAAACCACAGCGCGAGCAAAAGCGCATCTCTTCGGAAACCTGTTGTTGACCGCAATTTGGACAGTACATTCGACGCATGACCTCGCTCGGCAGGCTCACATTCTTCAAGACGCTTACGACAGACGCAAAAACAAAGTTCACGAACAGACGCAGAATTTATGTGAAACTGATTTGCCGGAAAGGCTTTTCTTTGCGTCTCTTTGCGCGCGCCTGCTTTGCGCTCTTGGCGGTTAAGTTAGTTTTTAACGCAAAGACCGCAAATTGTGAAGACGCAAAGAGACGCGAAGAGAGAGCATGTGTTTTCCGAAATCGGGCGAGGCGCGTGTGGCGTTCATGCGTGCCCGTTCAAGACTGCCACACAAAATTCCCGCCTGAGGCCAGACCGAAAGTTCACGAAACATAAGAAAAGCAGAGTCTCGCCTTCCCTGTGAATATGGCACGAGCGTTGCGATGTAACGGATACGCAATCGAGGGGAGAGTCGGATGCGGCAATAGCGCGGGAATGGAAATACGCGACAGCCGATGTTTCACCCTCACAAAACTAAAATCAAGAGGATCGAATTCGATAAGGAGAAAAAGAGACTATGACACGCAAACTAGGATTAGTGATCGCGCTCATGCTCGTAATGCTTGTCGGCACCACCGCTTTCGCCAAGACCCCGGCCCCCGGACAGAACAGCAACACAAGCATGGCGGCTGACAATGGCAACATGAAGAGTGGCCGCCGCCGTCATCGCAGAGGTCGTCGCCATCACCGCAGAGGCGGACGCAGAGGCCGCAGCAGCAAGACGACGGGCAATGCCAACAAGATGTAAGGCTTGAAAGCTGAACACGCGGAGCAGTAATCGAGCGTGCTCACCTTTGTCTTTGACATCGCACAATTGAAATTGATTGAGCGTCGCACTCCTTTCAGTTAAGAGTATCCTTCGAGAGGACGGATGTGGCGCGCATGAGAAGCGCGGGGAGGTGGCGAAAGAACGACCTCGCGCATGCGCGAGAGGGGGGCAGGCCGGAAGAGGAGACGGCCTGCGCCCCTTTCAGCGTTTATGACGGACGAAAGAAGCAGTCATGTTGAGAAACGGCAAAGAGAACAGGAGAGGCCACACCTGGTACTGGTATGTGCCGGTCGCCGTCGTCTGTCTCTCTTTGCTCTTCATCTTCCTCTCGTCTTCGCGCTCGCAGAAGCAGACCGAAGAGACCGTGACGATAGATTCCAATCGCCCCGCCTCGATTCCGTCGGGCACGCCCCTCGCGGAGAAGCGCGCGCTGCCCGTGCAAGACCCCGAAGTCGAAAGCGTCGGCGATCACATCGCGGAGGCGACCGTGTATCTGAAAAGGAAGCAGAGCGCGGCTGCCCTGCGCGCGCTGCATCAGGCTCAGGTCGCCACCAACCGCGCCCTCTCGGCGAGAGAGCATAGTGAATCCGGCGGCGACAAGGAACTCCTGCTCACGCTCAACGAGCTGGGCGCGGCAGAACACGCCATCCAGCGCGGCCAGCTCGAAGACGCGGTCAGACAACTGAGCGCGCTCAATCGCAGGCTCGACGCTCTGGCTCACTAAAAGTTCAAGGTTCAAAGTTCAAGGTTCAAGGTGAAGACATCGGCTCTGTCTTTTAACCTTGAACCTTGAACTTTGAACCTTGAACCTTGAACCTTTCTTATTCCCCATCCAGCTTGACGCCGAATCGCTCGGCCATGCGATAGAGCGTGCGGCGGTCTATGCCGAGGACTTCGGCGGCGCGCGTGCGATTGCCGCCGACGGTTTCGAGCACGTGGATGAGGTATCTGCGCTCCAACTCGTCGAGCGACGGCAGGTCGTCGTAAAGGGCTGTGAGATGCGTGCGCGTGGCGGCCTGACGGACTTCGTTTGATTGCAGCTTGACGGGCAAATCTTCGGGCGCGACCTCTGCGCCGCGCGCGTGCAGTCCTGCGTATTCGACCGCAGACTCAAGCTCGCGCACATTGCCCGGCCAATCATAAGCCATCAACACTTTGAGCGTCCCTTCGGAAAAACGCAGCCGCCCGCGCCCCGCGTTCTCAGCCGCCGCGCGCAGAAATCTCTCGGCCAAAAGCGGAATGTCACTCCGGCGTTCCTTGAGCGGCGGCACGCGCAAGGTGACGACGCTCAAACGATAAAAGAGGTCTTCACGAAAAGAGTTCGCTTTGACTTCGCGCTCAAGCTCACGATTGGTCGCGGCGACGACGCGCGCGTCAACTTTCGTCGTGCGCGAAGAGCCGACGCGGCGTATCTCTCCTTCCTGCAAAACGCGCAGGAGCTTGACCTGCATCGCCGGACTCGTCTCTCCGATCTCGTCCAGAAAGAGCGTGCCTCCGGCGGCCTCTTCCCACAAGCCTTTGCGGTCTGAGGTCGCGCCCGTGAAAGAGCCGCGCGTGTGGCCGAACAGCTCCGCTTCGAGCAGGGTTTCGGTGAGCGCGCCGCAGTTGACGGGGACGAACGGCCCCGCAGAGCGCGGGCTGTGTTTGTGTATCGCGCGCGCGACGAGTTCTTTGCCCGTGCCGCTCTCGCCCATCACGAGGACGGTCGAGCGAGCGGGAGCAACGCGCGCGATCTCTTTGTAAAGCTCAATCATCGCGGGCGAGCGTCCCGTCAGCCCCGCCTCTTCGTAACGCGCCGTGAAAGATGCGGAAGCGTCCTCGCTCGCCCTTTCGACGGGCGCGCTCATCTCAAGCGCGCGGCGCGCGGTGGCGACGACCTCTTCGACCTTGAAAGGCTTGGAGATGAAATCCCACGCGCCCTCGCGCGAAGCCTCGACGGCTGCTTCGAGCGAGCCGAAGCCGGTCACGAGAATGACCGGGCACTGCTCGCGCAGGGTTTGCAAGAGGTCTAAGCCGGACTTGGCGGCCTCTAGATTCACGTCGCTGACGAGCAGGTCAAACTTCTCGCGCGCCGCCAATTCCAGAGCCTTGTCCGGCGTCTGCGCAGTCTCCACGCTCCACCCGTGCGTCACGAAAATCTCACGCAACAGATCGCACGACGCGCGATCATCATCCACCACCAGAATGCGTTTCATCCAGTGTGTATCCTTACTTTGATTGAGGAGAAGTCAAGGGAATTAAGCTTTCAACCCTTTGCGCTCTTTGCGAAAAAACTTTGCGTGCTGTGCGCTAAAAAATTACTTAACCGCAAAGAGAAGTCGCGCAAAGCACGCAAAGGAAACATCGCACTTTATTTAGCGGCGCTTTCTTCAGTCAAAGCCATGACAGTCTCTCTCTCATCAGGCGCGACCGGAAAGGAGAGCCGGAAGCGCGAGCCGCGTTCGGGCTGGCTGCTGACTTCGATGCTGCCGCCGTGTTCGTTCATCACCTGCCGGACGACGACGAGGCCGAGACCCGTCCCGCGCCCGCGCTTCTTCGTCGTGTACATCGCGTCAAAGATATGCGAGCGAATCTCTTCATTCATCCCGCAGCCGGTGTCAGCCAGATCAACTATCATCTGCGGCTCGCCGTCCATCTCATCTACTGCTGCGAGGCTGGTCGTGACGTGCAGCTCGCCGCCGTCCGGCATCGCGTCGAACGCGTTGTTGATGAGATTGATAAAGGCTTGCTGCAAGCGGTCTGCGTCGCCCGCGACCGGTGGGCACACTTCGCAGAGCGTGGCTTTGAGCCGCACGCCGCGCTCGTCCAAAGCGGGAGCGATGGTGTCGAAGATGCGCCGCAGCAGTTCGTTCAAATCGAGCGGCGTCAATTCGGCGGCCTCCGTCCGCGTGCGGTCGAGCATCTGCCTGACGATGCGCTCAATGCGTTCGATCTGTTCGGTGATGGTTTGCAGTCTGGACTCTGCGGCCTGCGGATTGGCGAGCAGGTTAGCGCGCAAGAGCTGAACGTGACCACTGATGAGATTGAGCGGCGTCCCGACTTCGTGCGCGAACTGCGCGGCGGTCTGACCCGCTGCCGCCAGCCTCTCAAGCTCCGTCAGCCGCCGCGTCGTGTGCCACAGCTCAAGGTTCGTGTCTTCGAGCTGTTCATTACGCTCCTGCAACTCGGCGGTCGCCTCGCTGACGCGTTCTTCCAAAATGTGCTGCTGCGCTTCGCGCTCATTCGTCATCTCGCGTATCTGCCCGATCATGCTGTTGAATTCGAGCGAGAGGCTGCCGATCTCGTCCGGCGCGCGCGCCTCGACTTCCACATCGAGCGCGCCCTCTTTGGCGCTCGACATCGCATTCAGCAGGCTCTCGATGGGACGATAGATGAGATAGCGAAAGAGCAGGTAAATCGCCAGCGTTATCAACATGACCGCCGCCAGAGCGATCCACGCGGCGTTGCGCACGAAGCCTCCGGCGATAGAGGGCACGTCGTCAAGCCGCTCGACGACTTCGACTGCGCCGCTCACGCGACCCTGATCGCTAATCGGCGCAAAGACGCGATAGTGCGAATCGTTCTCCCCCGTCGGGCGCGAATTGACGATCTTCGAGGGCATTCCGGTACGCAGCGCCGCCTTTGTATCTTCGGGTATCTCTGTCGCCGGGAGGCTTCCGGCAGCCGCCGCCCGCTCGACGAAGAGGCCGCCGCTACGTTCCCAGATACGCACGCTGACGATGTTCGGATGCTGCGCGCGGACGAGGCTCGCCGTGCTCGCCAGCATTTCCGCATCACGCGGCTGCGGCATACTGCTGATGTGCTCTGCGAGACTGCTCGCCTGCTTCTCCGCGAGCAGCTTCTGGTCTTCGCGCACCAGATTGACAATCCGCGCGCTGATGGTCAACAGCGCGGTCGCCAGCACCGCCAGCGTAATCGCCGACGCCAGCAAAGTGGTTTTCGTATGAAGCTTGAGCGGGCGCATCAGAATCTATTCACACACGGGAGCAGTGTTTTGACACTGACAGACAGCATAACATTCTGCCCCGAGACTTTCAGCAGAGCAAGAC
>DASWRG010000073.1:0-44317 GCA_036403295.1 Pyrinomonadaceae bacterium
CTTTTTCGAATATCATATTTCGGATAAGTACGAGGCGGGCGTGGCGTTGACGGGGACGGAAGTTAAAAGCGTGATGGCCGGGCGCATACAGCTCAAGGACTCATACGTGGCCGTCCGCGAGGGCGAGGCGTGGTTGTTTAATGCACACATTTCGCCTTATTCTCATGGCAACCGGGCGAACCACGAGCCTATGCGGACGCGCAAGCTGCTGCTGCATCGCCGCGAGATTGAGAAGCTCGAACAGGCGACGACCGTGCAGGGCATGACGCTGGTGGTGACTCGCGTCTATTTGAAGAACGGTCGCATCAAGTTGGAAATCGGCGTGGCGAAGGGCAAGAAGCTTTACGATAAGCGCGAGACGGAGATGCGCCGCACGGTCGAGCGCGAGACGCGCGCACAGTTGAAAGAACGCACGAATCAGAGATAATAGTCGAATCTAAGGATCACATCAGAGAGGATAAGACAATGGAATTGCAGGCAAGCGCGGGACGCTATCAGGATGAAGATGTGCAGGCTCTGGCCGTCGCCGTCTTCAAGGATGAAAAGAGTGACGAAGGATTTTTGAGCGAACTGGATGAAACGGCTGGCGGAATTATCAAGTCTGTCATCGAGTCCGAAGAGTTGAAGGGCAAAGAGGGCGAGACGGTCTACGTGCATCTGGCCGGAGGCGGCGGCAAGGTCAAAGCGCAGAGGCTCTTGCTCATCGGCGTCGGCGAGCGCGAGGCTTACAAGCTGCCGCAGGTCGCACAGTTCGCGGGCACGGCGACGCGTTACTTGCGCGGCAAGAATATCAAAACCATCGCGGTCGTCCCGCGCGCCGAAGGCGAGGCCGAAAGGATTGCGGCGGCGGCTGCCGAAGGCGCGGTCACTTCGCTCTTTGAGATGGACAAGTATCGCACGTCGGACAAAGAGGAGCGGCAGATAGAGCGTTTCCTCACCATCGTCGAAGGCGCGGACAATGATGCCTTGAGTCGCGGCGCAGAGCGCGGGCGCATCATCGGCGAATCCGTCAACTTCACGCGCGACATGGCGAATGAGCCGGGCGGCTATTTGACTCCGTCGGATATGGCCGACCGCGCGCGTGAGGTCGCAGAGAAGTTCGGCTTGAGTCTCGAAGTCTTGGACGAGGCGCGGATGGAGCAAGAGGGCATGGGCGCGCTCCTCAGCGTCTCGCGCGGCTCGGAAGAGCCTGCGAAGCTCATCGTCTTAAAGTACATGCCGCGCGAGGGAGGCGCGCAGGGCACGGACAATCTGCTCGCCTTCGTCGGCAAGGGAATCACTTTCGATTCCGGCGGCATCTCGCTCAAGCCCGGCGAGAATATGGAGCTGATGAAATATGACATGACGGGCGGCGCGACTGTCCTCGGAGCGATGCGCGCCATCGCTCAATTAAAGCCTTCGATTCCTGTGCTCGGCGTCGTGCCTGCTTCCGAAAACCTGCCTTCGGGCAAAGCCACGAAGCCCGGCGATGTGGTCACGGCGATGTCGGGCAAGACCATTGAGATTATCAACACGGACGCCGAAGGCCGTTTGGTTCTCTCGGATGCTATCTGTTACGCGAAGAAACTCGGCGCTAAGCGTATCGTTGACATGGCGACGCTGACGGGCGCAGTCTCAATCGCTCTTGGCGATGTCAACGCGGCCATCCTGGGAACGGATCAGGCTTTGATTGACGAGGTGATTGAGGCGGGCAGGGAAGTCGGCGATAAATACTGGCAACTGCCGCTCGATAAGGAATACACCAAGCAGATTAAATCCGAGATCGCTGACATTAAGAACGTCGGCGGGCGCAAGGCCGGAACGATTACCGCCGCCGCTTTTCTCAAAGAGTTTGCTGACGGAGTGGCGTGGGCGCATCTGGACATCGCGGGCACTGCGTGGGGCGATGACGCCAAGCCTTATCGCGCCAAAGGGCCGACCGGCATCGCCGTCCGCACGCTCATCAATATGGTCGAGCGCGCCGCCCGCGCGCAGTCGGAACAATAGTCGAACTGAAAAGCAGTTAACCACAGAGGCTTTAAGCAATCTCAAATTTGAGTTTTCAGATTTGAGATTGCTTAAAGCCTCTGCATGATTTGAAGCTTCTGTCTTGGAATGTAGACAGGTCTGTTCACTTTTGTGGACAGAGTCTATTCATTCAATTATTAAAATAGCTGATTATGCTGCGGTTTTTGAAGGCCAAGCTTCTGGCATGAGCATTGCTCTTGCAATTAATTGAGCCATAGGGGGTGATCGCCACTAAAGAGTTGTCCTCGCCCCCCTCGGCGCGTTAGTCCGAGGTTAAAAGATCGCTACCTCTGGCTCGAAACTCACCCCAACTAACTCTCAAAATATTCTCACCAACATAAACCGGGGCTGGAAATAAGCTGTATTAGTAACAAAGCCGGAACGCAAGGTAAGCTTGCGTTCCGGCTTTCAGCTTTTGCTGCGCCCCCGACTTTTCCGGAGAAGACGAAATCGGCGCACTCATGTTATAGTAAATGACATCAAAAGGGCGTCCTTCCTGCCCATCCAGCAGAGATTCTGAGCGTCGCCCGAACCAGCTTTTTTGTGTAAGTCGAGACGGTAAAAGCTTGGTGACCGATTATTATAAAATTTTAGGAATCAAGCCGACGGCTTCGCCGCGCGAGATCAAGTCCGCCTATCGCAGGCTGGCGCGCAAGCGTCACCCGGACGTGAACGGCGGCTCAGAGAGCGCGGCGCGCGAGTTCGCGCTGCTCGCCCTCGCCTATCGCACCTTGAGCGACCCGCAGGAGCGCGCCTTCTACGACGCCAAACGCACGCAAAGCCAGAGCGGCCATTCCGTGCTTCATTCCGATAACCCGCACGCGCGACGGATGCGCCGCGTCGTGTTGGCGCAGGCTCGCTGGGACAGCGCGGTTGACTCCTGGCTCGAAAGAGAGCGGCGCGACACGTTTGAAAGGATGCGCGCGGTCTTCACGACCGTCTCGCTCTTTCTCTCGACCTTCATCGTCGCCGTCCTCAAGCCGCGTTTCTGGCAGAGCTTTGACGGCTATTTCGGACGCGCCATTCTCCTCACGCTCTTCGTCATCGGCGTCTGGCATCTGGCGACGCGCTTGCGCGAATATTTCGAGCATTACACTTACAAGCCGAACTCGATTCACGTTTCGCTGATGGGCGACGAGGAGAAGCCGGAAAAGCCTTTCACGCGTTTCACCGCCTACGCTTTTCTCATCATCGGCTATGCCGCGAGTCTCGGCGCGGGGCTTTTCGTCGGCGTTCACACGCATTACATCGTCAGCGACTTGGCCTATTTCTTTGACCAGCACGTGCGTCCAGACCTCCTGTTCTATCCTCCGATTGCCGTCCTCATCGTGGACACCATGCACTCGGTCGCGTCGAAGATAGACGCCTGGTAAGCTTGGCTCTCATCCACCTTCGATCTTCCTGACGGGCGTGCACATCTTCGGAATCAATCTTGCGCGATTGCGCGGTCTCGTGTATATTTCGCGTCGCACCCCCATCCAAGGGAAAAGATTAAAACATGGCTGCTCTTTCGAGAGGCGGCTTGCCAGTATCATTTAACTTTTAGGAGAAACAGTCCACGTTAGTGATAACTAAAAAAGGGTATCCCCTCGTCTTAAACGCAATCCGCCGACGGCCTCCTGAACGTCGCACTCACCTCGCCACGAGGTGAGAACCCGCGCGCTGGCCGTCCGCCTTTGCTGGCAAAGGAGTAAAGAGATGGCTAAGCGATTAACCGAACGCCAACGACTCGCCCTCAAGCTTGATGCTCTCAACGACTCGGAAGTCTGCGAGGTCTTGGACTACATCTCAATCATGGAGACTATGCGACGCGCGGCTGCCACGAGCGGCCTGTGGGATGACGAACTGGTGGCGATGCTGGCGAACGCGCACGAGAACAAACGCGCGCAACAGGCTTTCGAGTGGGAAGCCGCCCGGCGTCGCGCCGAACGCCGCGCCGCAACCTTGTCAACGCGCACTTAAAAGCTTTCACATGACGCCATCCCCCTTCGATTGCGCAAACGCACGCGCCTCCTGCGCCTCCTGTTTTGTCAGGCGCGCGGCGTGTCTCATTTTTTTAATCGTGCTACTCAACGCCGCCGCATCTCATGGTGCTTTCGCCCAACAATCCAACACAGCATCCGAACTGACTCCGGGCCAGAGAGCAATCGAGCGCGAACGCAGTCGCCTCGCTTCGGCTGAGACTGAAGAGCGCAGGGATGCTGTGATGCGGCTCGGCGCGATGAAAAGACCGGACAGCTCGCGCGTCGCCGCCCTTGCGCTCAAAGACCCGGCTGAAATCGTCCGCGCGACCGCCGCCGGCGCAATCCTTTCGCTTCCGTCTGACGAAGCCGCAGCCCTCTTGCTTCCATTGCTTCAAGACAAAAAAGAGTTCGTGCGGCAGGAAATCGCTTATGCCCTGGGGCGCACGCGCAGCCGCACAGCCGTCATGGGTTTGATTGCCGCGCTTGAAACGGACAAACAGTCGAGCGTGCGCGGCGCGGCAGCCGTCGCCCTCGGCCTGATTGGAGACGACGCGGCGGCGACGCATCTGGCGCGCACACTCGACGCAGGGTTTCCCGTCTCCGACAGTAAACGCAAGAAGAAAGAGGATAACGAATTTGTCCAACGCGCCGTCGCCCTCGCACTCGGACAGATTAAAAGCCGCGCCGCCGTTCCGGCCTTAATCGCAGCCATGTCGAACAAGCGGGCGAGCGATGATGTCAGAAGAGAGGCCGCCCGCTCGCTCGGCTTAATAGGCGACCAATCAGCCGTGCCTGCCTTGCGAAGCGCGCTCACCGCGCCAGACCCATATCTCTCGCGCATAGCCTATGAAGCCTTACGCAAAATCTCTCCGGCAGACGCCGTGCGGCCTTCGTAAAATTCAAGCGAAAGACAAAAGCTCTCTGCTCGAATCTTCGAGCAGAGAGCTTTTGTCTTTCTTCACTGATTGAAAAACTAGCTTTCAGTCTTCTCGCCGCGTCCCTGTCCTTTGCGCGCGGCCTTCGTCTGCGGCAGAGGCATGCTCGCGCCGTCGGATTTCGATTCCAGCTCTTCGGGCTGCTCGCCGCCTTCAGCCGGATCGTGAATCAACGCGCCGCCCGAGCGTTTCGAGAAGATCAGCTTGTTCGCCAGCTCGTCAAAATCCACATTGACCAGATCGCCCAAGCCCACTTGCTCTGTCGCCACCAGATTCGAGAGCGGATAAACCAGAAATCTTTCAATCGCGCGCTTCAAGTGACGCGCGCCGTACTTGAAATCTATGCCCTCTTTGAGCAGCATGTCTTTGGCCGCGTCCGAGCATTGGAAGACAAACTTCGTGCCCGCAGACAACATGATCCGATCCTGCACAGCTTGCAGCTCAAGTTCGAGAATCTGTCGCAAGTGATGCTCTTTCAAAGAGCGGAAGACCACCACTTTGTCTATGCGGTTCATAAACTCCGGCGAGAATTTACGCCGCGCGGCTTCGACCGCCGTGCGATAAATCTTTTGATCCACGTCGGAATCGTGCGGATTTTTGCCGCCCTTGCCGGGCGCAAAACCGATGCCGCCGGAAATCAGTTCGGACATCTCTCTCGCGCCGAGGTTTGAAGTCATGATGACCATCGAGCGCGAGAAATCCACGCGACGGTTATCGCCGAGCGTCAAGGTCGCTTTGTCCAGAATGCCCAGAAGCAGTTGCCACAAACTGTCCGAAGCCTTCTCAATCTCGTCAAAGAGAATGAGCGAGAGCTTCGTCTCTTCCGTCTGGTAACGGTCTAGATTTTCCTGCGTCAGCATGGGGCTGGTCTCGCGGTGACCCAAATATCCGGGAGGCGAGCCGATGAGCTTGGCTATCTCGTGCGAATGCTGAAACTCCGCGCAGTCAATCTTGACGACGGCGTTCTGGTCGCCGAAGAGAACTTCGGCGGCGGCTTCGATGACGCGAGTTTTACCAGAGCCGGTCGGCCCCAGGAAAAGCATCGTGCCGACGGGGCGATTGGGCGGGTTCATCCCCGCCAGAAAAATTTGATAGAGACCGCTCATGCGGCGTACGGCGCGCTCTTGGCCGACGATGCGGCCTCCGAGTTTTTCTTCAAACTCCATCGCGCGCGGACTCTTTTGATCGGGATCAAGGAAGACCAAATGTTCCATTGTTTCGTCTATGTGTTCCATCTCTGTAATCATGGCCGTCCTCCCTTGCAATCTGTCGAGCGGTCACATAAAAATTCGATGCTGCGCCTCTTGAAAAAGTAGTCCGGAATACCGCCCGCGTTGGTTCGGCTCCGGCCTCTTCTGGCCGCATCCGCTCTCTCACATGCAAAGAACGAACCACTGCTACGTTTGATGCTAGAGACGCGGCGGAAGTTGACAGCGCGCGCCGCATCCGAAAAGGTAAGACTCCGACAGCAAGACACTATATATACGACAACGCGCGGATTGTCACCACAAAATGTGCGAGGAACTTAATTTTCAGAAAGCGAGCAGGGAAATTTGAAAAAAAACAGGCTGACGTTAATTGTCAGCCCGCAAATGACAAATCGTGTCGTCTGACGGATTTTGGAACTGTGCTTTTTCGCCGCGTTTGACTTAAAACGTGAGTCCGTATCCCTAAAGCGTCAAACTCACCGCAGAGACGCGGAGGCGCAGAGAAGAAGCAAAATAGCACGCTTGTTAAGAAGCAAACTGAGCATACTTCCTTTTCATATCTCTCACTCTGCGTCTCCGCGTCTCTGCGGTGAATAGCCGCTCTAGTCGTAATACTCTAAGCCGAGATGCGTGATCAGGTCTTCGCCGCGCAGGTGGCGCAGTGTGTTCTTGAGCTTCATCAGTTGGATGAAAATATCGTGCTCAGGATAGAGGCCGGGCGCGGTCTGCGGCGATTTGAAGTAGAAGGAGAGCCACTCCTGCACGCCCTTCATTCCGGTTCTCTGCGCGAGGTCTAGAAAGAGCGCGAGGTCCAGGACAATCGGCGCGGCGAGGATGGAATCGCGGCAGAGGAAATCAATCTTGATCTGCATCGGATAGCCGAGCCAGCCGAAGATGTCTATGTTGTCCCAACCCTCCTTGTTGTCGCCGCGCGGCGGATAATAATTGATGCGGACGACGTGCGAAAAATCTTTGTAAAGGGTCGGGTAAACTTCCGGCTGCAAAATGTATTCGAGGACGGAGAGCTTCGATTCTTCCTTCGTCTTGAAAGATTCGGGATCGTCGAGGACTTCGCCGTCGCGGTTGCCGAGGATGTTGGTCGAGTACCAGCCGTGCAGGCCGAGCATCCGCGATTTCAAGCCGGGCGCGATGATGGTCTTCATCAGGGTTTGGCCGGTCTTGAAATCTTTGCCGCAGACGGGCAGGTTATTCTTGTCCGCGAGCTGAGCGAGCGCGGGCACATCCACCGTCAGATTCGGCGCGCCGTTGGCGAAAGGAACGCCGGATTTGAGAGCCGCGTAAGCGTAAATCATCGAAGGCGCGATGGCTTTATGATTATCACGCATCGCCTGCTCGAAAGAGTTCAGGTTCTTGTGAACGGCGTGCGGCTTGAGAAAGATTTCGGTCGAGGCCGCCCAGATCATGACGAGGCGCGAGCACTTGTTCTTCTTCTTCCACGCAGCGATTTCGGCGATGAGCTGTTCGGCCATCTCAAGCTTGTTCGCGCCCTCTTTGACGTTCGTCCCGTTGAGCCGCTTGACGTAATGTTGATCGAAGACGGCGCGCATGGGCTTGATCTTCTGAAGCGGAGTTTTGATCTGCGCGAGCAGCTCTTTTTCGAGCACGCCCGCGTGCATCGCCGCCTCATAGGCTGAATCCTCGAAGATGTCCCACGCGCCGAAGACCAAATCCTTGAGGTCTGCGAGCGGCACGAAATCTTTGATGAGAGGCACGCGATTGTCCGTGCGTTTGCCGAGACGAATCGCGCCCATCTGCGTCAGGCTGCCGATTGGCTCGGCGATGCCCTGACGAATAGCTTCGACGCCCGCGATAAAAGTCGTGCTGACTGCGCCGAGTCCGACGAGCAGCACTCCGAGTTTTCCTTTGGCGGGAGCAATCTCCGCCCCTTTGCTGACCATAAATCAAAGCCTCCGTTAGTAAAGTATTGTGAAGCATACACTGCGAGCGGCGGAGGCGTCTTATCATTTCTTGCGCAAAAATGGCGGCAGCTTGCTCAATAGAGACAAAGAGAACGTCTCGCGCAAAGGCGCTGTGGCGCAAAGGAAGAACGCAAAGGTGTTGAATGCTGCTTGCTCTTTGCGTGCTCTTCTTTGCGCCTTTGCGCGAGAATTTCTTTGAAGCTCATGAGCCTCGGACGACAGCAGCGCGAAAGGCGCGCGGCGTCATGCCTGTGGCTTGGCGAAAGGCTTTGGTGAAATGGCTTGAGCTGGCGTAGCCGACGCGCGCGCTGACCTGCGTGATCGAGAGGTCTGTGTCGGCCAAAAGGGTTTGCGCGCGTGCGACGCGGAGGCTGGCGAGATAGGCGTGCGGAGTCGCGCCGGTCAGTTTTTTGAAGAGCCGCGCGAAATGAAAGGGCGAGAGATAAGCCGCCGCCGCGATCTCTTCGAGCGGCAGGTCGCGGTCGAGTTGCGCGTGCATCAATTCGACCGCGCGGCGGATGCGCCTGTCCACGAGTCCCGCGCGCGAGAGTTCGAGTTCGTCCGCGCGGCGCACATGCGCGTGATGCCTGAGAAGCTGAATCGTCATCTGCTCGACCAGAGCCGCGATGACGAGTTGCTGTCCTGCTTCCCTCTGAACAAGCTCCTCTGATAAATCTGATGCGAGACGCGTCAGGCGTTCGCTCTGTTCGAGGACGCTGTTGCGAAAGGCTGGAATCGCGCCGGATTTGACGAGCCGCGCGCGCACGCCGCAATCGAGCACGTAAGCCGATGAGAGCGTGACGGTCAAAAATTCCACCTGCTCCCCGCTCGCGCTCGCATTGTTTCCCGGATTGAGAAGCAGCATGCTCCGCTCGCTCAATGTTCCGCGCGCGTCGCCGGTTTGATAACTCATCTTGCCGCCGAGCATGAATAAGATCGAATAGTCCGGGCGCGCTTCGAGCGACCACCGGGCGCGACGCAGGCGACGATAATGGATGGCGAAGGGCGCGCTTATGAAAATTTTATCGAGCTGATTGTCCGTGCGGCGCATGCATTTTTGTCTCAAACAAAAAATCGGCCACAGAGGTCACAGAGAACACAGAGGTTTAAAGATTTCAAATTTCAAATTTCAAATTTGAGATATAAAATTTCTCTGTGTGCTCTGTGACCTCTGTGGCTAACTACTTAATTTACTGCGCTCGGCGCACAGGCGAGCGGGTTCGTTTGTAATCAGTGCGTGAATGCCTTGCTTCATCGCCCGCGCAACCCATGACGGATGATCGACAGTCCAGACGACGGTTTTGAGGCCGCGTTTGTTGGCTTCATCGATGGCGTGTGGCGTCGCCAGCAGGCGATGCAGGGCGATCTCGTCCGCTTCATAAAGAAGTGCGCGCTCGACCATCGCGCGTTTCGAGGGAAAGGGACGCGACAGCTTCGGCTCAAAAAGCGCAGCCGTGCGAAGCTTGTCATCAATCCTCTTAAGCTCTCGAATCGCATCGAGCGTGAAGCTTTCGACGACCGCGCGATCACGCAGGCCATGCTCGTTAATCAACGCCGCGACACTTTTGGCCAGCGCGCGGCTCTCATGCGCGGCGCATTTCAGCTCGACGTAGAGCGACGCGCTGCCGTCTCTGAAAAACTCGAAGACCCGCGCGAGCGTAGGGAGTGTGGCCTGTGAATATTCCGCACGCGCTCTCAAGGGAAAGCGTTTGTTGAACCACGTGCCGACATCAATCCGGCTCAGCTCGATTGATGAAAGCTCGGCTATTAAACCTTCTCTGAGGCCGGTGCGTTTGAGCGTCGCGTCGTGAATCACGACGGGCACGTTGTCTCTCGCCAGTTGCACATCGAACTCAAAGCCGTCAGCTCCATCGGCCATCGCTCGCTCAAACGCGACGAGCGTGTTTTCAGGCGCGGCGGCGGAAGCTCCTCTGTGCCCGATGATAAGCATAAAAGTTGGCAGTAGGCAGTTCGCAGTTAGCAGAAAAAGCGGGGGAAATTGTTTTACTGCGAACTGCCCACTGCCAGCTGCCTACTTCGATAGATTCGATAGTCCATTTCAGCAAAGATGTTATCGCGGCTTTCCATCTCTGCGAGACGGTCGTGGTCAATCGCGGCGCGCTCGATCTCTTCGGCGAGGGCGTTGAAGCGGCGGATGTGTGAGCGAAAGCGGCGCGAGGCGTATTCGACCGTCGTGCCCTGATAAATCTGAAAAGCCCAATCGCTTGACTCCGCGAGCAGCAGTTCGCGCGCGGCTTGGTTGAGCGCGCGATAAGTCAGAGCGTCCGGCGTCGTGTGGCGATTGGCGAGCGCGGTCATGCGCTCTTCGGCTGCGTGCTGGTGCGGATACATCCACGCGTTCGCTTCGTTGAGCCAGACTTTGTAGTAACCATCTTCGCCCCACGAAGAGGCGGACGGTTGCTGCGTTTGAATCGGAATGCCGGAGTCTAAAAAGTCGCCGGGCGTGATGGCCTCGATAGCTTCTTTGTCATAATAGAGCTTGCGAAAAACGAAATCCAAAAACTGCGGCCCCTCGAACCACCAGTGCCCGTAAAGCTCCGCGTCGTAGGGCGAGACGACGAGCGGCGGGCGTCCCTGGAAAGTCTCGCGCAGGCGCGCGGCCTGCTTGATGCGCTCGTTGATAAAGTGGCTCGCGTCAACTGCGACGCGGCGGCGCGCGGCCTCCGGGTCGTATGGCAGCTTGTCCTGCTGCGACACGTCCTTGCCACTGATGCGGTGATATTTTAAGCCGAGGTGACGACGATTGCCGTCCGCGTGCAGATGCGGCAAGAGGTAATCGAGCGGCGCGTCCCAGCCGAGATCGCGATAGAACTCTCGATAAGACGCGTGGCCGGGATAGCCTACGACGGAACTCCAAACCTGCTGGCTCGTCTCAAGGTCGCGCGCGAAGACCGCGACGCCGTTCGGGCAACGCACGGGCGCGTAAACTCCATAACGCGGGCGCGGCTCGCCGTACAGAATCGCGTGCGTGTCGGAGATGAAATATTCGATGCCCGCGTCGGCCAGAAGTTTTTCAATCCCCGGCTCGTAAGCGCATTCGGGCAGCCAGATGCCGCGCGGCTGTCGTCCGAAATGTTTGCGATAGTTGGCGACCGCGACTTCGACTTGCGCGCGTCGGGCTTCGGGCGTCGAGATGAGCGGGAGAAAGCCGTGCGTCGCGCCGCACGTGATGATTTCGACGACGCCTTCGTCCTGCAACTCACGAAAGGCGCGCACCAGATTGCGCCCGTATCTCTCGTTCCAGAGCAGCCACGCCGCGCCGAGCGTGTCCGCGTACATCCGCGCGGCTGCATGAAACTGCGGCAACTCGCGCGCGGTTCGCTCGACCTCTTTGCGCGCGAGCGCGAGCAGGTTTTCCAGGTGGCGCGTGTAGCGTTCTTGCAAGAGAGAGTCCGACAGCATCTCGCACAAAGGGGGCGAGACGTTCATCGCCAGACGCGGGGAAGCTCCGCTCTCATGCAGGCTTTGAAAGATGAAGATGAGCGGCAGGTAAACTTCGGTGATGGCTTCGTAGAGCCAATCTTCTTCGAGGAATTCCGGATGCTCCGGGTGGCGCACGAAGGGCAGGTGCGCGTGGAGTATGAGGCTAAAATATCCTAAGGGCTGAGGGCGGAGGGATGAGGGATGAACGAAAAGACGGCTATCCTTCATTTCCTCCCTCATCCCTTAGCCCTCAGCCCTTTGAGAAGCCCTACGTTCATGCTCGGCATCCAGAGATGGAAGGTAGGCGTTGGAAGATTGACTTCGCTTGCGCCGACGATGACGCGCGCGGCTCTTCGCGTGGCCTCTTCCGCCGGAGCGTTCTGAGACACAAAGCTCATTTCGATGCCGAGCATCGTGTGCAGGAGTTCGACCAGACGCTCGCCGTTCACAGCGTCTCTTTGATGATGAGCGCGCTCTAGCCAATCGGAGAGAGTTGGCGAAAGAACATTCTGCAAGTTGTCAACACGCGCGCCGAAGGCGAGAGCCGCGAGCAGGCCCCGCATCTCTGCTAACTCTTCTTCGCTCATCGCGGGAATCTCCGCGTCGCTGAATGCTCCGGCCACAGCGCGCGTCGCCGTGTCTTGCGTCAACTCGTCAACCGCTTCCAAAGTCACTTCGAGCGCGTCGCTGACGTAGCCCGCTTCGTCTAACACCTGCGCGAAATTTTCGGCGGAGATATTCCAGGCGGGCGAGAGGTCTGCGCGGCGCGCAACTCCCGCGCGCGGCGTCTGCGCCGTGTTGGATGAGAGCAGTCGGATAAAAGCTTTGCCCGGCGCGTACAGGCCGAGGTCAACGCGATAAGAGAGGCCCGGCTGCACGTCGAGCCATTGCGATTTGGTCGGGGACGCGAGATGCAGCGTCGCCGCGCCGCTCTCCGTGTCGGTCAGGCGGACGACGAGCGAATAGCGCGCGGCCTGCGCGCCGAAAGCTCTTTGCAAAGTGGCGTAAGGGTCTTGAGACAAGCCCCAGTAGAGATAGAGTTTTCGCGGAGATTGCGCGAGCAGGCGAATCCTGTCGCCCGGATAAACTTCCGGCAAAGGCTCGTCGGTCGAAAGCTCCGCCAGCTTGTCCACGACTTCGGACGGCAAGGGCGGCTTGATGGATTGTTCGGAACTTCCCGGAAAAATAAGCGGCATCAGACAATATTCCTATCACAACTCTGCGTGCGGCAAAGCCTTAAAAATTAGCTTCACTGTTAAGATAAGCACATCAAGTTGTACGGGATTGTGTGCGCGGTGTCAACGCGTCACTTACTTATTGCTGATGCTTTTGAGCTTGATGTCCAAACGGCCTAAGCTATTGTTGATCTTGGCGCGGACGGGGATGTGGCGCGCGTCGTCTGTGAACCAGATGGTGATCTCGCCTTTGCCGCGAATGAGGCGGCCTTCGCCGAACAGCTCCGGCGCGACGCGGATGGTTGAGACTTTGCCCAGGACCGTCTTTAACTGCTCGCGCTTAATCACTTTGACGGGGATGTGATAGACCTGTCCGGTGTCGCTGATTAAAATCTCAAAAGTTGTTCCCGGCGCAAGCTTCTGCGTGCGCAGGTAATAAAAAGCCGAGGCGATGTCCTGCACTGTGCCGCTGATTTGAGAAGTGACGACGCGCGGCGGGCGGTTTGGATCGTTCGGGTCAAGCTCTGTGAAAGTGACTTTGCCGGAGCTGCGGTCAAAGACTGCTTCACTCGTGCGCTTGCGTTTGCCCTGCTCGTCAAGCTTGGTGGTCTGAAGCACTGAAAAGCTGTTCGGCTCGACGATGGATTCTACCCTCTGGCGAAAGTTGAGGCCGAAGAGCTTGCTCACGATGCCTTTCGAGATGGCCTCCGCCGTAATGTGCAGGACATGCCCTTGAGCCTTGCTCTTATCCGTCAGCAAGGACGCGCGGCTGAATGAAAAATGTAGATCGGCCACATCAATGCCGCGAAGCAGTGCGCGCGTGAACTCGCCTTGATACACGAGAGTTTCGGCAGGCTCAAACGGCAGAGCCTGAGCTTGATCCGCACGCGCTTTGCTCTCTTCGCTCGCCGGTTGAGCGACGACAAACCCCGCCAGCAGCGAGAGCATGAGCAAGGCGACAATCAAAAGTCTTTGATACTTCATAAAACAATCAAGTGAAAGCAAAGCTCCTTTGCGTCTTCAACCTTTGCGTCCTTTGCGGTTAAGTTATTTCTTAACGCAAAGACCGCAAAGAGGGAACGCGCAAAGGGACGCAGAGGATATTTTGTCACTCAAATCAATTTACTAAAGCGGCTTTCAAGGCCAGCAAGCCCCACGCGACGACGAGGCCGATGGCCGCTTGATACTCGCGGTAACGCATGTACAGGCTCGCGTCAAACCTGACATCGCGCGTCCTCTCGTCTCTGTACGGAAACGGGCGTGGGAAGAACAACGGCACGGCGCGGGCGTAAGCCTTGTAATCTTCGCCGAACAGTTCTGCCAGTGTCGTCGCTTCGACGCGCATCACGGGCAAATAGATGCCCAGAAAAAGTGCCGCGAAGATGAGTCCCAGCCACCAGCGACCGGAAGCGATGGTGAAGCCGAGTCCGAGCAGAAAGCTGCCGAAATAGAGCGGATTTCGCGTGTGTGCGTATGGGCCGGAGGTCGCCAGCGCGTCGTTTTTTCTGATATGTCCGGCTGACCACGCGCGCAGCCCAAGCCCCACGAGCGCGACCGCGCCGCCGATGGCGAGTGTCAACGCCACAGGCTTTGCCAGCACAAGAAAAAGCGCGCCGCATAAAAAGCCTAACGGCACGCGCCAACGCTGCATCCATGTCCCGCCTCTACGCAAACGTTTCTCGCTCCGCTCCCCTTGTTTCTCTCGCCCGCCGAAATCTTTCTTTAACCGCGTGCAGGACGCGCTCGACCTCTATGTCCATGCAAATCCAATTTGAGCATGAACGGCGATGGCAATTCTCACGGCAGCCGATCTCATTTCGCTCGACACATACATCTGCGGGGCGCGGGCTGCCGTTGCGCCACCACTCGGTCGGTCCGAAGAGTCCGACGACGGGCGTGCCCGCCGCGATGGCCAGATGCGTCGGTCCGGTGTCGCCGCCGATATAAACTTCCGCGCGCCTTGCGAGAGCCACAAAGCCTTTTAAGGAGAGACTGCGCGCGTGCGCTCGACCCGTGCGGCTCGCGCCGACTACTTTTTCCGCCAACTCTTTTTCGCCCGGCCCGTAAGTGACGACCGAGCTGAGGCCGTGATGCGTCCACAACTCGTCCGCCAGAGAGCCGAAACGCTCCGCGCTCCACAGCTTCGTAGGCCAGCCGCCGCCCGGATTCAAAATCGCAAAGCCCGTCTTAAAATCCCTGACGGCCTCAACAGCTTCGCTCTCATGCGTCTTTGAAAGAGCAATCGGAAACTCGAAATCCGCCGGGTCTGACGGGACATCAACGCCGAGCGCGCCCGCCGCGAGCGAGAGATTTTTGACGATGACGTGGCTATGCGCGGGCGTCTTGATGGTTTTGGTCAGGAGGAAACGGCTGGCAGGCTCGCGCAAATTTTCCCGCGAGAAGCCATAGCGAAGCTTGGCTCCCGACAGGCGCGCGATAGCTGCTGATTTAAGAAGTCCCTGAAAGTCCAGTGCGGCATCGAAGGTTGAGGCGCGTAGCCGACGTAACTGTTGGCGCGGTGCCAACAGCGTCTCCCCAGACACCGGCACGCGCCTCAAAGCCTTCGTGTCCACTTCGATGAGATGATTCAAGAGCGGGTTGTCTCTCAAAATTTCAGCCGCCCGCCGCTCGACCGCCCACGAGATTTCCGCGCGCGGCAAAGCCCGCCGCACCGCCGCCAAAGACGGCAAAGTGTGTACGATGTCTCCGATGCTTCCGAGTTTGACGAATAAAAGACGCATAAAAACTGTGACAAGTGACAGGTGACGAGTGACAAGCTAAGACAAAGGCTTTAACTTGTCACTCGTCACTCGTCACTTATCACGTTCCTCAACATTTCCGTCGTCGAATGGTCTTTCGGGTCGCCGACGATGGCGACGCGCCCGCCGCAAGAGAGTACCACATCGCGTTCGGGAACGGACTCTCCCGTATAGTCCGTCCCTTTGGCGTGTACGTCCGGGCGAATGGCGCGAATCAAGGCTTCGACGGTCGGCTCTGAAAAAATGGTCACGATGTCCACGGCGCGCAGGGAAGCGATAATCTCCGCCCGCTCACGCTCAGGCATAAAGGGGCGTCCCGCGCCTTTGAGCGCACGCACCTGCTCGTCCGAGTTGATGCCGACAATCAATATGTCGCCGAGCGCACGCGCGCCCTCAAGATATCTGACGTGCCCGACATGCAACAGGTCAAAGCAACCGTTGGCGAGCACCACCCGCGCCCCGTTCTTTCGCGCAATCGCCACACGCGCGATGAGGCGATTGCGGTCGAGGATGCGCGACGCTGTATTCGATTGCTCGCCAATAGCTTTCATTATTCAACTCAGTTCTTTGCGTCTTCAAACTTTACGGTCTTTGCGTTAAAGAATTACTTAACCGCAAAGGGCGCAAAGAGGGAACGCGCAAAGAAACGCAAAGAAGAGGTCATATTCCTTCTGATCTCGATTCTCACACAACCGCGCCCCATCTTAAAACCGAAGAGAGAAGCTCCTGCCGATTGATCGAAGCCGTGCCGCGTTTCATGACGACGAGGCCGCCCGCGTGATTCGCCAGTCGCGCGGCGTCCGCGAAGGACGCGCCGGAAGCGAGCGCGAGCGAATAGGCCGCGATGACGGTATCGCCCGCGCCCGTCACGTCAATCGGCTCTGGCGCGCCGACCGCTTCGATGTGCAGCGGCGGCTCGTTCGCCTCAAGCAGCAGCATGCCGTGTCCGCCGCGCGTGACGAGCAGGGCTTCAAAGCCTAAACGCTCGCGCAATTCCAGACACGCCGCCTCAAGCTCTCCCGCCGTTTCCAGATGACGGTCAAGCTGTTGCTCTACTTCGTCCTCATTCGGCGTGGCCGAAGTGAAATCGGGAAAGCGCGAGAGACGAAAGCGCGAATCAACGAGCAGCGGAATCCCGCGCCGCTTGGCGATCTCGCGCGCGAGCGTCGCCATGCTCTCGTCCGCGACGCCGTAGTTGTAATCGGAGATGATAATGGCGTCCGCGTCCTCCGCCGCTTCGCGCAGCCGCGCGCGGAGATTCTCATGCACGTCCGCGTCCTCAATCGGCTCGCCCTCGTAATCAACACGCAAGACCTGCTGGCGCGTCGAGTGAAGCTGTCCCGCGAGGATGCGAACTTTGGTCGTCGTCTGAACTTCGGAAGAGCGTATCACGCTGCTGCATTCGACACGCGCCGCGCGCAGCTTGCCGAGCAAAGCGTCTCCGGCCTTGTCTTCGCCGGTCACGCCGATGAGCACCGCGCGCGCGTCGAGCGAAGCCAGGTTGAGCGCGCAATTGGCAGCCCCGCCCGGCGTCGTCTCGGTCTTTTCGTGACGCAAAATCAGGACGGGCGCTTCGCGCGAGACGCGGCTGATCTCGCCGTACAGAAATTGGTCTGCCACCAAGTCGCCGACGACCACGACCTTGCGTTGCGGAAAGCGGCGCACAATCGCCGTCAAGCGTTCCTGCTCCGGTGTTCGCTCAAGACTCAATAGCTATTCCTCGCTTCACATAGAATTTTACCGCAGAGACGCAGAGATGCAGAGAATAAAAGGGAAGAAATCAAGTTGTTTACTGCCATGCTTAATGATTGTGTTTTATATCTCTGCGTCTCCGCGTCTCTGCGGTTCAATAGTCTGCTTCAATAATTTTCCTCACGGCTTCGAGCAAATCTTCGGCGATCAAATCAGGCTCGTGCTGCCACGCGTCGCGCTGGTATTCCCACTCGCCGCGCCCGTAGCCGCTCAGCACGAAGGCCGAATGCACGCCCGCGTTTCGCGCCAGCTCGATGTCGCTGTAACGGTCGCCGACCATCCAGCTCTTTCCCAAATCAATCTTCAAATCATTCGCGGCGCGTTGAATCAAACCGGGCTTCGGCTTGCGGCAATCGCAGTCGAAGCGATACGGCGGCTGGCCCACCGACGGATGATGCGCGCAATAATAGATCGCATCCAGCCGCGCCCCTCCGCGCTCAAGCTCCCTTTCGAGCGAAGCATGTACCGCATGAATCAAATTTTCTGTAAAGTAACCGCGCGCGACTCCGGCCTGGTTCGTCACTAAGACGGCGAGCCAGCCACTCTCATTCAAGAGCCGCACGGCTTCAGCCGAATAAGCGAAGACTTTATAACGCGACGGATGATTGACGTATCCGATCTCTTCCGAGATCGTCCCGTCCCTGTCCATGAACACCGCGCGTCGTTTCATACAGCTTGCCTCTCATGTGCTATCAAACTCGAAACTCGCGCGAACACTTCATCGGTCGAAATCGCAGTCATGCAGCGATGGTCAATCGGGCAATCGCGCAGCATGCAGGGCGCGCAATCCGGCGGGCGTCGGATGACCTCCGCGACCTTTGAGAGGGGGCGCGTCGTCGTCGGGATGGTCGGCCCGAAGATAACCAGCGTCGGACGATTGAGCGCGGCGGCGATGTGCGCCGGGCCTGTGTCGTTGGTCACGAGCACGTCCGCGAGACTCAACACCGCGACCACCTCCGCGAGACTCGTCCGTCCCGTGAGCATCAAAGGCTCATGCTTCATCAGCCCCGCCACTTCGCGCGAGACATCCAACTCATCGGCAGAGCCGATGAGCGCGACGCTTGCGCCAAGCTCTGCGATGGCTCTGTCGCCCACCTCCGCGAAACGAGCGGCAGGCCAGCGTTTCGCGCGGCTGTTGGTCGAGCCGGGACAGAGCGCGACGAGCGGGCGCGCCTCGCTCGCTCCTTCCGCACACAGCATTTCGCGAGCTTTCTCCCGGCGCGTTTCAGACACTTTTAAATCAAAGACCGGCTCGCGCGCCATCACGTTGGATGCGCCGTGCAGAAGTTTTTCAAGCTCCGACACGATGTTCAGATAATAAAAGACCTCATTCCGCTCGCCGCGCCAGACGGGTGGCGCAATCGGATGCGTCAACAGAGCGCGCCTGCCGTCCGTCGCATAACCGAGCCGCGCGGGGACGCGCCCGCCGACCGCGATCAGCGCGGCCTCGAAAGCGTTTTGAAAGAGAACCGCGAGGTCGAACTCGCGCCTGCGCCACTCGCGCGCCTGTCGCAACGTCGCGCGCACGTCTCTCTTGCCGCGATCATAAATCAGAAGCTCGTCGAGGAAATCCGCTTCGTCAAACAGGCCGACAGCCCACGAGCGCGTGGCGAGCGTGATATGCGCCTGCGGCAAGACGCGGCGCAGCTCGCGCAAGGCTGGAATCGTCATCACGACATCGCCGACCCAGTTCGTGCCGCGCACGACGACGCGCTTGATTTGATTCGCTTCGAGTTTGCGTTTTGAGAACACGCCGAAATCCGTAATCTAAATGACGCTTTGCAAGCCCTCTTCCATCTCAATCGCGGGTTGCCAGCCAAGCTCCTCGCGCGCGCGCGTGATGTCGCTGATATAGTTGACGGGCACGGGCGCGGGCAGTCGCTTCTCTTCGTCTATCACCGCTTCGCACTCAATGACGCGCGCAATCGTTCCGATGATGTCGCGCAGGGTCGCGGAGTTTTTGATGCCGCCGCCGAGATTGTAAAGCCCGCTCGTGACGTTTGAATCAATGAAGGCGCGACAGGCGCGCGAGAAATCGTCCACATGAAGAATGTCGCGCACGGGCTTGCCTTCGAGCGGCAGATGAATCGGCTCGCCGTACTTGACCGACTCGACATAATAAGTGACAAAGCCCGCCTCGTTGTTATCCGAAGGGCGCGCGTAGACATTCGACAGGCGAAAGATACAGGAGCGAAAGCCGCGCGCCCGCGCGTAATATTCAACATAACGCTCGGCGATGAGCTTTGACCATTCGAGCGCGGACTGGCCGCAGTAATCCGTGCTGCAAGTCTCAGGCGTTTCTCTGTAAGCATCCGCGTGCGCGCCGTACACATCCTTCGTCGAAGCGTAGATGAAAACGGAGTTCGGCTGCATGTGTTTGAGCAGGTTCGCAGTGCCTTCGACGTTCGTGCGAAAACAGCTCTCAGCCGCCGCCGGGTCTTTGTCCAGCAGCGCGGCCAGATGAATCACGACCTCGTAGTTTTCAACCATCGCGGCGTCGTGCGGGTTGAGTACGTCGAGATGCGAGCGACGCGAAAAATCGTCCGCGTTGAAAAAGCTGCGGACGTGCAAGCCGAGGTATCCGCTCCCGCCTGTGACCAGTATTCTCATAAACTCCCGCGCGCCCTCTTTATCAATTCCGAAAGAGATTCGGTGCGGCCAATCACGATCAGAATATCATTGGCCTCGATGGTCGCGTCGCCGGTCGGATGATACAGCACATCTCCATCCTGTTTGCGAATGGCGACGACCGCCGTATCCAATTCGGAGCGAATGTTAAGCTCTTTCAGTTTCTTGCCAACATAGACTGACGCGGGCGCGACTTCGACTTGTTCAAATGCGAGATCGAGACTCTCCGCCGCAATCGAATCCATAAAGTCCGCGACGGCTGGCTTCATCAAAGCCTGCGCCATGCGATGACTGCCGATGATGGTCGGGGCGACGACGCGGTTGGCTCCGGCGCGAATCAGTTTCGGCTCGGCCTGTTCTTCGACGGCGCGGGCGACGATGTGGAGGCTGCGATTCAAGTCTCGCGCGATGAGCACGACGTACAGATTGTCCGCGTCATCCGGCAAACAGGCCGCGAGGCCGCGCGCGCGTTCGACTCCCGCCTCTTTCAAAGTCTCTTCGAGCGTCGCGTCGCTGACGATGACATGCACGCCTTCCGCGAGCAGATGCGCGACCTTCGGCGCGTCCTGTTCGATGACGACGAAGCTTGCGCCCGCGCGCCGCATCTCGCGTATGATGCGCGAGCCGACGCGTCCCGCGCCGCAGATGATAAAGTGATTTTCCAATTTTCTCATCTCACGATACCGACGGCGCATGCCGAGCGTGGCGAGGAGTTCGGATTCGACGACCGATTGCACCGTGCTCGTCAAAGCGTAAAGCACCGTCCCGACGCCCACCAACATAAAGATTGTGGCAAACGCGCGCCCGCCTCTGCTCGCGGGCGTGACATCACCGTAACCGACCGTCGTCACCGTTTGCACAGCGATATACAGGCTGTCGGCGAGCGGCCAGCCTTCGATCAGGTGAAAGCCGAGCGCGCCGAGAGAGATGACGACGACAATCGCTAACAGCAGATGGATAAAGCGGCGGCGCGGCTTCTGCACCATCTCGCGCCAGCCGGGCGGCGTGAAACTCATCTTTCATAAACGGCATCAAACAGCTTTCGGGCGAACGCGTCACGGTAACGAAAAGGGAAGCGTAGTGTCAATCAGAGCTAGACAGCATCGGCGCGAAAGATTACTCTTGAAGTGACAAGTGACAGGTGACAAGTGACAAGCTAAAACTTGTTCTGACTTGTCACCTGTCACCTGTCACCTGTCACTGTTTTTTTTATGGCTATCCGTCATCCCCCTCAAGATAACGTCCCGCCCGTCGCCGCGCGCGGCAAGAAGCGCACGCGCCGCACGCGCGTCGTCAAGTACGAAGAGCCTGAGCCGGGCTTTATTCGTCGCTGGACGCGGCGTATCTTTCGCCCGTGGGTCGTCATCGCGCTCGTCTTCGTGACGACCGTCACCATCGGCATCTTCGGCTATTACTGGGTCGTCTTCTCCGAACGCATTGATCGCCTCTTGAACGGCGAAGTCTTCACGCGCTCGGCTGGCATCTACGCCGCGCCGAAAAATTTACGCGTCGGAGAAAACATCTCGGTTGACGAGCTGATCTCTTACTTAAAGAGCGCGGGCTACGTCGAGAAACAGCAGCAGGCCGAGACTGCGCGCGGGCGTTACACGGTTGACGGGACGACGGTTTCGATTGAGCCGAGCAAGGACGGCGCGGTTGACGGGCGTCGCGCGTTCGCGCCCCTTCGCGTGCAGTTCGGGCGCGGCGGCAAAGGCGTCACGGCTCTCTCGGATTTGGTCAAGGGCGCTGCTTACGGCACGGCGCAGCTTGAACCGCAACTGATTAGCTCTGTCACCGGAGCTGACCGCGCCAAACGCAAGGTCGTCGGCTTTAACGACCTCCCGCCGCACCTGGTCAAAGCGATTGTGACGACCGAAGACCGCGCCTTCTTCGAGCATTACGGCGTCAACTTTCGCGGCATCCTGCGCGCGTTGATTCGGCGTTACGATGCCGACCCGAGCTCGCCGATTGCGCAGCAGGGCGGCTCAAGCATCACGCAGCAGCTCGTCAAAAATCTACTCCTCTCGCCCGAAAAAAGTCTCCGGCGCAAAGTGGCCGAAGCCTACATGTCAATCATCCTTGAGACGCGGCTCTCGAAGGAAAAGATTTTCGAGCTCTACTGCAATCAGGTTTATCTCGGCCAGCAGTCGGGCTTTTCCATCAACGGCCTCGGCGAAGCTTCGGACGCTTACTTTAACAAAGACGTGACGACGCTCACGCTGCCCGAATCGGCTTTCCTCGCGGGCATCATTCGCAGCCCGAACCGTTACAATCCTTATCGAGACTTAGACACGGCGACGGCGCGGCGCAATCAGGTTTTGATGTCAATGGAAGAGACGGGCGCGATCACGCCGCTCGAATCTTCGCAGGCGCAGGCCACGCCGCTCAAAGTCTCTAATGCGAAGAACCGGATAGACGCGTCCGATGCTCCGTACTTCACGGACTACGTGCAGAACCAGCTCGGCGACATCATCGCAGACCAGAACACGACGCAGCACCTACGCATCTACACGACGGTTGACATGGACTTGCAGCGTGCGGCTTACAACGCCGTGACGAAGCAATTGAGCGCGCTCGACAAGCTCTATAAGAAGGTTGAGCCGGGCACGTTGCAGGCCGCGCTCGTGGCGATGAACACCAAGACGGGCGAGATCATCGCAATGGTCGGCGGGCGCGATTATTCCAAGAGCCAGTTGAACCGCGCGACCGACGCCATGCGCCAGCCCGGCTCTGTCTTCAAGCCTTTCGTTTACGCGACCGCGCTCAACACGGCTTTTGACGCGAGCGCGCGAGTCATCACGCCCGCCTCGATTTACAAGGACGAGCCTAAAACTTTTACCTTTGATAATCAGGAATATTCTCCGGGCAACTTCGGCGATCAGTACTCATATCAGAACGTCACTCTGCGCGACGCCCTGGTTCACAGCTTGAACGTCGTGACGGTGGATGTGGCGATGGATGTGACCATCGGTCGCGTGATGAATCTGGCGGCGAAGGCCGGACTGCCGAAAGTGCAACGCGCGTATCCGGCGATGGCTCTGGGCACGAGCGAGGCGACGCCCTTGCAAGTCGCCTCGGCTTACACAGCCTTTGCCGCGAACGGCACGCGCACGACGCCAATCGGAATCAATCGCGTGACGACGGGCGACGGCACGACCATCGCCGCTCCCGCAGGACAGAAGAATGATGTCGTGCGACCGGAAATCGCATACGTCTTGACGGACATGCTCAAGGACGTGGTCAATCGCGGGACGGCGGCGAAGCTCGGCGCGCGTGGCTTCAAAAATATTTCGGGCAAGATTGGGATTGCGGGCAAGACCGGAACTTCGCGCGACGGTTGGTTCGCGGGCTACACGCCGAACATCGTGTGCGTCGTGTGGGTCGGCTTTGACGACGGCTCGCAGCTCGGCTTGAAGGGCGCGGATTCGGCTTTGCCGATCTGGGCGGATTTTATGAGCGCGGCTCTTGAGGCTCATCCCGAATGGAACGGCGACTGGCAGATGCCCGACGGCGTGCGTCAGGAAGAGATTGACACGACGACGGGCAAATTGGCGACGGCTGAATCAACTGCCAAGCGGACGGAGCTTTTCATCGCGGGCACAGCGCCGTCTTCCGACACTGAAACGCCGCCGGACGAAACGGCTCCGCCGGAAGAAAATCAGAACGAGGATTTGAGTCTTCCGCCTCTGCCCGAAGCGACGCCTGAAGTGACGCCGTCGCGTCAACGTATCGCGCCGAGACTCGAAGGCAAGGGCGTCCCGCAAACGGACGGCACGACCCGCCTCGAAGGCACCATCACGCTCGACATAGACCCGACGACCGGCCTCATCGCCGCGCCGACGTGTCCCATCATCCGCTCCAAAACCTTCATCATCGGCCAGGAGCCGCGCGAGTACTGCGGCCCGCAATATCACAACGGCTCGCTCCCCAAACCGCCGCCGCGCCAGCGATCATCTTCTCCATAGCCAGACAAAATAAAGCGGCCACAGATTTACGCGGATAAGCACGGATCAGAAAATAGTTTTTGAATCCCTGCTTATCCGCGTAAATCTGTGGCTTATTCGTTCGCCGCTTTGGCTTAAGACTTCGGCAAATCCACCTTCATATTGAAAACGTGGACGAGGAAGCCCCATACGTCCGCCTTCTCGTCTATCTGCTTGGTCGTCGGCTTGCCCGCGCCGTGACCGGCTTTGGTTTCGATGCGGATCAGAATCGGAGACGAGCCGCCCTGTGCCGCTTGCAGCGTCGCCGCGTACTTGAAGCTATGCGCTGGCACAACTCTATCGTCATGGTCTGCCGTCGTAATCAGCGTCGGCGGATAGCTCGCGCCCGCTTTAATATTGTGCAAAGGCGAGTAAGCGTAGAGCGTTTTGAAATCCTCCGCGTTATCCGATGAGCCGTACTCGCCGACCCACGCCCAGCCGATGGTGAACTTGTGAAAGCGCAGCATGTCCATCACGCCCACCGCCGGAAGAGCCGCGCCGAAAAGTTCCGGCCTTTGATTCAAGACCGCGCCGATGAGCAGGCCGCCGTTGCTCCCGCCGTTGATGGCGAGGCGCGGCGTCGAGGTGTACTTGTTCGCAATCAGCCATTCCGCCGCCGAGATGAAATCGTCAAAGACGTTCTGCTTCTTCGCCTTCATCCCGCCCTGATGCCAGTCTTCGCCATACTCGTTGCCGCCGCGTATGTTTGGCAGCGCAAAGACGCCGCCCATCTCCATCCAGACCAGATTGCTGATCGAGAAGAACGGCGTCTCGGAAATATTAAAGCCGCCGTAGGCGTAAAGAAACGTCGGGTTCTGCCCGTCGAGCTTCAAGCCCTTTTTGTGGACGATGAACATGGGGACGCGCGTGCCGTCCTTGCTCTTGTAAAAGACCTGCTTCGTCTCAAAGTTGTTCGGGTTGAAATCAACCTTCGGTTGACGAAAGACTGTGCTCTTGCCCGTCGCCACATCGTAACGATAGATGGTCGTCGGCATGGTAAAGCCCGTGAAGGAATAGAAAGTCTCTTTGTCCGTGCGCTTGCCGCCGAAGCCGCCGACGCTGCCGATGCCGGGAAGCTCAACGTCGCGGACGTGGCTGCCGTCCGTGCGGAAGACTCTGACCATCGCGTGCGCGTCTTTGAGATAAGAGGGAATCAGCATGTCGTTGACGAAGCCGACGCCATCCAGAGTCTCCTGAGCCTGCGGAATCACTTCGCGCCAGTTCTCTTTGGCGGCGGGCTTGGCGGTATCAATGGCGACGACGCGACCGCGCGGCGCATCCATGTCGGTTTGAAAATAGAAGACCGTGCCGACGTTGCCGATGAAGTTGACCATCGCGTCAAAGCTATCAACCAGCTTGACGACCTCCGCGTCCTTGTCCTGCAAGTCTTTGTAATAGAGGCGATTCTTATTGCTTGAGCCTTGCCACACGTTGATAATCAGATAATGCCCGTCATCCGTGACGCCGCCGCTAAAGCCCCAATCTTTTTGATCTTTGCGCTCGTAGATAAGCGTGTCTGCGGACTGCGGCTCGCCGATGCGATGATAGTAGAGCTTCTGGAAGAAGTTCGCGTCCTGCATCTTGGTGGCTTCGTTCGGCTCGTCATAGCGGCTGTAGAAGAAGCCTTTGCTATCCTTCGTCCATGACGCGCCTGAGAACTTCACATACTTGATCGTGTCCGGCAAATCCTGTCCGGTCTCTATGTCTCTGACCTTCCATTCCTGCCAGTCAGAGCCGGAAGCGGACGTGCCGTAAGCCCAGAGCTTGCCGTCTTCGCTGGCGGTGTAGCCGGAGAGCGCGACCGTGCCGTCGGTCGAGAGCTTGTTCGGATCAATCAAGACTTTCGGCTGCGCGTCCAGAGAGGTCATCGTGTAGATGACGCTCTGATTTTGCAGGCCATCATTCTTTGAATAAAAATATCTGCCGCCCTCTTTGAAAGGCGTGCCGTACTTCTCATAATTCCAGAGCTTGGTGAGTCGCTCTTTAATCTGCGCGCGTTCGGGAATCTGATTGAGATAGCCGAAGGTAACTTGATTCTGAGCCTCGACCCACGCTTTGGTCTCAGCCGAGTCCGCGTCCTCCAGCCAGCGATAAGGGTCTGCGACCTTCGTCCCGAAATAATCGTCCATCTGATCGCCGCGTCTGGCCTGCGGATAGATCAGCTTCGGCATAGAGCCTTGCGTCGCCGTCTCCTTCAGCTTGTTTGAAGTCTGCGCCAGCGCGGGCGTCACCTGCGCGACGACAAACGCCAACAGCAGCATCAAGGCGATTCCGTTTCTGCGTTTGTGATGTAGAGGCATCATAAATGTCCTTTCCAAAATTTCGGATAAAGCGATAAAGGGAGAGCGTGGCATCATAACTCAAATGACATGACAATTGTAGGGGCAGAGGCTCGCTCCCTGCCCGTTCAACTCAAAGCAAATTCAACAGGAGCCGAATTTGAAAATAGCAGAGTTGAAATCTCAAATAAATCAAAGTTGAGATATTTGAAATCTTAAATCTGCCATCTCAAATCTTCCTTATCCTGTCTATCCTGTTAATTATTTCGACAGCATTTTCAGAGCGGCGCGCAAGGTTTCAATCGCCAATGCCGCCGCGTGTCCTTTGCGCGCGGGCAATCCGCCGAGCGCGCGTGTGATGTCCTGTCGCGTAAGTTGCGCAGCCTCGTCGCGCGTCATGCCTTCGAGCAGTTCAGTCAGCACAGAGCCGCAAGCCAGCGTCGGCGCGCAACCGTAAGCCAGAAAACGCGCCTCCGCGATGACCTCATCACGCAATCTCAAAGAAAGCCGCAGGCGGTCGCCGCACACCGGATTGCTCTCTTCCACGACGGCGTCCGCGTCCGGCAACTCGCCGACGCCGCGCGGGTTGGCTAAATGATCTTTGAAGGCTTCAGAGTAAGGCAAGGTGGATTATCTAGGGCGCGCCGACCGGCTGCGTCTCGCACGCGCGCTCGGCCAGAGCTTTTTGATAGAGCGGCGAGAGGCGGCGCAGGTTTTCGACGGCGCGCGGCAGGACTTCCAAGACGTAGTCCACGTCCGCCTTCGTATTGTCTTTGCCGAAGCTGAAACGAATCGAGCCGCGCGCCAGCTCGTCATTGCGTCCGATGGCGCGAATCACGGGCGACGGCTCAAGCGACCCCGAAGAGCAGGCCGAGCCGGTCGAGACGGCGATGCCCTGCAAGTCCAAATTGATAAGCAAGCCTTCGCCTTCGATGTAGCGGAATGAGATGTTCGACAGATGCGGCAAGCGTTTTGACGGATTGCCGTTGAAGACGACATCTTCGATGCTCTCCGCGACCCCGCGCTCAAACCTGTCGCGCAAGACGCGCACATGCTCCGCACGCTCAATCAATTCTTTACGCGCCAGTTCTGCGGCGACGCCGAAGGCGACGATTGACGCGACTGATTCAGTGCCCGCGCGACGCTCTCTTTCCTGATGCCCGCCGACGTTCTGCGTCACGAGCCGCACGCCGCGCCTGACGTAGAGCGCGCCGACTCCCTTCGGCGCGTAAAGCTTGTGTGCGGAGAGCGAGAGCAGATCGCAGCCCAGAGCTTCCACGTCAACCGGGATGCGCCCTGCGGCCTGCACCGCGTCAGTGTGAAGCCAGAGATGACGATGACCAGCCGCGCGCCGCTCACGAACGAGCGCGCCGATTTCCGCGACGGGCTGAATCGTCCCGATCTCGTTATTGGCGAGCATCACTGTGACGAGCACAGTGTCCGCGCGAATCGCTTCGATCACATCTTCAACCCGCACGATGCCGTCGTCGTAAACGGGCAGCCGCGTTATCTCCCAACCTCTTTTTTCCAGCGCATCACAGACGCCGCGCACAGCCGAATGCTCTATCTGTGAAGTGATGATGTGACGCCCGTGACGCTCTGCGGCTTCGGCGATGCCGCGTATAGCAAGGTTGTTGGCCTCCGTCCCGCCGGAGAGAAAGACCGTCTCGTTCGGACGCGCAGAGATAAGCGCGGCCACTTCGCGCCGCGCGCGATCAACCGCCGCCCGCGCCTCCTGTCCGAAGTGATGCACGCTCGAAGCGTTGCCGTAGATTTCGGTCAGGTACGGCAACATCGCTTCCAACACGCGCGGGTCAACCGGCGTGGTCGCGCTGTGATCTAAATAAACTCGACGCATCGTTTGTACAGTAGCTTCGCCAACCTGTTTGCCTTCCTCCGGCATCTCAGGCTTTAGTAATGAGTCTATGGCTCATGAGTTTGAGCGTCAAGCGGCTCACGCAGAAAAGTTTGTCGCTCAAAAGACCGCCTCGTGTGTTAGCATCAGGCACGATAGAGTTTTATCAAAGGCCGTAACTTCCGTGTCGCAAAAAGTTTCGCCTTCACATATTTGATGAAAGGGAAGAATGATGAGACATCTCCGACGCTTCCGCTCAATCTCGTTGACGCTCTCTTTGATAATCACGCTGACCTCTCTGACGACTGTCAGTCTTCACGCGCAGGACGCGATGGGCGCGCTTGAGCGCGGTTACCGGACTGGCTATTCGGACGGTTACATGGCCGGATACAGGGACAACACAGACCATGCGCCGCGCAATTTCCGCGATGAAGAGGATTATCGCAAGGCGGATCGCGCCTACGCGCAATCGTATGGCAAGGTTGAGGATTACAGGGACGGCTATCAGCAGGGTTTTGAAGCAGGCTACGGGGCGGGCTTCGAGCGTCGCGGTTTTGATTCCGCGATTCCCGCGGGCCTGGGGCCGCGCGGCGTGGACGATGGCGAGGCGGATTCAAACATAAATGTTTCGACCGGCGGGGGAACAATCAGCGGCACGGGACGCGTGCAGACTCGCAATGATGTCTTGCTTCCCGCAGACACAGTGCTGATTGTCGAACTGTTGTCGAGTCTTTCGACGGACGCGAGTCAGGAGGGAGATCGCTTTCAGGCGCGCGTGCTGGGGCCTGCCGAGTATGAGGGCGCGGTGATTGACGGGCGCGTCACACGCGTCAAGCGTCCCGGCAAGGTCAAAGGCACTGCGGAACTGCAACTCTCTTTTGAGCAGATTACGCTCGATAATCGCACGGCCAACATGAGCGCGCAGGTCATCGAAGTTATCCCGATGAGCAACGAAAGCAGCAATGGCGGCGTTGACTCGGAGGGCGGCGTCAAAGGTAAAAGTTCTACCAAAGGCGATGTCACGAAGGTCGGCGCGGCGACGGGCATCGGCGCGATTATCGGCGCGATTGCCGGAGGCGGCAAAGGCGCGGCCATCGGCGCGGCCATCGGCGGCGCGGTCGGCACGGGCGGCGTCCTCGCCACGCGCGGCAAAGATATAAAACTCCCGCAAGGCCAGCAACTCAGAATCCGCACCGACTCGGAGACGAGATTCCAATAGATGGTTCAAGGTTCAAAGTTCACGGTCAAAACGATGCCAAACTTTGAACCTTGAACTTTGAATCTTGAACCTTGAATGCTGATTACCCTGCTCACAGATTTCGGGACGGCGGATTATTTCGTCGGGGCGATGAAGGGAGCGATTCTGTCTGTTGACGCGGGGGCGCGCATCATAGACCTCACGCACGAAGTCGCGCCGCATGATGTGGAGGCCGGCGCGTTCACACTGCTCGAAGCGTATCAGACTTTTCCCGCCGGAACGATTCATGTCGCGGTGGTTGATCCGGGCGTCGGCTCTCGCAGGCGTCCGGTCTTGGTTGAGAGCGAAAATTACTTTTTCGTCGGGCCGGACAACGGCCTCTTCAGTTACATTTATGAACGAGAGGCGTGCTGTCGGGTCTTTCATCTGACCAACGAAAAATATTTCCGTCATCCGGTGAGCAAAACTTTTCACGGGCGCGATGTGTTCGCTCCGGTGGCGGGCGCGCTCTCGAAAGGAATCAAGCCGGACGCGCTCGGCCCTCTGATTGAAGATTACGAACGGCTCGCGCCGCTCGCTCCTGAATTTGAAAGCGATGCGATTAAGGCTCGCGTCATTCACATCGACAGGTTCGGCAACTGCGTGACGAATCTGACGCGCGGAGAGTTGACGGATGAGCTAATCGCGGGCGGCGCGCGTTTGAAAATCAAGGGGCATGAGATTAAGAGCTTTCGTCAATTCTTCGCGGACGCGAGTGAGGCGTCCGAAGAGTTGTTCGCCGTGTGGGGCAGCGCGGGCTTTCTTGAGATAGCGGCTTTTCGCAAGTCAGCCGCGAAGCTGCTCGGCATCGAGCGCGGGCAGGATGTTACATTAATCAAACCATAGATTAGCTACAGAGCCACAGAGATAAAAATAGAAATTTTATTCTTCAATGCCCTCATCTTCTTCCGGTCTTAAATACTCCTGCGCACTATGTCTCACCCGGAGCACAAACACCGTTTCGCCTTCGACAGTAAAGAGGATGCGGTACTTGCTATAGAGGAGTTGACGTATCTCTTCCTCGAAAAAGACACTCTCCGGCGCGAGCGGGCAGCGGAGCGGATTCTTTTCCAGTGACCGGAAGGCTTTCAACAGCCCTTCATACCATCGCAATGCCGCCGCTTCGGACTGCTCATTAATCCAAAAGTAGGCTTCGCCCGCGTCCACCAGGGCTTTGTCGGTCGGTTCGACACGATAAATGGTCATCGCTTTTTCCGGGCGCGAATCTTCTTCCGCATCTCCTTGTCGAATTGGTCAAGCAACATCGTTTTTCCCTGCCTGGCGGATTCCAACCCTTCCCGCACCGCCTCAATGGTCTTCGCCCGATCAAGCAGCTCAAGCATTCGCTGATAGCTTTCCGCGTCCTGCACGATGATCTCGGCCTTGCCGTTGACCGTGAGAACAAGCGGGTTTCCGCTTTTCTTTATCTTCTTCACGTACTTGGTAGTATTACGCTTGAAGGCGGTCAGCGATTCAATATCTTTTAAGCTAATCATAAATACCCTTTCTTGGAATAAGCATCCAATAAGATGCTAATTCAACGCAGAAATTTTAGCAAATATTTAGTTAGCATCTCTTTCAACCGCTTTCCTGCTCAGTGTCTTTGTGACTCTGTGGCTAAGTTTTATTAACTAAAATCGCTGGAAACATTGACCTCTCTGGTTTCCCGTCGCTTGTCACCCGTCACGCACTTTGCTATCTTCGGTTTATTAAATAATCGTAAGGATTGGCTGATATGGAAAAAGGTAAAGACGCTGCTGCGGCCAGCGCGAGTGCTGCCGCCGGATTGCGCGGAGTTGTGGCCGCCGCTTCATCCATCGGCGATGTTGACGGCGAAAAGGGCGTGCTGATTTACGAGGGCTATGACATCCACGACCTCGCGCGCCATTCGACGTTTGAAGAGGTCGTTTATCTGCTCTGGCACGGGCAACTGCCGAAGCGCGAAGAGCTGGACGAGCTGCGCCGCACGCTGAGCGAATGTTATGAGCTGCCAACTGAAGTTCTAGACTTGATGCGTCAATTCCCGCGCGACGCAGAGCCGATGGACGTGCTCAGAACCGCCGTCTCCGCGCTCGATTTTTATGACAAGGGAGCGCATGACACTTCGCGCGAAGTGAGCGTCAAGACCGCCGCGCGCCTCGTCGCACAGATTCCGACCCTCGTCGCCGCCTCCGAACGCCTGCGCCGGGGCGAAGAGCCTATCAAGCCCAATCCTGCGCTGAACATTGCGACCAATTTTCTCTACATGCTCAAGGGCGAGATGCCTTCCGAAGAGGATGCGCGGCTCTTTGATGTCTGCCTGATCCTGCACGCCGATCACGAATTGAACGCTTCGACTTTTACCGCGCGAGTCGTCGCCGGAACGCTCGCGGATATTTACGGCGCGGTGACGGCGGCCATCGCCGCGCTCTCAGGTCCTTTGCACGGCGGCGCGAACACCAACGTCATGAAGATGCTGCTGGAAATCGGCGAGATGGAAAACGTCGAGCCGTACATCAAGGACGCGCTCGCGGCGAAGAGGAAGATTATGGGCATCGGCCACGCCGTTTATAAAACCGAAGACCCGCGCGCGACTCATCTCAGACAATACTCGAAGGAGACGGGCGAGCGCGGCGGCGAGACGAAGTGGTACGAGATGTCGCGCAAGATCGAAGAAATTATGATGCGCGAGAAGGGCATGTATCCGAACGTGGATTTCTATTCCGCCTCGACCTATTACATGATGGGCATCCCGCTCGATCTCTACACGCCGATTTTCGCCATCAGCCGGATTAGCGGTTGGACGGGGCATATCCTCGAACAGTATGCGAACAACAAGCTGATTCGCCCGCGCGCCGAATACGTCGGGCCGCGCGGTTTGAAATACGTTCCGCTCGAAGAGAGATAAGCCGGGCACAAGAAAATTTCACGCAAAGGCGCAAAGGCGCAAAGAAGAACTTAATTGTTTTCTTTGCGCCTTTGCGCCTTTGCGTGAAACTTAATTTTGATATGGCAGCCAGCGCGGCTGCTGTGGCTGCTTGGCAATCTCATGGCTCGTCAAGTCCATCATCTCTCGCGTCGCGGTAATCCATTTCATGCGCCAGATAATGAGTGTCGATAGCAGGATGGCGATGGTGCAGGCCGCGCCCCCTTCGATGCCGTAAGCTCCGCCCGTGAGCCACGCCGGGCCGAGGTCTGTCGCGCGCAAGAGCGGCGTCGGCGTGATCGAAGTGATGCCGCTCACGGGCAGCCCGAGCACTGCTGACATTATCCAGTTCCAAGACCAATGCACGCCGAGCGGCAGCCACATGCTGCGCGTCCGCAGGTACACGACGGCGAGCCACACTCCCGCCAAAGCCGTGTTTGTAAAAGCCAGGACACGCACGACCTTTGAAGCGTCCTGATTCGGGTTGCCCTGATGAGCTAAGGCGAAGAAGAGCGACGTGATGACGATGCCGAGCCAGATGAGCCTCGCTCTCGTCAGCGTTTGAAGCGGATAGCCGCGAAAGAGAGCCTCTTCCGAAGCGGCTGCGAAAATAAAGATGAGGCACGAGAAGACTAGAGTTTTTACAGCCGCCGGTAACATCTGCGTCTCGGTCAATGAGAATTTGAAGCCGTGGAAAGCGGTCGCAATCAGAGCCGCGAGAACAAGCGTCGCCGCGCCGAAGAGCGAGCCGACGAGCAAGTCTCTCAGCCAGTGTGTATGAAAGGCAAAGCCCAGGGCTCTCGGCGGCAAGTCTTCAAAAAATTTCTGGCAGGCATATCCGATCCCGATGGCGCAGATCAGCAGAATAAACGCCTGTGCGGCGAATCCCAACTTTCCTTCCAAAACGGCCTGAACCTGATCTTGACCATATGACAGAGCCAGAAACACGGCTAAGATAATGGACAAAATGGCAGTTGCGATAAAAAACGCGCCGCCGAAGACCGCCACCCGCCAGCCGCTTCTCAAGCGACCGTACTCATTGAAAAAGATGTCCGATGCTTGCATTAGTTAAGCCTGTTGGGCGAGATTGAATTTCAAAAAGCATTCTAACCGAAGCCGCGACTGATACACAGCGAAATCTCCTTTGCGTCCCTTTGCGTCTTACTTCTTTGCGCTCTTTGCGGTTAAGTTAATTTTTAACGCAAAGACCGCAAAGTGAAATCACGCCAAGAGCGCAAAGGAAGAGAGAGGCTTTCGCACCGTGTCTTGCTCTTTAAGCCGCATGCATCAGGGAATGCCGCGCGCCTGTGGTAAACTTTGAGTTCGTGATGAGCCGCAAGCAAATGAAAGAGAGCGCGGATTCGATGACGGGCAATGTGCCGCGCAGGCGAACTGCGCCGTGGCTGCTCGGCGGCCTGGTGCTGTTTCTGCTTTCGATGATGATCGTATTGCAGGTCGCGGGGCTGTGGTCTGTGCTTCCGCCCGACACGGCCTCGGACACCCTGTTGCTCTACGCTCTCTCGTCTTTGAACTTCGCGGCCTTCATCGTCTTCGCTTTTATCCTCGTCCGCTCCTTGCTCAAGCTGCGAAGGGAACGCAGAGAGCGACAGTTAGGCTCGAAGATCAAGACGCGACTCGTCGTCTATTTCATCACCCTGAGCCTCTTGCCGATCACGGCGATGGCCGTCTTTTCGTATCTCTTTCTCAATCGCTCGATTGAAAAATGGTTCAGCCATTTGCCCGAAGGCGTCGTCAGCGAGTACAAGCAGTTTCAGCGTGAGGCCGATGCCAATCAGATTCGCAGTTTGCGCGATACCGCGACGATGCTCGGCTTCGTGATTGACAGAGAGCCGGAGGCCAATCGTCAAGCTCTGCTCGATCAACTGGTCAAGAGCGGCCACCTGTCCGCGCTTGAGATTGTGACGGGCGACGGCGAGGTGACGGCGCAGAGCCAAGCGGTCGCGTCCGATGCCGAGCGCAAGCTGCTTGAGCAGGCCATCGCGTCATCGCGCTTTGCGGATGAGAAGGGCGCGGAGGGGAAAAATTATGATGTCGTCTCCGTCGCTTTAAGCGACGCGCGCACACTGATTGCGGCGCGCGCGCATCACAATGATTCCAACTTGAGCGAGAGCATCAGCGGCTCACAAGGGGAGTACGCCAAGCTGGTGGCGAAACAGCGCAAGGTGCGCCTGCTCGGCATCTCGACCTTGGGACTCTTGACCCTGCTCCTGCTCTTCGCTTCGACGTGGACGGCGATTCATCTCGCGCGCGGGATTGCGACGCCGATTCAGGCTCTCGCCGAAGCCTCGAAAGAGGTCGCGCGCGGAAATCTTGAGCATCGCGTCAAGACGATTGCGGATGACGAGCTGGCTCTGCTCGCGGATTCATTTAACCAGATGACGACGCAGCTCGCCGAAAATCGCCGCCACATCGAAAGCGGCGCGGCTGAGCTGAGAGAGAAAAATCTGGCTCTCGAAGAGCGACGCAATTATATCGAGACGGTGCTTGAATCTCTTTCGACCGGCGTTATCTCTCTTGATGAGAGCGGTCGTATCACGACCATCAACGCCGCCGCGACCGCGATGCTGCGCCTTGACGGGATGCCCGCCGGAGATTGTCTCTTATCCGAAATCACGAGCGCGGAAGACCAGGCCGCGCTCGAACGACTCCTGCGCCGCGCGCGACGCATGGGACAGGCTTCGGAACAGACGGAGCTTGGCAGAGGCTCTGCGACAGACAACGGAGCGATTCCGGTGGCTCTGACGGCGACGGCTCTGCGTGCGCCGTCGGGCGAGACGCGCGGAGCGGTGCTGGTGATTGAAGATTTGTCGGAGCTTTTGTCCGCGCAGAGGGCTGCGGCCTGGAGCGAGGTCGCGCGGCGCATGGCTCATGAGATTAAAAATCCTCTGACGCCGATTCAGCTTTCAGCCGAACGGATTGCGAAAAACTTTCATCGCGGCTCGGAAGGCAACGGTCAGGCGGGCAGCGGCTCGAACGGCGAAGCTGCAAAGCTCGATCCCGAACGCGTCGCGCGTGTGGTTGACGAATGCACTGCGACGATTACGCGCGAGGTCGCCGGACTCAAAGCGATGGTTGACGAGTTCTCGCGTTTCGCGCGGCTGCCGCACGCACGCCTCGAAGCCGCAGACCTCAACGAAGTCGTCACGCAGGCCGTCGCGCTCTATGAAGACCGTCTCGATGACGTGCGGCTCGATGTGCATCTGGCTCGCGCGTTGCCGACAGGCATGCTTGACGCGGAACAGATGCGGCGCGTCTTCGTCAATCTGATTGAGAACGCTCTGGAATCTCTCGCTGGGATTGAAGGCGAGCGGCGCATCACGATTGCCACCGGACACGATGCTTCGCGTGCTCTGCTGCTGGTTGAGATTGCGGACACGGGGCAGGGCATCACGCGCGCGGATTTCCAAAGGCTCTTCCAACCGTACTTCTCCACGCGCGGGCGCGGCACGGGACTCGGCCTCGCCATCGTCCAGCGCATCATCATCGAGCACGGCGGGCGTATCCGCGCAGCGATGAACAATCCGCGCGGCGCGAAATTCACCATCGAGCTACCGACCGCAAATGTCTGAATCAATCCTCATCGTAGATGACGAGCGCGGCATCCGCGACACTTTGCGCGCCGTTTTGGAGGACGAAAGCTTCGTCGTCGAGACGGTCGCGTCAGGCGAGGAATGCCTGAAAGCGATTGAGCGAAAAGCTTACGGCTGTTTTCTGCTGGACGTGTGGCTGCCGGGGATTGACGGGCTTGAGACCTTGCAGCGCATGCGCGCGGCTGGCGTTGACGCGGCGGTCGTGATGATTTCGGGTCATGGAAATATCGAGACGGCTGTGCGCGCGACCAAGCTCGGCGCGTTCGACTTTATCGAAAAGCCGCTCTCGATTGAGAAGACTGTGCTGACTGTGCGTAACGCTTTGCGCCAGCGCGAGCTTGAGAGGGTCAACGCGGAGCTGGCCGCAGAGCTGAATGAAGAGTACGCGATGATCGGCGAATCGGTCGCCATGCGCGCTTTGCGAAAACAGATCGCGGTGGTCGCGCCGACGGATGGCCGCGTCCTCATCTACGGCGAATCGGGGACGGGCAAAGAACTCGTCGCGCGCACGATTCACCTGCAATCGAGGCGTTCGGGCGCGCCTTTTGTCGAAGTCAATTCGGCTGCGATTCCCGAAGAGCTGATCGAATCCGAACTCTTCGGCCATGTCAAAGGAGCTTTCACGGGCGCGCAGGCCGCGAAGAAGGGAAAGTTTGAATTGGCCGACGGCGCGACGCTCTTTCTAGACGAGATCGCAGACATGAGCGCGCGTGTGCAGGCGAAAGTTTTGCGCGTGCTTGAAGAGCAAAGGTTTGAGCCTGTCGGCAGCAATTCCAGCGTACGCGTTGACGTGCGCGTCCTCGCCGCGACCAACAAGAGATTGGACATCGAAATCGAGGCGGGAAATTTCAGGGCAGACCTTTTCTATCGCTTGAATGTCATCCCGTTCGAGCTTCCGCCCTTGCGCGAACGGCTCGAAGACGTGCCCGCGCTGGTCGAGCATTTCAATCAAAAATTCTCTTCGGCCTACGGCAAGAAGCCGAAGCGTTTTGAGGCGGAAGCGGTTGAAGCTTTGCAGAATTACTCCTGGCCGGGCAACGTGCGGGAACTCAGAAACACTGTCGAGCGCGTCGTCATCATGCACGCCCGAAGCAAAGTCAATGCGGCAGACCTCCCGGTCCTCGGAGGCGAAGAGCCGCCCGCCGCCTCTTTTCGTTTCCCCTCATTCAAGGAAGCGACCGACGCTTATCATCGCGAGTTCATCCAGCGCAAGCTGTTGGAAGCCGACGGCAACGTCTCGCGCGCAGCCGAGATGATGGGCGTAGACCGCAGCCATCTCTATCGCCGCATGAAAAGCCTCGGCATACAGGGACGCGGCGAGCGTTGATATTTAATACTTAATTGTCGGGTCGGGCATAAAATGACATTTGTCTGGCATGAAGTGAGATTGGAAATGCAAGCCTTTCCGGCAGGCATCATTCAATCCGCTTCACGTATTGCACCTTTGTTTGCCATCTCCCGTTGACGAGCGTTTTGGTCGTGACCTTGACCTTGGTCTGGTCGGCAATCGTCGCGTCCTCTTCGATGGACAAGATTTTTCGCGGGCGATTATTAACCACCGAAAACTCTTCCGTGACATGAAAGCAGCAGCCGCTTTTATCGAAAGTCCGTAAAACTTTCTTCGTCGCATCAACCTCGAACATTCCGAGATGCTGGCCGAGCGCGCTGAAATTACCGTCATACACGAACTTTCCGGCAGCCCTTGAAGAGAGATAGACGGAATAGGACGGCATTCCATACGAACCGTTCGTGCCGTTGCAAATGGCGACATCCTCCATGCCGTCAAAATTGTAATCGCCGATATTCACCGCGCTCTGCTTATCGTAAAGCAGCGTCGCATTCACGCTGGGCGCTCCGCTTTCATCAAGCTCAACGTAAGTGTCCGGCACATTGATGACCTGATACGGGGTCTTGCCGCCTTTTTTGTAGAAAGAGTAGGAAGCTTTGCCCTTGCAAGCGCCGTCCTCGCAATTGGCGACCGTGAGCTTGATGTCAAAGAAATTAGATGCGTCTTTGAGGTCGAATTTCTGTTGAGCGAATGTAGCGGAGCAACACAACAGCAGCACTGCTGGCAGAAATTTTTTCATCTTCTTGTCTCCTCCCCCTCCGCCATCGTCGCCGCGAAGTCAAGATCGGCTCTCGCGTTCAGATGCGTGTAATATCTGTTCGCGGGATTGAAGGCGAAATTTGCGATGAAGTCGAACAGGACGCAGGCGGTTAGGGTTTGTATGACAAACCTGTGACGGACGAGCGCGAGGGGGCGTTGCTTCATCGGGAGTCTCCTTGATAGCTTGCTCTTACGGACATGCATTTTATCTGTGGACTTCTGAGATGTAAAAGAAAATTGCAGAGCTATTTTCAGCCGGTCAAAAAAAACTGGTTCTGCACTTGCGCTGCGCCGAAAAAGTTCTTATACTGCGCGCCTCCTCTAGGAACGTGGGAGCAATTCACCGAATTTCTCACAGCCTTAGCTAACTTGATTAACAATTTGTGCGTGGCTCTGTGCGAGCCTCGTGGTGGGCGTTGTCTGCGGTAGTTGTGTGTCTTGCATTCGGACAATATTTTTATTCGGCATTATTTAAAATGCAAGAGGTTGCCATCACGGGCGTTTCCTACTTCACACTCACCATAACCTTACACACTAATTAAGGAGAATCAATGAAGAGAGTTTTTCGTGTTTCCTTGGTCATCGCGCTCCTCGCCGCACTCGGCATGCTGAGCGCCTCGCGTCTGTTTCATCACGCTCAAGCTCAAGAGCAGACTCTGGATCAGCAAGAACGACAGATTCAAGACCTGTCTGCTGATGAGGGCAGAACGCCGAAGATTATCCGACACCGGATCGTCAGTCCGGACGAGGCTAATAGATCGCGTCCCGGCTCCGTCACGGTCGGCAGCACCGGCAGTCAATTGCCTGCCATCACCTATCACAACGGCGCGCTCATCTCGACGCCGACCATCTACATTATCTGGTACGGCAACTGGAATCGCGGCAACGGCACAGACACGCCTGCGGGTCAGAATATAGTTCGAGACTTTGCCAAGAGCATCGGCGGCTCAAACTATTTTCTGATTAACACGAGTTTCAGCGCCGGCGGCTACAACATCAGCGGCGGCGTCAATTTTGGCGGGGAGACGACGGACGCTTATTCGCAGACCACCACCCTGACCGATTCGAGAGTTCGGACGGTCGTCAACAATGCCATCACTTCAGGCCGCTTGCCTTATAACGCCAGCGGCATCTATTTCGTGCTCACTTCATCCGACGTGGCAGAGTCTTCGGGCTTCTGCACGCAGTACTGCGGCTGGCACACTGCATCAACGCCGACCGCCGGACACATTCGCTACTCATTCGTCGGCAATGCTGCGCGCTGTCTCAGCGCCTGCGCCGCTCAGACCATCAGTCCGAACAGCAACCCCGGCGTGGACGGCATGATCTCTGTGATGGCGCATGAATTGGAAGAAGCCACCACAGACCCCGACCCGGTCTCCGGCTGGGTTGATAGCACCAATGCGGAGAACGGTGACAAGTGCGCCTGGACTTTCGGTTCGAGGCAGTTCACCGCGTCGAACGGTTCGATCTACAACATGACGCTGAGCGGCGGGGGCGCGACGACGCGCAACTACCTCATCCAGCGCAATCTGGCCTCCGACAGCAAGTGCTACACGGATTGGATTAACCGTTACCAATAAATTATCGCTCTCATCAAAGATAGCCGCGTCGGTCAGTGACCCTCAGGCGCACAAGGCTATCTGCGAAGATTTAAGGCGAACCACCGGCGAGCATGATGCTTCGCCGGTGGTTTTATTTTAGGCAGGGCTTTTTCAATTTCAGACACGAACCCTGCATCTGCGTGCGGCATCTAAGTTTCCGGCCAGTAGGGCGAGCGGGTGCGCCTCTTGCTCTGATACGCATTGACAGTGTAATCTGAAAATCTCTGCTATGTTCAGAGGTTGCAGTTGCTGATTAAGGAAGCCGTTGGATTTGATTTGAAGGACTAGAAATGGATTATACGACCAAAGAATTATTAAAGCGTTATGCGAAGCTCGCCATCGGGCAGCCGTTCGCGCCCGTCTTGTTGAATATTCTAGTGACTTCCGTATGCGACATGCGTTGCACGCACTGCTTTTTCACGGACGAGCTGGATGATCGCCCGCGAAAAAAATTGCAGATGAAGACGCATGAGATTGAGAAAATCTCCGAGACTCTGGGCGGAAATCTGGGCGTGCTCATCCTCGCGGGCGGCGAGCCGTTCACGCGCAAGGATTTGCCGGAAATCGCGCGAGCCTTTTACGAAAACAACCGGCTCGAATCCATCTACCTGATGTCGAACGGGCAGATTCAGAAACGCATCATCCCGGACGTGACGCGCATGTTACAGGAATGCCCGACGCTCAACATCACAGTCGCGCTCGGCATTGACGGACTCAAAGAGCAGCACGAGAAGATTCGTCAAAAGTCCGGCTCGTGGGACATAGCGATTGACACGGCGCGACAGCTTCAGCAGATCAAAAAGGAATATCCGCGTCTCGATATTCAAACTTGTACCTGCTTTATGCACTCGAATCAGGACACGATTTTCGAGTGGTACGACTTTTTGAAATACGAGCTGAAGCCCGACAAGGTCAACTTCAATTACATCCGTCCGCCGTCAGCCGACCCCGTTGAATTGGAGATAGACCACACGCGTTATGCGCGTCTGGCGCAGATGATCAACGACGATTCGCGTCACGCCGCTCTCAAGAATAACTACGGCGGCAAGGCCGGATTCTTCAAAGCCGCGATTGATATTTACATGCACGGCTTGATCGCCAAGACGCAGGAGACGCAAGAGGCTCAGATGACCTGTTACGCGGGCACTGCGGGCGGCGTGATTTACGACGAGGGCACTGTCTCTTCGTGCGAGAATCTCGCGCCGATTGGAAACCTGCGCGACTTCGATTGGAACTTTCAAAAGCTGTGGCTCTCGCCCGCGATGAAAGAGCGGCGCAAGAAGGCCGCCGACGGCTGCTTCTGCACGCACGAGTCGAACAGCTATTACCCGTCGCTGCCCTTTAATCCGAAGCATCTCATCCAGATTAAAAAGCTGGAACGCGAGATGAAGAAAGCCCGCCGCGACCTTGACGCTCAAGAGGCGCAGGGCGACGGCCTGGCGGTCAAAGCTTAAGAACAAGTTGGCAGTGTGCAGTTGGCAGAAATTCCGACTGAACTGCCAACTGCACACTGCTAACTGCCAACTGCAATTATGTTTCGCGCAAGAGTTCCGAAAATCTTAATCATCTCGTCCGACACGGGCGGCGGGCATCGCTCTGCGGCGGCGGCGATTGTGGCGGGCGTGCAGAAGTTTTTTCACGGCCAATCTTACGCCGTGCGCGTCGTGCGTGCGATTGAAGATTCGCACGCCATCACGGAAAAGCTGGTTCGCTTTTATAACTGGGTGCTGCGTCACCGACAGCACTGGATGAAATATTTTTACTGGGCTGTGAATCGCTTCCGACCGGAGACGCGCAAGTTCTTTTACACGCGAACCGTGGGATACGTGCAAGAGTTGTTTGAGCGGTGGTGCCCGCATGTCGTCGTCAGCGTGCATCCGTTGACACAGCACATTTTCGCACGCGTCCTCAAGGAGTTGAATCTGGCGGACACGATTCCGCTCGTGACGGTCGTGACCGATCCTTACTATGGATTCTGGAAGGGCTGGGCGTGCGATGACGTGCGGCTCTATCTGGTCGCCAGCGAAGAGGCGCGCCAGCAGTTAATTGATTACGGAGTCGCGCCCGAACGGATCAAAGTTTCGGGCATGCCCGTGCATCCAAAATTCGCTTTTCCGGGAGAGCAGGCCGCGCAGGCCGCGCGTCGCGCGCTCGGACTCGACGCGGAGAAATTCACAGTCTTCGTCAACGCGGGTTGGGTCGGCGGCGGCAATATTCCGCAGATTTTCCGCGAGCTGGTCAACGGCGAGCTTGACGTGCAGGCCATTTTCCTCGCGGGCAAGAATGAAGAGTTGAAGCTTGAAGCCGAAACGATTGCCGCCAGCGCAAATTTTCCGATCAAGGTCATAGGCTATTCGGAGCAGGTCGAGCAGTTGATGGGTGCGGCCAACGTGATGATCTCAAAGCTCGGCGGCCTGACCACTTTTGAAGCTCTCGCGTGTCGCCTGCCGATTATCGCGGACGCGACCACGCCGCCGATGCCGCAGGAAGCGGGCGCGGGCGTGATGCTCGTCAAACGCGGCGCGGGCGTGCTGCTGGAAAAGGCTACGGACATCGTGCCCGTCATCAAGCGCATGATGGACGACACGCGCCATTACGCGGCCATGCGCGCCGCGACCGTCGGGCTGGCGATTCCAAACTCCACACGCTACATCGTCGAAGAGATTACCGCGCTCATCCCCGCGCCCGTCATGGCGCGCGAAGAACCCGTGCTGGTCGAATCGCGCACGGCTTAAAACAGTGATGAGTGATGAGTGACGAGTGATGAGCAAAAGACAAACAGCTTGTCTCTCATGACTCATGACTCATGACTCATCACTTTTCTTGTCACTCGTCACTTGTCACTTGTCACTTCTCTAAAGTAATCTGAGGCCACGACTGGCGAACAAGTTTTTAACATCCGTCCCGCTTTCGTTTTGTCGAAGCGGGTTTTTTTGGAGCGAATGCACAAGTGAGTCTTTTGCTTGAGGGAAAACGCGCCTTCATCACGGGCGGCACGCGCGGCATCGGGGCTGCGCTCTGCGAGGTCTTCGCGCGCGAGGGCGCAGACGTGGCGTTCAATTATAACTCGCGCGACGATCTGGCCGCCGAGACTATTGAAAAAGTCAAAGCGCACACTCGCCGCTCTCTCGCTTATAAAATTTCCATCACTGATCGTCCGGGCTTGAAGAAGATGACGCGCGAGCTGGTCGAAGCCTGGGGCGGGATAGATATTCTGGTCAACAACGCCGCGATTAATCGCGGCGATAATTTTGCGACGACGACAGACCGCGCGTGGGACGAGGTTATCAACACGAACGTTAACGGCCTCTTCGCCGTCACCAAGCCGATTTACAAGCAGATGATTCGCCAGAGGCAGGGAGCGATTCTCAATATCACTTCAATCGGCGCGATTCGCGCTCTGCCGACTTCGGTTCATTACGCGACCTCGAAAGCCGCCGTCATCGGCTTTACCAAATGCCTCTCGCGCGAAGCCGCGACCTTCGGCGTGTCGGTCAACGCCATCGCCGCCGGAATCTTCGACACAGACCTCGCGCACACCTTGCCCGAACGCCTCTTACAGATGCACGACTTCTGGGTCTCGCGCGGTCGTCTCGGACGCCCCGAAGAACTCGCAGAGTACGCGGCCTTCATGGTCAGTGACCGCAACAGCTTCATGAACGGCGAAGTCGTCATCGTGGACGGCGGAGCAGTGACATAGCCGCGAAAGATTCACCGCAGAGACGCGGAGACGCAGAGATAAAAAGCAGGCGGCTGGCTGTTGGCAGTTAGCAGAAAAAGCTCTTATCCCTTTCTCTTTATCTTTTCTCTGCGTCTCAGCGTCTCTGCGGTGAGCTATTCCTTCTCATCCGCTTTATCCAGAGACTTCATGCGAGATTCCAGAGCGCGAAGAGTGCGCGCCATCTCAGGCAATTTTCTGATGGCGGCCATCGTGCGCAGGGAATCCTTGTGATCGAAGGCAGGGATGCCGCCCGACAAGACTTTGCCGGCGGGCACGTCATAAAAGACTCCGGCCTGCGCCATCAAGACTGCGTCGTCGCCGATGTGTACGTGGCCGCCGACGCCGACTTGTCCCGCGAGAATGACGCGTTGGCCGACGTGCGTGCTTCCGGCGAGGCCGACCTGACCGCAGAGCAGTGTGTCTTCGCCGACCGTGCAGGAATGGCCGACCTGAACTTGATTATCAATCTTGACGCCGCGCTTGATACGCGTCTCGCCGACAGAAGCTCTGTCAATCGTCGTCCCCGCGCCGACCTCCACGTCGTCTTCCAAGACGACGATGCCCGTCTGCGGAATCTTGAGCCAATGCCGCGCCTCGTCCTTCGCGTAGCCGAAGCCGTCCGAGCCGACGACGGCATTGTTATAAATCACGACGCGCTCGCCCACCTGCGTGCCTTCGCGGACAGAGACGCCGCTGTGAATAATCGTGTCAGAGCCTATCCGCGCATCATCGTAAATCGTCACGTTCGGAAATACGCGCACGCGCTCGCCTATCGTCACGCCGCGACCGATGACCGCGTGCGCGCCGATGTGGACCTTAGTTGACACACGAGCCGTCGCATCAATGACGGCGGTCGGATGGATGAAAGCTTCAAAAGCGTCATCGGGATGAAAGAGCCGCAGGGCGCGCGTGTAAGCGAGGTACGGGTCGCGCGAGCGAAGCACGGCGATCTCTCTGTTGACCTCGACGCCTTCCGAGACAAAGATGGCCGAGGCGCGCGTCGTCTCGACCTGCGAAGTGTAACGCGGGTTCGCAAGGAAAGTGACCTGACCCGGCGCGGCAATATCAAGCCCGGCTGCGCCCGTTATCTCCAAGTCAGCATCGCCCTCAAGCTGTGCGCCCGTCTGTTGTGCGAGTTCCGTGATTTTCATAAGGCTTAGTTTATCTAACAAGGTTCAAGGTTCAAAGTTCAAGGTTCAAGGT
>DASWRG010000074.1:0-4473 GCA_036403295.1 Pyrinomonadaceae bacterium
GTCTTCTCTCACCGCGTCGAAACAGTCCACCACTGATAAGATTCTCGCCGTCAAAGGGATGTTCTCGGCTGAGAGTCCGTCTGGATAACCCTTGCCGTCCCAACGCTCGTGATGATGCCGCACCACCGGCACGACCGGATATGGAAACTCCACCCGTCCGAGTATCTGCGCGCCGATGATGGTGTGCATCTTCATCTTCTCGAACTCGGCGGCGGTGAGCTTGCCCGGCTTGTTCAAGATGTAATCGGGGACGGCGATCTTGCCGATGTCATGAAGCAAAGCTCCGGCTTTCAGAGCATCAACTTCCGTGTCTGAACAGCCGAGCAGTCGCGCCACGCCAGCCGAATAGATTTGAACACGCAGGACGTGCTCGTGCGTGACTTCATCTTTGGCATTGATGGCGACGGCGAGGGCTTCGACCATCTCGTGATGCGCCTTCTCAAGCGAGTGTATGCGTTCCTGTATGCTGTTGCGGTGCTGCCTGTGGCCGAAAAAGATGGCGAGCAAAAGCGGCGCGCCGATGGCGACCATCAGCCACACGTCATATTGCAGCGAGATGTACATCAGGCTGGCCGCCGCGCTCGTCGGCAGGAAGAGCGGCACGGCTAAGAGCAGATTGGCCTTCCAGCTTTTCAGCGCGGAGTGATGATTACGCAGCGCGAAGAGCGTCGAGATGAGTCCCGTATTGACGATGATGTGCGTGAGGCTCGCGGCGAGCAGCGCGACGGCGACGCGCGGAAAAGTTTTCTGTGCAGAGCCTTCGACTCCGCTCCCGCCCACGCGCAGCAATAGTGTCAGCGCGAGGCCAGCCGCCGCCGCCACATGCGACATCATCCCGAAGGAGAAGAGATTGCTTGAGAGGCGACGAATCGCGTGTCTCGATGAAGTGAAGCCCTCGATGCCCGCGATGAAGATCGAAGCGGCCAGGCCATAACGGCAGGCCACCAGCAGGATAATCGCGTCCGAGAGCGTGAAGGTCAGTTTTTCATGCGAAGCTTTTAAGATTGACGGCAAGGGAAAGGTGTTCGGGAACACTCCCGTCAGCACGGTCAACGGGATGAGCACGAGGATCACGAGTTGATCCGGCAGAGCATAGCGCAGCGAGAGCAACGCCGCCGCCGCCAGCCACAGCGCGAGGCCGGATGCGATGACCAGCGCAGTATATGCGCGCCACACTCTGTCGTCTCTCGCCGTAGCCATTATCTCTTCAGCCTTTCGTCAATCATTGCGCCAAGCCTCAGCGATGCGGGAAGAGCGGACTCGTGCTCGCCAGCCGCCTGACTCCGTTCGGCAGAGCTTCTTCGCCCTGAATCATGACGACCCCTTCGCTATTGCTGATCGAGCTTGGATCAATCATGTTCGACGCCCATAGCGATTGTTCGTCGAAACACCACCCGCTTCGCCCATCCGAAGACAGCGCGCCGTCCGCTTCGACGATTTCACTGCCGACCACGATGCCGCTGCCGACCACAATCCCGCTGCCGACGACGATGCCGCTGCCGACGACGATGCCACTGCCGACGACGATTCCGCTCCCCACCACAATCCCGTTCGCGAAGACGTATGAGCCGTCAGTCAGCATGTAGCCGTCCGCCAGAGCAAAGCCGTTCGTGATCGTGTGGCCGTCCGACAGGCGATAGCCTCCGGTCAGCCGCAGGCGATCAGTGAAGGCGACGCCTTCAGCCCAGATCAGGCCGTTGTTAAGCGGCATCGCTTCGCCCGCAATCGGCGCGGTCAGGCCGAGAGTTTGATAGGTCGTGTTGTTCTGCGTGATGAGATTTTCGCCGACGCGCGCGCGGTTCGCGTCTCTGCGAATCGCTCGCGCCAGCGTGACCGCAGCATACGTGTTCAATTCGCCCGCGCCCTCCGTGATGACGCGCTCGTAAGTCGTCATCTCGCCGCTCGCGATTTTAGTTTCATAAAAGGGAAGACGCTGTGCGGTTCGCATGAGCAAGGCTTTGACGATGTTCGGCGTCAGAGACGAATTAGCTTCGAGCATCAGCGCGGCTGTGCCTGCGACTGCGGGAGCGGCAAACGAAGTTCCGCTCAAGACTTGATACGTGCCGGTCGCCTGCGGGTTGTAAGCGGTCGTGCTGCCAAAGACGAGCGTGCCGACGAGGCCGCCGCCGCCCGAAGGCGAATAAGAATAGGTCGCGGAGGGCGAAGAGACAGCCGTCTCAGCCGCGCCGATGCGATTGCCGGGCGCGACCAGATCGGGCTTCGCCACGCCGTCAACCAGCGTCGGCCCGCGCGATGAATAGGTCGTCACAACATCATCCGAACGCACGTTGGTCTGCTGCGTGTTGGTCGCGCCGACCGTAATCACATCAGGAGAATTGGCGGGCGAAAGGATGCCGCCGTAAATCGTGTTGCCGTTTGAATCTTTGCCCCAGTTGCCAGCCGCGACGACGACCACGATGCCTGCATCAGCCGCGCGCGAAACCGCCTGACACAAAGGGTCTGTCTCGTAGCTCTGCGAGACGGGCGTGCCGAGCGAGAGATTCATGACGCGTATGTTGTATGTGTTCCGGTTCTGGATGACCCAGTTGATTCCGGCGATGACGTTCGAGACCGTGCCGCTTCCCTGCGAGTTGAGCACGCGCACGTCTATCAGGTTCGCGCCCGTGGCGATGCCGCCGAAAGTTTGCGCGCCCGGATGCTGCGCGGCAATCACTTCGCTCGCCGCTCCTGTTCCGGCTGCGATACCGGCTGTGTGCGTGCCGTGTCCGAAAGCGTCCGTCGTGCGGTTCTCGCCCGTGAAGTCTATGTGCTTCTTGATGCGGTCGTAGGATTGGACGTAGCCTTGCGAGAGCAAGCCCGTGCCGAGCAGGCCGCCGCTCGCTTGCCATTGATAGCCGTTGAACTCGGCGGCGTCAGCCGGGCTGATGCCGCTATCTAAAATGGCGAGGCCGACACGGTTGCCCGCGCCGCCATTCGCCATCGCCGTGCTGCCTTGCGGCAAGAGGCGGCTCGCGCCCGTCGTGATTTCGACGTGGCTCAGGTTGTCGGGCGGAGTGTTTGAAAGCGAGCGCACTTCCTGATCCGCAGACATCCAGACGACATCATCGCGCGCGGCCAGTGTCTCAAGCTTTTCGACGGGCACGTCCGCGACGATGACATTGAGCGAGTCAAGCTGTCGGCTGACCTGCGCGCCCGCGCTCTCAAGCGCGAGGCGAGCCGCAGTGGCAGCCTGCTTGTCAGCGAGATTGAGAATGACGCGGGTCTTCTCTCCGCTTCCGGCGCGTGCCTGTTGAGCGCGCACGCGCAAGCTCTCAGGCATCTTGCCTGCTCTCCGCGTGCGTGCGGAAGAGGCTTGCGTTTGCGGCTTCTCAATATGCCTGCCAACGCCGACGAGCGGCGCGAGGAGGGAAACAGTCAAGACTAAAGTTAGGGAGATTGAATTGCTTTTCAACTTACATTCCTCATAAAGATAAAGGTTTCCGCATTGTGCTGATAATTAAGTTAGTGCGTCAGCTCGGATTCCAGTTGGGCGCGCGTCAGGTTGAGCGGCGCTGTGTTGTAAGCCTGCGCGGGCTGCGGGGCGAGCGCAACGGCTTCCTCTTTGAGACGAATCGGCGTGGGCGGCTCATCGGTCGCAGCCGAGAGAGCCGTCGCTAAAAAGGCCGTCGCCTCTTCAATCAGCTTCTGATGTTCTTTGTCATATTCGCCGAGCGCGGACGAGTAGAGCGAGACGGCTCCGAGCACTTCCTTGTCTTTCATAATCGGGAAGGCTGCGAGCGTGCGATAGCCTGCGAATCTGTCAGCCAGAGTCGGCGGCAGGTCTAGTTTCGGGTCTGTGTTGCAGAAGGGTTTGAGATTCGCAATCGTCCAGCCGGTGACGCCTTCGCCGGTCATGATCTTGCGCCCGACGAGCGAAGCTCCGTGCTCGCCAGCCGCGTGCATCACCACGTTATCGCCTGTGCTCGCGGAGACCAGAGTCACAGAGCAGGTTTCATACGGCACGAGGTCGCGCAGCTTTGCAGTGAAAGTTTCGAGAATCTCGTCACGCCCGCTCGCGCCGTTGATGGCCTGCGTGAGCACGTAAATCGCACGCAGTTGACGTGTGCTGACGGGAGATTGCGCGGCCTCTTCTTCTTCGGCTTCCGCGAGTCCGGCTGCGGGAGCGACGTTGCGCGCGGCTTCCGACAGTTCTTCCATCTGCTCGATGCCGAAAGTCGGCGCGGGCGCGTCCTTGTGCGCCAGAATCTCAGCCTCAAACTCCGGCAGGTGCGTGATGAACGTCCCGACCACCTTCGGGTCATACTGCGTCCCGCTCCCTTGCATAATCAGGTTGATGGCCTCTTCGCGCGTCAAGCCTTTGCGATACTGGCGGTCTTCTCTCACCGCGTCGAAACAGTCCACCACTGATAAGATTCTCGCCGTCAAAGGGATGTTCTCGGCTGAGAGTCCGTCTGGATAACCCTTGCCGTCCCAACGCTCGTGATGATGCCGCACCACCGGCACGACCGGATA
>DASWRG010000075.1:0-20954 GCA_036403295.1 Pyrinomonadaceae bacterium
ACTTCTCATCTGCTCAAAGAGACCGGGGCGCGCGTCGCTACTTTCAACGCCGACGTGACCGATCACGGCAAGGCCGCGCGAATCGTCTCGGAAGCGCGCGTGCGTCTTGGCGGCGTGGATATTTTGATTAACGCCGCCGGAGTCAACTCGGACGCGCCCATCTGGGAGATGAGCGAAGAGCAGTGGGATCGCGTCGTCAACGTCAATCTCAAAGGCACTTTCAATTACTTGCAGGCCGTCGCGCAGATTTTTCGCAAACAGGGGTCGGGCAAAGTCGTCAACATCACTTCGATTCAAGCCTTGCGCGGCAGCTTCGGCATCAGCAACTACGCGGCGTCGAAGGCGGGCGTCATCGGCTTGACCAAATCGGCGGCGGCGGACTTGGGGCGCGCAGGCGTCAACGTCAACGCGGTCGCGCCCGGCTTTGTCGAAACGCCGATGGTCGCGCGCCTGCCCGCAGAGGTGCGCGAAGAGGCCGCGCGCGAATCCGTCTTTGGCCGCGTCGGCGAAGCGCAGGACGTGGCAGACCTCGTCGCCTTTCTCTGTTCCGAAAAGGCGCGTTATATTACCGGCGAGGTCATCAAGGTGGACGGAGGGCAGAGCCTCTAGCCGGTTCAAAGTTCAAGGTTCAAAGTTCAAAGTCGGATTCCGATGGCGAACCTTGAACCTTGAACCTTGAACCTTGAACCCATGAATTTTCAAAGCCTCCATCTCAACATCGAAGACCGCGTCGGGCGAATCGGTTTCGCGCGCGCGCCGCTCAATATTTTTAATATTGCGATGATGCGCGAAATCGGCGCGGCTTTGAACGAGTGCATGAGCAGGCGCGAGCTGGTGGCGATTGTCTTTGAAGCGTCAGCCGGGTCGCGCGCCTTCAGCGCGGGCGTGGCGATTGAAGAGCATGCCGAAGAGACTATCTATCAGATGCTCGAATCGTTCCACAATATTTTTCGTATTCTCGAACAGGGCGCGAAGCCGACCATCGCGGTGGTTGACGGCGCGGCCCTGGGCGGCGGTTGCGAATTGGTCGCGGCCTGCGACATCGTGATCGCCAGCCCGCGCGCACGCTTCGGCCAGCCGGAAATCAAGCTCGGCGTCTTTCCGCCGGTCGCGGCTGTGCTCCTGCCGCGCCTCGTCGGCGAAAAGAGGGCGCGCGAGTTGGTCTTGACGGGCGAGCTGATTGACGCGGCGGAGGCACGGCAATTGGGACTCGTCAGTTACGTCGTCGAAAGCGGAGAGCTGCGGGCGAAGACGGATGAAGTGCTCGCGCGGCTGCGCGAACTCTCCGCGCCCGCGCTCGAAGCCACGCGGCGCGCTCTCGATCAGGCGCGCGGCCAGAGCTTCGATGACGCATTGAAAAAAGTCGAAGACTTGTACTTAAATGAGCTGATGAAGACCGAAGACGCTCACGAAGGCATCAGCGCGTTTATGGAAAAGCGCAAACCCGAATGGCGAAATAGGTAAGGGATGAGGGATAAGGGATGAGGGATGAAGTAAAACACAAAGCATTTGATTTTCCGGCGAGTGAAAGACGACAGGCTCGCTCCTCTCAAGCGTCATTCAACGCGCGTCGCATAAAGTCTTTGCTTTTCATCATCGCGCTGATTTCGCTGTTGATGACGGCGACGCTTTTGCCTGCGTTCGGACAGAAAAGAACGCGCCGCACACGTGGACGCGCCGTCACCACTCAGCGAGACACAAACCGGCGCGTCGTCGCCACTCCGCGCGCCGCGACGGTCGCAGAGCAGCCGCTTGATGAAGAGAAGATTGAGGAGGCGATGGGAGTCGTCTGCGCCGAGCGCGGGCGTGACGCGCTCGGCAGCACGCCGATTGACGTGATGCAGGCGCGCGCCTCGCTTGAGCTTAATCATCCGGAAGCGATCATCGGAGCGCAACGCGCGCGACGGCTGCTGCCCGTGGCGAAAGAGCTGATGCTTGAAGCTTTGCGCCTGCTCGCTTCTGAAAATAAGCTCGGAGCGACGCCGCTCGGAGCGTTACAGCTTCGCGCCGCCGCGAGGCGCGTCCGCGAAGTGACCGACGTGACGCCCGACCCGGACTTGCGCGACAACGCCGCCGTCATCATGAACGACACCCACACGATTCGTTTCGGCACGATCTTTCTCGTCGGCCTGCCGTCGGACGAAGGCATGATGAGCGTCCTCTCGCACGAGTTGACGCACATCGCGGACGGCAGACAGAATTCGCTCCAAACGCTCTTTAATCTCATCGGAAAAAAAGCCACGCGCTTGACCGCCCTGCGCGTCAACGGCCAGAAGCCGGAAGAGCTGACCTGCGATCTCATCGGCGAGCGCGCGGCGCGGCTCTTCATCGCACGCACGCCGAATAACGAGTCGCGCGCACTGAGGCTCGCGCGCACGCTTGAGCACAACTGCGTGGACGACGACGAGACGGACGAAGAGCATCTCTCGCCGCGCAGCACCATGCGAGCCGTGCTCGCGCTCGATCCGGTGCTCGCGCGCGAGCTGCTGGCGGAAGACAAAGCCGTGAGATGAATAATCTGCGTCTCAATGCAGCTCTGCGCCTGCGAGTCTCGCTCTTGATGCTCGTCGCGTTCTTTGTCATCGGCGCGGGATGCAGCCGCCGGAGCGGACAGAAGCAGGGCGTGCGCCCGCGCACTTTGCGCGACGTGCCCGCACAACGTCTCGCCTATCAATTCACAGCCGACACAGACCCGCCGCCGCAGGCCGCCACAGCGGATGAAGCGAACGCGCTCTGGCCTGCCATCCAAAACGATTTCGACGTGAACAGGAAGGACGACGCGCTCCTTCGCACGCAACTCTCGCCCGACCGCCAACGCGCGCTCGCCATTTACGCGACGGGCGAGGATGAGCCGAACGAGTTTCGGATAGATTTGTATGGCGCGGACGGACGACTGCTGCGCAAATTGACTCCGGCGGGACTCGCGGTCATCTTCGCTCCCGTCGCCGCGTGGTCGCCTGACGGAAACTACATCGCCTTCATCGGTTACAAGAGCAGCAAGCCTGAGCCTGCTCCGACGCCCTTCGATGATCTCGCGCCCGAAGGCATGCCGGGCATTCCGTCCGCTTCGCCTTCGACGCCGAACACGATGCCGCTCGTGCCGATATTCAGCACAGAGCAGATTTATCTTTGCAATCGTGACGGCTACGATCTCAAACCGCTCACGACGCGCGAAGGGCTGATCTATTTTTATCTCGCATGGGCACCGGACAGCCATGCGCTCGCCGCGCTCGCGTGTCCCGAAAATGAGTGGCGCGAGCGTCCTCTGTTGCCTGCTGGACGACCGCGCCTGCTCGGCCTCGACGGGAGCGAGCGGCTGCTTGATGACGCGCTGACGGACGTGTTGCCCGTGTGGTCGCCCGACGCGTCGAAGGTGGCGACGGCTTTCGAGACCGACGTGAGGATTTACGATGCCCTCGGCGAGTCGCCGACGCAGGCCGCGATTCCTTTGGGCGACGCTTTGCTCGCGGCCTCGCGCGCGTATGATGAGAAGGAAGCTCAGAAGCTTAAAAAGCCTGCGAGCAGTTCCGCCGCGCCGACGGATAAGCCGCCCGTCTCTTTCAATCCCATCGTCAATCTCGTCTGGCCGCAGCCCGAATCGCTGTACGCGCAAACGGGCTTCGTCAGAAATTTCGAGAATGAGCAGGTCAGAAATTTCATGCGCTGGCATCTCTTGCGTCTGAGCGCGCAGGCCGCTTTGCTCAATTGACCCCGCTTAAAATTTTTAAGGAGAATTTTGAATGGCTTATCAAAGCTTGGAAGAGATTTTCACTTCGATGGACGAGACGCGAGCGCGTCTGGTTGAGCGCGTGAGCGCGCTCGGCGCGGGGCGCGAGGCTGCGCGTCGAGACGGCGAAGGATGGACGGTCGCGGAGATCGTCGAACATCTGAGCATGGTTGAAAAGCAGATCATCAAGCTCACGAACCTGCTGTTGTCGAAGGCCGAAGCCGATGGCGCGCAGGCGAACGAACGCTTTGAGCCGGTCGCGCTCGATAAGATTATCGAACGCAGCCAACGCGAAAAATATCAAGCTCCCGAAACCGCGCGCCCGAGCGGAGATGTCTCACTCGAAGATTCGCTCGCCGTGATGCGCGCCTCGCGCGAGAGCTTGCACGGATTGCGCCCGCGCCTCGAAGCCGCGAACCCCGCGAGCGTGAGTTGGCCGCATCCCGTCTTCGGCGCGCTCAACCTCTACGAATGGCTCGTCATGATCGGCGTCCACGAAGAACGCCACCTGCGACAGATAGACAACGCGCTCGCTTCGATACAAGAGAAATGAGATAAAGACAGTTCGAGATAAGCAACGAAACTCAAAAGAGCCTGCGTCAGCAGGCGGCAAGAGTGTAGCCCCATGCGTGAGCATGGGGAGAAGCGCATCAGATTCAAAAGAGCCTGCGTGAGCTGGCGACAGATGAGAGGCAAGCAATCATCTGTCGCCTGCTCGCGCAGGCTCTATGTCTAACTTGGCTCTATCCCCCACGCTGACGCGTGGGGCTACACTCTCTCGCCTGCTCGCGCAGGCTCTTTGAAGTCTTTACGTCGAAAAAGAGAACCGAAGATTAAGCTATCAATCTCCGGTTCTCTTTTTGGTTAGACTCTAACTGTCAACAGTCGCCGCTTACTGCGTGCGATTGTATGAAGAGGCGGGCGTGTCGCCGTTCGCGCCGAAGTTCTGGAAGCCGACCGTGGCGTCAGAGCTGCGCAGCCAGTACCATGATCCGGTCGAGGGACGGAAGACAGCCTCGTCAGCTTTCTTGTCGCCGTCAAAATCAGCCGGTTGCGGGATGTCGCCGGCTGTGCCGAAGGTGACGACCTGTAACGGGCTGCCGACCGTGATGCTGCTGCGGTTGATGTGCCATTCGCCGGTCGAAGGACGATAGAGAGCGACATCCGTCTTGCCGTCGCCGTCGTAATCAGCCGGAACCAGCTTATCCGTCGCCGCGCCGAGCGCGAATCTCAGGAAGAAGCCGTAGGCGAAATTACTTTCGAGCACGTAGTGTGTGTTGCTGCCGGAATTGGCCGGGTCGTTAAGGCGATACAGGCCGAGGTCATACTTGCGGTCGCCGTCGAAGTCTCCCGTGTACGGGATGTCGCCATTCTGTCCCCACGGGATGGCGAGCAGTGTGGCGCTGCTGCTTTGCAGGATGTACCAAGTGCCGTTCGAGGGACGAAAGACGGCGAGGTCTGTTTTCGCGTCGCGGTCGTAATCGCCGGGGACTGGAATGTCTCCCGGAGTTCCCCACTGCTGCGCGCCGTAGTTGTTGGCGGGGCTTGTAGAGGTGTACCAGACGCCCGTCGAGGGACGATAGACTGCGACCTCTGTGTTGCCGTCGCCGTTGTAATCGCCGGGGACTGGAATATCCGTCGAGACGCCGAGGTTGAAGTTCAAGAGGCCGCCACCGGCAGAGTTATTCACATACCAGTTGCCGGTGCTCGGACGGAAGACCGCCCGGTCGGAGGTGCCGTCGTTGGTCGCGTCGTATCCGGCGAGACGGCAGCTCGTCGCGTAAGAGATGGTCAGGCTGTAGCTGGTGCAAAGCGTGTTGGGCGCGCCGACGATGTTGTTCGCCGTCACCACGAAGGCCGCTCCTGCCGCAACCGAGAAGGAGAAAGAGCCTGTGCCGGTGGTACTGAATCCCAGATCGCCGAGTAAATTTTGGGCTGGATTCGCCGGATTGAAAGTGCCAAGGTAAGCGGCGAATTCCGTAGTGCCATTGACGCCGCATCCGGTAGCATTGATGTCTACAGTGACGCAGGCGGTCTGGCCTGTCGGATTCGTGAAGTTGAATTGATCGTAATTAGGCGCTCCCGATGCGGCCTGAAGCGTGTTGGTCTTACCCACGCAGGATGATGGCCGTCCGTCACGCACCAGACGCAGTGTTTGTGTCGGGTCAGCGGCAGTCAAGCCGCCGTTGACCACCGTGCCCGCGCCGTTCGGCAGACAATTATATTGCGCCTGAACGACTGACGTAGTTGACAGCATCGCTGCCAGTGCCAAGCAGAACGCAGCCGACAGGCGGCGGTAAATTAAAGTCTTCATAGTTACCTTCCTCACAAGTTTTTGTGTTTCTGGACGAAGCTTTGCGCTCACTTCAAAAATCGCTGACCGGCAATCGCGCTTCTCGGTCGGGCAACGAAGATGACGACTTGCTTCAATTGTTCGTCAAGAGAATTGTTTCGGCTCGATAAAGTTTAGAGCTGAACGAAAAACACGAGGGTGGTGTTTGAAAGAATCCGGCGGCGCGTTGCTCTAAACTTTATTTACCTGTGCGGCAAACGGTACGCTAAATTTTCGGGTGAGTCAATCTTGCAACAGATGCATTTCATGCCCAGCTTCCGGCTCAATTGCCAGATTCGCTGATGCCAAAAAAAGAGAGTTGAGACTCGAAAGCAATCGCGTCTCAACTCTCTCACATCAACCCGCGGCCTGAGAGAAAAAGTATTGCCCGTCTCTCTCATACCGAAGCTCGTTACTGGTTCGTGTTCGGATTCGGCGAGCTGACTGGCTGATCGCCGCTCTGTCCGAACTGCGCGGTGGTGGCTCCGGCAGTGCTCCTCAAGATATACCAAGTGCTGTTAGAAGGTCTGAAGACGGCCTGATCCGCCTTCTTGTCGTTGTCGTAGTCTGCGGGCTGCGGCATGTCTCCCGAAGCTCCCCATTGAACGAACTGCACCTGGCCTGTCGTCAGAGAAGTGCGGAAGATATACCAGCCGCCCTCACTCGGACGATAGATGGCCAGATCGGCCTTCGCGTCGCCATCGTAGTCCGCCGGAACCGGAATGTCTGTCGAGGTGCCGAAGGTCTGCGTCAGCGTGAAAGAGGCATAGTTGCCGAAGCTGCCGATGACTCTCCATTGTCCGGTGCTCGGCGTGAAGACGGCAAAGTCAGTCTTGTTGTCGCCGTCGTAATCCGCCGGAACAGGTTTGTCGCCGGTCGTCCCGAAGGTGAGCTGCAGCAGCGTACTGTCCGAGCTGCGCAGGATGTACCAAGTGTTGTTTGAGGGACGGAAGACGCCGAGGTCTGTGATGTCGTCTCTGTCCCAGTTGCCCTGCACCGGAATGTCGCCGCTCAAGCCGAACGCTTTCGCGCCGTAGTTGTTCGCGGGGTTCGTAGAGGTGTACCAAGTGCCGTTCGACGGACGGAAGACGGCTACATCTGTTGCTTCGTCGCCATTGTAATCGCCGGGGACGGGAATGTCTCCGGTTGACCCGAGCGTCGCCGATGGCGGGCTTCCGCTCGTCAGGTCTAATCCATACCATGTGGAATTCGAGGCGAGCGGACGAAACACGGCCAGATCGGCGCGGCCATCATTGGCCAGGTCTGAGCCGGGCGCGCGGCAGCCGTTGTAGATATATTGAGTGAAGGTGTAGCTCGGGCAGGTCGTGGCGTTGTTGATGGTATGCACCACGATCACGTAGGTCGCTCCCGCAGGGACGCTGAAGGTCAGGGTGGTGAAGAAATTCTGTCCCGTGCTCAGGCCGGGATCGCCGATGACATTGGTCGTGACGGCAGCCGGATTATAACTGGGCGAATAAGCCGCGATGCCGATTTGATTGGTGGCGACGCCGCAGCCGGTCGCGTTCAACTCGACGGAGATGCAGGCCGCGCCGCCGGTCGTGTTGGTAAAGGTATAAGCATCGGAGTTGACCGACACCACCGAGGTCGTGGGCGTGCGCGTGAACGTGCAGGTCGAGCCTCTGCCGTCGCGGAAGAGACGAATTGACTGGACTGTATCCGTCAGAGCGATGTCGCCGGTCGTCGTGATGGCCGCGCCGACCCGGTTACACTCAAGCTGGGCGTAGGCCGTGTGCTGTGCCGTCAGCAGGACGGCGAGGGCGAGGCCGCACAAAACCAACAGGTTAATACGGGCTAAAGTTTTCATGGTGTACCTTCCTCTTGAAATCTGGGGTTAAGTGTCCGAGGGCTGGAAATAGACCGCACACCTGTGATCCGCGACCGGCCTCACGGGTCTGTTGCCCAATGCTTTAAGATTGCGATGCGTTTCAGCAATCACTTGTGATTCGGGATTCTTTCGACGCTCGTCAAGCTTAAGACTCAGAAGGAAGAGCAGCGTTGCTGGTCAAACCAAGTGACCAACCACGAATAATCCGGCCTCAAACCTGTCTTTGCTTAGCCGAAGACGGTACGCCAAATTGGCCTGCGAGTCAATAATTTTCATGGCCGGAAGTTGCCAGAATCCGCCGAAAGAAATTATATTCACTCTTGATCTTATTGCTTTGAAATTTCTGACGCAGCCGAAAAGAGCGGCGCGCGGCCTCGCGCTCATGAAAGGGAAGCTCATGCCCGTCACTTTACGTCCTGTCGCCGGGAGCGATCAGGATTTTCTCTTTCAAGTTTACGCCTCGACGCGACGCGCAGAGGTCACGGCATGGGGCTGGAACGAGGCGCAGCAGGACGCCTTTCTGCGAATGCAGTTCACGATGCAGCAGCGAGCCTACGAGATGCAGCACGCGCACGCCGCGCATGACATCATCCTGCTCGACGACGAGCCAATCGGCAGGCTCCTGGTCGCAAGGTCTGCCGGCGAGATTCAGTTGACGGACATCTCGCTGCTCACCGACTATCGCGGGCGCGGCATCGGCTCGCAGCTCATCACGAATTTGCTGGATGAAGCAGACCGGACTGGCGCGAAAGTCAGCTTGCAGGTCTTGAAAGAGAATCCGGCGGCGCGGCTCTACGAGCGGCTCGGTTTTATCAGGACGGGCGAGCACGGCCTCTATTTTCTGATGGAACGCCCTGCCGCTTATCTTTCACCGCAGAGACGCAGAGAGAGAAGAGATATAAAAGAATAAGAGGCAAGCTCTTTAACTGCCTGCTGTTTTGACTCTGCGTCTCCGCGTCTTTGCGGAATTCGATTATTGAATGGAGAATTGAGAATCAATGGCTGACATCTTACAAAAAGAGACCTTCGCTGATAATTTGAACACGCAGTTTCGCATCTTCTTCGAGCCTGACATCTCGTTCGAGCTGGAACTGGTCAACATCTCCGAAGGCGTCTCGACTCCGGAGCAGGAGCAGTTCTCGCTCATCTTTCGCGGCCCGCTCGAAACCCCTTTTCGTCAGGGCATGCAGAGGCTTGAGCATGAACGGATGGGAGAGCTGCGACTGTTTCTCGTGCCCATCGGCAGAGAGCCGGACGGGATGGTTTATGAGGCCGCCTTCAATCGTTTCATCAAGCAGAGCGAAGGAACAAGCAATGGCTGAAGAGAGCGCACGCGAAAATCCGACGCCCGCCGTGCGACTGCGACCGGCGAGCGATGATGACGAGTCTTTTTTGCAGACAGTGTACGGAGATTCGCGCTCAGAGGAGTTGATGCGCGTGCCCTGGAGCGAAGAGCAGCGCGCGGCGTTTGTACGGATGCAGTTCGCCGCGCAGCAGAGCCATTATCGAGAGCATTTCCCGAACGCCACGCACGAAGTCATTCTGGTTGACGGGCGTCCGGCGGGTCGGCTCTACGTGGATCGCAGAGATGTCGAGATACGGATTCTCGACATCTCCATGCTCGTCGAATTTCGCGGGCGCGGCGTCGGCTCTCTCGTCATCAAAAATTTAATCGAGGAAGCTGACGCCGAAGGAAAGACCGTCAGTGTCTACGTCGAAAACTATAGCCCTTCAAGATTTCTCTTCGAGCGGATGGGCTTTCGCCAAGTCGCGGACGAGGGAATCAATCTGCTGTTAGAGCGTCCCGCCGCTGCTCCGCTCAAGGGGTCAGGCGATTGATCGTCGCTTCAAAGAAAAGCTCGCCCTCTTTATTTCTAATCGGCACGACGAACATCTCAAAGTTGCCGAGCGCGTCATGCCTGATCTGATACGTGCCTTGCTTGAGCGAACGCGTATTCGGAGCAGTCGCTACTTTGAAGGCGAGCACGAAGCAATCTTTGCCGGGGAGATTTTTCTGCTGGTCTGCTGCCGAGCGGAGGTCTCTGACTTCGACCAACGTCGTCTCAATCGGGAAAGTGTATCCCGGATCAATCATAAAGGTCGTGTTCATATACTGCGTGAACGTGGTTCGGGTCATGTGAGCGAGCGCGTCGCGCTGGCTCTCAGGGGGAATCTCTGCGCCCGCGCTCTGCTTGCGCGCCGCGCCGCGCTTCTGCTGCGCTAACGTGGTATGAGCGAGTCCGAGGGAAAGTCCTGCCGAAATAGCCAAGACACTGCCCGCTCTGATAAACTCTCTTCGTGATATTGCCATTCGTATTCTCTCCTCTTTAAATAGTAAAAATTTTCGTGTGGGATAAATCGGGTGAGATAAAATTCAGGTGGGAGACTGATTGCCCTTAAACAGTCTATGGGTTTCGCAGGTATCTTGCAATAAAAATTTTACCTGTGATGCTGGCGCAGACGGACGGCCACAAACATTTTTGCCCAGAGCTTGTAATAATATTTCCAGCTTCCGCAAAACTTTTCTTGAATTGAACTTAGCTTGCGGTTACAATCTCCACCGCCTCGTTCTTTTGGACACGCGATACCTATTCGGTGCTACCTGCGATATGGCCTCGCGAGCGACCAGAGAATTTAGTTCTTCAGTTCAAACAAGCAGTACAACCACCATTCGTGCCGGTCAGGGGGGCTTTACTTGATCTTGAAGCTCGTCTAGCTATGACCGGCGTTTCCATCTTGAAGGAGAGAAATATGGGCACACCTTTCTTAGGAGAAATAAAAATCATCAGTTGGAATTTCGCGCCGCAGGGATGGGCATTCTGCAACGGCCAATTTCTGCCAATCAACCAGAATCAGGCTCTCTTTTCCATCCTCGGCACGACCTTCGGCGGGAACGGGCAGACCACCTTCGCGCTGCCTGACTTTCGCGGACGCGCGCCCGTGCATCGCGGCTCGCAGAACATTCTCGGGACAAAGGGAGGCGAAGAGAATCATACCTTGACCCAGAGCGAGATGCCTCAACACTTGCATTTTGCGCAAGCCTCCTCTCAAGTCGGCACGGTGCTGACACCTGCCGGAAACGTGTTAGGCCGCAGAGTGGCCGAACCGTATCATCCCCCGACGACTCTCGGCGTGATGTTTGCTGGCACGATCACTAACGTCGGAGGAAGTCAGCCTCATAACAACATGCAGCCATATCTCGTGCTGAATTTCATAATCGCGCTGGTCGGAATCTTCCCGTCGCGCAACTAACAGGAGGTCAGAATGTCTAATCCATATGTCGGTGAAATCAGAATGTTCGGTGGCAGCTTTGCCCCGGCGGGTTGGGCCATGTGTGACGGGCAGTTAATGCCTATCTCGGAAAACGATATCTTGTTCACTCTCATCGGGACGACTTACGGCGGCGACGGGCAGGAAACCTTCGGCCTCCCGAACCTGCAAGGGCGCGTGCCGATGCATGCGGGACAGGGGCCGGGCATCTCGGGCAACTATCAGATCGGAGAGGCCGCCGGGACTGAGAGCGTGACGCTCACGACCCAGCAAATCCCGATTCACACGCACCCGATGCTGGCTTCAGGAGACTCGGCGACGCTCCCCAATCCTGACGGCAACGTGGCGTCGGAATGTGTCTTGACCACGCCCTATATTAAAGACGCGCCGACGGTCGCGATGAACAATCAAATCGTCTCGGTCGTGGGTGGCAGCCAGCCGCATGAAAACATGCAGCAGTTTCTGGTTCTCACTTTTATCATTTCCCTGTTCGGGGTTTTCCCCCATCAATAGTTGAAGGAGATTATTGACATGTCCGATCCTTTTGTCGCTGAAATTCGCATGTTCGCCGGAAACTTCGCCCCGACGGGTTGGGCTACGTGCGACGGCCAGATTCTGCCCATCAGTCAGAACACCGCTCTCTTCTCGCTGCTCGGCACTTTTTACGGTGGTAATGGTCAATCCACCTTCGCGCTGCCCAACTTGGAAGACTCCGTCCCGATTCATCAGGGGCAGGGACAAGGGCTGAGCAACCGCTTTCTGGGTGAGCAGTCGGGAACGCCGTTCATCACGCTGCTTACTTCCGAGATGCCTGCGCACAATCACTTGCTGATGGCCTCGAACGAGATCGGCGAGGATAGAACAGCCGTCGCCGAAGCTTTCGCACAGTCAACCGGCGGCGCGTGGTACTTGCCCATCACGCCCGGCCAGATGGTCAACCTTGCTCCGCAAGCTCTGCCGCCCGCAGGCGGCGACCTCCCGCATAACAATATGCAACCGTACCTGACCGTCACCTTTATTATTGCGATGCAGGGAGTTTTCCCGCCGCGCAGTTAAGCCTTTTCGCGGAAAGCCGGGTTGCCGCTCAATCCGGCTTTTCGTGCGCCTCTTCTCCTCTCAACTCGAGCGTCGGTTGAGCCGCGCGGGCGCGGCAGGCAGCCGAGTGTGTGTCCGCCGCCGCACATTATTAACTTGTTGCTCTCCGTCCGCTTGTGGTAATTTAATTTAAGCTTGAGATGAGCGCCGCTCCCTGCGCGCTCGCTGACAAGCGTCATTCATACTGTTGAAACCAAAGTCTGAACCGATGAGCCGAGCATGCGGGGCAGACATCTGAAAAAAAATCATTGGCTTGCCTCGCAAATAGCATCGCCATAATTCGTCACACAAGACGACGCAAAAACGGAAGTAACCACGCTTTGAACGCACCGATCAACTTCTGCTCCGAGTGAGATTGAACTCTGTTTCTACGTCATAGCCCAAAGTCAACCATATACCAGAAGGCCATTCACCCCGGCCTGTGCCCGACTGCCTGAGGAGATTTATGAAACGCTTCATCCCGAGCTTTACCCTTCGATACCTGACAGCCCCCGTTATCTGTTTGATTACGCTGATGGCTCTCGCATGGCCGCTCGCCAACATGTGGAAGAGCTACGGGCAGACGCGAGACGAGAGCGTCGTGCGTCTCAAGGCGGAGCGTCCCGAAACGGGCGCGGCTGAACAGCAGAAGACGGACATCCTCGACAAGCTGCTCAACGATGAGCCGTCCACGAGACCCGCAGGCGTCAAGACGATTCTGCCTTCGCAGATGGATGAGACAGTCAATCTGCTGGCTCCCGGCATCACGGCGACGAAGACCGACATGATCTTCACGGACGTGGACGGAGACGGGCGAGCCGACCCCGGCGATACCCTGAAGTACACCGTCACGATCAACAACGGCGGCACGGATGCGACCGGCCTCAAATTCACGGACACGCTCGACCCCAACCTCACCTTAGTCGGCGGCTCAGTCAACACTTCTCCGATTGCCGTTGACGACCCGGGCTACACCGCGACGGGCAACGTGCGTATCACTCAGAGCGCGGCCAGCGGCTTGCTCGTTAATGACATAGACCCCGACACCGGGAACAACGCGGGACTGACCGCGAGCGGCCCGGCGACGACCACGCAGAACGGCAACTTGACCATCAATGCTGACGGAAGCTTCGTCTACAATCCTGCGCCGGGATTTGAAGGCACGGATACTTTCACTTACACCGTCACCGATGCGGGCGGCGCGACCGCGACGGCCACCGCCACGATCACCGTGAGCGGGATGTTCTGGTTCGTCAATTCGGCGGCGGGCGCGGGCGGCGATGGCCGCTTGACCACTCCCTTCAATTGTCTGGCCGGCGCGGGTTGCTACAGCGGCTCGGCCAACGATCCGGGCGACAATGTTTTTCTGTACAGCGGAGCTTACACGGGCGGCCTGGCGCTCAAGAACAATCAGCGCGTCATCGGTCAAGGCGCGGGCGCGTCTTTGTCCACCATCACGGGCATCACTCCGCCGACGGGCAGCGACGCTCTGCCTTCGACGGGCGGCGCGCGTCCGACCGTCACGACGGCGGCGGCCTCGACGAGCGCGTTCACGCTCGCCTCCGGCAATACTTTGCGCGGCTTCAATATCGGGAACACGACCGCCGCCGACATCACCGGCACGAGCTTCGGCACGTTGACGGCGAGTGAGATGGATTTGACCGGAACGGGGCGACCGCTCGTCTTGACGACCGGCACGCTGGCCGCGACCTTTGACAGTCTGACCTCGACGAGCAGCGCGGGCGGCGCGGGCATCAGCTTGAGCGGCGTCGGCGGCACGTTGACGGTTTCCGGCACGACCTCCATCACGGGCGCGGCGACGCAGGGCATCTCGATTTCAGGCTCGACGCTGGGCGCGACTTTCGGCACGTCAACCACCGTCGCCAGTTCCACCACGCAGGGCATTCTCATCGGCACCACGACGACTGGCACAATCGCTTTCGGCAACACGACGATCACGGGCGGCACGGACGGCGTCTCGTTCCAGAATAACGCTTCGGGTTCGCGCACCTTCGGCACGCTCAATGTTTCGGGCGGCAGCGGCAACGCCTTTTTGAGCGGCGCGGGCGGCGGCAACGTGACCGTCTCCGGCGCGGCGAGCTTGAGCAGCGCGGGCAATGCGATTGACGTACAGAGCCTGACTTCCGGCTCGGCTGTCAGCTTCAACGGCGCGACGACCGCGACGAGGACTGCGGCGGGCGGCGCGGGCGTCAACCTTGTGACCAACACAGGCTCGACCTTTACCTTCAACTCGCTGGCGATTACGACCAACGCGGGCACTGGACTCAACGCGACGGGCGGCGGCACGGTCAACGTGACGAACGGCACGGGCGCAATCAACAGCACGCCGCAGGCGGCGGCGGCCATCATCGCCAACGGCGTCACGCTCAACGCGAACTTCTCGTCCATCGCTTCATCCGGCGGCACGAACGGCGTCAGCCTGACGGGCGTGAGCGGCACGTCGAACTTCGGCTCAGGCTCATTGACGGGCGCGAGCGGTTCGGAATTTCTCATCTCGGCTGGCAGCCCGACCGTCACCTACACGGGCAGCATCACGCAGAACAACGCGGCGCGCGTCGTTGACATACAGAGCACGACGGGCGGCGCTGTCACTTTCAACACGGGCACGATCACGGGCGGCGCTTCGAGCACGGGCGTCATCCTCAGTTCCGACAACGGCAACGTCAGCTTCGCTAACCTGAACCTCGGCACTTCGGGCGCGCGTATGAGCAGCCAGGCTCTCACGATCAGTGGCGGCTCAGGCACGAAGACGCTCGGCGCAGTCTCGATCTTTACCAACAACGCCAGCGGCATCAATGCTGCGAGCAGCACGGGCACGATCTCTTCGACCAGCGGCGAGGTGAACACGACGGGCGCGGCTGCCGTCAACATCGCGGGCGTGAGCAGCGCGAGTCGCACGCCTCTCAACATACAGTTCACCAAAGTCCAATCGACAGGCAGCGCGAGCAACGGCATCATCATTCAAAACACTTCCGCGACGGGCAGCCCCGGCGGCTTCCGCGTCCTCGGCAACACGGCGGGCATCTGCGGCGGCTCAGTCACGAACACGACGACGCCCGGCACGCAGGCTACCGTCACCGCGCCCAACACCGGAGACTGCACGGGCGGCACGATCACTGCGAGCAGCGACGGCATCCGTCTCGTCTCGGTCGAGAACGTCTCGCTGACGCGCATGTTCATCACGGCCAACGGCGACAGCGGCGTCTTCGGCACGGAGGTCAACGGCTTCGTCATTGATTCGTCCTACGTCTTCAACAACGGCAACCTCGCGGGCGAGCGCGGCTTGAAATTCAGAGACACGACCAATCCGAGTCCGGGCAATCTTAACGGTCTCGTCGGCACCGCAACGAACGGCTCGTTCCCGACCAAGTTTATTAACACGACTGTCAGGCAGTCTGCCGAATTGAACGTGGAGATAGTCAATCGCCTCGGCACGCTGACAGACCTTTTGGTTGACGGCTGCCAGTTCACGGACACCAAGCTGCACGGCAGCGGTCTCGGCGCAGACGGTTTCAACTGCGAGATGCAGAACACCTCTGTGGCGACCATGCGCATGCAAAACTGTTTCCTGTCGAACAACTCGACGCAGGGCGCGCAGGTCAGCGCGATAGACAGCGCGACGCTCACCTTTACTTTGTCGAGCAGCACCGTCACGAACAACAACGAGGGCTTCATCTGTAACCACTCGGGCAACTCCGACCTCATCTGCACGGTCGGCGGCGACGCTGCGTCGCAGGGCAACACCTTCGCGGCGAACGCGACGGGCGCGGCGCTCGGAGCCAGCAGCGCGAGCAATTGTACGGCGAGCGCGAGCCAGACGACCAAGATCAAGTTCAATAACGTCAACGCTCCGTCGGGCAACGTCAACCATGCCGTCATCGTTTTTGTGAGCGGCACGGGCACGCCCTCTTCGATTGATGTCAGCAACAACACCGTCGTCAACAACGGCTTCGGTCAGGCGATTCTCGTTGACACTCCCGATAACGGCGCGAGTCCCAACTTCGCCGTCACGGCCAACAGCAATAACATCACGGGCGGCTCCACCACACTGCACGGCGTGCTGGTTCAGGCGCGACAAAACTCCACGTCCTGCGTGTTGCTCCAAAACACTACGGGCACGGTGGCCGGCGCGGGCGGCTCGCTGGCGAGAGTTCGTCAGGCGGATACGGCCACGTTCAGACTCAAGCAGGGCGTCTCGGCTTCGGTTGACCCGTTGACGGTCATGCGCGACAACAACGGCGCGTCACTTCCGGCCAACGCCGTGTCGGGCACGATCACTGTTGTGAGCAACGCCGCTTGCACGACTCCGGCACAGCGCGGCCTTGACGGCGCGTCGTATGAAGCGGTCGGACGCGGGGCGATACCTGCGCGCGAGATAGAAATGTCAGACCGCGCGCTGGCCTTTATCAACCGGCATGAGGCGGCGCCTCAGAACACGGCCTCGACGACTGTCGCTCAGGCGAGCAGCAGCGCGGCGACGACATCGGCGGTTGAGGCCGCAAGCTTCAACGGCTTGCTCTCGCTCCCCGAATGGCAGCCGTCCTTCATCGCTTCCATCCTGAAGACCGAAGCTCATACAGTTCGGACGACTCAAAGCAACCGGGCGCGGACTACTCTGACGCTCAATCATGCTGCGGGACAGGAAGAGCGACGACCGGTTTCCGACGGCGCGAGCGAGGAGATAGACCACTCGACGCAGGAAGACAAGAGCCAGTCCGAAACGGTTCAGGTCAAGCCCGCGCGGCGAGATAAGCAGGGAAGAATTCAGAGCGGCGAGACCATCACGGTCGGCGGCGTGAGCGGCTTTACCTTGCCCGCCACCAAGACCATCACGATCACCTTCCGCGCGGTCATCGGCAATCCGCTTCCGGCCATCACACAGGTCTCGAATCAGGGCACCGTCTCCGGCAGCAACTTCTCGAACGTCCTGACGGATGATCCGAACGTCGCGGGCGCGGCCAATCCGACCGTGCGTCAGGTTGATTCGACGACCGTCGCCGTCAGCTCGAATGCTAATCCGTCAGTCGTCGGCCAGAACGTGACCTTCACGGCGACCTTGACGGGCGTGCCCGTCAGAGCGCAGACGCTCGGCGGCACGGTGCAGTTCAAAGCCGACGGCAACAACATCGGCACGCCTGTGACGGTCACGGGCGCGGCCAACAGCGGCACGGCTCAGGTCAGCACTTCGAGCCTGTCCATCGGCACGCATGTCATCACCGCAGAATATAGCGGCGATGCAAACTTCAACGCCAACATCGGCACGCTCGGCGGCGGCGGTCAGGTGGTCGGCAAGGGCAACACCACGACGGCTGTGACCTCTTCGCAGAACCCGTCAGTCTTTACCCAGCAAGTGACCTTCACGGCGACCATCGCGGCGGTTGCGCCTTCATCGGGCACGCCGACGGGCACTGTGAGTTTCACGGACGGCGGCAACCCGATTACGGGCTGCACGGCTGTGGCTTTGACGGGCGGACAGGCGCAGTGTATGACCTCTACGCTCTCAGTCGGCAATCACACGATTGCCGCCAGTTACGGTGGCGACACGGGCTTCAACATTTCAAGCGGCAACCTGACGGGCAACCCGCAGGTCGTCAATAAAGCGAGTTCGACTGTCGGCATCGCCTCTTCGCAGAACCCGTCGGTCTTCGGACAGGCGGTAAGCTTCACGGCGACGGTCGCGGCTTCGGCTCCGGCCACAGGCACGCCGACCGGCTCAGTCAGCTTCCTCGATGGAGGCAATCCGATTACGGGCTGTACGAGCCTGGCTCTCAGCAGTGGTCAGGCCGTTTGCATGAGCAGCGCGCTCAGCGTCGGCAATCACACCATCACGGCCAGCTACGGCGGCGACGCGAGCTTCAATACGAGCAACGGCGCGTTGACGGGCAATCCGCAAGTCGTCAACAAGGCCAACGCGACAGTCGGCCTGACCTCTAATGCGAACCCGTCGGTCTTCGGCCAGAGTGTGAGCTTCACAGCCGCGCTCTCCGCGACCGCGCCGGGCGCAGGCACGCCCACTGGAACAGTTCAGTTCCTCGACGGCGGCAACCCGATCACGGGTTGCACCAGCGTCGCCATCGCAGGCGGTCAAGCGGTTTGCAGTTCTTCCGCCCTGGGCGTCGGCAATCACACCATCACGGCCACTTACGGCGGCGATGGAAACTTCAATACTGGCAACGGAAGCTTGACGGGCAATCCGCAGGTCGTTAATAAAGCGAACACGTCAGTCGGTGTCACGTCTTCGCAGAATCCGTCGGTCTTCGGTCAACAGGTGACCTTCACGGCGACGATCTCTGTGACCGCGCCGGGCGCAGGCACGCCGACCGGAACGTTCAGCTTCCTCGACGGCGGCAATCCGATTTCGGGTTGCACCAGCCTCGCCATCGCAGCCGGACAGGCGCAGTGCCAGACCTCTGCGCTGTCAGTCGGCAATCACACCATCACTGCTGCTTACGGCGGCGATGGAAATTTCAACACTTCAAACGGAAGCTTGACGGGCAATCCGCAAGTGGTCAACAAAGCCAACACGTCAGTCGGCTTGACCTCCAATACTAACCCGTCGGTCTTCGGTCAGCCCGTGACCTTCACGGCGACTGTGAGCGTCACAGCTCCGGGAGCAGGCTCGCCTTCGGGTTCGATCAACTTCCTCGACGGCGGCAACCCGATCACGGGCTGCCAGAACGTCGCGTTACAAACCGGACAGGCGCAGTGTCAGCCCGGCTCGCTCAGCGTCGGCAATCACACAATTACGGCTGCTTACAGTGGCGACGGCAGCTTTAACACCAGCAACGGTTCGTTGACGGGCAACCCGCAGGTGGTCAACAAGGCGAACACTTCGCTCGCTCTGGCCTCTTCGCAGAACCCCGCGCCGCAGGGCACGAACATCACGTTCACGGCCACGCTCTCAGTGACCGCGCCGGGCGCAGGCACGCCTTCGGGAACGGTTCAATTCCTCGACGGCGGCAATCCGATTACGGGCTGCAACGCGGTTGCCGTCAGTAGCGGTCAGGCGCAGTGCATGACGAATGCTCTGACGCCCGGCAATCACACCGTCACGGCTGCTTACAGTGGCGACGGTAGCTTTAACACTTCAAACGGCTCGTTGACGGGCAACCCGCAGGTCATCACGGGGCCGCCTGTCATCACCCCGGCGGTTGGCTTGACCAGAACGCAAGGCTCTGCGACTTCCAACTCGCAGATCGCCACCGTCTCCGACGACGTGGGCGCGCCGGGCAGTATCGTGGTCACGGCGGACACTGTGCCGACGGGCATCACCGTGACGAACATCGTTAACAGCAGCGGCACGATCACTGCCAACATCGCGGCGGGCTGTAATGCCGCGACGGGCAACAACACGATTGTTTTGAAAGCGACGGACGGCAAGACGCTGTCGCAGACGGCGAACCTCGTCGTCAACGTGGCGGCCAACACCGCTCCGACGCTTGGCAACTACGCCAACACTTCAATCGTGCTCGGTTGCAAAGCTGTGATTACGCCGACGGCTGCGCCAACGGATAACGGCTCTGTCTCATCCGTGATGGCGACCGGCTCGGGCGGCTTCACGGGAACGATCATGGTTGACCCGACGACGGGCGTCGTGACCATCTCGAACAGCGGCCCCGTCTCGGCTGGACACACGATCACGGTCACGGCGACGGACAACTGCGGTTTGACCTTTAGCAAGATGTTCACGCTGACGGTCGTCAATCCGCCGACCGCTCCGACAGAGTACGACTTTGACGGAGACCGCAAAGCGGACGTGGCCGTCTATCGCCCCGGCGCGACGGTCAACGACTTCAGCTACTGGTTCATCCTCCGCAGTTCCGACGCCACCGCGCAGATTGTGCAATTCGGTCATGACACGGATATGGTCGTGCCCGGCGATTACAACGGCGACGGCACAACCGACGTTGCCCTCTATCGTCCGAGCACGAACACCTGGTTCACCTCCACGAACCCGGCGACCAACTACGGCGCGTTCCAGTGGGGTTCAAGCGGAGACATTCCCGTCCCGGGCTTCTACGACGCGGACAACAAGACGGACATCGCAGTCTTCCGTCCGTCCACCGGTCAATGGCTCATCGCCAAGAGCACGGGCGGCACGGATACCAGAAGCTGGGGCACGAGTGGCGACAAGCCTGTGCCGGCGGATTACGACGGCGACGGCAAGACCGATCTCGCGGTCTATCGTCCGTCCGACGGCAGATGGTACATACAGAAGAGCGGCGGCGGCACGACTATCGAGAGTTGGGGCGTCACGACAGACCTCCTCGTTCCGGCTGACTACGACGGCGACGGCAAGGATGACATCGCCATCTTCCGTCCTTCGACCGGCTTCTGGTACATCCTCAACAGCGCAGGCGGCACGCGCATCGAGCAGTGGGGACAGGCGAACGACATAGCCGTTCCCGCAGACTTTGACAACGATGGCAAGGCCGACCTCGCCGTCTTCCGTCCGTCTGAAGGCAACTGGTACATCTTCAGCAGTTGCCCGTGCGTCCTGAACGCCAGTCACTTCGGCCTCGGCACAGACAAGCCGATTCCGTCGTCCTTCACTCCGCCCCCGGGGCCTTGATGAAAGAGAAGCCTGTCCGACAAGCTTCACTCTCATCATGAAATAAACCAAGGGACTGAGCATTGAAATTTCAATGCTCAGTCCCTTCTCTTTTATCACGCATGACAGACAA
>DASWRG010000076.1:0-13225 GCA_036403295.1 Pyrinomonadaceae bacterium
GAAAAATGGAATCCTGATCGTGCAGCGCGCAATCGCTTGGCATCGCAAGGGCGGAGGCTTTGACTTCACTGCTCCGAAGACCGCGCACAGTCGTCGCAGCATTCCGCTTCCGGCATCAGTCGCACAGGCTCTCGCCGCTCACAAGCGGCAGCAAGCTGAAGAGAGATTGATGGCAGGCGCGCTATATCAAAATTACGGTCTAGTCTTTGCTGCCCTCGAAGGCACTCCGGTAATGATACGCAATCTCGTGCGCCGCCATTTCAAGCCGACCCTCAAACGTGCCGAGCTATCTGAGTCCATCCGGCTTTACGACCTGCGCCATAGCTGCGCCACGCTCCTGCTCTCAGCTGGCGAAAATCCAAAGGTTGTAAGCGAACGTCTCGGACACGCCAGCATCACTCTCACGCTTGATGTTTACAGCCATGTGTTGCCGACCATGCAGGAAGCGGCTTCAGAGAAGTTGGAAGCCATGCTCTTTGGCTGAAGCGGCGAGCGGGGGAAATTTGGCACACTATAGGCACACTAAACTAGGAAGGGCAGCCACTAGGCTGCCCTAAGTTGTTGATTCTATTGGAGCCGGTGGAGGGATTTGAACCCCGACCCGCAGTTTATAAAGGCGATGGACAGCATTATCAGCTATTGTCCATCGGCTGACATTAACTGACATTTGTTACAGGTTGTAGCCCTCAGTGCGCGCATCTATTACCATCATTTGATACGTTGTCAGATGTTCTCACCACAAGTTTACCCAATGTCTACGAGGTCTTGGTAGAGGCTGTCAGACCTGGAGGTTGATGAACTAAATGCCGGTTGGACTCAGTTCTTGGTTATGCTGCCATTCGCGTGTTCCCTTACGTGCTGGTCGTCAGATGATGATCGACTTCACAACTCCACGCTCTTTCAATAATTGCGTTAACAATCGAATCTGCTCCTGTTGTATCTGAAGTAGCTCCGCCCATTTCATCTCGCGCAATTCGTCTAGCTTTTCATGCAGGCTCAGTATCTCAAGCTCCGCCTTTAAATTCACTTCATAATCGTGTGCTGCATCCAGTCTGTCTTTGACCCCCTGCCGATTCTGCGACATCAGAATGACGGGCGCTTGGACGGCGGCGAGCATGGACAGAAAAAGGTTCAGTAAAATATAGGGATAAGGATCAAATGAATTGCTGTGCCGTGCGAGAATGAGAGTATTGAGCAGCACCCACGCGAGCAGGATGGCGGCAAAGATGATGATGAACGTCCAGGAGCCTCCGAAAGCCGCAACCTTATCGGCGAGGCGTTGCCCGAAGGTCAGCTTCTTCTCAAATTCCAGATTGGTATCGTGGCTGATATGCAGGCGGTCGCTGAAATGCTGAACGACCCTGTGTTCACGTTCCGGCAGGGCATCAAGACTGACCTTAAAACGCTTCTTTACAAAATCCAGCAGGTGATTGTTCATAGCAGGTAATATCTTTTATACGTCCTACTCATGTCATGGCTGCGTCATCAGTCACTTTCTCCACACTATCCACGTTGCGCTTGGCAACTTTTCCCCCGTGGTAGATGAGTTGGACTCACGCATCGGGTCCGAATCTTGCTTTCCTTTCAGTGACCCACAGGTATTCGTTGAAACCTTGATTTCCCATCCGCATCCTGCCATGAAATATCCAGTACATAGGGTTTGGCTTCGCCCGCCAACACTTTCAGTCGCTCTAGCTTGTCTTGATGCGGTGCAGCCGGTTGGCCGTCAATCCATGTTTTGTGAGAGATGACGGCCTTCTCGTGTGGCTGGATAGCTTTGATGTCGTCGAATTTGATGTGCGCCCGCGACGCGCCGCCCACAGTCTCTTCATCTTTCAAAAAGATAGTTAGTATCTCGACGCTTCTGTAAAGAAGCGTGGTCGTGTTCGTCAGCTCCAACAGAACTTTCGAGCTGGTGTCTATAAATCTCACGCTAAAGGGTTCTTCGCTCTTGCTCATAGTCATCACGTTTCCTGTCAGGCGTCAAAAATTCTAAAAGGCTCTCATCTCCTTAATCGAGCGTGATCTACACGGCTCAGAGCCTCGCTTGCTGCGCGGAATCGCATATGAGCAGGGCCAGTTGCGCAAATTCTAATGGACGCCCATGCTTCAGTTTGATGGATGGATCATCCACGAGCCAGAAACAGGCGGCGGCTTCCGTCTCCGTCTGTGCAAGGGTTTGGAGCGCACGCTCGTCGAGGACGACGGGTTTGAAAAGCAGCATCTCGTGGTTCGAGGCCCGGGACTGCATCGCTTCGCTGCCACTGCGGAACACAGGCACGCGCAGGCGTCCCCGGTCAGCAAGCGCAAACCAGTCGCCGTTGGCACGTTGCATGGCATACATGATGTTCATCAACACCTCTTCTCATCTGCTCGGCTCTCAACCGGAGCCTTGTTTAAGACTTGTCGCGCACGCCTCAGGAAGTGATGTGAATGACATCTTCCCTGTCTTGACGAAGGAAAGCCGAGAACACAAAATAACCTGCGAGGCACGCAAAGAGAGCCGCGCCGATAGCCCACCACAGATGATATGTTCCGCCCTGCGCGTCCGCGACGCCGAGCGAATTGCTAAAAGTGGCGAACAGGTAGAACTGCCAGATGGCGACCGCCGCAGCCGCCAACACCACAGTCATGGCGGCCAAAACATTTGTCAGACTTTTTCTGATATAGCTCATGTGTCGTTCCTTCATTTGCCGTCAGCTCGAATCCCCCGCGATGCTGATTTCAAGAATGCATTTCATGGTATGCGACCTTGGGGATGTTGGATTGATGCTGTGTCACATCCGAGACATAGCCCTTGAAACTGATGAGGGCTGCCGACTCATCTTCATAGACATCAAAGACGGTCAGGAGCTTAGTGATAGACATCAGCTCACGAACCCTTTGCGTCAGGCGAAGAAGCTTGATCTCGCCGCCCTTCTTTTGCAGTGTCAGGTAGCTGGCAATCAACTCGCCCAAGCCGCTCGAATCAATGTAAGCGACATGCGCCATATTGAGAAGAATTCGCTGTTGGCCTTCCGCCAGGAGGCGGCCAATGGCCTTGCGTAAAGCGTCACTGCCTTCCCCGATTCTTAAATCCCCGTCTATGTTTAGGATGATGACGTTGCCGATTTGGCGATCTGTGATACTCAAGCTATTCATTGACGCGCTCCTTGAACTGAACAGACATTCCTAAAAGAACCTGCGAGTCTTCATCTATGAACTCAAAGGTAAATGGCGTCTCTGTTCTAACGTTGCTTGACATCAGCTTCCTTTCTATCCGAGCAAGGAATTTTCATCATCGCCCGTAATACTTCCATGACCGTTGCTCTTCACCTGCTGCTCTTGAGGAATGATGGTGAAAGGCACGAGCCCACGCTTGACCTCTTCGAGCGCGATGCTCGTCGGTTTACGCCTCTGTGTGTCAACTTCGATTCGCGGAGTTGCGCCGCGCTGAAGTTGTTTGCTTCTTAAAGCCGCGACGACGATCAACCGGTATCTGGAATCTATCTCAGGCCACACCTCCTCATTCGAGATGTGGCTGAAACCGTCGTGTGTCGATTGGTCTTTTCTGAGCAAAAACACTACCTCCAAGATTTGTGCGTCATAAAGCTTTGGCACGGAGCAGCAGCGCCGCTCCGTTTATCCTTGAGCGAATTCTCGACCCCATCCTGTTCCTGCGCAACTCAGGCATGGCCGGGCTGTGTTACGTCTGCCGGTGCCTTCACATGACCGGCACGGTCTGGCTGGCTGGGCAACCGAGAGATTGCCCTTGCCGCCGCAGACCAGACACGAAACAACGTACCCGCCGGACCGAGCTTGCGTCCCTTTCCCGGCGCACCAGGCGCATGTTTCAACTGCGCTGTTAATCTGTAACCGGCTCATCTTATATCGCCTTTCAACGAGACCTTTCAGGACAACTCCCGAAGGGTTACATACCCATCCCGCCGGACATCGCATCGGGCTTATCATCCTGAATTTCGGAAATGATGGCTTCGGTGGTCAACATCAATCCGGCGATTGAGGCCGCGTTTTGCAGCGCGTAGCGAGTGACTTTCGCCGGATCAATAATGCCTGCGGCGATGAGGTCTTCAAACTTATCGGTCGCCGCGTTGTAGCCGAAGTTGGCGTTCTTTTCGGAACGCACTTTCTCGACAATCACCGCGCCCTCTTTGCCAGCGTTAGAAGCGATCTGACGAAGCGGCTCTTCCAACGCGCGCTTGACGATAGTGACGCCGATCTGCTCGTCTACGTCTCCGCTCACTTCCCCGTCTTCATCCGGCTCGAAAATCTTGAATTTGTCGAGCGCCCGGCCTGCGCGAATCAACGCCACGCCGCCGCCCGGCACGATGCCCTCTTCGACCGCCGCGCGTGTCGCGTGCATCGCATCCTCGACGCGCGCCTTCTTCTCTTTGAGTTCAGTCTCAGTGGCCGCTCCGACGCGAATCACTGCGACGCCGCCGACGAGTTTCGCCAGCCGCTCTTGCAACTTCTCGCGGTCATAATCTGAACCAGAGTCTTCGATCTGAGCTTTGAGAGTTTTGACGCGACCTTGCAGGTCGTCGCTGCTGCCCGCGCCGTCAATGATAATCGTGTTGTCTTTATCAATCGTCACCTTCTTGGCGCTTCCCAAATCTTCGAGCTTGACGTTCTCAAGCTTGATGCCGAGGTCTTCGCTGATAACTTTGCCGCCTGTCAGAATAGCTATGTCTTCGAGCATCGCCTTCCGACGATCTCCGAAGCCGGGAGCCTTGACCGCCGCGACGTTGATGGTGCCGCGCAGTTTGTTGACGACGAGTGTCGCCAACGCTTCGCCTTCGACATCTTCCGCAATAATCAGCATCGGCTTGCCTTGCTTGGCGGCCTGCTCAAGCACGGGCAGGAGGTCTCTCATCGAAGATATTTTCTTCTCGCTGATGAGAATGACCGGATTCTCAAGCACGGCTTCCATGCTCTCCTGATCGGTCACGAAATATGGCGAGAGATACCCGCGATCAAGCTGCATTCCTTCGACGAACTCTAAATCCGTCTCCATCGTCTTCGATTCTTCGACCGTGATGACGCCGTCTTTGCCGACCTTGTTCATCGCTTCCGCGATCAACTCGCCGATGGTCGCATCACCGTTAGCCGAGATCGTGCCGACCTGCGCGATCATCTCGCCTTTGACAGGCTTCGACATCCTCTTGATCTCTGCGGTCGCACGCTCGACAGCTTTGTCAATCCCGCGCTTCAAGGCCATCGGGTTCGCGCCAGCCGCGACCGTCTTGACGCCTTCGCGGAAAATCGCCTGTGCGAGCACGGTCGCGGTGGTCGTCCCGTCGCCCGCCACGTCCGAAGTCTTCGAGGCGACTTCCTTCACCATCTGCGCGCCCATGTTCTCCATTGAATCCTTGAGTTCTATCTCTTTCGCTACTGTCACGCCATCTTTCGTGATCGTCGGGCTTCCGAATTTCTTATCGAGCACGACATTGCGCCCCTTCGGGCCGAGCGTGATTTTCACCGCGTCTGCGAGCTGATTAACGCCGCGTAAAATTGCCGCGCGCGATTCCCCACCCTGAACTATTTGCTTTGCCATAATGTTTATCTCGTCTCCCAATCAAAATTGTCGGTAATGCCCCCGAGGGACGCTCAATATCAAGTCTGCTGCCGACCAGAGAGCTATTTGCCGCTCTTCTTGCCGCCGCCGCTTGTGCTTGTCGCAGCGCCAGCACGACTGATGATTCCGAGAATCTCGTCCTCGCGCATAATCAACAGCTCTTCACCGTCGATCTTGATTTCAGAGCTGCTGTATTTGCCGAACAAGACGCGATCACCTGTCTTCACATCGAGTGGCTGGCGCGAGCCGTCTTCCCTGTATTTGCCAAGACCTGCGGCGATCACTTCGCCCTCCTGCGGTTTCTCTTTGGCCGAGTCAGGGATAATGATGCCGCCGCGCACCTGCTCGCCTTCATCAATGCGTTTCACGATCAAGCGGTCATGTAGAGGTGTGATATTTATCGTCATAACTTACTCCAATCTCCTTTTCGGTTTTCTACCAGGAATCAAAGTCCGGGTTACTTTGAATCCGCGCATGTTTTAGATCATGCGGGGAAGGTAAGCATTCTTCGCTTCGTGGTATTTGAGCTGTGTGCGTCAGGCGGTCTGGGTAATTCCAGAAAATCTGAGAAGGGAGTGAGCTGGTCTCTGTTCTGCTTAACTTTACGCTAGATAAATATATATGTCAACTATGAGATATATTCTATATATGATATATTCCACATGTGATAAATAGTAACTATCAGAAAGAGAGGCGCACCTTGATTGAGATTCGGATTGATGGGCTACTGGAAGAGCGCAGGCGGACTTTCTATTGGCTGGCAAAGGAGACCGGCATCAGTCACTCGACGCTGTGGCGGTTGAAGAAGGGCAAATCGGTGGGCATTAATTTTGCCACACTGGAGCGAATCTGCCAGACGCTTAGTTGTCAACCGGGCGACGTACTGAAGCTTGCGAGCGAGAAGAAGACAGTTAAGAAACAAGCGGCGAGAAGTAAGCGTCAAAAAAACTAATCTCTCATATCTCTTCAAGTGTGACGTTATGCGCGGACTCTGCTTTGACCACCGCGCAGCCCTCACAGGCAATCGCCTCCATCAGTCAACACGAATCCACCTAACAATTCTGCATCATGACTAATGATTCATCTTTGATCTGGAATTGTTAGGCAAAGCTCTGCGGTAAACTCTCATGTACGCGGCAGCGTTGCTTCTATCGATATTTTGATCGGTCAAGATAGTGTTTTAAATTTTGGCACACAACTGGCACACAAATTAGAAAGGGCATCCGTCGGGGATGCCCTAACTTGTTGATTCTATTGGAGCCGGTGGAGGGATTTGAACCCCCGACCCGCAGTTTACAAAACTGCCGCTCTACCCCTGAGCTACACCGGCACGGTTTGCGGGACGACCCCGCGCATGGGTTCTTACGCAGATCGGATTTGGATACTACCAAGCCCTTCGCCCGCCGCGCAAGTTGCAGGGAATGTTCGGCATCCGGCCAATCCCCCTTTTGTTAAACGATGTATAAAATTTATGTTGACGTAACCCCGCCCGTCACAGTAGGATTGAGAGTGCCCACGGGCGGCGCGAAAGGCTATGGACGGCTTTTCAGGCTTCGCCTGTCATTTCCACACACACCCGTATGTTGTCGCTCCCATGCCTGAGGGTGAGCGATTCAACCTTTAGCTTTGACCACCAAACATCTGTGCCGTTCTTCTGCCAACAGAGAACGCCAAAGGAGATTTCTCGTGCGGATCAATCATCTTTTCAATCGCAGCCTCGTCGCGTCGCTCTTGCTCTGCGCGGGCGGACTGCTCTGTTCGGCTCACGCGCAGACCGGCGGCGGCGCGCGTCCGATGCCGCAAGCCACGCCTAACGTCTTGATGCCTGCGCCGCAAAGCCCGCAGGCCGTCGCGGGCAGCAACAATCTTTACTGCTCAGGATTCATACAATACGCGCCCGCTCCGAACAACTTGCAGATCGTCGGCGGCGAAGAGGAGCAGTCCAAGCGCGTCTACGCGCAAGGCGATATTGTGTACATCAACGCCGGAGCGCAGCAGGGAGTTCAAGCCGGGCAGGAGTACATCGTGATTCGCCCGCGCGGACAATGGAGATCGCGCCTCTCGAAAAAGAAGGGCTGGCTCGGCGTCTACACGCAGGAGGTCGGCATCCTGCGCGTCCTGCGCATCAAGGATCAGGTCTCCGTCGCAGAGGTCAAGTCCTCTTGCGATAACCTGCTCCTGGGAGATTTGCTGAGAGCCGCGCCGACGCGCGTCGCGCCTCTGCGTCGTCTGGATGAGCGGCTCGACCGCTTTGCCGATCCGAGCGGCAAACAGACCGGGCGCATTGTGCTCGCGCGCGACACGCAGGAGATGCTGACCAGAGATCAGGTCGTCTTCATAGACCTCGGCTCGGAGGATAACGTCAAGCCGGGCGACTATCTGACGATCTATCGCCCGGTCGGCAAAGGCAACATCACGCGCTTTCGTGATGAAGAGGTGACGCCCACAGCCAATAGCGGTTTTGAGAGCAACATCTTTAAGGGCGGAAAGTTTTCCAACAAAGCTCAACGCGTCAAAGACGCGAACAGCACGGGCATCTTCGGCCCGATGGTCACCACGCCGAAGATTCAGCACAGCCGCCCGCGCCTCCCGCGCAAGATCGTCGGCGAGATGATTATCCTGAGCGTGCAACAGCGCACGGCTGCCGCAGTCATCACGCGCGTCGCACAGGAAGTTCACACGGGCGACTACGTCGAAGTCCAGTGACAGAAATTTGAGCAGCAAGCTATTTTGAAATAGCTTGCTGCTCAAACCTCTTCCCCGTTCCTCTCTTCCGCAAAGAAAGCATAACTCACTTCACCTCTTAAAACTTTAAGGAGTTCGCCATGAACAGCATGAAATGCCCGCAATGCGGCCTCGTCAATTGGGCTACGGCAGAAGCTTGTAAGCGTTGCCGCCTGCCCATCAACGGAGCTGGCGCAACCGCCGTCGCAGGAGCCAATCACCGGGAGGGAAACGCGCAAGGCTATCAGGACAATTCATACGCTTATCAGGGCGAGCAGGCTGGCTACGGCGAGGCCGGCTACGGTGAGAGCGGTTACGGCGAGACCGGCTATGCTCAGGCCGGTTATGCTCAGGGCGGTTACGCTCAAGGCGGCTCAGATCAGGGCGGTTACTATCAGGGCGGGTCTTATGCTTACGCCGGTCAAGGCGGCTACGGCGGTTATGTCGCCGAATCGCCGAAGACGGGCATCGCCATCGCTTCGATGGTCATCGGCATCATCAGCATGATGGCTTGCGGACTGCTCGGCCTCGGCTCTACCCTCGGCCTGATTCTCGGCATCGTCGCGCTGGTCAAAGCCAAAAACTCTCCGATGGAGTACGGCGGGCAGGGCTTTGCGATCACCGGCGTCGCGCTCTCGCTCGTCTCTTTCGTCTTCGTCGGCATCGTCTTCGCGATTGCGATTCCGAACGTCTTCGCCGCGCGCCGTGCCGCCAACGAAGGCTCTGCGATTAAAGTTCTGCGAACGCTCCACTCCGCCGAAGCGACCTATCAGGCCACTTCCGGCGCGGGCAAGTACGGCACTTTGCAACAGCTCGCCGCAGAGGGATTGATTGATTCCAAGTTGGCGAGCGGCGCAGTGAACACCTACCGCCTTGAAATCAAACCCAACGGCATCTCTTTTGATGCGACGGCGACGCCCACGAAGGAGAGCGACACCGGCAGCCGCTCCTTCTTTATCAACGAGACCGGCGTCATTCGCGGCGCGAGCAAAGGCGGCATGATCGCCACGGCCTTCGACCCACCTCTGGGTCAGGAGAAGTCGCCGTATCAACAGAACTATCCCAGCGATAGTTATGAACGCCCGAGCAGGCAGACCGAATACAGTCCTGCTTACTAAAAATCACTTTCAAGCTCAAGAGAGCGCATCACTCAACTCTTGGCGTCTTCCGTCTTAACTTTGCGCCTTGGCGAGAAACAGCTTTTCACGCAAAGGCGCAAAGTTTAAGCCCGAAGACGCCAAGAGTCGTTCTGTGTTCAGATAATTTACTGCTTGGCTTTGGTGGCGACCGGGTTGGCGTTCAAACGCATGGCGCGCTCAGTCTCACCCGACCGCTCATCGCGTCCGACGACCTCTCTGTAAAAGGCGCGGAAGTATTCGTACATCGAGACGCAGGCCGAGAGCACGACGACCCACAGCATCGCGCGCCCTAAAGTGTAGAGCAGCACGCGCCAGTCGTCCCCGGTCGTCGCGCCCGCGCCGAAGAGATGCTGGAGGGCGTTGCGCAGTTCGGGCACAGTCCAGAATTGTATCGCCGGAAAGGCTTGTCCGAAGTTGGTGACGGGAGGATGTCCCGCCGCGCTCGACACGATGAGGAGCGCGACCGCTACGACCTGCGCGAGCATCTTAAACTTTCCCATCCGCGAAGCTGAGATGACGAGGCCGTCCGCCGCCGCAATCGAACGCAAGCCCGACACGGCGAACTCACGGCCTACGATAATCACCACCGCCCACGCCGGGGCGAGACGATTTTCGACCAGTGAGATGAGCGCGGCTGAGATGAGCAGCTTGTCCGCAATCGGGTCTAAAAGTTTGCCGAGCCGAGAGACTTGATCGCGGCTTCTGGCGAGATGCCCGTCGAGGTAATCCGTGAAGGCTGCGGCGAGAAAGATCGCCACGCCGAAGATGTGACGCGGCACGCCGAGCCAGTTTTCCGAGAACGGCGTCAGCAGCACGACGACCAAAAGCGGCACGACGAAGATGCGCGAGATGGTCAATGTGTTTGGAAGATTCACGCCCGTCGCCCTCATCCCTTCTGATACTGTTTGGCTGCACGGAGTGTATGGCTTCGAGGTTCAAAGTTCAAGGTTCAAGGTTTAAGGTTCAAAGTTCAAAATCAAAAGCGCATGGCTCTTAACCTTGAACCTTGAACCTTTATGAATTTGTTCCCTGAATGGATTGGTTTTTGGCGACGAGGCGTTCGGCAAAGCCTGCGATGAAAGACCAGACGATCAGGAGCGCGTAATCGAATCCCCTCTCAGGATAAGTTTCGCTTCGCTTTTAAATGACCGGCGGCGCAGAAAACATTTCACCACAGAGGACACGCCGCGAATCTCAAATCTCAAATTTTCCGGCGTGTCCTCTTGTGGTTAAGCTTATTTTTGAAATTGACCTGCTAACAGCTTTCGTCTCAACTTGCCCCGCCTCTCCCGCTCGGCTACAATCTGAGGTTCTGCGCCACAAGATTTTCTTATCCGTAGGGAGCGCGGAATATTTTCAGGCACATGGCAATTGATCGCATTACGGTGCGCGGCGCGCGCCAGCATAATCTCAAGAACATCAACGTCGAGATTCCGCGCGACCGCTTGACGGTCATCACGGGTCTCTCAGGCTCTGGCAAATCCTCGCTCGCCTTCGATACCATCTACGCCGAAGGCCAGCGTCGTTACGTCGAATCGCTCTCGGCCTACGCCCGCCAGTTTTTGGATCAACTCGAAAAGCCCGACGTGGATTCGGTCGACGGACTCTCGCCCGCCATCTCCATCGAACAGAAGACCGTCTCGCGCAGCCCGCGCTCGACCGTCGGCACGGTCACGGAAGTTTACGACTACCTGCGCCTCCTCTTCTCATCCATCGGCCAGCCGCACTGTCACGTCTGCGGCGCGCAGATTACCCGTCAATCGGTCGAGCAGATCGTCTCAGGCGTCCTCGCCCTGCCAGAAGGCGAGCGCGTGATGATTCTGGCTCCCATCGTGCGCGGTCGTAAGGGCGAGTTTAAGAAGGAGCTTGAGAAGCTGGCGAAGGACGGTTTTCTTCGCGCGCGTGTGGACGGCGAACTGGTCGCGCTCGACGAAGAGATACGTCTTGACAAACGTCGTAATCACACCATCGAAGCCGTCGTTGACCGCCTCTTAATCAAGCCGGGCATCAACGAGCGTCTGTCCGAATCGGTTCGCACGGCTTTGAAGCTGACGGGCGGCGCAGTCCTCGTCGCGGTCGTGGACGGCGACGAGAAGCTCTATTCGGAGCGCATGGCCTGCGTCAACTGCGGCATCAACGTCCCGCCCTTAGAGCCGCGCTCCTTCTCTTTCAACTCGGCCTACGGCGCGTGCAAGCGTTGTCACGGACTCGGCACTGTCCTCGAAGTTGACCCCGCGAAGATTATTCCCGACGCGACCGAGCCGTCTGACAAAATCGCTTTCATGGGCGCGGACGACAAGCAGGGCGCGGCCTATTTGAGAAGCGCGCTCGTCGCCGTCGTCAAACATTTTAATATTGACGCGAGCACGCCGTTCATAGAGTTGCCGAAAGAGGCGCGCGACGCATTCTTTTACGGCCTCGACGCGCCCGTCACTTTTCGTCAGGGTTTATATACTTATCAGAGCGACTGGAAAGGCGCGGTCAGGCACTTGCGCGAACGCATGAACGACGCGCCTTCGGAGCGTGTCCGCCTCGCGCTCGAAGAGATGGTCTCGCCGATTACCTGTCCCGATTGTCATGGCAGGCGATTGCAACCCGAATCGCTCGCCGTCAAACTCGGCGGGCGCGGCATCGCCGATTACACTTCGATGCCGATTGAAGACGCCGTCGCGGCTTTCGATAAAGTGAAACTGAATGCGCGTGAAGAGCAGATCGCGGGACTCGTCTTGAGAGAAATCAGAAACCGCCTGCGCTTTCTCGAAACGGTCGGACTCGGCTACATCACTCTGGATCGCCCGTCGGCCACGCTCTCCGGCGGCGAAGGCCAGCGCATACGCCTCGCCACACAGATCGGCTCGCAACTGCGCGGCGTGCTCTACGTCCTGGACGAGCCGTCCATCGGCCTGCATCCGCGCGACAACCAGAAGCTTCTGGAAACGCTCTGCGCCTTGCGAGATTTAGGCAACACAGTGCTCGTCGTGGAGCATGACGAAGAGACTATCAATCGCGCGGATTTCGTCGTAGACCTCGGCCCCGGCGCGGGCGCGCACGGCGGCGAAGTCGTGGCGACCGGAACGCCGCACGAAGTCTCTTGCAATCCGAATTCGGTGACGGGTCTCTACGTCTGCGGCGCGATGAAGATTGACGTGCCCGCGCAGCGTCGCGCGCCGAACGGCAAAGCGATTACTATTCGCGGCGCGCATGCGAATAATTTGAAAGACATTGATGTCACGTTCCCTCTCGGACTCTTGACGGTCGTGACCGGAGTGTCCGGCTCTGGCAAGTCAACCCTGGTTGACGACATACTCTATCGCGCTCTGGCGCGTCACCTCTACGGCTCGCTGACCGAGCCGGGCGAGTTCCGCGAAATCGAAGGACTCGAACACGTTGATAAAGTGATAGAGATAGACCAATCGCCCATCGGTCGCACGCCGCGCTCGAACCCCGCGACCTACACCGGACTCTTCACGCCGATACGCGAGCTGTACGCGATGCTGCCCGAATCGAGAGAGCGCGGCTACAAGCCGGGGCGGTTCTCTTTCAACGTCAAGGGCGGACGCTGCGAAGCCTGCGAGGGCGACGGCATGAAACGTATCGAGATGAATTTTCTGCCTGACGTTTATGTCCTCTGCGATGTCTGTCGCGGCGCGCGTTACAACCGCGAAACCCTGTCGGTCAAGTACAAAGGCAAATCAATCGCAGACCTTTTGGACACGACGGTCGAAGAGGCTCTGCCGCTCCTCGAAAATATTCCGCAGATTAAGCAGAAGCTGCAAACGTTGCTCGA
>DASWRG010000077.1:0-67498 GCA_036403295.1 Pyrinomonadaceae bacterium
TGACAGTTCCGCGCGAGACGGTGCGCAGGTGGTTGGCGTTAATCTCGATGCCGACCGGAGTGTAGCGCGTCAAATCCGTGTTGAGCGCAGCCCCGATGGCCGCAGCCGTCTCGGCCAGCACGACCGACACGCCGCCGTGCAAGAGTCCGGTGTACTGATGCACACGCTCCGTGACGGGCATCGACAGCACGACGCGCTCCTTGTCTGCGGATTCAATCGTGATGCCGAGCGTGTGCAGGACGGTCTGCTCTCCCCTGCTCTTCAAAGAATTTAAGATACTGTCTGCCATCGCCATTAATAAGGTAAAAGGTAAAAGTAAAAAGGCAAAAGGAAGGCGGCAACCAGCTTTTTATTAAATTGCTTTTGTCTTCACTTTTGCCTTTTACCTTTTTACTTTTACCTTCGCTTGTCGCCCCTGATGTCGTCCCACCATTGTGTAAACCTGGCGCGCGACTCGTCCTCGTATTCGTAGAAATCCTCATACTCGTCATCGGGCGAAGGCTGCAACGCGTCTTTCGCAGGCGGCAGTGTGCGAGGCCCGCCCGGCTCATACGGCACAGTGCGCCTGCGTCTGCGCCTGCGGACGATGCGCTCGACGCGGCTGCCCGTCGTCGCCAGCGCGGCCAGCGTCAGAAAGAGCAGCGCGTTCGCGGTCGTGTGCAAAGTGAAATCGAAGAAGCTGTGAACCAAGACCGCAAAGCATCCGGCGAGCGCGCCCGTCGCCACGCCGCGCCGGAAAATGTCGGGGCTGCGCCTGCGCTTGAATCCCATGCGAAAGAGCGCGGCGATGAAGAAGACGCCTAAAACAGCTCCGGCGATTCCCGCGTCGGCCAAAACTTGCAGGTAATCGTTATGCGCCTGCTCAGGACGATTCGCGCCGCTGCGCTCATCGAAAGGAGTGTAAGCGACGCCGTATGCTCCGAGTCCCGCGCCCATGACGGGATGAGCTTTGATGATGTTGAGCGTCACGCTCCAGATTTGCGTGCGCCCGGTGGTCGGGTCGCTGGCGCTGACCGAATCCACAAAACGGCTCACGCTCGATTCGCCGCCGATTAAAGTCACGGCCACGACAATCGCTAAGAGCAGCGTGAAAGCGAGTCCGACCTTGAGCACGACCGCGCGCACCTGAGCCGCGCCCTCAGCCGTCATCCCGTCAACCTTCGAGCCGAACCCGCTCAACGCGATCAAGAAAAACATCATCGCGACGAGGCTAATCATGCCGCCGCGCGAGCCGCTCATCAACAGCGCGATGCCCATCAAAGCAATCGCCGTCAAGTACAGCAGCCGCTTCTCGCTCTCAATCGCTCCCGAAAACATCAAGCCGAGCGGCAAGGCCAGCGTCATCTCCATGTAACCCGCGAAGTTGTGACGGTTGACGAACGGGCCGAACGGGACGGCGAGTTGCGGCGCGCGGATGCCGTAAATTTTCGCAGGGCTAATCAGCGATTGGATGACGGCGATGAAGGCGAGGACGAAGCCGAAGATGATGATCGTGCGCACCAGCGCGCGCAGGCGGCGCGGGCTGTCAGTGTAAGCGAGCGTCGCCGCGAAATAGATGAAGAGCGCGGTGAGCTGGACCAGGACGAGGCGCGTCGCATACGGATCGAGCGAGAGAGTTTTAGCTACTTGAACAGTAAGCGCGCCGCCCGCGTCACTCGCTCCGCCGAGCGGCAGGATTTGGATGAAGCCTAAAACGATTAATCCTAAGAGCGGCCATTGCAACGCGTTATTGCTCACGCGCAGCACCCTTGTGCGCCAGGCGTCCACCATCCAGCAGACGACGATGAGAGCCGCGCCCGCTTGAAAAGTGGCGAGCGTCCAATAGTCCACCGTGCCGAAGGCGAGCGTCGTCAAGACGAGCGCGAGGCACAGCGTCAGGAAGATCAGGCTGCCCGCCCAGGTCTGCTCAAGCTCCGCGTGCGGTCTATGTTTTTGGGCTACTGTCGCGGCCTGCGCGGCTGTCTTGTCCTGCGCCGCTCGATTGGCCGAGACGTTCGAGATTGAAGTCGTCATACCAGATTATGCCGAAGATCGGACACACCTCGCCGCAGAACGCGCGATTGGTGCGAACGTAGATGCCTTCCGTGTCTGCGGGCGTCGAAAATTCGATGGTCACAGGCTGCCAGTCGTTTCTGCCGAGCGGGAACGCTTGAGATGTGCCGAGAATTTTATTGTCAAGCGTGTTCACGACTTCGATGAGCGGCGTGCCACCGCTCTTCAAGTCCTGCGTCCGCACATAGCCTTCAAAGCGATACCGCGTCGCAGGCTCGACCACGACGAGCTGCGTGATATTGTAATAGCCGGGTCTTGAGAATCCGTCGAAAATGATGCGCAGGCTGCGCACGCCGCTGTGATGCTGGCCGGAATCCACGGCCACTTCGGTCTGCGCGACCGAATTGATCTGCCAGCCGAAGAGGCTCGCGCCCGGCGCGCTGACGACGTTTTCAAAACCGCCGTTGGCAAATCGCCCGACGCTTTCGCCGCTTTCAATGCCGAGGTCGCGCGCCAATTCCTGCGCGGCGCGATACTGCTTTTTGTCAAACAAAGCTCTGAACAAATCTTCGCCGGTCTTGCGCTCGGCCTGCTTCTCTTTCGCGCTGAGGCTCTTCCACAAACGCACCGCGTCTTCCGCGCGCTGGTGTGTGGCGAGAAAAGTTGCGAGCTGCGCCCGCACGCCCGCGCCCTCGCCGACGACATGCTCAATCGCCCCGACATCCTTATCGTAGATGTTCCACGCGGCGTCAAAGATAAGCGGGCGAAAGGCCGCAGGATTCGATTCAGCCGCGCGCCGTAGCTCTGTGAAAGCTTCATCCGTGCGCCCCGCGCGCAAGAGCAGGTTGCCGAGATACCAACGCGGATAAGCGTAAGCCGGAGCCAGCTCGATGGCGCGCCTGAGAGCCTTTTCGCCGCCCGCGCTATCGCCCGTCTGTTCGCGCGCACGCCCCAACGCGAGCCACAAACGATAATCGTTCGGCGAGAGCCTGACCGACTGTTCGTACAAACGCACGGCTTCGGCTCGACGGCTCGGGTCGAGCGTGCTCATCTCCAGATTGGCGGCGGCCAGATAGACGAGCGGGTCGCCCGGCGCGAAACCGATGGCGCTGCGAGCCGTCTCAATGCCGCCCTCGTCCGCGTCCGGCGCAAAGTCCGCCATCGTGTTGCCGATGTACCAGCGCGCGGCGAACCACGCGCCAAAGAGCGCGAGCGCAATGGTGACGATTAACGGCACGCGCACGAGCGGCGCACGCAGGTTAATCAGCTTCAATTGATCGGTTGCTGTTTCTGCCACTTTGCCTGACTTGCGGACTAGCTCAAAGGAATCGCAAAAACCCTATTCTATCTATGGCGACAAATCAAGTCTTAAATCACTGCTTCACCGCAGAGACGCGGAGACGCAGAGAGAAAAGCAGTAGGCAGTAAGCCGTTGGCTGTGGGCAGTAAATAGCTTGCCTCTTATCTTCCCTTGATCTTCTCTGCGTCTCCGCGTCTCTGCGGTTCGATTTAACTTACGAATGATAAAAGCTGCGTATCACGTCAACGACGTACTGCTGTTGCTCTAAACTCAATTCAGGATAGACGGGCAACGCGAGGGTTTCGCGCGCGGCGCGTTCGGCCTCCGGGAACTCTCCCTCTGTGTAGCCCAGATAAGCGAAGCATTCCTGCATGTGAAGCGGCACTGGATAATAGATGTCCGTCCCGACGCCGTGCTGTTTCAAATGCTCGAAGAGCGCGTCGCGTCGCCCGGCGCGGATGACGTACTGATGATAGATATGTCGCACGCCCTCGCGGACGAAGGGCGTCGTTATCTCTTCGGTCAGGCCAGCGTCCGTGAAAAGCTGCGTGTAAGTCGCGGCGTGCGCGGCGCGCGCGTCAGACCAAGCGTCGAGTCGCGGCAGCTTGACTCTCAAGACCGCCGCCTGCAAAGCGTCTAACCGGCTGTTGATGCCGATGACGCTATGATAATAACGACGCTCGCCGCCATGCACGCGCAGGATGTTCAGCTTCTCCGCCAACTCATCATCATTCGTCGTCAACATCCCGCCGTCGCCCGCGCCGCCCAAATTCTTTGACGGGTAAAAGCTGAAACAACCGATGTCGCTGATGCCTCCCGCGCGCCCGACAACGTCGTCAGCCCCGATTGCCTGCGCCGCGTCTTCCACGACGCGCAAGCCGTGCCGCTCGCACGTTTCCAGAATCTCACGCATCTCCGCGCACTGCCCATACAGATGCACAGGCATGACGGCGCGCGTGCGCTCTGTGATGGCGGCTTCGATTTGTTTGACATCAAGATTGTAGGTCTGCGGGTTGATGTCCACGAAGACTGGCCGCGCCCCGAGGCGAGCAATCGCGCTGGCGGTGGCGAAGAAGCTGAAAGGCGTCGTGATAACTTCATCGTCCGCGCCGATGCCGAGAGCCATCAAAGCCAGAAGCAATGCATCCGAGCCGTTCGCGCAGCCGATGGCGTGTCGCACATTTGAGTAACGCGCAAGCTCTTGCTCAAGCTCCGTGACCTCAGAGCCGAGGATGAACTGCTGCGACTCGAACACGCGCTCGACTTTCGCCAGCATCTCGTCGCGCAAAGCTTCGTATTGCGCATGAAGATCGAGCAAAGGGACGTTCATTTTCATCTGCGCGGAATCGGAAGAAGCGGGGCTGGCCGTCATCGAAAATATTTCTCTTCGGATAAAGATAAAAAATCACAGGAGCGAGCCGCAATTCAAAGGGCGGCCAGCCCCTCAATACTTCTCACGTTTGCCGCGAGAACGCAACCGCGCATGCCTTCCTTTGCGCCTTTGCGCCTTTGCGTGAGAATCAGTTTCACGCAAAGGCGCAAAGAAGAGGTTGAATTTTGAAAACCATCTTATTTTGATGAGGCCGTGTTGGCGGCGTAACGCAGCGGGACGGTAATCATCAAAGGACTGTCGGGCTTGGTGACGACGCGATAGATAGTCTGCGGCGCGGGGTCGTCTTGGTCTAAGAGCGCGCTGTCATTGCTTGCGCCGGCGGCCTTCTCTTTCCTCGTCCAGACCTGGCCTGCGCCGCCTTCCATCTCAAACCGCTCGGCATCGGCTTTCCAATCGCGTTCCCATCTTGCGGCCTGCTCTTCGGGCAAGCGCATGTAGTTGCGCTGCAAGGGCGGCACGTCCAAAGGTTGCATCGAGACGATGATGGTCAGGACTTCCGCGACCTGCGCGGCGCGACTCGGCTTCATCGTGAAATAGTTGGGACGGTCTTCCTGCGCAGGGATGTCAATCAGCATTCCGGCCTGCACGTTATTGTTTCCGCCGCGCGTTCGCAGTGTGGGAAAGATAAGATAGGGCGCGCTCTGAGTCCCGTCCGCGTACTGCTCGCGGTCAATCACGTAGAGATAGCCCGAGCGCGGCGACTCGATGCTCAGACGCACCTTGTCGCCCGCGCTGAAAGCCGTGTCGGCTTCGATTCGCACGGGCGTGAGCGGCGACGCCTTGCCCTCGTCCGCGACCTCTTCCTGAATGATGATGCGCGTCTCTTTGTCATCAGTCGCTTTGGAAGGACGAAGCTGCCAGAGCGTGACGCCTACCTGCGCGAGGGTGTTGCTTTTCTCAGCGACAAGCTTCGCGCCCGTGTCAATCCTGGCTTTGGCATTCTTCGCGGCTTTGGCAGTCTTACGTACATAACGCGGCGCGCTCTTCGGCTTGGCGGTCGCAGGCTTTTTCGGCCTCGACCCGGCATAGTCGAAATAGATTTGCCTGCCTTCGTCCTCTTGTTCATCCGTTTGCACAGTCGGCGGCTTGATAGGCTTCTGCCCCGACGCCGCGCCGCACATCATGATGACGAGCGCGCAAATCATGAGCAGATAGAAGTGCTTAATTAAATTTGATTTTGTGAACATAGCTTGATTGTGTCAGTTTCCAAAAACAGTTTCGCGCAAAGGCGCAAAGGAAGAACGCCAAGAGCAATCAGCATTCAACAACTTTGCGTCTTTCCTTTGCGCCTTTGCGCCTTTGCGCGAGATTTTTTTTGCATTGATTAATGATGCTCAAGCTCGACGAGATTGACCAGCACGTCGCCGTTCGCTTTGACGATAGTTCGCTTCTTATCCTTCTCAAACGAAGGCTTGGGCGACGCGTGCCGGTTAAAAAAATCCTGCAAGGCTTTGGCCTGCGCGGGATTTGTGACGACGCCTTTGTCCTGCGGGTTGGCGACGCCCTTCACGTTTTCCAATTCGGGGACAGGCTCTTTCGCCCAGATCATCCACATCTTTTCCGTGCCCGCCTCCGCGTCGAAAAAATATCCACGCCCCTGACGCGGCGGGCTTTCGATTCTCTGCGTCGCCGCCACCTGAGCCGTGCCGCCGTCGAGCGGGTACAGGACATTGTAACTCGGCAAACCATTGCGCGGCTCAGGCCCTTCGTTGATGACGTAGAGATAGCCCGTTTGCGGACTCTCGATGTTCATCCAGAACTGCCAGCCGTTCTCGAAAATCTCCTGCCCCGAACTTTCAAAAGGCTCTTGAAAAGGCTTGCCGTCGCGCATCTTGCGCACCGTGAGCGAATAGCTGAGTTGGCGTTCCGTCGCTGAGACTGACGACGCCGACGGATTTTGCTCAGCCTGCCCCGAAGGTTTCTTTGACCTGAAAATAAAATACGCCGCGCCGATGGCGACGACGATGACGAACACGCCGATGCCTTTCAAGAGCGGACTCATCGAGCGCGCGGGCGGCGAAGGCAAAACAGCTTGCTTCTCATCAAGGCTCTGCTTTCTTGTCGTCTGCTCTCCTGTCACGCGCGCCTCTGCTTGCGCGGGCGGCATCGTCGGGGCGGAGAGTCTATTTGAGACGGAAGCGTCAAGCACATGCGCTTCCGCAGTCAGAGCCTTCGCCAGCTCGTCTCCGAAATCGCGCGCTCGCTGGTAACGCTCCTGCGGATTGAAAGCCAAAGCTTTGAGCAAGACGCGCTCGGCCTGCTCCGAAAGACTGGGGCGCAAATCCGAAGGGCGGACGCGCCAGCCCGTGCGCTGCATCTCCAAAAGCTGAAACGCGGAGTCGGGATTGAACGGCCTGCGTCCCGTCAACATTTCGTGCGCGATGACGCCGAGCGCGTAGATGTCGCTGGCGACGGAGACGGGCTTTGCGCTCAACTGTTCGGGAGACATGTAAAGAATCGTGCCGACGGTCTGCGCCGTCACGGTCTCAGGCGCGACGAGCGAGTCTTTGAGCTTGGCGATGCCGAAATCAATAATCTTGATCTGCTCTTCGCCGTCGGAGAGGGTTTGCGTCATGATGTTTTCGGGCTTGAGGTCGCGGTGCAGGATGCCTTTGTCATGCGCGGCTGAGAGAGCGCGCCCGATCTGCCGCATGAGATGCGCGGCTCGTTCAAGCTCTATGCCTTCGACGCGCAGGATGGAGCGCAGGGAGACGCCCTCGACGTATTGCATCACAAGGAAAGGCTTGCCGTCGGGCAGCGCGCCCGCGTCGAGGACGCCGACGATGCCCGGATGCTCGACGCGCGTGAGGGCTTCGATCTCCTGCTGAAACTTGCGGCGCACCCATTCATTCTGCTGCGACTCTTCCAGGAGGACTTTGACGACGACGCGTTTTGATAAAAGCTGCCGGTCGCGCGCCAGATACACGACGCCGATGCCGCCGCGCCCAAGCTCTGTCTCAATCAAGTAGCGACCATTGATGGTCATCCCGACGCCGAGACCGCTCGACGCAACGGTCGGCTGGCTCGCGCGCGGCTCATCAAAGACGGTCTCGCTGTGCTGATCGTTCTCTGTCGTCATAAGTTAGTAAAACGAGCTATTCACGCAAAGGCGCAAAGAAAAGCAATTTATCTTTCTTTGCGCCTTTGCGTGAAACCTTCTTTATTTTCCTCCGAGCTTAATCTGCCGCCCGTCCTGCTCGATTGATTGCTGCGCGGCCTCCAGGAGGCGCACGACGCGAAGCCCCGCGTGGCCGTCCGTGAGAGGGCTTCTCGATTCCCTGATCGCGCTCAAGAATTCTTCGGAGACGTAGGTCAGAGCTTCGGTCGAATCGAGCTTCGGCACCCACACGTCGCCCGTGCGATAGCCGACCAGCGTGCGATACTCGGCTTCTCTTTCCGTGGCATCCTTGCTCCGCTTCGTCGTCACGCCTTTATCATAGATGCGGATTTTCTCAGTCGGCTCGATGTCGTCATAAACGATCATCTTGCTGCTTCCGGCGAGAAGCGTGCGGCGAATCTTGACGGGCGAGAGCCAGTTGAAATGAAAGTGCGCGATAAACTCATCAGAGAATCGCAGCATCACGTAAGCGATATTTTCGATGCCGCGCTCGATGTGACAACTGCCCGTCGCCGTGATGGCCTCCGGCTCGCGCCCGATGATGTAGTCCATGATCGAAAGATCGTGCGGAGCTAAATCCCAGACGACGTTGATGTCGCGTTGAAAGAGTCCGAGGTTAATGCGGACGGAATCGAAATAGAGCAAATCGCCAAGCTCTCCGCTCTCGACCGTCTCTTTCATCCTGCGCACCGCGCCCGTGTAGATGAAAGTGTGATCCACCATCACGGTCAGCTTTTGCCGCGACGCGAGTTCGATCAACTCTTCGGCCTCGCGCACGCTCGCCGTGAAAGGCTTTTCGATGAGCACATGTTTTCCAGCGAGCAGCGCGTCCTTCGCAAACTGGAAATGCGTCGCCACCGGAGTGGCAATCACGACCGCGTCAAGCTGTGTGTCCGCGAGAAGTTGCTTGTAATCCGTAGTCGCACGCGTCGCCGGATAACGCCGGTTCAAAGAGGCCAGCCGCCGCTCGTCCAGATCGCACATCCAACTGACCTGCGCGCCCTCGTTCTCCGCGAAGTTACGCAGCAAATTCGGCCCCCAGTAGCCGCATCCGATGACGCCGATGGTTATGCTCATCAAGTTTATCCGTTAGCCGCCGATTTCCGGCACAGAGAGATTACGACAAATCTTTTTGGCAAGTTGATTTGGGATTTCCGTATGACGCGGCACGGCTTCCACCGCGCCAGTGTTAGGATTGCACCACAAAGAGTGCGCCCGACCTTCACGTTTAAGATAACAGCCATGCCTGCGAAGATGTCGCAACAGGGACTCGCGCTTCATTCGACAACGACCATATCTTTCACAGCATCATCTGGGAGGCCGCGCAAAGCGTCTTCCCGACGGTCTTCGAGAATCAAGGCGATAGCTTCTGCAAGATTTTCTCGACACTCCTCAATCGTCAGCCCTTGTCCGTTAGCTCCGGGAATTTCAGGGCAATAAGCGATGTACCACTCGCCGTCCTGTTCAATGATGGATGTAAACTCGTTATGCATTGCATCTCTCCAATCTCTTAATTTCCGTTCTTCAATCTTAACACTTCACATGTCACTGTTTCTTTATCATCTTATTATCGAGTTGCTCATTACGTCCCCGAACTATTTCAGCCACTCGCTCAATCTGCTTGTCAGTCAATTCAGCGAACATCGGCAACGAGAGCACGCGGCTGGCCTGGCTTTCGGCTTCGGGAAAATCTCCGGCCTTGTGTCCCATCGAAGCGTAAGCCGGTTGGAGGTGAATCGGAATCGGATAGTGTATGCCCGTCTGCACGCCCGCTTCGTTGAGAGATTTTTGCAGGGCATCGCGTTCTGCGCTCTGCACGACGTAGAGATGATAGACGTGTCGCGCGTACTCCATCTCGCGCGGCAGGACGAGGCCGCTCTCTTTCAAGAGCTTGTTGTAAAGCGCGGCGTGCTCGCGGCGCAAAGCGTTCCAGCCGTCGAGATGTTTCAGCTTCACCGAGAGGACTGCGCCTTGTAAGCCTTCGAGACGGAAATTGTAACCGACGATTTCGTGATGATACTTTCGCTCAGAGCCGTGATCGCGCAAGAGACGCAGGTGGCGCGCGACCGCTTCATCATCAGTCACGACCGCGCCGCCCTCGCCATACGCGCCGAGGTTTTTGCCGGGATAAAAGCTAAAACATCCGGCACGCCCAAAAGCGCCGACGCGCTTTCCCTTGTACTCGCTCCCGTGAGCCTGCGCCGCGTCTTCGATGATGATGAGCTTGTGCTTCGCCGCCAGCTCAAACATCGGGTCGAGGTCAGCCGCCTGCCCGTAGAGATGCACGGGCATGATGGCGCGCGTCCGGGGCGTGACGGCGGCTTCGATTTTGCTGACATCGAGATTGTAAGAGAGCGGGTCTGCGTCCACGAAGACGGGCACGGCTCCGGCGGTCGAGACGCCTTCGGCGGTCGCAAAGAAAGTGTTGGCGGGCACAATCACTTCATCGCCCGCTTTGATGCCGCAAGCGGTGACGGCCAACTGCACCGCCGCCGTCCCGTTCGACACGCCGACGCAAAATTTGGCCCCGACGTAATCTGCGAACGCGGCCTCAAACGCTTCGACCTCGCGCCCTAAGATGAAAGACGTGTCATCGAGCACGCGCTGAATCGCCGCGTCCACTTCCGCTTTGATCGAAAGATACTGTGCTTTTAAGTCAACGAAAGGAATCATTACGAAGCGCTCAGGGGTCAGGGGTCAGGAGTCAGAATGAAAAGCATGAAAGGCAAGCTGTTTTTATTCTGAGTCCTGAGTCCTGAGTTGTGACTCCTGCCTTTCCAAAATTCTCGCCGGATTGCCCGCGACGGTTGCGCCGGGCGGAACGCTTTTGGTGACGACTGCGCCCGCGCCGATGATGGCGCGCTCGCCGATCTCAAGGTTTCCTAAAATAGTCGCGCCCGTGCCGATGCTCGCGCCGCGCCGGACGACGGTTGAGAGGACAGACCAGTCGGCTTCGGTCTGCAATGCGCCGCCCTCGTTTATCGCGCGCGGGTATTTGTCGTTGATGAAATTGACGCCGTGACCGATAAAGACTTCGTCCTCGATGGTCACGCCTTCGCAGATAAAAGTATGGCTCGACACTTTGCAATTGCGCCCGACGCGCGCGCCACGCTGAATCTCCACGTACGAGCCGATCTTCGTCCCGTCGCCGATCTCGCAGCCGTAGAGATTGACGAAATTGTAAATCGCCACCTCGCTGCCGAGCTTCACGTCATCCGCGATGAGACAGAATTGTCCTCTCATAAGCGCGGCATCATAACAGATTCACATATTTAAGCCACAGAGGACACAGAGAGCACAGAGAAAAAGTAGGAAGCCACAGCTGCTTGCTGTCTGCTCTGTGTCCTCTGTGTTCTCTGTGGCTAATTAATGGCTCATACATAGTTTTGACACCGTGTTATACTGACCATCGTTTTCTCACTTTAACTATTTAAAGCCGCGTTCTTATTATGCGCGAGAATCCTAATATCACAGACATTTTGACGGGCACGGTCAAAGGCCCCGGCGAGTTGCCGCACGAGTACCTGTTCATCACCGCCGACAACACGCGCGCGCGTATCGGAGAGTTCGTCTATTACATCGCGCGTGACGCGGAGGATGTGCGTCACATCCTCGGCAACATCACTTCGCGTCGACTGGTGCGCAATCTGCCGGACACTTTTCTCTCAGACCCGCAGACGCCGCCGTCAATCGTCTCGTCGCTCATCGGCCTCAACGGCGACGGCTGCGAGCTGTACGAGATAACGGTTGAGACCATCGGTTATTTCAGCCAAAACCTGGGCGATTTCGTCAACCCGCGCATCCCGCCGAATCCGGGCGATCCCGTTTTCTTAGCTTCATCGGAAACACTGTCGGGCGTGCTCTCGCCTCGCCGCGTCGAAGAGATAGGCTCGGCTCATGTCGGCAGTCTTTTGACGCGGAGCGCGAACGAAGTCCCCGTCGTGCTCTCAATCAAAGACGTGGTCTCGACGCATCTGGCGATCCTCGCTTCGACGGGCGCGGGCAAGTCTTACACGGCGGGCGTGCTCGTCGAAGAGCTGATGAGTCCCTACAATCGCGCGTCCGTTTTGATAGTTGACCCGCACGGCGAGTACGACACACTGCGTTCGATTGAAGGCGACGAGCGGTTTCACGGCGCGGGCGATTATCAGCCGGAAGTAAAAATCTTCACGCACGATAGGATTAAAGTGCGCGTCTCTTCTCTGACCGAAGCTGACATCAAATATCTCTTGCCCGAAGGGACTTCGGACAAGATGCTGCACTACCTCTCGCAGGCTTATCGCAAGCTGACCGCCGGAGAGCGCGGCGAGCGCGGAACGTGGGGATACCATGACCTTCGTGATGCGGTCACGGAAGAGAAATACGGCGATGAAGACGGGCGCGGCTCGGGCGGCAACGTCGGCTCGATTGACGCTCTGCTCTGGCGTCTGGACAATCGCTTTGACCGTCCCGACTCGATCTTTTCGGACAACGAGCACATTCCTTTGAACGAGCTTTTCAAGCCCGGTCGCTGCACAGTCCTGCAACTCTCCGACATAGAGCAGAACGAGCAACAGGTCGTCGTCGCAACTCTGCTGCGCAGAGTCAACAAAGCGCGCGTCGCCACTGTGCGAGAAGAAGCAGAGCCGACGAGCGACCATTTTCTTCCTTATCCTGTGTTCGCTTTGCTCGAAGAAGCGCACCGCTTCGCGCCCGCTGGACAGACGGTCGTCTCGACGAACATTCTCAAACAGATACTCTCCGAAGGCCGCAAGTTCGGCGTCGGCATCGGCCTCATCACACAGCGTCCCGGAAAATTGGATCAAGACGTGCTCTCGCAATGCATGACGCAGATCATCATGCGCATCGTCAACCCGATTGACCAAGACACCGTCGCCAAATCCGTCGAAGGCGCAGGCCGCCAACTCTTGGACGAACTCCCCGCCCTCACCAAAGGCCAGGCCGTCATCAGTGGCGTCGGCGTCAACACGCCCGTCATGTGCCGCATCCGTCCACGCATCACACGTCACGGCGGCGAAACTTTCGACGCTCCCTCCGAATGGGCTAAATGGCACTCCGGCGCAGAGAAAGAGAAGCGCGAGCAAGACAACGCCGTCCTCACCAAACCCGGCTCAGGCAAGAAGGTGGAAAAGCTGCGCGGGATTCAAATTTAATAATTCGGTAGTGGTTCAGTTTCAAACAGAACGAAGAAAAAGAGATGTTCACGCAAAGGCGCAAAGGAAACAGCTTGTTTTTCTTTGCGCCTTTGCGCCTTTGCGTGAGTTTCTTTATTCCAAACTGAACCACTACCAATAATTCCGTGAAACTGTGCGGCATCTGCTCATCGTGTTATCATCCCGCCCGAAGCGTTAAAAGTTAGCGAGAATCCTGAAAAAAATGTTGTATCTGTCGCAGGTGTTGGGTCGTCCGATACGCGATCTGGAGGGAGATCGTGTGGCGACGGTCAAGGATGTGATTGTGCGTCTCGGCGAGGGCGATCATCCGCCGGTGACGGGTCTTGTCGCGCGTTACATGCGGCGGGATTTCTTTATGCCGCGCTGGCGCATCGCGGAATTTGGCGAGCACGGCGTCCGCCTCAATGATGACAACCTGAATCTGAGTCCGTTCGCGCGGCGCGAGGGCGAGGTCTTGTTGGCGCGCGATGTGCTCGATAAGCAGTTGATTGATGTGGACGGCAAACGCGTGGTGCGGGTCAATGACGTGCAGTTGATTGACGCCGGGAACGAGTGGCGAGTGACGGGCGCGGACGTGAGCTTGCAAGGGCTGTGGCGACGCCTCGCGCCGCAGAATTTTATCGGCACGCGCCGCGCCGTCGAGGTGATTGACTGGGCTGGCGTCGGATACCTTGCGACCGATGCCGCGACGGTGCAGTTGAAGTCTGCGAGAGACAAGCTCAAAAGGCTGCATCCGGTCGAGATCGCAAGGCTCGCGGAGTCGCTCTCTTATCATCACGGCTCGGGCATCGTCGAAGCCCTTGATGACGAGACGGCGGCGGAGACTCTGGAAGAGATGTCTGCGGAGGATCAGGCGCGCATCATCGGCGACATGGATGTCGAACGCGCGGCGGACATTCTGGAATGGATGTCGCCGGACGAGGCGGCGGACGTGCTCGGCGATTTGCCGGAAGCGCAGGCCGAAGATTTGCTCAACCGGATGGAGGGCGAAGAGCAGGCCGACGTGGCCGAACTCTTGCCGTATGAAGACGACACGGCGGGCGGCTTGATGACGACCGAGTTCGTCACGCTGCCGCGCAAGCTGACCGTCTCGGAAGCTCTCGCGCGCCTCAGAGAGATGGCCGAGACGCCCAACATGATCTATTACCTCTACGTCGTGGAGCAGGAAGGCTCTTGGAAATTGTGCGGCGTCATCGCCCTGCGCAGTCTTATCTTAGCCGAGCCGAATGCGCCGCTCGCCGATGTGATGCGCGACGAGTTTCAGACGGCGCGCACGGACGATTCGGCGCAAGAGGTCGCGCAAAAAATCGCCGAATATAACCTGCTCGCCCTGCCCGTCGTTGACGAGGCCGGAGACATATTGGGCATCATCACCGTTGACGACGCGATGGAGATGCTGCTGCCGAAGGGTTGGCGACAGCGTTTGCCGAGATTGTTCGGCTAGAGCAAAGTTCGGTCGAGTGGCCGGAGGATTACAATTCACCGCCGAGGCGCGGAGACGCAGAGAAGGAAGAAAGATAAGAAGCAAGCTGTCTATGTTTCCTCAGAAGCCTGCTCAGCTTGCTTCTCATGCTTGATTGTTCCTTTTGTGTTCTCCGCGTCTCTGCGCCTCTGCGGTGAATAAAATCTTCCGCACATCCTCCGTGCCACCGCTCTTCCATTTCTTTATTTCAACCTCTTTTTATTCTGCAATCCGTTTCCCACAGTTATGATACTATCGCCCCGTCTCAAAATTTTCATGAACCTGTTTTATGAAGGACGGAGAACCTCCAAGTGGCCGAATCACGCGCAGCGGTACGCACCGCCGGGCGTCGCTTACTGCGGCGCGGTGCGCGTGGCGTGCGCCGCACGCTGGCCGAGCGCAGAGGGCTAATCACTTATCTCGCCATTTTGGGGCCGGGCATGATCGCGGCCAACGCGGGCAATGACGCGGGCGGCATTGCGACTTACGCTTCGGTCGGCGCGGCTTACGGCTACAGACTCCTGTGGGCTTTCATCCCCATCACCATCAGCCTCACTCTAGTGCAAGAGATGTGCGCGCGGATGGGCGCGGTGACGGGCAAGGGACTTGCGGATTTGATCCGCGAAAAGTTCGGCGTGCGCTGGACTGCTTTGGTGATGCTCGCGCTGTTTATCGCCAACGGCGGCGTGACCGTCTCGGAGTTCGCGGGCATCGCGGCGGCGACTGAGATTTTCGGCGTGCCGCGTTACGTCTCCGTGCCGCTCGCGGCGGCGAGCATCTGGTGGCTCGTCGTCAAAGGCTCTTACAAGCGCGTCGAGCGAGTCTTTCTGCTGATGTCGCTCGTCTTCTTCGGCTACATCATCTCGGCTTTTATGGCGCGCCCCGCTTGGGGAGAAGTCGCGCAAGGCTTCATCCATCCCGGCTTCAGCTTTGACGGAGTCTATCTCTTCACGCTGGTGGCGATTATCGGCACGACCATCTCGCCATACATGCAGGTCTTCGTGCAATCCTCCGTCGTGGAGAAAGGGACGACGACGGAAGACTATCCATTGACGAGAGCGGACGTGATTGTCGGCACGCTGTTCGCCATGTCCATCGCGTTTTTCATAGTCGTCTCGACGGCGGCCACTTTGCACAAGCTTGGAATTCAGATAGAGACGGCGGCGGACGCCGCGCGTGCTTTAGAGCCACTGGCCGGACGCTATGCCGGAATCCTGTTTGCGACGGGACTGTTCGGCGCGTCAATGCTGGCGGCGGGCGTGCTGCCGTTGGCGACTGCCTATTCGATTAGCGAGGCTCTCGGATTTGAGAAAGGAGTTTCGCGCAGCTTTCGCGAAGCTCCGATTTTTCTCGGCATCTTTACTTTTCTGGTCGCCGTCGGCGCGCTCGTCGCCATGATTCCGGGCTTGCCACTGTTCCGCGTCCTGCTCGTCACACAGGTCATCAACGGCCTGCTGCTGCCCGTCATCTTGATCGCCATCCTGCGCCTCGTCAACAATCGGGAGTTGATGGGCGAGCACAGGAACGGCGCGGTCTACAACGTCGCGGCGTGGCTGACGACCATCATCGTCTCGGCACTCTCGTTGCTCCTGATTCTGGCGACGCTCTTCCCGAATATCTTTCATTGGTAGAGACAGGCCACCTTCTCTTTGCGTTTCTTTGCGTCTTCAATCTTTGCGTTTCTTTGCGTTAAAAAAGCATTTAACCGCAAAGAGCGCGAAGGAGAACGCGCAAAGAAACGCAAAAGGTTTTCGGCCAAATGTTTTTCGCTCTACAAATTTCGGTTGATTAGTGGTAAAACAGGCGACCGGATAAACTAGCTATGCCGCGCACCCATTTTAAAAGACAGCTTGTTATTTTTCTCGCCGTGACGGCCTTGATCGTGGTGTCGCTGCTCCTGATCTATCAGTTCGAGTCTTCCTTGCGCGCGTACTTCACGGGGAGCATCGCAGAGCAGCGCATGCGCGAAGCAGCCGAAATCTCTTTCGTGAATGTGGTTAATATTGCCAAGATCATTCTCTGGATGATGCTGGCGATTGTCATCATTCGCGGCATCAACAATCTGATTTTCGGCATCGCCTTTCGCCTCCGCAAAGGCTACGAAGCTCCGAACCTCGTCCGCAATACATTCTCCATCATCGCCTACATCGCCATCTTCGTCATCCTCTTCAAGAGATTTTATCCGGCGATAGACCTCGGCGCGCTCTTCACGACTTCGGCCATCTTCGGCGTCATCATCGGACTCGCGCTCCAGGACACGCTGGGCAATCTCTTCGCGGGCATCTCTTTGCAAGCGGACAAGCCTTTTCAGGTCGGGGATGTGATTACGGTGGGCAAGTGGACGGGCGTGGTCGAGAGCGTCACCTGGCGCGGCATCAAGATTCGCACGTTTCAAAATCACGTCGTCATCGTCAGCAACAGCGTCGCGGCCAAAGAGGCCATCGAAGTCTGCCCGCGCGAAAATCTGAACGCGCGAATTGTCTTCTTCAACACTGTCTACACGGATTCGCCAGCCAAGACGATTCACATCGTGCGCGAGGCCGTGCGCGAGGCCGACAACGTATCGCAGAAGATTCGCCCCAACGTTCGCATCAAAGATTTCGGCGAGAGCAGCGTGGATTTTGAAGTCAAATACTGGCTCGAAGATTACGCGAAGTTCAACGACACGGACGCGCTCGTCAGGCAGAGAATCTGGTACGCCTTTCGCCGCGCCGGAATCAACTTCGCCTTCCCGACCCGCACGGTGCAGCTTGAGCGCAAATCCAGAGGAGACGGGCAGCGCGCGGACGGCAGCGAGTTTATTGATCGCCTCAATGCGGTGGACATCTTCGCGCCGCTCTCTGCGGAAGAGACTGCGCGGCTGGCTAAAAATTCCGTCCGCCGCGTCTTCGCTCCCGGCGAGACGGTGATTCGCGCGGGCGACGAAGGCTCAAGCATGTTCGTCGTCCACGAAGGCCGCGTCAGCGTCCAGATCAGCGACAACGGCAAGCCGCGCACAGTCAACACGCTTAACGAAGGAGATTTTTTCGGCGAGATGGCTCTCTTCACCGGCGAGCCGCGCACGGCCAGCATCGTCGCCCTCGAAGAGACAGAAGTTTTAGAGATCGGCTTTCAAGCGATGAAGCATCTCTTCGACACCAATCCTGATTTAGTCGAATCCCTCTCGCACACCATCGCCGAACGCCGCGCCGAACTCAAGGCGCGCTCGGAGGATGTCAAACCCGACGCGGACGAAGAGGAAGGCTTGCTCGCCGCCGTCAAACGCTTCTTCGGCATCAGCTAAAACAGTTCGACTCAAGATGTCTGAACAATGTGTTCGGCGATGCGCTCCGAGAGCGCGCTGATGGTCGCCGAAGGATTGACCGAGAGAGCCGTCGGGATGATCGAGCCGTCCGAGACGTAGAGGTTCGGATAGTTCCAGACTTCGCCGAACTCGTTGACCACGCCTTGCTGCGGGTCGTCCGACATCGTGGAGCCGCCCAGGGGGTGCGCGGTGAGAAGTTTCCTGAGAGGCCAGCCCCACAGGATACTCGTCTTGTACTTGCCGCCGATGCCGTCGCTCAATTCCTTCAAAGCCTGCTCCATCTCGTCGAACATCTTGCGGCTGTGGCGACTGTTCCAATCAATGTCTATGTTGCCGTCGGACAAGTGCATCTTGCCGTCGGCGGCGTCCGTGCCCATGCCCAGGTAAGGCAGAAAGCGCGGCGTCACGCCGCCCTGAAAAAGCTTGTCCGCGCCGTCCGTGAAGGCCGAGGCGCGACTGAGGCCGAGCGTGCGCATGATGTATTTCTCGAAGAAGAGTTTTAAATTTTTGAGACGATTCGGAACGGGGAGCGCGCTTTCCAAGTACCACAGAAACGGGTCTGGAAAGCCTAAGTCTTGAATGAAGATTTTGTTTCGCTCGTTCGAGTAGTCAACCATCGCGGTGATGCTCGGACCTGAGCCTGGATCAACTTCGCGGTTCGACTCGAATGCGCCCGCGAGCAGAAAATCGCCGTTGCCCGAAAACCGCGTACCGAGCGCGGGACTCAAGTTTGTCAACGTGCGATGCAGGTCGCGGCTGCGCAAGAGAACTTCGGTCGAGCCGAGCGCGCCCGCCGAGATGATGACTTTGCGCCCCGTGACCGAGCCGTTTTCAAAATCGCCGCCCTTCTCCGAATCGAAATGTTTGAAGTAGACGCGATAGCCGTTCGTTTCAACCGGCTCGACCGGCTCTATTTTTTCGACCATGTGAAGCGGATAGACTTCCGCTCCATTCTTCTCCGCGAGCGGAAGATAATTGAGGTCGAGCGTGTTCTTGGCGTGAACGTGACAGCCGAGCATGCAGTTGCCGCAATAGACGCAGCCCTCTTGCGTTAAGCCCTGACGATTGACCTTCTCCGGCCCGGTGTAGACGCAGATGTCAACCAGCTCGGCTTTGCGTCCCGCGCCTTCTGCGGCGGCGAGAAAAGATTGCGTGCGATTCGGCAAGTCCATCTCAAACGGAGGCTTGAGAGGAACGGCTTCGAGCATGTCTTTCGCTTTGTCATAAAACGGATTGAGCACGTCGCGCTTTACGCCGCGAGGCCAACGCGGGTTTTCAAAAATCTCCGGCGGAGTTCTGAGGTGAACATTGAAATAAACGAGCGAGCCTCCGCCGACGCCGCTCGCCTGTAGAACATCAATCTTGCCGAAGGTGCGATAATCCAGAAGGCCATAATCCTTATTGTTCCAGAAAGCGCGCGCGACCTGTCCCGTCGTTCTCGGAAAATCTTTGCGCCCCCAACGCTTGCCGCGCTCAAGCACGCACACACTGCGTCCCGCCTGCGCCAGCCGACAGGCGTTGATCGCCCCGCCAAAACCCGAACCGATGATGACCACATCGTATGTCTCTTTCATTTCGATATACCTCTTAAGAGACCTGAGAAGCTAAACCGCTTTGATATGCTGTTTCAGATTCTCGTAGCGCATGGGCACGCCTTTGGCGACGAGGTCTGAAAATAGCTTCCAGGGATTTTTGGTCGAATCAACCAGAGCGGCAATGCGGTCATGAAACGGGTTGGGTTGAGCGTTGGGATGCGCGGCGGCTTCAACTTTCACCGCGTAGTCCTCCTCATGCTCGGCTTCGTTGTACATGCGCAGGCTGGTCGCGTTCAGGTTCTCGTCTAACAGGACGACCGCGCCGCCGTGCACTTCCTGACACTTGGTCGTGTCCACGACCCAGCCGCCGGTGTTGTAGATATGCATGCCCGGATGATAGCCCTCCAAATCCATCAGGTCTTTCTGAAAGGGCGTGTGCGTGTGACCGAAGACGAAGGTGAAGTGCGGCGGAATGTTCGCGTCCTTCTCCTGCTTAATCTGATTCAGCACCGCGCCTTCGAGATAGCTGCGTAGCCCTTGCCATCCGGCCTGAGTCAAGTCGTAGGAACTCGGATCGGCTCTTTCGAGATGGGCGACGTGAAACAGAAAGAAATCGAGCAAGCCCGCGATAATCTTCTTATCGAACCAGTCCCAGCCCGGCAAGTCGAATTTTTTGTCCAGACCTTCGGCGATATTGGCGACCACCTGCTTGACGGCTTTCTCGCTCTGGAGCGCGTCATAAACCCGCTCGACATCCACGCCGACCTCGCCGGAGCGTCCCATCGTTGACCAGAAGAAATCTATCCACGCGAAGTTCTGCGATTCGATGTCGTAAACCGAGCAGGGCATCCCCTGTGTCGGAAACATCATACAGCGCAGGTCGCTCATCATCATGTACATGGATTCGATAAAGTGCCCGTGACTGAAGAGCGCGCAACTGTCATCTTTGACGAGGGCGTAATTCGGATAAGCCGTATAGACCTGCTCCTGACCGAGATGCGGATAGCGGCGGATGATGCCTTCGAGAAAAGTGGCGGGCACATAACCCGGGTCGAACATCTTGGTCGTGTGCCACGGAATCTTTAAGAGACTGCCCGGCTGCTTCTGCGAATCGCTATGCGTGATGAACTGTATGTACTGCGCCTCTCGCGCGGTCTCCCACAAGTGATGGTCATGATTGCCGGGCAGATAAATTATTTTTTGAAAGAGGCGTTCGCCTTGCGCCGGATAAATCTGTTCGATGAAACGCTCGAAGACCATCGCCGCCTCGTTGTCGGTCGTGAGGGCTAATTCGAGGATGTCTCCGTTGAGAATCAGCGTCGGTTTCTCCGCGCTCTCATTCTGCGAGATGAGAGAGCGCAGACACTCTATGAGCTGAACCAGTATCGGGCTGGCGACGCGCGGGTCTGTGTCGCTGCAATCAGTCGTCAGGTTGCTCAAGAGACTGTTCTGCGCGCCGAGATGCATATCGGACAGGCAAACGTATTTAATGTCAGGCATGTATGAATCCTTTCAAAAGTTTAAGAGCAAAGCTCAATCCGTTGTCCTGTGCGCCTTTGCGCCACCAGCGTGAAAATTAAATCTCACGCAAAGGCGCAAAGGAAAGCAATTGTGTTATGCGGTGAATTAGTTTCCGGAACTCTTTAAGTATCGGCCAAGTCAAAACCGATGCGCAGGCGCAGGGCGTGCCATTGTTCGTCCATCAGCAGGAAGTAGCCGAAGAGGCGATACTTGTATTCCGCGATGTCAGTCGCCGGATTCCACGGCTTGAGCCAGTCGGTCGCGTAAATCAGAAGTCCCAGGTACAGCCCGTCGGCGATCTGCGTGATCTCGTCTATGCAGAAACAGTCGGGCGGAATATTTCTCAAGGGTTTCCAGCGATAGTTGAATTGATAAATCTTTTTGCCTTTGTTCTCAGGCAACATGCTCGGACGGTTCGGGCGACCGACGAAGAAGAAGGTGTGCGCGTCAAAGCCGTACAGGCGATGCTCTTCGGGCGACGCGTCCTCGGTCACGACTCCGGCGATCTTCATCGCGCCTTTGGTAAACTTCTCTTTCGCCGTGCGAAACGCGACGGTGTTCGAGCAGTAGAAGGCCGGATCATTGCCCATCACGTCGCCGCCGTCAGTCCATTTCTGAAGCTCCGCTTCATCTATCCGGCGAAAACTCTTGCCAGTCCACGGCGAAAAATCGCGCGAGACAGGCCACACAATATCAATCGTGTTCTCCTTAAATGCCGCGAGCAAGCCCTGACTCTCCCACGAGACGAGCGCGCCGCGATAAAAGCCGTTCATCGTCTGCGGCGCGATGCCCGCGTTGAAGAGCGCGTGCAGCTTGTCGAACGTGTGCGACTCGGTGTGATGCTCTTGATAGAGCGTGTCCGAATACGACTTGAGCATACGCATGATGTCGCCCGTGCTCCGGATGTCGCTTCTCACTTCATCGAGGAGCTGCGGGTCAACGTCTCCGTCCACGGGGTCTGCGAGCGTGAGCGTCGTGAACTTGGGCGGCGTCGTGTTGGCGGCGGCTAAAACCGCCTCCGCTCCGGTGACGGTCGTCGTGACGGCTGCGTCCGGCACATGCAGGAACGGGAAGAGCCTCTGCGCCTCTACGTTCCAAGCCTCTTCAAAAAGCAGGAAGTAGCCGAAGTGTTGATAGTGATAACGCGACGGGTCGGCCTGCGGGTCGAAGCGTTCAAACAGGTGATCGGTCGCAAACAAGACTTGCCCTAGATAAAGCCCGTCGGCAATCTTTACCATCTCGTCAACGAGATAGTTGAGCGGCGGATTATTTCCGAGCGCGTGATAACGATAGTTGAGCCGAAAGACTTCGCGCGGCGTCCCCGCGTACATCGAGGGCGCGCGATGAGAGGCGAAGTGTCCGCCGTTCAGCTCATAACCGTACTTGAGATGCTCCGGCGGCGGAGCTTTCTGCAAGTGCCACATAAACGTGAGCAGCGAGATGGTGGCGATGTTGACGGGCGCGTGCTCGATGCGGTCGAAGTGGTTGATGCCGCGATAGACTTTGACATCGTTAGGCACGCTCGCGCCGACGACCTGCGCGCGGTCGCCTTCGGTCATAGGCGTATAACTCTTCCCGCCCCACGGGCACGCGCCGACAATCGCCGAACCCCAGATAAAGCCCAAAAGGTTGCCGTACTCCGCCGCGACGCCGTGCAAGTCGCCCGTGCGAAGTCCGGGCGCGACGCCGTAGTAATGACCGTTCAAGCTGTCAAAAGTCTTGCCCAGCTCGAAGAGCCGCGCCATCTTGCGAAACGGCAGAGCGTTGTTATCAAGATTGTGCTCAAGCTCAGTCATGTAATCGCGCATCAGCTCAAGCACAGAGAGCTTACCTACCATGTCACTCTTAATCTGCTTGACGAGATCATCCTCGTCCTTCACATTTTCGAGACAGGTCAGCGTCGTCAAAGTCGCTTCGGAGATTGTGCCGCGCGGCTGTCCGGCGATGAGTCCGGCGGCGCGCAAGATGTCGCCCGCGATCTCGATGATAAACCTCTCGTGCGGCGAAGCGTTGAAGCGGACTGCGCCGTTCGTCGTTTGTAACGTCTGGCCGGAAGGAGTTTTGACCGTCAGATAAACGTCCGGCGTCGCAGCGAAAAGCTCTTTCAAAGTTCCTTCGTCGTACTCGATGTGAAACGCGCCGTCGGCGTCCGTCATCACCTCTCCGAGCAGGTCGTCGAAGATGAGGTCTTTGTCGAACGCGCTGACGGTCACGCCGGGCACGCCCGCTTTGCTCTCAAGCTCCTGCACTCGTCCCGAAATTTCGTACTTCATTTAAAACCTCCTTCTTCATCAGGCGTCGCGCGCCAGCAGCTCGCTGTGATGCACGCCGAGATGATGCCCCATGAAACGATTCGTGAGGCGATAGTGGTTCGTACCGTGGCCGTACACGTCACGGCGAAACGGCAGCAAGCCCTCGTAAACTTTCTTGAAAGTCTTGCGGTCGTAAACCGCGATCACGTTGTAGCCGCGATTGCCCGTCACGATGTACTTGCCGTCGGGCGAAACTCGCGTCGCGTAGATGCCGTCGAGAATCCGGTTGCCCGTCACTGCGAGCGTTTGCAGCATGTAATGAGTCGCCGTCGCCGTCGCTTTGCGCGCCATCGCGCCGTACAACGTGTGCAGCTTGTCTCTGATACAAAGCGCGCGCGTCGTCCACTTCGGCTTACACGGCAGAAAGCGGCACTCTGCGAAGCGTTCAAGAGGAATCTCAAGGACACCATGGCTGCCGCCGCTCGCGATGTAGAGTATGTCGTCCTGCGAGATTTCGATGTCCGAGTTGAGGTGTCCGGGAAACTCAGCCGCGCTGCTCCAAGTGCGCGTCACCTTCGCCGTCGGCAGATCAATCTCGTAGATGTACTCGCGGATGAAGCCGGGCGACCAGTTGACCCAATCCTCGTGATCCGTGATGAGCGAATAGGTCAGAGCGTAACCGACCGGCTTTTGCGGATGCACGCGGCAGTGCCAGACGTTGTTCTGGACTTTGATAATCTTGCAACGCTTCTTCGGGTCAGGCTCTTCCAGATCGAAGACGCCGACCTGTCGCACGTCCTTGCGCTCAGGCCCCAGATCGCCCATCAGTATGTAACGATGCGTCGGGTCCCAACGCAGCTCGTGCGCGTTCTCAAGATAATGCGGCCCCAGGTTTTCGGGACTCTTCAAATCGTCAATGTGAAAGCGGTAGAGATGATCGCCGACCGCGCCGATGAAACGCGCGCTATCCGGATACCAGAGGTGATGCGTGTTGGCGCGCAGGCGATACGGGCTTTCCTCGAAATACATCGTGGACTGGCGAGCGTACTCGCGCATGTTGTCCTTGTCCGTGATGTCAACGAGAAAAATGGTCTGACTGAAGTTGCCCAGGAGAGCCAGCTTGCCGTTCGGTGCGAGCGAAGGATTGTGCGCCGCGCTGATGCCGTAGAAATGTTGGATATAAAATCTTCGCTCAGGCCAATCGAAACGCAACAGCCCTGCGCTGCCGATGAGTCCGTCGAGATGCGGCCCGTCGAGTGCGAAGTAGACACTAAAAGGTGCGTCGCTCACATTGCCTCCTCAAACATTTTGAAGTCAGAACCGCCTGCGGTAGCGGGCGGGTCTTCAATGTTAATCACCCGCCCGCTACCGCAGGCGGTTCTGACAGGTGGGCTTAGCCGATGATGGCGGCCTCTCTTTGTCGCACGGCGTATGCGCCGCGCGGGATGATGGCCTGCGCTCTCATAAAAGATTTGGCCTGCGTGTTCTCCGTCGTCGCTTCAGTCTTGCCGCCCTTCTTCGCGGCTTTGCCTCGCGCGCTCTTTTCCGCCGCCTCGCCCGTCGTAGGCTGCTGCTGATTCTCTGTCTTCGTCGCGGCGTCGTAAAAATCGTGCCACCAGTTTGCCGAAACCCAGATGGCTTCGGGGCAGCTCGAAGTTGAAGAGAGGCCGGGCGTCAATTCGATTCCGGCCAGCCCGTAAACCGTTTCAGCGAAGATCGCGCTCGGCACGCCTTGCCCCGCGACCAGAGGATTCGTCGCCAGCCCCGCGCCCCACACGTAGCCGAGCCACGGCACGATCAGGCTCGGCAGATCAACGACGCTGCGCTGAGCCTTAATGCGCTTGATGTTCTCGTCTATCGAATCGAAGCTCTCGGCAAATTCGATGACGGCGATGTTCGGGAAGCGCGCGGGGTCTGCGTAATCTGACAGAGAGCAGACCTGCACGCCGTTGTTGAGCGGAACTTCTGCGTTGTCTTCGCGCAGGCCGAGCGGGACGGAGACGAAAGACTTGTTGTCCTGCATGATGCCGACGAGCGACCAGAAGCTCGGCATGAGGTCGCGCCTGAGTTGAGCCTGAGCGCAACGCACGCGGAAATGCGAGACCGAAGTTCCGCCGAGCAGAATGAGGCTGCCCCGCCCGCCCCTTTTTCCGCGCCCCAGCCAATCCAGATTGCTCTCGTTCTTGCGGGCGGGCAGCTCTTTGATATTTTCGTTCTTCTCGGTGCTTGAGGAATTGCGAATCGCGATGGTCATGAGCCTTCTCCTATTGTATGAGCCATTCGTAAACCAGCCGTGGGCTGGCCTTCTCGCCGGGATTGGTGACCGGCCAAGCCTTGACGCTCATCTTGACCTGCATGCCGGTCTGCGAAAATTGAATGGTCAGAAAATGATTATCCACGAGCGTGTACTCCTTGAGCGTAGTCACCGGCCCGTGTGCGACTCCGGGCACATCGAACGAAGGGTATCTATCGGGCGGGCCGTGCCACTTGCCGCCGACCGTGTCGTCAACCAGAGCCGTCGGCGAAGAGATGATCTCGATGAGGTCTAAACCCGAAGGCAGCGTGGTGCGCGCGACGCGCCCGTAATGCACGTCGCCCGTGAGCATCACCATCGAGTGACGCGCCGCAGCCAGCACGCGCGCCAGCTCTTGAAACTGATCGTAGTCGGGCAAGTTCCAATCGCTGAAGCGGCGCGTCAGCTTTTGAAAACCGCTCGCCTGCGTCGCAAATATCGGTTGTCCGAGCGAGAACACGCCCGGCCCTTGCAGGTTCGCCACCCAATCGGAAAACTGCTGCATGTCTGCGGGCGAAAGAAAGTTATGCAAATCCGCGTCACGATTGACGCGCGAGTCTGCGATGAAGAAGGAGAGCTTGCCAATCGTGAAACGCAAGACCGAAGAGGGTGATTGAAAAGCCTCGAAGAGCGAGCGCGCGACGCTCCACCACTGGTCGCGCCCGTCTTGCGTCCAGCTATCACGAATCAGCGTCGTCCAGTTCGGCGCGTTGTTCCAGAACTCGTGATCGTCAGAGGTGAAATAGTTCGCGCCCCGCTTGAGCGCGTAATTAAATCCCTCAGCCGTCCCCGTCTGACTCCACACGCTCAGATAATTTTCAAAATGTCTGACTTCCAATTCGGCGCGGCTGTGCGTGTGCGCCATGTAGTGATACCACGGCGCATCCAGATAAACCTGATCGCCGCACCAGATTTTCACGTCCGGCTGCTCGTCGTGCGGCAGGTTGAAATAGGTGTTGCCGAGTCTTCCGGCCTGATCCTTGTTCGCGCAGAAGCAGGAAGCAAGGAGCAGCGTGAAAGGTTTCTCATCGAGATTCGGCAGATGATCGGGAAGCGTCGTGAACTCCGCGTCGGCTTGAAACCCGTTGGCCGTGCGCAGCTCGACCGCGTAAGTTTTTCGCGGCTCAAGATTGGTCAAGATGTCTCGCCTGTAGTCGAGCGTGTACTGTCCGTTCTCGGAACGCCATTGATTTCTGACTGACCTGAAAGGCTGATAACTGCCGCCGGGCTGAAGCGTCAGTTGCGCTTGATCCAGAGACTCGTTGACGCCTCCGAGCCAGACGGTCGCGCTGGTCGAAGAGACACCTTGAGGAATGACAAGATACGACATACCGCGTCTCCTTCAGAGAGAGAGAAAGCCGCTTGACGAGAGCATTCCCATGCACGTTCTGATAAATTAGACTTTTCAAGTTAGAGCAAAAGCAGCGTGTCAGCCGCAGGAGGCACGCCGCCGTTGCTGCTCTTTAAGACGGGCAAGCTTGATTGCTGTCTGCCAGCATGTTCATCCATCACGAGGAGCAGCAGAACATGAGAGGAAGTCTGGTCAACCGTTAGGTCACAGTTGCGGCCAGTGCGAAAAGACTTCGGCAGATGAGCGGGATTATAGCTCCGGCATAAACTAAGTCAACAATAATTTTACGCGCGCATGAATCGAAATTTGCATTAAGGCGGAAAGAAGCTCGCGCAAAGGCGCAAAGGAAGAAAGCCAAGCTGTTGAGTGCCGCTTGCTCTTGGCGTGCTTCTTCTTTGCGCCACCAGCGCCTTTGCGTGAAACTTCTTTTATCAGGGGCTGGCGGTCAGATTAAATTCGCTGACTTCGCCATTCACCAGGACTGCCTGCGCCGCGAAAACCAGACCCTTAGCGGTCGCGCTGACGACGTAGGTTTGTCCGGCCTCGACCTCATCGAAGCGGTAGTATCCCAACGGGTTGGAAATCGCCATTCGGGTTTGGCCGCGCTCATCCAGCAAAGTGACATGCGCGTAGGGCACGCCGCGACCCGAAGCCCTCAACACTCTTCCGCTCAAGAGGACGCTCGCGGCGGTCGGTCCGACCAGCGTCACCTGCCCATTGGTCGGGACGCTTTGCGGGTTGCCCTCATTGAACAAAAAGGCTTGCCAGGCCAAAGGCGAAACAGAACCCACCGGGCCGACGGCAGTGAACTTGAAATTGAGCAAAGTCCCCGCGCCCACGCGGTTGGTCGTGCCAAACACCACGACCTTCAGCACTCCCGGACTCACCGGATTAAAGGTCAGACTCATCCCATCGCTGATCGTGCCCGTGAGCGAGGCGGGAGTGGCTTGCGGTTGAATGACAGACGGATTATAGAGCAGGTCGAATTGGTATGAGATGACGCTCAATCCGGTCGTGTCTTGAACCGTGACCGGAATCGTGAAATTTTGTCCCGCGACCACCAGCATGTTAGGCGCGGAGACGCCGAGTTGCGGCGGGGCTTGTGCGCGCGCAGGCTGAGAACCCGCGAACATCGTCGGCGGCGTCCAATTGCCTGAGACTTCGCCCATCAGAATCGCGCCGTAATCCTGATTGGGATAATCTGTTTCAACATTCGGATAATTGCGAACGGGCGGCGAGAATTTCCATGTTCCGGTGATGCCCGGATTCGGAATAAAGACGACGTACTGCGCGATCAACGCCGCATCAAACGAGGTGACCGTATTGCTCTGGCTGACATCAGCCGCCAGCAGTTGCGTCGCATTGAGTGTGATTAACTCGACGACATGTTGCGCGATCAAGGCCGAATCGAATCCGGTGATGCCGTTCACGTCACCCGATTTTGAAGGCGTGACCATGTAAGCCCCCGCGCCTAATCCACTCAGCGCATACAGTCCCCCGAAATCAGAGTTGGTTGAAACATTGACCGAGCCTGTCGCGCTCAGCAAAACATTGGGCACGGGCACGGGCGGGGACATGGCGTTTGAATAAGTATTAGCCCCGGAAATCGTGCCCGAGCTGATACGCACATGACCATTGCTGGTGTTGGAGCACGGATCGCCTTCGTTGAAAGCGAAGCTCGTGAAATTCACATCACTGCTTGAGCCAATCTGACCGGAGGCGGTGAAGCTCAGGTTGAGCAAGACGCCCATGCCGGACAACTCGTTCTTGTCATAGCCGGAGATGATTAACAGGCCGGGAGTATTGCCGTTAACCGTAATCACCATCGCGCTGCTCAACGTTCCGGCGTTGCTGACCACCGGGGCGGAGAGAACCATCGGGTCGTAAGTCACCCTGAAATCGAAAGACAGTACTCCCCGTCCGGTCAGGTCGTCCACATTAATCGGCACGGTGACGGTCACATTGCGCGGCGTCGTGATGGTTGTCGAGATGGAAACGTTCGCGCAAGACGGCGGCGCATTCGCCGCCGTCTTCGCGTCAGCCTCGTTGAGAAAGAGAAGTGAAATCGCCAGAGCAAAAAATAATAACGCTCCGGCTTTCACCAGATGAAAAACTTTAAAGCCTGCGAGAGACATCTTACCTCCCCGTCCGTGTTGAAGGGCGGGGATTGCTCCCCGCCCATTGAAATCGCCGAACCGTTTAGGGCTGGCTAATCAGATTCACATTTGCCAGATTGTCGGTTGCGTTGACGGTCACCGGCGCGAAGATATAGCTCCGGCTCTCGACGGTAATCGTGTAAGTGTGACTGCGCTCGACATTGCCGAACTGGTAGAAGCCGGAAGCGTTAGAGATGATCGTGCGGCTTTCTCCATTCATGTCGGTCAACGTCACGAGAGCTTTCGGCACACCCTGTCCCGTCGCCGTCAACAGCGTTCCGCTAATTGACAGTTCATCTGCGGAGGCCGGGGAAATAGTAATCAGTCCATCGGTGGTGACGGTTCGCGGGCTTCCCTCATTGGCGATGAAATTTTGCCAGGTCAAAGCGGAAGTCGAACCCGTCTCGCCGATGGCCGTGAACCTCAGATTCAACAGCAGGCCGTCACCGTAAAGCTGATTCGCGCCAAAGACCACGACCTTCAGTAATCCCGGAACGCTGTCATTGGTCGTGATGACTAAACCGTTGCTGAGCGTTCCGCTCGCCTGAACGAGCCGCTTGCTCGGCATCAACACCGCCGGATCATAGGCCAGCTCGAACTGATAAGCGACGATGGCTTTTCCCGTCGTGCTATTAATGGAGATCGGCACAACCACTTCGGAATTCGGTGAAACCGAGATGTTGCCCGCCGCCACATGGAGAGGCTTTCTGACAGAGCCTATCAATCTCAGCGACGTGGGATCGTTCCAATTGCCGCTCACGTCGCCCATCAAGAGAGCCACATAATCTTGCCCCGAACTGTTGGTATTGACGTTGGGGTACGACCTGTTGACCGGAGTGAATCTCCAACTGCCAGCCGAGCCGGAATTGGGAAGCGCGACCACATAGCGAGCAATCAAAGCCGCGTCAAACGAGGTGAGTCCGCCCGTGCCGCTCACATCTCCAACCGTTTGTTGCGTCGCATTCAACGTAATCAGGCCGACTACGTGTTGCGCGATCAAGGCTGAATCCATACCGGAAAGCGCGTTATTGACGCCGCCCGATTTTGAAGGCGTGACGGTGTAAGCTCCGCTTCCCATCCCGCTCAGCGAATAAGCTCCCGCAGCATTCGTCAACGCCATCACATTAACCGAACCCACCGCATTCAACGTCGCGTTCGGCACGCCTCGAACCAACGGTGAGTTGATAGCGTTGCCGTACGTGATAGTTCCGGTGATCGTCCCCGAAATAATCGTGACGAGGCCGTTGGTGACGCTCAAACACGGAGTGCCCTCGTTGAATTTGAACGAGCTGAAATTCATCGGGCTGGAAGCGCCCGGCGACCCGACGGCGTTGAAATTCAACTTGAGCAATGTGCCCGCGCCTGATAGTGGGCCGGATTGGAAGGCCGAGACCACCAGCACGCCCGGCGTCGAGCTGTTCACCAAAACCGACATGCCGCTGCTGACCGTCGAGCTTTGATCGAAGCCGGTGTACGTGACGACCGACGGGTTGTAGTTCAAAGTGAAGTCGTAGGACAGCAATCCGTTGCCGGTCGTGTCATCCACCGTGAGAGGCACGGTGACCGGAACGCCCGTCAGCGTGGTAATGCTGTTTGAGATGGAAACGGCATTGCAGAGGCTGACGGCGGTCAAGACCACATCGTTGCCAGTGCCGCCCGCATAACTGATGCGGAACGAATTTGTCCCGACATAAAAGACAGCGCCTTCCGGCAAGCCGTTGAAAGCGCCTGACACCGGATCGCCGTCATCGTTGTCAACAATCACAAAGCTGTTGCCGATGGCCGGTGTGAAGCCGGTCGTGACGTTCAGGTTCGCTCCGCCCAAGCTGACCGTCCCGGTCACATTAATCTGGTCGTAGCCAGTGCCGGGCGCGGTGCCGTTAAGCTCTATATTCAAGTTCGAGCCTGCGGTCAGCGACAGGTTGCCGGTGTTGATGATGCCCGGAGTATTGCCGGGGCTGACGGTCGCGCCCACCGCGCTCACTGTAAACGTCCCGCTCACTGTGAACGAGCCGTTAATCGTCATCACCTTGTTGACATCCACGTTGCCGGCGTAAGTGCCGGGGGGGACGGTTAAAGTGCCGCCCACGCTAATCAGGTTGATCGCCTCCTGTATCTTGCTGAGGCCGCCCGTCTGCGCGCTGGTCGCGCTGATGTTCAAGGCCGAGAAGTTGCCCTGAAAACCGTATGTGCCGCGACCCGGTGTGGTTTCGATGTTGGTGTCGCCGCCGAAATTGAGAAACGGGCTGTAGTCGAAGTTAGCCGAAGCGGGGCCTGCGATGTCGGGCGCGCCGCCAGGGTTCGTCGCCGCGCCGCCGAACTCCACCGGAATCTGCGCGGCGTAGCCCGGCTCTGCGCTGTTCGCGGTGGTGACCGCAGGCGCGCTCGTGCCGTACCAGTTGCCGCTAAAATTCTTCAGATTGGTCGTGCCCGGCGCAGGGATTGAGCCGCCGCTCTGACGGTCAACAATTCCGCCGTACCAATTGCTGCTAAGGTTGTTGTTGAAGAAGGTGCAATTGAGAGCCGTCTGAACGGGACTGTTGCTGCCGCTGCTCGCGTCTAGGAAAAGGATGCCAACCGTCCAGTTGTTAGTGACCTGATTTTCAACCACGGTCAGATTATCCGTCTGGTTGCGCATAATCATGCCCGTGCGATTATCGTCAATCACGTTGTTGCGGACGGTGTGGCCGCTGCTGTTATTAATATCAATGCCGGAGCGATTGCCGGTGAACAGGTTGTCATGAACCTTCATCCCGGTGACTCCGCCCTGAACGGAGAGTCCGACGGTGTTCAAGCCCGCGTTGTTCCAGTCGGTCGTGTTGTTGCCCGCGCGGGTAATCTTGAAGCCTCGCACCTCGACATTGTTAGCAGCGACGGCGACGGTCGAAGCGCTTCCGCCAATCGGGCCCACAATCGTTGTCCCAACCGCGCCCGCGCCACTGACCACGAGGTTATCTTTGTTGACGAGAACGTCTTCGTTGTATGTCCCGGCAGCGACGTTCACAGTGCCGCCCGTGGCAACGCCGTCAATGCCGTTCTGGATGGTGGCGAACGCGTCATAGCCAAAACCGGTCGCAGGCCCCGCTCCGTCCGGGTCACTGCCGAGAGTAGTTCCGACCCAGTTATCATCAACGTAAACGGTTGACGCTTGAGGATCGAAATTGAACTGCTTGGTTCCGGCTGCGGTGCCGAATTTGAAAGCGTCTATGTTCTCCGTGTAGCCGTCAGGATACGGCTCGCCGACGCGCAGGCCGAGGAACGGGTCGCTCGGCAGAATGCGAGCGTTGGGATACTGGCTCAGAAGCTGTGACCATGTTTTAAGCGTCGTGCCCGACTCGCCGCCGCCGCCGATGCCCGCCGGCCACGTCGCGCCGGAGTAAGAATATTTGGCAGCGCCGCCGTTAATCGCGTCCCACTCCTGCCATTGATTCTGAATCACCGTGCCATTACTGACGGGGACGTAAACCAGACGCCGCTGGAAGCTAGTGCTGCTTCCGGTGAAATCAACATTGAAATTCAGATACGCGGAACGGTTCGGACTGCCTCCGTTACCAGCCGATGGATTGTAGGTGCTGAACTTCAGAACCGAGATGCTGGCGAGCGGCGTGCCCGCGAATTGAAAAGTGGCGAGGTTGCGCCGCTGTGTGCCGGAGACGCTAATCTGCGCGCTGCCCGTTCCCAATGGAGCCGTGCCCGGCCCTAGCACAAACGAGCCGAGCGAGTTATCAATCACATCAGTCTCGTCGTTGTAAAAGAACCAGGTAGAGGGACTCAGGCTGCCCGCCCCGATGGTCTGAGTGGTCGGCGGTTGACCCGAGTTCAACGTCATGTTGTCAATCAAATAACCCTTGCCCGCCAGCTCAGGATGAGCAGTTCCCGAAGTGCGGAACAGGAGCGAATCAACTGTGCGTGTGGGATTCCCTTCGCAGTAACGGAAGTAATCTTCCCAGCTCGTGCCGGTATGTTTCAAAGTCCCGTCAATATAAATTTTTACGACATCGTTGCGCGTGCCCTCATAAAGATCCATCACGATCTTGATGGAGTGCTCAACTGTCCGATTGAGGGTTACAATATCGGTCTCAATAAAATCGTCTTCGGCTCCGCATCCGGCGGCATCGCCGAGGCTCGCGCCGAAGGGGGCTGCGTCCTGATAATCATCGAAGAAGACGTGGATGCCGTCCGCCTGATCCTCAAACCGCAGGTAGCTCATCCGCGCGCCATCGCCGCGATCCGGAGCGATTGACATCAAGAGGCCGGCTTGCAGCGCGTTGGGATCGGCTGAAGCCAGACTGAATTCCGCCTCGAAATGATTTTGACGAACGCCGCCCGAATATCCGTTATTCTGCGCCGTGCTCTCGCCCGCTTCGTTATAGACGGACTTGGAGAAAGTCTGGTCGCCGAAACTGCCCGACGTGACTTTATTGGAGATGCGCAGGCTTTGCGCGCCGAAGGAGACGGGGGCTGAGCTATTAACCACGACCGCGTGATCGTATCCGGGCGAGGCGGGCGCGCTGCCCGTCGCACTCCAACCATCTTGAGCATTAATCGAACCCGGCGCATAAGTGGGAGTTTCAAAAGTGATGGTTTGCGCGGCCACAGGATTGCCGAAAGCGATGCCTAACAGGAGGACTCCAATGGCAATCGCCAGCAATCGCAAGAAGTGGGTCGGGTGGATAAGGCGTCGAGAAAACAGAGAGAGAGAAACAGAGGAACTCCTCGTCAACTGGGTGGTCATGAATTTTACGTCTCCTTATGGGGGCTAGAGAGATTTGGGAGTAAACCTTCCTCTTAGTCGTGCAAACCACACGCGGCTTCTGCAACTTGAGACAAGCGCGGAACTCGCACTGGCGGCCTACGCAACTACGATTTGGCAAGTGAATTTAGAGCGTCTGATTTAGCATCCCGGTGAAACGTGCGGCGTGTGCTTGATACAGATTGCTCGCGCGCTCGAAAGTGTTCGTCGCCGCTCCGGCAGCTTCCACTGTGAGTCGCAAGCAGACCTTTCAGACACGCCGCGCGATCAGCCAAAATGCGTGGGAGAAAGCTCCATCGAATGCTGCATACCTACTACTAAATTGATAAGGGTCAGCGAGGGCTGAAAAAATTTTAATATGCCTTATGACGGTTTAATTTGCGGTTCATCATGCTGGGGTTATAAATCGCGGCGGAAGCAAATCCATCTTGCTGGCGCACGGCAAGTGGCGGACGCTGCGATCTTTAATTTTGCTTTCTTACAACTTGAAGTGTCTGGACTTGTGAAAGCAGAGGGTAGTGCAAGGCCGTAAGGCGAACGAGGGGTGTCCAAAACCGCTTGTTGCCGTCTGCAATAGCTGTTGCAGTACGGCCCGCACTCCTTGCCTAATCACCGAAGTGACCTGGGCAAAGTCCGAGACGCACAGCACGTAAGGACGAGCAAATTAGTCAGGAACTATTATCTCTTCCAGCTATAATCACCGAAAAAGCACGGGGTGAAGAAGACTCCGAGAGAAAGATCACGATTGGACACCGCGCAGGCTTTATACGCTTGAGGTCTGAGTTTGTCAACTTAAATAAAGCGGGCGGTTTGACGCTCACTGATTTAGGAATATATTCCTAGCAGGTCTTTGACGCGTGAGATAAATTCTGCGCTCGCGGCTCTATCTCAATCGCGCGCGGCTCTCTTCTCGCAGCCTGTTTCGGCGCGGTCTTGACCAGCGCGACGCCCGCGAGAATCACGGTCGTGGCCGCGATCACGCGCCAGCCCAGAGATTCCGACAGGATCGCCCAACCGAGCAGCACGGCGATAACCGGATTGATATACGAATACATCGAGACGAGCGAGAGCGGCAATTTCTGCATCGCGTAAGTGTAAGCGCCGAAGGCTACGATTGAGCCGAAGACGATGAGATATGCGAAGGCCGAAAACGATCTCGTGCTGAAATGCAGCACGCGCCAATCGCCGAGCAGCGTGCCCAGCAGCGTCAAAGCAGTTCCCGCAATCAACATCTGCACAGCCGCAGCCATGAACGGCGACAGCGTCGTCTGATGATGTTTTGAATAAACCGAACCCGCAGACCAGGACGCACAGCCGACCTGCACCGCGAGCGCGCCCAAGATGTAATAGCCGTTCAAGGCCGAGCCGAACAGATTCGGCGCGACGAGCAGGATTAGTCCGCCAAAGCCGATTAAGAGTCCGAACATCGCGCGGCGGCTCGTCCGTTCGCCGTGGCGCAGGATTCTCTCAAGCCCCACCACCCAGAAAGGAGAGGTCGCCACAAGTAGCGCAGCCGGGCCGCTCGGAATCCACTGCTCGGCCAACACGACCAACCCGTTGCCGATGCCCAGGAGCATCAAGCCGACCACGCTCTGATCGAGCCACTCTCTCCCCTTCGGCAGACGCATGCCCTTGATGAAATAGACGAAAGTGAAAAGCACGACGCCCGCCGTCAGAAATCTTAGCCCCGCGAAAAGCATCGGCGGCAAGGTCTCCAGGCCGATGCGAATCGCCAGGTAGGTCGTGCCCCACAAAAAACAGACGGCAGCCCACGCTCCGTAGGCCGCGAATTTTTCTCGACTCGTCATCTCTTCACGCTTAACCCTTTAAAGCTTGCCCTTCAACTCTTAATAGCCAGACGCGGCGACTCCTTGACCGTCTTCAAGACGATGGTCGTCCGCGTCGAGCGTATGTTATTGAATTGCCCGAACTCCTCTTTCAAAATCCGGTACAGGTCGTCCGTGTCGCGCGCGCGAACCTTGATTAAGAAACAGTCCTCGCCCGCGAGATGATGCACCTCCATCACGCTCGGCAGCGCGGCCAGGCCGTCCGCCGTCTGCTCCGATTGCTCCAGAGCATACTCGTCGTCCACGCGCACGAAGATAAAAGCCAGCAGGCCAAGCTCAAGCGCGTGCGGGTCAATCAACGCCATGTAACCTTTAATCAACCCGCGCTCCTCAAGCTTTCTCACACGCTCAAGCATGGCCGAAGGCGTCAGCTCGACTGCTCGCGCCAGATCAACATTCGTCATCCGGCCATCCTGCTGTAAAAGCTCTAAGATTCTCTCGTCTTTCTCGTCCATCATTGCTCAAATACGGCTTTCTCGACCTGCAAATCTGATAAAAAAGCGTCGCCGCCTGCCATTCCCTGATTTTCCGACTCCAACATCGCGATTTAGTTTCGCAGAATATACACTCAATCTCCAGTTCTGTCAAACTTTATTTCCCGATTGCCCGATTATTCCGCATTATAGTCATAGAGTGGGGTGACAAATCAGGACTTGACAAAAGCGGACTCAATATTTATTATACGTCCATGCTCAGCAACCGAAAGACGCGCTCAATTTCTTTTGAGCTTCCGTGTCTTTTGGCTCTGAAAATAAGTTTTTAGGAGGAAATAACAGAGATGAGTATCGTTCGTTACGACCCGTTCCGTGACTTGCGCAGCCTTCAGGACGAAGTCAATCGCCTGTTTTCGACCAATCTTTCGCGCGCCTTCGGCGAAGAGGGCATGGCGCGCGGGGCTTGGAATCCGAGCGTAGACATCTATGAGAACAAAGACCAGATCGTGCTCGAAGCCGAATTGCCGGGCATGAAGCGCGAGGATTTCGACCTCTCCATTGAGAACAACGTCATCACCCTGCGCGGCGAGCGTCGTTTCGAGAAGCAGGACGAGGGCGACAACTATCATCGCGTCGAGCGGTCTTACGGCTCTTTCGCGCGCTCCTTCACGCTGCCGCAGACGGTGCAGGCGGATGAGGTGACGGCGGAATATCGCAACGGCGTGCTGCGCGTGACGATGCCCAAGCGCGAAGAGGTGAAGGCGCGACGCATTGAGGTCGGGGGCGAAAGCGGCGCGGCCAAGACTCCGCGCACCATCGAAGCGAAGGCCGAAGACACGTCTACGGAAAATCAGAAGACCAAACAAGCGTCGGGAAGCTAATCGTTCACAGGCGAGTGAGGAGTGATGAAAGTTAAGACAGCTTGTCACTCATCACTCGTCAATCATCACTCATTACTGTTCTTATGCGTTTAGATAAATTCACACTGCGCGGGCAAGAGGCCGTTCATGCGGCCATCGAAGCCGCCGAGCGCAATCAAAATCAGCAGGTCGAGCCTGAGCATCTGCTGCTCGCCATGCTCGAACAAGCAGAAGGCACTGTGCGTCCCATCTTGGGCAAGCTCGGCGCGAACGTGCAGGTCGTCTTGAACGACGTGCAGGCTTTAATCGCGCGCTTTCCGAAAGTGCAGGGCGGCCAGCAGTATTTCAGCGGACGACTCAGCCAAATCTTCACGGCTGCCGAGAAGCAGGCGCAAGGCATGCAGGACGAGTATATCTCGACCGAGCACTTGCTGCTGGCCATCGCGGACGAGAAGGACGGCGGCGCGGGCAAGCTCCTGCGCCAGCACGGAGTCAGCCTCGACGATCTCTTGAAAGTGATAGAGCAGATGCGCGGCGGCGTTCGCATCACGGATCAGAACGCCGAGGCGAACTATCAAGCTCTCTCGAAATACGCGAAAGACCTGACAGACCTCGCGCGACAGGGCAAGCTCGATCCGGTCATCGGGCGCGACGACGAGATTCGGCGTTGTATCCAGGTGCTCTCGCGCCGCACGAAAAATAATCCGGTACTGATCGGCGAGCCGGGCGTCGGCAAGACGGCCATCGTCGAAGGCTTGGCGCAGAGAATCGTGTCGGGCGATGTGCCTGAGAGCTTGAGAAACAAGCGTTTGGTCGGGCTCGATTTAGGCTCTATGCTCGCGGGCGCGAAGTATCGCGGCGAGTTTGAAGACCGCTTGAAAGCCGTCCTCAAAGAGATTGAGAACGCGCAAGGACAGATCGTGCTTTTCATTGACGAGCTGCACACATTGGTCGGCGCGGGCGCAGCCGAAGGCGCGATTGACGCTTCCAACATGTTGAAGCCCGCGCTGGCTCGCGGCGAGTTGCGCTGTGTCGGCGCGACCACGCTCAACGAGTACAAAAAACATATCGAGAAAGACGCCGCGCTTGAGCGTCGCTTTCAACAGGTCTTTGTCGGCGAGCCAAACGTCGAAGACACGATTGCTATTTTGCGCGGTCTGAAAGAGCGTTACGAAGTTCATCACGGTGTGCGTATCAAAGACTCCGCGATTGTCGCCGCCGCAACGCTCTCGAATCGTTACATCACCGACCGCTTCTTGCCGGACAAAGCGATTGACTTGATTGACGAGGCTGCTTCTCGTCTGAGAATCGAGATTGATTCTCTGCCGCAGGAGATTGATGAGCTTGAGCGCGAGATTCTGCAACTCGAAATCGAGCGACAGGCTCTCAGCCGCGAAGAGGACGAGAGATCGCAGGCGCGTCTCAAAGACATAGAGCAGCGCATCGCAGACCTCAAAGAAAAATCTTCCGGGATGAAGGCCAAGTGGCAGTCCGAGAAGGAAGAGATCGAGCGCATGCGCGCGGCGAAGAATGAGCTTGAGCAATTGCGTTTGCAATTAGACCAAGCGCGTAACGCTGGCGATTTGACGCGCGCGGCTGAGATTCAGTATGGCAAGATTCCAGAGCTTGAGCGGCAGCTTCAAACAGAGCAGCAGAAATTGGAAGAGCTGCAACGCGACGGCGTGATGCTCAAGGAAGAGGTTGACGAAGAGGATGTCGCGCAGGTCGTCGCCAAGTGGACTGGCGTCCCCGTCTCGAAGATGCTCGAAGGCGAGATGCACAAGCTCGTCACGATGGAAGACAGGCTTCGTCAGCGCGTCATCGGTCAGGACGAAGCTTTGACGGCTGTGGCTAACGCAGTGCGCCGCGCGCGTGCTGGCCTGCAAGACCCGAATCGTCCCGTCGGCTCGTTTATCTTCCTGGGGCCGACCGGCGTCGGCAAGACCGAGACGGCTCGCGCCCTCGCGGAGTTTCTCTTTGACGACGAGCGCGCGATGATTCGCCTTGACATGTCCGAGTACATGGAGAAGCACGCGGTCGCGCGGATGATCGGCGCGCCGCCCGGCTATGTCGGTTACGAGGAGGGCGGACAACTGACCGAAGCCGTGCGGCGTCGTCCGTACTCTGTGATTCTCTTCGACGAGATTGAGAAGGCGCATCCGGACGTGTTCAATGTGCTCTTGCAGATTTTAGATGACGGGCGATTGACGGATTCAAAGGGACGCACGGTTGATTTTACGAACACCGTCCTGATTATGACTTCTAACTTAGGCTCGCGTGAGATTCAGGATGTCGGTGATGATGAGAAGCAGGCGCGTGAAGCCGTCTTGCAGATTTTGCGCGAACACTTCAAGCCCGAGTTTTTGAATCGCATAGACGACATCGTGATCTTCCACCAGCTCTCGCGCGAGCAGATTGCGGAGATTATAGAGGTGCAGCTTGAACGATTGCGCGCGATGCTCGGCGAGCGCGGCATCACTTTGGACTTGGACGATTCCGCGAAGCAGCTTTTGGGGCGCGAAGGTTACGATCCGAACTACGGCGCGCGACCTTTGAAGCGCGCGATACAAACGCTCATTCAAAATCCGTTGGCTGTCAAACTCTTGAGAGGCGAGGTCACGCCGGGACAAAAAATTCGCGCCTCCGCAGACGGCGACGAGATGAAATTCACGACTGAGGAGGCAGCGACCAAAACCGCATGAGGAGGCATACAGGGAGAAGAATGGCGAAGCATTGGGACCCGATACGCGATCTGGTGACATTGCAGGAGCGCATGAACCGCTTGTTTGAAGATGCGACCGAGCGGCGCGCGGCGCGTAGTGATGAAGAGAATGTTATTGAGCATGTGGACTGGACTCCGGCGGCGGATGTTTACAATCTTGAGACGGAGTACGTCATCATGGTTGACCTGCCGGGGATTGACCGCGAAAAGCTGGACATCAGCATTGACGATAACCGGCTCTGGATTCGCGGGACGCGCTCCATCGAGCAGGACGCGCAGCAGCGCATGGAGCGTCCGCACGGAAATTTCCTGCGCAAGTTCGGCCCGCTGCCGCCGACCATTGACCAGCAAGCGATCAAGGCCGATTACAAAGACGGCGTCCTGCGTCTCACGCTCCCCAAACGCGCGGAGCAGAAATCGCAGCGCGTCGAAATTAAAGTGCAGTAGGCAGTTGGCAGTAAAAACCACAGTTGATTTTGTTTTCGCTTTCACTGCCAACCGCTAACTGCCAACTGCCAACTTGAATTATGGTATCTTTTCGTAGAGAGAAAAAAAGAGGGAGTATGCAAGAGAACAAGGCGGCCAGGGCGGCTGAGGATGCGCGCACGGACGCGCGCGAAGATTCTTCGGCTGAAGAGATACGTGTGAATGACAGGCGGCGCGTTAATCTTGACGGCGAAGCTATTGGGCAAGAGGCCGTTGATGCGCCAAGCCAGAAACCGTCTGTGGTCGAGCAGCTTGAAGCGAGCAAGCGGGCGGCTGAGCAGAAATTGGTCGAGGTGCAATCGCGCTTTGAACAGATGCGCTCGCAGATGCAGCGCGAGACGGACGAGACGCGCCAGAGGCTCAATCGCGCGGCTGACGAGCGTGCGCGGCGCGAGAAGGCGGAGTTTGTCTCCTCGCTCCTGCCCGTGGTTGATAATCTACATCGCGCGATTGAGTCTGCCGACAGCAGCTCTTTTGAATCCTTGCTCGCAGGCGTGCGCGGGACGGCGAATGGCTTTGAAAACGCTCTTATCGCGGCGGGCGTCGAACCTGTCAAATCGGTCGGCGCACAGTTTGACCCGGAGCTGCATGAAGCGGTTGACACTATCGAAGTCGAGCCTGAGCGCGACGGCCTTGTGACGGCTGAACACAGTCGCGGCTACCGGATGGGCGACCGGCTCTTGAGACCCGCGCGCGTGCAGGTCGGAAGAGCGCGAACGGGAGCAAGACAAGCAGCAGAATAAATTAAAGAACAAATCTGTTAAGGAGAAAAACGTGGCGAAAGAGTTGAAGTTCAGAGAGGACGCTCGGAAGGCGATGCTTAGGGGCGTGAACACTTTGGCGAACGCCGTGCGCGTGACGCTGGGGCCGAAGGGGCGCAATGTCGTGCTCGGCAAAATGTACGGCTCGCCGATGATTACGAAGGACGGCGTGACGGTCGCCAAAGAGATTGACTTGAAAGACAAGTACGAGAACATGGGCGCGCAGATGGTCAGAGAGGTGGCGACCAAGACGAACGACACGGCTGGCGACGGGACGACGACGGCGACCGTGCTGGCGCAGGCGATTTACCGCGAGGGCGTCAAGAACGTGACGGCGGGCGCGAACCCCATGTCTTTGCAGCGCGGGATACAGATGGCGACCGTAGCCGCCGTCGCTGAGCTTGAAAAGATGTCGAAGAAGGTCAAAGGGAAAGAGGAACTGGCGAACGTCGCCACCGTCTCTGCCAACAATGACCGGAAAATCGGACAACTCGTCTCGGAAGCGATGGAGCAGGTCGGCAAAGACGGCGTCGTCACGGTCGAAGAATCGAAGACGCTGCAAACAGAATTGGATATTGTCGAAGGGATGCAGTTTGATCGCGGTTATCTCTCGCCTTACTTCATCACGAATCCTGACCGGATGGAGTGCGTGCTTGAAGAGCCTTTAATCTTGTTACATGAGAAAAAGATTTCGGCGATGCGCGACTTGCTGCCCGTGCTTGAGCAGACTGCGGGACAGGGACGCGCGCTCTTGATTATCGCGGAGGATGTCGAGGGCGATGCTCTCGCCACGTTGGTCGTCAACAAGCTGCGCGGCACGATCAAGGTTTGCGCGGTCAAAGCTCCTGCCTTCGGCGACCGTCGCAAAGCTATTTTGGAAGACCTCGCGGTCTTGACGGGCGGGCGCGTGATTACCGAAGACCTCGGCATCAAGCTCGAAAACGTGCAGGTCACAGACCTCGGCTCGGCCAAGCGCGTGATTGTTGATAAAGACAACACGACGATTGTCGAAGGCGCGGGCGACGCTCGCGCGATTCAGGGACGCGTGGCGACGATTCGCAAGCAGAGCGAGGAGACCGATTCCGATTACGACCGCGAGAAATTTCAGGAGCGGCTGGCGAAGCTCGCGGGCGGCGTCGCGGTCGTCAAAGTCGGCGCGGCCACTGAGACCGAGATGAAAGAGATCAAGCTGCGCGTCGAGGATGCTTTGAACGCGACGAAGGCTGCGGCGCAGGAAGGCATCGTGCCGGGCGGCGGCGTGGCTCTCTTGCGCGCGGGCAAAGCTCTGGACAAGCTCGAAGTTGATGACGAAGACGTGCAGACGGGAATCCGTATTGTGCGTCGCGCTCTGGAAGAGCCGTTGAGACGCATTGCCGAGAACGCGGGCGTCGAAGGCGCGGTCGTCGTCGGGCGCGTCGAAGAGTTGAAGGGCGCGAAGGGCTACAACGCGGCAACGGGCGAATATGAAGACCTCGTCGCGGCGGGCATCATTGACCCGACGAAAGTCGTGCGGACAGCGTTGCAAAACGCTGCATCAATTGCGGGGCTGATGCTCACAACCGATGCAGCCGTCACCGACGCGCCTGAGCCGAAGAGGGCTGCTCCGCAGATGGGCGGCGGCGAGGATTACGATTACTAAAAGGCAAAAGTAAAAAGTTAAAAGGCAAAAGTGAAGATAAAAGTGTGAACTGTCCTTTTCTTCACTTTTGCCTTTAACTTTTGTCTTCTCACTTTATTTGTTGGCAAGCGAGTTGCAGGTGAGCGATAATGCCTTTGGCCGGTGCATGAAAACGCAACGGCTGATGTGCCCCTCGCATCTAAAACCTGACTCTTTTGTTGACTTGAAAATTGGAGCGAGTAAAGGGTAGTACGAAGGTTGAAACTTTACAGTCAAACATTTGCCATATCTCTGACACGTGCTTGATTAAACCGCTTCGCGAACGGACACGAAACAGGTTGAGAAAAACAGAATGATAGACTTAGGGGCATACAAAGATAAATTCGGCGACAGCGGCCAGCGCATTCTTGAGAACGCGTTGAACGAGTCGCGCCGACGCGATCAAAATTACGTTTCAATCGAGCACATTCTGAATGCGCTTGCCAGCGAAGAGGCAGACCTCTTCAATTCTACGATGCGCGACCTTTCGATTGACCCGCGCTCGGTCAAGCTGATGATCGAGAAGCGGCTCGAAGCCAGTCGCCAGCACGTCGGCAAGGGTTTTAAGATTGCGCCCGACACGACAGACCTCTTCAAGCGCGCGATGGAGCGCGCACGCGCACAGGGGCGCAAGACCATCGAAGCCACAGACATCTTCCTCGCCCTCTCGCAGGACGAGGCGGGCTTGTTCGTCGAGGTCTTGAGAAACCTCGGCGCGTCTCCTGAAGCAGTGGTCGAGAACGTCCGCGCTCGCATTCGCATACGCGAGCAGGAGGAAGAGCAGTACAAGAAAAAATTCGAGCTGCCTCCGTATCTCAAGCACTTCGGCGTCTCCTTGAATCGCCTGGCTCGCGCGGACAAGATTCCGCCGACCATCGGGCGCGAGATGGAGATACAGCAGATGGTCGAGATTCTCTGCCACCGCGAACGAGCCAACTCGCCGATGCTCGTCGGAGAGCCGGGCGTCGGCAAGACGGCTGTGGTCGAGGGCCTGGCGCGTCTCGTCGAGCTTGAGCCTGAGAAAGTTCCGACGCGTCTTCGCGGCTCGCACATCGTGCAATTGCAGATGGGCGGACTCGTCGCGGGCACGATGCTGCGCGGCATGTTCGAGGAGCGCATCAAGGGCATTATTGACGAAGTCAAAGAGCGCGAGAATCTGATTCTCTTCATAGACGAAGCTCACACCATCATCGGCGCGGGCGCGGCTCTCGGCACTTCGAGCGATGCGGCGAATATGTTCAAATCCTCTCTGGCTCGCGGCGAATTGCGCATCATCGGCGCGACGACCTTGACCGAGTACAAGGAATACATCGGAGAGGACGAAGCTCTCGCGCGTCGTTTCCGCATGGTCAAGGTTGACGAGCCGACGCTGAACGAGACGCGCGAGATTCTGTTGGGCTTGCGCCCGCGTCTCGAAAGAAATTACTCGGTGACCATCTCTGACGACGCGATTAACACGGCGCTTGAGATGGCTCCGAAGTACATACGCAACTTGCACCTGCCCGACAAGGCCATCGGCTGGCTCGACACGGCTGCGGTCAAGGTTGAGATTAACGAGCCGCAAACTTTAGTCGTCAAGCCAGAGCATGTGATTGATGTCATCTCGCAGGAATCACGCATTCCGCGCGACATGATCTTCCGCGACACGAATGATCGCTTCGCTCAGATGGAAGGCGACTTGAGCCGTCGCGTCATCGGTCAGAAGGAAGCGATTAAGGCTGTCTCTCAACGCCTGCGTCTCAACAAAGGCCCGCTCAAGGAGTCGCATTACAAACCGGACGGCGTGCTTCTCTTCCTCGGCCCGACGGGCGTCGGCAAGACGGAGTTGGCGAAGGCTGTCGCAGAGTACATGTTCGGCGACGAAGAGAAGATGGTTCGCATAGACATGTCCGAGTACGGCGACGGCACGGTCGGAATCGAAAAGCTGATCGGCATGCCGCGCGGCATCGTCGGCTCAGAGCGCGGCGGCATTCTGACGGAGCAACTCAGAGAGAATCCGTACACAGTGCTCTTGCTCGATGAGGTCGAGAAGGCTTCGCCTTACTTGATGAATCTCTTCCTGCAAGGCTTTGACGAAGGCTGGATGACGGACGGGCGCGGCAAGAAAGTTTATCTTTCGGACGCCATCGTCATCATGACTTCCAACTTGGGTTCTGAGAGTTTCAAGAAGTACGAAAAGCCGCTCGGCTTCGGGACGAAGACTCTGGGCGATGTCAAAGCCATCAAGAACGAAGTGATGAAGGCTGCCGAAAACCGCTTCTCGCCCGAGTTTCGTAATCGCATAGACGAGATCGTGGTCTTCTCGCCCCTGACGATGGATGAAGTGCGCGCCATCGCCGAGTTGCATCTCGAAAGACTGCGCAAGCAGATGGAGCGTCAGGGCAAAGAGGTCGAAGTGACGACGCGCGCCGTTGACCTTCTGACCGAGAAGGGCTTCAGCCCGGCTTACGGCGCACGCTTCCTCAAGCGTCACATAGACGAGAAGGTCAAGCTGCCAATCACGACGATGTGGAAGGGCGGCACGCGCTTCCTCGTGGATAACGAAGGCGGCGAGGTCACTATCAAAGCGATTGATAGCGAGAGCTTAGTCAACTAATCCAGCTCTCCGTCGCATCTCAGAAAGGGTTTCAGTGATAGCTCATTGAAGCCCTTTTCTTTTACAATAGCTTTGCTAAGCGTCTCCTGTCAGAACCGCCTGCGGTAGCGGGCGGGTCTGCTATGTTAATTACACGCCCGCTACCGCAGGCGGTTCTGACCTGTTAATGCCATGACTCATAACATGCTTTCAACATCGAAACTCCCCTTCGCCTTGTTCTCTTTACTGCTTATTTGCCTGACGGCTTCAAGCTCGCATGCGCAGAGCGGCGGCAAGACCGTCGCCTCGCCGAAGGCTGAAGATGTCGAGAAGGCCGAGCAGATTTTGCAGCACGCTACCGAAGCTCTGGGCGGCAACGCTTATCTGAGCGTGCAGAGCATCACGGCGCACGGCCTCTACACGCTCTACAAAGAGGGCAAGCCCGAATTGCCGCTCACCTTTACCGATTACATTGTGCTGCCGGACAAAGAGCGCACGGAGTTTAAGAGCGAGGGCGTCAAGAATGTGCAGGCGAACACGGGCGACACCGGCTGGGTCTTTGACGGCATGACCAAAAATATCAAAGACATGAAAGCCCCGCAGATAGCCGATTTCAAACTCTCCTTGCGCACGAGCGTGGAAAATCTCCTGCGCGGGCTGTGGCGCAAAGAGGGCGCGCGCATCGCTTACGCCGGACGCCGCGAAGCCGGACTCGCCAAACGCAATGAAGTCGTGCGCGTCACATACCCGGACGGCTTCACCGTAGATTTCGAGTTCGGCGCGCAGGATCACCTCCCGGCCAAAATCGTCTGGGCGAAGAAGAATCCCGACAAGGAAGGCGAAGAGATTAAAGAGGAAGAGCGCATGATGAAGTACATCGACCTCAAAGGCATCAACACGCCCTTCGTCGTAGACCATTACCGCGACGCAGTCCAGCAGAGCCGCATCAACTACGACTCCATCGAATACAACGCGCAGATCGCCGACAGCCTCTTCGCGCGTCCGGCGAACGCGAAGGCCGTCAAATAAAATTGACGCGGCTCAACTCTTTGAGTGAGGCCGGGGCAAGCAGCCTGACACACGAAGCAAGCTGAAAGCAGACGCGAGATGTCATGAATGGCTTGATTAAAGACACATCCATCATCTTCGAGCTGGTGCTTATCGGCTTTCAGGTGATGATCTGGGTCTCTCTGCTAATCTTGACTGTGTTCGGTTACGAATGGCTGCACCTTCAGGGACTCAAGGAATGGAGTGCGGAGCTTTCGGTCGCGCTGATCGGAGTCGCGTACATGTTCGGCCTCATCTTCGATAAGGCTGTCGGCGCGCTGCCGTATAGCTGGGTCATCGGCGGGAGCGCGCTGTCGCCGATTGGCGATAGGCCAAGCCCTCTAGCCATGCGTATGAACATCCTGACCAATCGTCCGGATGTTTATGAAGTCCTGGAGAAACGAATCAACCAGCACCGGCTTGTCCGCGCGACTGTTTTCAATCTCGCGCTGGTTTCGCTCGCGGCCTTGACCTTTTTTATCGTCCGGCTCGGCTTCAACCTCAAAACATTTATCGCGTTCCTCTTTCTTTCGCTGATGTTTGTGGGGCTGGCGCTCTTTACCGGACGCCGTTCGGCGGAAACGCTCTACTTTGAACTGTTTCACGCGCACCAGGCGATTAATACATCCGCTTCAGACGCTTCCGGCCAGGCGGATACAGCATCTTCTTCATCATGAAAAAATCGCTCGCCGTCATCATCATCGCTCTCCTGTTATCGCTCCATTGCTTTCAGCCTGCCGTCGCCTCTTCGCAACAGACTTCAAAGAAGTACGACGACAAGCTGCGTGGCTATGAATTGGTCAACGGCGAAAGGTTAAGAAAAGATTTCGCGGGCGCGGAGGTTTAAAAGAAATTGTTGGAGTAAACTTCGGACAACTAACTTGTCATTCGATGCTTGAACTCTCTCAAACGCTTCGTCAATTCCTGCATCTCCGTTTCGGGAAATTCGCGCCGCCAGTTTTTATCAAACTCGTCCACGTTGATGTCTCTGTGCAATTCGCGCAAGGCTCTCCAGAACGGCTCGCAGATATCGAGCGGCGTGGCGGCGGTGTGCGAAAAAACCTGCTCGCTCTTGCTCTTCAAGCGGCGATGATTCGGATAGCGCGTGACGCTCAGTCGCGTTTGATCTTCATCACGAAGCAGCTCGAAATCGTACTCTTCAGGCTCTCGATTCCATTTGACGGTCAGACTTTTTTCGCCTTCGAGCAGAGCCGTCAGAGCTTTGATTAAATCCGCCAGCGAATCGTAAGGCGTGTGCGAGACGGCTATGACGAATGCGCGCTCGCCCGCTTTGAGACCGATGGACATAAAGCCGCTCTGCGGGCTGTTGAAGCTGACTCGAAGTGGTGGTTTCATCTCGTTGTTCCGGCCATGAGCTTGACAAGACCGCTCAATCTTCGTTAATTGGATTTCAAGCGTTACGGTTTTAGCATACTAAACTTTGATTCGTCCGTCATGAGATGAAACAATACCACGACCTCTTAAAATCAATTCTCGCGCACGGCTCGCGTCACTCAGACCGCACGGGCGTCGGCACTATCTCGCACTTCGGCTATCAAACGCGCTTTGACCTGCGCGCAGGCTTTCCCATCGTGACGACCAAGAAGATTCCTTTCAGATGGATTAGCGAGGAGCTTTTCTGGTTTCTCAGCGGCGACACGAATGAAGCGAATTTAAGAGCGAAGGGCGTGGACATCTGGGCTGAGTGGGCCGATGCAGAACATACGAGCCGCTTCGGTCGTGAGGCTGGCGACCTGGGGCCTGTCTACGGTTACTTGTGGCGTAGCTTCGGCGGAAATTACCCGCGACGCGACGGCGTAGACCAGATTGCGCGCTTGATTGAAATGATTAAAACCAACCCCGACTCGCGCCGCCTGATTGTGACTGGCTGGGATCCAAGAGTCTGCGACGAGGTTGACTTGCCGCCCTGCCACACGCTCTTTCAATTCAAAGTCGAAGAGCGGCGCACGCTCCACTGCCAGCTTTATCAACGCTCGGCTGACGCCTTTCTCGGCGTGCCGTTCAATATCAGCTCTTACGCGCTGCTCACGCATCTGGTCGCGCACGTCTGCGATTTGGAGGTGGGCGAGTTCGTCTACGCGCTCGGCGATTATCATATCTATCAGAATCATCTCGCACAGGTCGAAGAGTTGCTCGCGCGCGAGCCTCTGCCTTTGCCGCGCCTTGAAATCAAGGATGAGGACAAAAAACTGCGCGGCCTCGAAGGTCTGCTCGGCGTGAGGTATGAGCATCTGACGCTGGTCGGCTACAAATCACACGGGAAGATCGCCGCGCCGGTGGCGGTCTGAAGTTCAAGCTCATAAAAGATATGTCCATCATCGGCATCGTGGCGGTTGATAAGAATCATGCTATCGGCAAGGGAGGCGGCCTGCCGTGGCATTACTCTGCCGATATGAAATTTTTTAAGCGGCAGACGACAGGGCATGCCTGCGTGATGGGTCGGCGGACATGGGCTTCGCTGAAAAAGCCACTGCCGCAACGATTGAATATCGTGCTCAGCCGCGAGAGCGAGATCGAAGCTCAGCCGTCCGTGCTTGTGATGAGAGACAGGCTCTCCGTGCTTTCGCTGAAAGATTATCTCGCGTGCGACCTCTATATCATCGGCGGCGCGCAAATCTATCGCGCGTTTTTGGAGGACATCGAACGCTGGATGGTGACCGAAGTCCCGCTCGCGGTCGAAGATGCTGACGCCTTTATGCCGGAAGATTTCCTGCGCGGCTTTCGCGTCGTCGAAACGAAAGAGCTTGAAGATGATTTGAGGGTGAAGATTTACGAGAGAAGTTGAGAGTGTCAGACAGAAGATTAGCCACAGAGGACACAGAGCACACAGAGATAAATCAATTTATTGCCAGTTCTATCTATTTGTTTTCCTCTGTGTTCTCTGTGTCCTCTGTGGCTAAGTTACTTTAGCTTCGTTTGTTCGTCGTCGGCGCATCCAGCACATCGTGGCGCGTGATGATGCCTATAATGCGCCCGTACTCTTCGACCAGGACGGCTGGACTTGATTGCAGCTCGCGTGTGACTTCGCTCATGCTGGCGTCAATGTCCAAGACCGGAAAGCTCTCTTCCATCACTTCGCTGACGCTCGCTTCCAGGAGGTCGCGGTTGCCCAGGACTTTTGACAGGATGCGATGCTCGCGCAGTGAGCCGACCGAGCGTCCGTCTTCGACGACCGGAAGTTGCGTCACGCCCGCCTCGTTCATCTTCACGAGCACGTCTGCGATACGCTCTTGCGGCGTGACCGTGACCAGCCCTTCAGGCCCGCGCTCGCCCTTCGTCTCGCTGATGAGTCCGGCGGTTATCTTCTGCGGCTCAAGAAGGCGCTTCTCTTTCATCCACTCGTCCGAATGATGCTTTGACAGGTAATGCTCGCCCGTGTCGCAGACGATAAAGACGACGAGGCCGCTTTCGTCCAAATCGCGCGCGACCTGTAGAGCCGCAGCCAGATTCGTCCCCGTCGAGCCGCCGCAAAAAATGCCTTCGAGCCGTCCGAGTTGGCGCGAGAATTCGAAAGAATCGCGGTCTGAGATGTTCAAAACTTCATCCACGTATTGACCGTGATAATTTTTCGGGAGCGTCGCCTGGCCGATGCCTTCAACTAAGTAAGGCGTGGCCTCTATAATCTCGCCGGTCTCTTGATAAGTTTTATAAATCGAGCCGTACGGGTCTGCGCCGATGACGCGGATGTTCGGATTTTTCTCTTTGAGGTAACGCGCTGTGCCGGAGATAGTGCCGCCCGTCCCGATGCCTGCGACGAAGTGCGTGAGCTTGCCTTCGGTCTGCTCCCAGAGTTCGGGGCCGGTCGTGTGGTAATGAGCTTCGGGGTTGGCCGGATGCGAATATTGATCGGGATAAAAAGAGTTCGGCGTCTCTTTGGCGATGCGTTGGGCGGTTGAGACGTAGTGATCGGGCGTGCCCGGCTTGGCCGCCGCCGGAGTGACGACGACATCCGCGCCGAGGGCTTTGAGATAACGAACCTTCTCAGTTGAAGCTTTGTCCGTCATCACGAAGATACACTTGTAGCCTTTGACCGAGGCGGCGAGCGCGAGGCCGACGCCCGTGTTGCCCGAAGTCGCTTCGACGATTGTGCCGCCGGGTTTCAGCTTCCCTTCGCGCTCGGCTGCTTCGATCATCGCCACGCCGATGCGATCCTTGACGGAATAACCCGGGTTGAGATTCTCCATCTTGGCGAGCACCGTCGCCTTCAAATCCTTCGTGATGCGATGGAGCTTGACGAGCGGCGTGTGGCCGACCAATCCCAAAACGTTCTCATAATAGTTCATCAACTTTTACGCCTTCCGGGCGACCTCTACCTTCGGAGACTCATGCCGAGATAGCTCTTTCGATTTATCCCAAGCAGAAGATAAATATGACAGAATCCTTTGACCATTAAATACCATTCAAGCCGCACTTATTTCAATCTCAGACTCTAAAAGATATGTCTCAAAGTGCAAAATGATCTAAAATCAATTTACATAGCCCTCGCTGAGAGTGAGAGGATGGCTGACGAGCTTCTTTTCGATATAACGACACCTCTCGGCTTCAGTGTCCGGGTGACGCGCAGTTATTGGGCATTAATGGTCACACTTAAGCGCCCCGTCATGCGCGGACGCGAAACAGATGTACAGGACACGTTGAGAGAGCCAGACGAGATTCGACGAAGCCGCAACGATCCTGCCGTGCATCTCTTCTATCGAATAGAACGTCCTAAACGGTGGACTTGTGCTGTTACAAAGCGACTCGATAGTAAAGGTTTTTTGATTACTACGTTTCCAACCGACGCCATCAAAGAAGGTGAAAGAATATGGAGCAAGTAAAAGTTTTTTACGATCACACAGATAATACTTTAACCGTCTGGTTCGGCAACCCACAGGATGAATATGTCTGCGAAGAGACTGGCGATGAAGTCATCCTGATGAAAGATAGACACGGGCATGTGATTGGCTTTGAGAAATTAAACTTCTCAGTATCCGCGCCTGAGCAACTGCAAGTCGCTCTTGAAACTGTTGGCTCGTAATTCTGTATTCCATTTAAGAAAAAAGAATCGGCTGCCCTTTTCAGAGCAGCCGATTCTCTTTTCAGGCCACGGCTTGTGGCTACTGCTGTTTCGCGGGAGACTTCGCGCCGTTCTCCGCCGGAAGATTCAAGCGGTCTTTGAACAGGTTGAGCAACAGGAGCGTGCCGATGCCGCCGCCGCCGTCGCCTGCGCCGCCCGAAGCCATCACGTCGGGCGTGATGCGGACGTTTTTCTCGCCGATGACCTTGAGGGTTTCGACGAGGGCGACGCCTTGTGCGCCGAGCGCGTTGACCTGTTCGCGGTAGGCGACGCCCTGAGCCTCGCCCATCAGGCGCACCTTCTCGGCTTCGGCGCGGCCTGTCGCAAGGATGTAGTGCGCTTCGCCTTCGGCTTCTGCCTTACGCTGTTCGGCGCGCTTACCTGCGATCTCGACGCCGACGGTTTCAGCCATCAGGTCTTTCTGCTTATCCGCGTTGGCGCTGGTCTTCTCAAGCTGGATGCGCTTCTCTTCGGCCTCGCGCTGTGCGTCGTACATGTTCTGTCGCTGCTCCGCGAGAATCTTTTCGGTCTGCGTCTTCATCAAATCTTCCGGCAGATGAATGTGGCAGATGAGCACGTTGACGACATCCACGTGATACTTCAAGAGGTGCGCGCGAACGCGAGCCTCTGCGCGCTCCTGCTCTTCGTGGCGGTTCTGCAAGTAGGCCATCGCCGAAGATTCGGAAGCCTGATTGCGAAAGATCGAGTCAATGAGCGGATGCATCACGTTCTGAATCAGGCGATCAATGCCGCCGATTTTGGCGACCATGAAGGGCGCGTCCTCCGGCTTGACGCGAAAGACGACGCGGACTTCGAGCTGCATCGTGAAGCCGTCTTTCGAGATGACCTCGAACGGATTGAAGGTGTTGACGACTTCGCCCGCAGTCCATTCGACCGTCTGGTTCGTCGTCGGAATCACGATTGGCGTAATCGCCAAAGTGTTGACGTAGTAGCGACCGGGGCCGACGACCGATTCCTGTATGCCGCGATAACCTTCGGGCACAACGTAGGCTTCATGCGCGCCCTGATCTAAGCGACGGTCGGCAGGGTCGCCCGCCATCAACTCTTCTTTAATCTCTTCGGCGGTGTGGCCGTCGTCAATCTTGTCGAGACGGATGGCAGACTGCTCGGCCTGCTCTTTCTCCTCGCGCTCCATGCGCTCTCTGACCTTCGCGGCCATCTGCTTGCGCACGTCGTCCGAAGGGTCTTTGCCCGTGTTTGAGATGATGACGGCGACCTCGCCGGGCTTAACTTCCTTCGCCGTTTCGGGAATCACTTTGAAGAGCAAAGGGTTGATGTAGTAAGTGCCGGGGAGCAGGATGTCTTTCTGCGGGCCGCGCTGTCCGCCGCGCCCGATGAACTCGTGCCCGTCCTGAAAATTGTCGTGACCTTCGACCGGCGTGGCGACGTAATCGCGCGGGTCTAAGGGCGAGCCGTCGAGAGCTTCGACCAGGCCGATTCCGTTTTCGTTGATGACGGTCGCGTCGAAGAGGCGGACGTAAAAGAGGCCGGGCTTCGATTCGTTGCCGCCTTCGAGCGGGATGGATTGAGTCAGGATGCGATAAGTTCCGGGCGTCAGGATGTCAACCTGCGGCCCTTTCTGTCCGCCGGAGGCGATGTACTGCTCCGCGTCCTGAAAGTTGCGGTGACCGTCTATGGCTTTGCCAAGCAGGCGGCCTGCGTCAAGCTGCGTGCCGTCGGAAGCCGTGATGACGCCGACTTTGCCTTGCGGAATCACCGTCGTCTTCGAGATTGAGACGCGAAACAGATACGGGTGAATCGGCCAGAGGCCGGGCGGCAACGTGCGTAGCTGTATGCCTTTGACGCCGCCCTGCTTGATGAAAGCAATCGGGTCTTGAAAGTTGTTGTGCGCGTTCTGCGCGCGGTCGGGCGCGAAGTTTCTGCCCGGAGGCATCGGCGCGCCGTCAACCGCTTCGACGATGCCGAGTTCATCCGCGCCGATTTCGATTAAGGGGACTTTGCGCACGATGCGCTCAAACGGATATTTAATCAGATGGAGGCCGGGCTTTAAGACATCGGCCTGAATGCCGACCTCGCCTTCGGTGGCGACCACGCGTCCCGGCGGCATCTTCGCGCCAAAGTAGCGACGCTCCTTAATCGCAATCTCCGTCGCGCCGACGTTCACCAGGATGCGTCGCAGGACGATGATGAGCACAATCAGCGCGATGAACACGCCGCCCACAAGCATAAAAGTAAAGGTGTCAATATTCATTTTTTGGGAACCTCTTCAATGAGTGATGAGTGACGAGCAACAAGTAACAGCAATCTCTTGCTTGTCACTCCTCACTCGTCACTGTTTTAGTCTCCGCCAGTTCGCGGCGGACGTGCGCGAGCTTACGTTTCAGGAGAAAGCCCGCGCCTGAATTTCTGGCGTCAGGCGGAAGGAGCCAGAACTCGCTCTCGATGAGTTGCTGTAGCTCTTCCGCAGTCATGTCCGACAGCTTCCGCTCGCGCCAGTAGAGCAGAGCCGTCTCAATCGCCTGTTGATAAAATTTGGCGTCGCCCGCGAGAGCCGCGACGTGCAGCATTTCGGCTGTCATGCGCCGGTCGGGGGCGTGTCGCCAGCTCTCCGCGAAGGCTTCGGCCAGTTTCAAGTTAACGGGCAGGCTTCCCTCGCGTGCGACATAGGAAGCGAGCGCGAACACTTGCTTCTCATTCTCTGCGCGCCGGACGAAAGCGCACAAAACCTCTTCATAAAGCTTCGCGTCGCCGCTTTGATGCGCTTCCCGTAAGGCCGCTTTATCGCCCGCCACGGCGCGCGAAAGAAGTTGCCCTCGCTGCTCCGCCCGCTCTTTTTCTAACTGTGCAGCTTCTAATCGCGCCTGCTCCTGCTCAATGGAATCGGCAAAAAGGCTGGGCGGCGGCGACAGAATTCGATTTGCGCTCTCGCCCGGCGACACATGTTGGCGGCGATAAATAGCGAAAGAGATTACAGCCAGTAGGAGAAACGAGGTGATGAGAACGGCGAACATTCAGTGGCTCTGGACGCCCTGCGCGATGGCTCTCCAAAAGTTTCCGCGCTTCTGCCGGGGCGTCCTTCCGAACAGCATTATACGACAGTTCGGGAGTGGAAGTTTAGTTTTTCAGAACACAAGTTTTTCAATTATTCAGAGCGTTGAAAAGCAAGGGATAAGTCGCCAAAGATTGCCCGCGATATTGCGGGCGGAAGCCGAAGAGGATGACGCGCCCTTTTCCCAAAGCGACTTCGACGAGCGCGCCCTTGCCGCGCAGACGCTCGCCGCCCAAGAGCCAGCCCGACAGCAGTGGGTCACGCTCTGCCGGATACCGCGCGATGACGCGGACGCGTGAAGCTTCCCTCTCATCGCTCACTTCAAAAACGGGCGAGTTTTCGACCCACGCGATGGACTCCTTCGGCATCCCTCTGGCGAGCGGATGCGTCAGGTCAAGCTCTGTGCGCAAAATCGAGCCGGGCGCGTAAAACTCCGTGCGTTTCAAACCGGCAGTGATGTCGCGCACTGGCAGCTTGAATTGTTCGGTGGCGAAATCCGACGCGCGATTGAGGCAGACGAGCGTGCCTCCCTGTTCGACAAACTCCTTTAAGGCTTTGACGCCTTCCGCTCCGATGCCGCCGGTGTATTCGTCGGGCATCGTCCCTTTGCGATAGCCTTCGAGAATCGCGCGCGGCGATTGATCCGGCATGATGATTGTGTCGTACCTGGAGCGCAAATCGCCCGCGTGGATTTCCTTATCGAGTAGCGAAGAGTATTTCGTCCCGTACTGCTCAAATATCCAGCGCGTCCAGCCTTCATCCAATACAGGCACGGATGATTTGTATAACGCTATCTTCTTCTCGGTTGGATACCGAGGAAGAAAGTTGTCGTCGCAAACATCAAATTCATGACACCGGAAAGGCGCATAAAGTGGTACGGCCTCAACATCGGTCATCAGTGATAACGTGTGGGCAGTCACATCGTAAGGAGTAATGGGCTGGCCTGCGTTATCGCGCAGGTTCGGATATCTCTGTCTTTCAAGCAACGCTTTGGCGAAACTCCCGTAGGGCTGCGCAAGTCTTACGAACTGTGAAACGACAGGCGTGCCATTGCGTGTTCCTGATTTACACCATTCGATTTCAACTCCGGCTCGATTCAATGCTTGGAGCAGGAATAAATAGTTGTTTGAAGCTGGTTTCAGTTGATAGCCCCATAGCTCCCCCTTCTTGCGCGGCCTGACGGCTTCCTTGCCGATCTCATAAAACCGGCGCAGCCAACGCTCGCGGTTCTGCGCGGCATGCGTCATCAGCGAGAAGGCGGCGGTCGTCATGTAATTGGTGATGTCTCTCAAATGCCACTCGCCGCCCGGCCAGAGGGGAGAAAACCTGTCCGTTTCTTTCCGCGCGTCGTAGCCGACCGCGCCGCGCAGGTCTTCAAACTTAAGGTTGACGGGCGTGGCGAGATTGCACGAGGCCGTTTCGGAAAGGATGCGAACGCCGCCGTGATAATGCGAGTAGGCGCGTGCGGGCGTCCATGCGTCGTAGGTCGTGTTCGTCGTGATGCCTTTGAAGCCTGCCGCGCGCATCTCCGAGGCTATCGCGTTGCCAAGCTCGTTGTAGCCTTCGACGATCTGCTGCGGCACGTTCGGCTCGACCGGCTCCATGTAGGGCGGCAGGAAGAGACGCGCGCCGTTTGCTCCCTGTTGATGTATGTCGTGGACGATCTGCGGGTGCCAGACGTTGTGAATCTTATCAACTGTGAGCTGAGTCTCGACCTGCGTGAAGGCGTACCAATCGCGGTTGTCGTCGTGCCCCGTGTACTTGTGCCAGAGGACGGGCGGCTCTGTTCCCTCGTAAGGCGTGCCCAAAGTTTTGTCGTACCAATCTTTGACGATGTCCACGCCGTCAGGGTTGAGCGACGGGACGAGGAGCACGATGGTCTGGCTCAAAATCTTTTGCGTCTGCGCGTCGTCCGCCGAGGCGAGACGATACGCGATGAGCATGGATGAAAGATAAGAGCCGACCTCGTCCGAATGTATCCCGCAGGTGATGAGGACGATGGTCTTGCCGCGCGCGATGAGCTTTTCGGCTTTGCGGTCTGCGTCCGCTCCAAGCTCGCGCGGGTCTGCGAGCCGCCCCTGAATCTTTTTATACTCTTCGAGCCGCGCGAGATTTTCGGGCGCGCTGATGATCGCCAACACGAAGGGCTTGCCCATCGTTGATTTGCCAAGCTCTTCAAACCTGACGCGGTCTGAGGCCGCGTCCAGCCGTTTGAAATATTCGATGACCTGACTCCAGCTCGCCAGCTTGCGGTCATCGCCGGGACGAAATCCCAAAACATCTTCCGGCGCGGGCACTCTGGCCGACGCGACCGCTCTGTTTCCAAAAGGCGCGCGGCGAAGCGCATCCGCCGACCAGCCGGAGAAACAGAGCGAGAGAATGAATGCGAGCAGCGTGAGCTTGAGCGCGTGTCGAAACATGCTGAGCCGGACTCCTATTTATTTTGATGATGACAAACAGAAGTTTAATGTAAATCCGGCGCGCAGAGAAAGATCAAGAGCTGCTTCTGCTTTGCGCCTTGCGCCACCAGCGTGAAAACTTAATCTCACGCAAAGGCGCAAAGGCGCAAAGCAGATCGGTGTTTTGGGATGCAATGTAACTGTAAAATAATGAAATAGAAGCTTGCTCTGTCATGCGTTTGCGGAGTAAAGTATGGGCTGAATAAACCCTTTGCACTCCCCGCTTTCTGAATAAATAAATTCGGAGGTCACTCCTGATGGCGACTGAAACCGTTGAGAAACCGGACATTGCCGCTACCAATGAATACCCGGACATCGTCGGGGCTAAACCGAGCAACCCGTATTTAGCTGTCTTCCGCCCGTATATTCCGGATGGAGCGCGGCTGCGCGAGTTGACTCCGTTGCCGCTCATCATCGGCACTTTGCTCGGCATCGTGTTCGGCGCATCCTCGCTCTATCTGGTGCTGAAGGTCGGCTTGACCGTGAGCGCGTCAATTCCGGTCGCGGTGATTTCCATCACGCTCTTTCGCGTGCTCTCCAAGCTCGGACTGCGGGATGCGACGATTTTGGAAAACAACATCGTTCAGACCGCAGGCTCAGCCGGTGAATCAATCGCCTTCGGCATCGGCGTGACGATGCCCGCGATTATGATTCTCGGCTTCGATCTGGAGTTCACGCGCGTGATGCTCGTCTCCGTCCTGGGCGGACTGCTCGGCATCCTGATGATGATTCCTTTGAGACGCGCGCTCATCGTCGAGCAGCACGGCATCTTGAAATATCCGGAAGGCACTGCCTGCGCTGAAGTCTTGAAGGCGGGCGCGTCGGATGAATCGCGCGCCGCCGCCGCCGAGGGCGCAGTCCTTAAAAAAGGCGAGGTGGCTTTGTCGGCTGATGAGGCGACGACCGGAGGCAAGACGATCATCGCTGGCTTCGGCATCGGCTTTATCTACTACGCGCTCGAACAGATGTTCAAGTCGTGGCGCGAGTATCCGACCAAAGAGTTCGGCGCGCCGTTCGCGGGCGCATCGCTCTCGCTGGAAAATAATCCTGCGCTCTTAGGCGTCGGCTACATCATCGGGCCGCGCATCTCTTCGATCATGACGGCGGGCGGCGTGCTGGCGTTCCTCGTCCTGATTCCGGCGATCAAGTTCTTCGGCGGAGGCTGGATGACTCCGCTCGCGCCCGAAACCGCGCACGTCATCAAAGACATGTCCGTGTCGCAGATACAGAAGGCTTACATTTTGTACATCGGCGCGGGCGCGGTCGCGGCGGGCGGCATCATCAGCCTCTTTCGCTCGCTGCCGATTATCTGGCACGGCCTCAAAGGCGGACTGGCAGACCTGCGCGGGAGTCGCGGCGGAAATGAGAACGCGCCGCGCACGGATCAAGACCTTTCGATGAAGTTCGTCATCGGCGGCATCATCGTCCTGCTCGTCGCCATCATGTTGAGCCGTTCGCTCAACCTGCAATGGAACATCCTCGGCGCACTCTTAATCGTCGCGTTCGGCTTTCTCTTCGTGACGGTCTCTTCGCGCCTGACGGGCGAGGTCGGCTCTTCGTCAAATCCGATTTCGGGGATGACGGTGGCGACCTTGCTCTTGACGAGTCTCGTCTTCTTAATCATCGGCTGGACTGCACCGCCGTATTACGTGACGGCTCTCTCCATCGGCGCGATTGTCTGTATCGCGGCCTCGAACGGCGGGACGACTTCGCAGGATTTGAAGACCGGATTTCTGGTCGGCGCGACGCCGAAGTACCAGCAGATTGCGATCCTCGTCGGCGCGCTCACGTCCGCTCTGATACTTGGGCCGATTCTCTTGCAGCTCAATCAATCGGGCACGGTCTATGTGCCGATTGTGAACAATAAGGACTTCACTTTCCCGGCTGGCTTCCACGCCAACGCCGCCGATTACGAGAAGAGTGGCAACCAGCCGAAACAAGAGAAGCTCGAAGGCTCGCAGTCGAACGGCGACACAGGCACGTATTACGTCTGGCACAAGACGACGACTGAGAACGGACCGGCTGGACGTTATCTTGTCAACGATCAGGGCGTGCCGGTCTACTTGGCAGACCCCGGCATCAACGGCGTGTACGACAAACGCCCGAACGGCTCAAGCGTGCAAAAATTCACCGCGCCGAAAGCCACGCTGATGTCTTACATCATCAAGGGCATCCTGAGTCGTCAACTCCCGTGGGGCTTGGTGCTCTTGGGCGTGATGATCGCCATTGTGCTTGAGCTTTCGGGCATCCCGTCGCTCGCCTTCGCGGTCGGAGTCTACCTGCCGCTCTCGACTTCGACGCCGATTTTCGTCGGCGGCATGGTGCGCTGGTTCGTGGACAAGTACCTGCGCGGCAAGCCTGCGAACAAGCGGTTGAGTGAAGAAGAGTTGGTTGCGGAGGGCGACAAGAGTCAGGGCGTGCTCCTGGCTTCGGGCTACATCGCTGGCGGAACGCTGGCGGGCGTCGTCTTCGCGTTCCTGAATCTGAGCGATACGATGGTCGCCAAATTTAAGGGCTACGAGGATTGGGCGACGGCGAACAATCCGTTCTTCGCTTCGGGCAGTCATCCAGACTTACTGGGCATGATTCCGTTCCTGATTTTGACGGTCTTGCTCTACTTCGTCGGGCGCGAGTGGATACTTTCGGGGCGTGCGAGGGGCGCGCCGCCGCTAAGATAAAAAGTTGAGGCGGCAACTTTTTCCGCCCTTCGAGCCTCTATTGTGTGGCGCGCTTCTGCTAAAATAAAAAACGGAGCGCGCCACATCTCTTTGTCGAGTAGTGGTTCAGTTTGAAATTCCGGTGCATCAACATTACGAAAGAATCTCGCGCAAAGGCGCAAAGGCGCAAAGATAAAGCCGCAAAGAGCGTGTGGCATTCAACAGCTTTGCGTTCCTGCTTTGCGCCTTTGCGCCTTTGCGGGAAACTGTTTTTCTCTTCCCAATTTTGAGACTGACATTCTAACTTTTATTTAGGACAATTTTTTTATGCGACACATGACATCTCTTTTCCGCTTTCGCTTTATTTCCGCCTGCCTCTCTTCAATGCTGCTCGTCGCATTGTGTTCCGGCTTCCAAGCTTTGCAAGCGCGCACCTCTGCGCCGCAGACGCGCACACCCTCCGAGACGACGCGCGAATTTTACAAGGCTCTTTACGAAAAGCGTTTCCGCGACGCGTTGAACATCAGCATCTACAAGCCGGCGATTGAGGCTCTCAACGAGAAGGAGTTTAACGAGTTGCGCCCGGATTTTGAGGCGATGGCGAGAGGCGCGGACGGCATCGAAGTCACGGGCGAGCAGATTAGCGGCGACGCCGCGACCGTCTTCGTCAAAATCAAAGATGACAATGGCGAGGAGCAGACCTCGAAGATTGACCTGATACGCTCCGGCGGCGCGTGGATTATCGGCAACGCGGACGACGCACAGGCGGTGAAGAAAGCGGGGAAGAGTTATTTCTACGACGTGCGCTTGCAGGCGCATGAAGCGGACGCGCAGGACATGATGGTTCGCATCATCAAAGCCGAAGCCACTTACAGCTTGCAGCACGAAGGCATTTTCACTGACATGCAGACGCTCCTCAAAGAAAACTTGCTGCCGCCCGACATCACCACGTCGGATTCGACCGGCTATCATTATCACATCACGCTCGCGGGCGATAAGAAGAGCTACACAGCCGGAGCCGAGCCTGCGCAATACGGACGCACGGGCAAAAACTCTTACTTTCTGGACGCGACCGGACTCAAAGGCAAGGATACGGGCGGCAAGCCGTACACGCCGGAGAAAAAATAAGTTAGCACTTTGTGTTTTGTACTTTGTTCTTTGTCCGTTTTACTCAACTTGAATTACAAAGCTCAAGGCTGAGTCGCGTGCAAAGAACAAAGTACAAAACACAAAGCACAAAGCCCTAATGAAAGCATCCCCTATGAAAATCTCAAACATGAAGCGCGGCGCGTTTACTTTCGGGCTGCTCGTCCTGCTCGCTCTGCTGACGCCCGCGCCCGTCGCCGCGCAGACTCCAGAGCCTGAGCCGACGAGCACTAACACAAACGCCGTCGAGCGCGCGAAGCAGGAGGTCGCTAAAGCGAAATCGGTCGTGCGCGGGCGCGCGGTTTACGACGACACCGGGCGACCCGTGAGACGCGCGCGTGTGATTCTGCTTGAGTCGAACAGTCACGGGCCTGAACGCATGGGGATGACCAATGCTTCCGGCGAATTTCAGATCAAGAACGTGCCCGCCGGAAATTACTTCGTGATGGTTGACGCCGCCGGAATCATCACGCCGCTCAGCCTGGTTGATCTCGCAGAGGTGGAGAACGAAAAGCTCGCCGTCGAAGAGATTAAAAAACAGTTTGACGAAATCGTCGTGGACGGCACGAATGATGTCACGGTCAAGGTGCGCGCCCGTCGCGGCGGCTCGATTAGCGGCAAGGTGACGTATGCGGACGGAGACCCGGCCATCAATGTCCGCGTCAACGTCATGCGCAAGAAGGACGGACAATTGAGGAGCTTTATCACTAACCTCAATCCTTCCACCTTCTTCGGCATTCAGACGGATGATCGCGGCATGTATCGCGTCGCGGGCTTGCCGCCCGGCGAGTACATCGTCAGCGCGTCCGAGACCATTGACCACACAGGGGACGGCGGCAACCAGCGCGGCGAGGATTTGATGTTCGGCAGCGCGTCGCTGGTCGTCACTTATTATCCGGGCGCGACCAAGCAGACGAGCGCGACGGCGATACAGGTTGACGCGGGTCAGGAGCAGAAAGAGATCAACATCACGCTCGTCGAACGTCCGCTCCGCACGCTCTCCGGCACGGTCGTCGCGCGGCGCGACAACACGCCGCTCAGCGCGCAGGTGACTATCACCGGCAAAGAGAACGCTCCGGCGGCCTCTCCTTTCTCGGCGATGACGACCACCGTCTCGACGGATGAGCAGGGACGCTTTACCTTTAACGAGATACCCGACGGCGTGTACACGCTCACGGTCGAGCCGTCGTATTCAAGCGCAGAGGTTGACATGGAGACTCAGGGCGACGGGCAGACCGCTTCTCCTGCCGCTTCTCCGCCCGATCCGGCGCAGCAGGCCGCGCCGACCAAGCTCAAGTACACGCGCAAAGTGCAGGACGTGACCGTCTCTGGCGGCGACTTGACGGATGTCGTGATTGCGCTGACGGAAGGCGCGAGCATATCGGGCACGGTAACGGTCGAAGGCGGCAGGCCTTTGCCGGAAGAGACTATCGTCAAGCTAGAGGCGTTGAATGAAGAGAGCATGACTGACGCGCAGCAGACCGTGCAAAGGGACGGCACGTTCACGATCACCGGAGTTCCGCCGGGAACATTTTATCCGAACGTCTTCGTCCCGCAAGACGAAAATTATTATGTCAAGACGGTGACGATGGGCGGCGCGGACTTGTTGAGGGAGCCTCTCTCCGTCAACGACAATTCGAATATCACGGACGTGCAGGTCGTCATCTCGCACGACGGGGCGACTCTCGCGGGGCGCATCCTGAACGCAAACAACACGCCCGCGTTGAACAGGCAGCTCGTGCTCATTCCGACGGAGCAGAGCAGATGGCACGCTCGCCTCTCTTTTCTCTTCGTCACCTCGGAAGCCGACGGCGGCTACAGCGTGAGCGGCGCGCCCGGAGAATATTTCATTATCTTCATGCGCGCCGGAGAAGACCTCTCCACCATCAACGACGCTTGGATCAGAGTACGCGCCGCCAACGCACAACGCGTCACGCTCCTGCCCGGAGAGCACAAGATGCTGACCCTTACTGCGCCCGCGCAGTAAGGGTTCAAGGTTCAAAGTTCAAGGTTCAAGGTTACGAGATGGTCTTTGTCCTTGAACCTTGAACTTTGAACCTTCTTTAAAATTTCTCCCTGTGGTTGGCCGAAAACCGTTATAATCAAAGCCGCCCCATCTTGAATCCTCCGCGCACACTCTCCCATTGGTCATGAACCTCAGGCCGCTTGATGAAGGACAAGCGTGATCGGTCGAGCTTTTTATTTTCGAGATGCCGGAAGTAATGCGTCTGATGGCGGCGCGGCTGCGCCAGTTTGTGGGCAATCGTCGGAGCGCGCGGCGTTTTGAAGCGCGCCTCGGCTGCACAGTCAAACTGGCGGGCGCGAACGGCGCGCGGCACGCGGTCGCTTTAACAGGCCACACGCGCGACGCGAGCGCGAGCGGACTCGGACTCTTGATGCCCGCGATACACATTGAGGGGCATTACCTGACGGGCGCGGGCACGACGCTGCTCGTAGAGCTTGAGCTGCCCGGCGCGACGATACGGATGCAGGCAGTCGCCGTGCGCTATGAACGCGTGGAACAGCCTGAAGAAAAGATATGCTATCTCGTCGGCGTGCGAATCACGGAGATGAGTGAAGAAGACCACGAACGCTTTGCAGCTTATGTGAGAGATTTGAAGCGATAAAAAAAGTTTCCCGCAAAGACGCAAAGAAAGCTTGCTTGTCTTCTTTGCGCCTTTGCGCCTTTGCGGGAAACTTTCTTAGTTCACCTGATTTGCAAATCATAAGCTGCGATCTGATCGCCAGCCGTGCCGAAGCCGATGGCGGTAAAGCCAGCCGTGCTGCGATTCAAATAGAAAGTGCCGTTGCTGCTGCGCCAGACGGCCTGATCCGTCTTGCCATCGCCATCGTAATCGCCGGGCGTTGGAACATCTCCCGCCGCGCCGAACGCGACAGCCTGAAAAACTCCGTCAAGACTGCGCAGCGAATACCAGGTGCCCGTGCCCGCTCCATTGAAACGATAGACCGCGATGTCAGTCTTTCCGTCTCCGTCAAAGTCTCCGGGCAGCACATAATCCGTCGCGGAGTTTCCGAAAGTCTGCCCCGTGACTGTGCCGTTCGAGCTTCTGAGAATGTAGAAGGTGTTGGCCGGCGCGCCCTGCTGATTACGATAGATGGCGACATCGGCTTTGCCGTCGCCGTCGTAGTCTCCGCGCAAGGACGCGTCGGTCACGGCGTTGCCGAACCCGACGCTCGTAAAGCCAAGCGAGCTGCGATTGATGTACCACGTCAACTGGCCGCCGACATTGCGCGTCACAGCCGGATCGGCTTTGCCGTCGCCGTCAAAGTCCTGCGTGATGCGCGGGTCGTCTCCGGTCTGTCCGAACGAAACGACCTGAAGCGCGTTGTCAGAGCTTCTCAAAATGTAAAAGTTCGCGGGCGAGCCGGGACGCCAGACGGCTACGTCCCACTTGCCGTCGCCATCATAGTCTGCCGGAACTAATCTATCGCCAGCCGCTCCCCAAGCCTGTCCGATAAAGCCCGCAAGGCTGCGTTGCAGATACCAGATGAGCGAGCCGCCGGAGTTGCGCACGACCGCCAGGTCTGTCTTGCCATCGTTATCGAAATCCAGAACTTTATTTCGGGCTAAGCCTGTGATCGTAAAGTTCGTGTCCGAGACATCGAAGAAGATATTGCCGACGGCTTCGACTTTGATGCGCGCCGTCGTCGTCCCGCCGACCGGAATGAAGACCTGTTCCGTGCCGTCATTCGGCGTCGAGGCCGAGAGCACGTAAGGGAATGTGTTGCCGCCGTCGGTTGAGAGCGATATGCGAACCGCCGAGGCGTTGACCGGAGCGGCGTTTGTATTGGCGACGTTCCACGTCACAGTCTGCGGAATGTCATTAGCCCACGTCACGCTGGTGTTCGGCGAAGTGATATTGAACGGGCCGCTCGCCGCGCTGACGCTGACCTGCATCGCCGCAGAATTGATCGCGCCCGTCGTGCGATTGTCGCGCGCCGTCACGCGAAAGTTCATCGTGCGCGTGATCGAAGGCAAAGCCTCTCCGACCAGGCACGTCCCGCCGCCGACCGGACACGTCGCGCTCGTCGGCGGCACGTTGGCATTGTTGAGTATGTATTGCAATGACGGGAAATTTCGCACGGGGCTGCTCGTCGCAAGGTAAGAGCGAAAGATGGGACGCGCCTGTCCGTCCGCGTCCGTGTCGGGCGGCGAAGAAGTTCCCAGGTCAAACTCTTCCCAGTTGTAAGTCAAAGCGTCGCCGTCAGGGTCGCTGCCCGTCGCGGTCAAAGCGAAAGGCGTGCTGCGCGGGATCGTGTAATTCGCTCCGGCGTTGATCGTCGGCGGAGTGTTGCCCGAAGCAGTTTGCACGCCGCAAGAGCCTGCGCCGGTCGTCGTGTAATTGACTATCTGCTCAAGGCTCGCGTTATGAAAATAGGTGCTCGATGAACGCAGGTCTTGCGCGCCGCAATTCCACCTGTAGCCCATGATGGTCGAACCGCTCCCCGGCTCGTAAGCCGTGATTGACGTGCGCGCCCCGGCGCAGCCCGTCCCCGTCCCGTTCATCGTGTGCGTCGCTCCGAACTGATGACCCATCTCGTGCGCGACCAAATAGTAAGCCACGACATCGCCGGGCACGACCGAGCGAAAGATAGAGACGCCGCCCGCCTTCGACCCCGCCACGCAGACATTGCCGATAGCTCCGGCCTGTCCCTGAAATGAGAAGCCTCCGCCCAGAGTCCCGCCGTCAAGGACATGGCCGATGTCGTAATTGCCCGCGCCGATAATCGTGTCCAGCTTCGTCTGATTCTCGCTGAGCATGCTGGCGATGTTTTCGTGCGTGTAACCATCCGTCGCCGTGTCTGTATAGATAATAGAGCTTTCGCCGGCCACGAGCGTCAGTCGAATCGCCAGCTCGCGCTCGTAAATCGCCTGAACGAAATTGATCGTCGTCGTGATGGCCGCGAGGCCGCCCGCGACCGTGCCGCCGCCGTAGGTCGCAGTGTATTCGGCGGTCGCTCCGACGGCCAGCCTGTAGGTTCTCAAGGTCGCGCCGCTGATGACTTGCGCGGCATCGCTGCGATGTGAAAAGACGCCGCGCTCCATCGCTTCGGAGACCTCATTTTCCCCGACCATGCAGTCCATCGCGAACGAGCCTGCGGGCGCGTTCTTATGATAGAAGCTGATGTAGTCCAGCGTGTTGCCGCGCGCATAAGGCTCTATGTAAGTCGTCTCTGTCGAAGAGAGCACGATGGCGTGAAAGCCCACCGGCGTCAGGTCAAAGCGCGTGGTCGCGTTCGCGTCATCAATGCCCTGCCCGCGATAAGTTTTGATTGACGGAAATTTCTCGGCCAGCTCTTTTTCCATTATCGGAGATTCGACGATTCGGAATCTCGCAAAGCTTCCGTCCGGCATGGGCAGCGTGATGACGGCTTGAGAGTTTTTCGCGGCCTCTGTGGATTCAAGCGGCGCGCGGTCAAGCGTTGAGACGAGAGCATCCGTGTCGAGACGCACGGTTAGATAAGAGAGAGGCTTGTCGACGCGCGAGTCGCGATTGGCTATCTCGCGCTCTTCGATTTTTTGCCAGAGGCCATCGCTCGTCTGCACGCCGTTCTTATAAGCGAACGCGCCTCCGAGAATCGAGAGGAACAGCAGCACGCAGATTGAGAGGACGAGCGATTTACGAAACGTCGAGCGAAAGACAGAACTATGCTTAAAGGGGAACATGATGCGGCTCCTGGATGAAAGAGAACTGAGAGGAGAACCCTATCTTTCGATGACGAGGTTCTGATTTTTCCGTCGCGCCTCAAGCGGCATGAGGCGTACACAAGCGGATGCGCGCGATTTTACACCAGCCTTGAGGCGAAGCAAAGCCCGATGGAATGAGGGTCATAGCTCAAGCCAGAGAGAGCAAGTTATTCTTTGCGTTCTTTGCGCGCGCCTGCTTTGCGCTCTTTGCGGTTAAGTTAGTTTTTAACGCAAAGCTCGCAAAGTATGAAGACGCAAAGACCGCAAAGAAAGGACTATCGGGCTGTGCAGTTCCAACTGAATCACTGCTAAAATTAGTTTCAAAAATCGGCGGCGAGGTGGATTTTGTGCTTGACAGAGTTGCGGGCAATCGCTTAGTATGCGCCGTCGTTTCAACGGAAGGTTTTCCTCTAACCCGCCCCTGTGGTTAGATTTGCAGGCGTTACAGTAATGAGTTTTAGTTCTTCCCCGTTTGGTCTGTGTCTGATATGAAGCGTGCGCGCTCCTTAGAGCGCACTCTGCATTTCGCACAGGCTTTTTTCTTGTATTGTGTAGTTTCCGTGCGGCGCCCCAACAAAAAAAGCGCATCCGGCTCACAAGCAATTCACCCTAGGCGGTAAGTGTCAAAGCCAAGCATTAACAGGCCGCGTCGTTTTCCGCGTTTTACCGAATCGTTAGGAGGATTCGTTTGTTATGTCAAGAATAACCGGCAAGGTCAAGTGGTTCAATAACTCGAAGGGCTATGGCTTCATTGAGCAGCCCGGCTCTTCGGACATCTTCGTTCACTACAGCGCCATTCAGGGCGACGGCTTCAAGACGCTCGAAGAGGGTCAAGAGGTCGAGTTCGAGGTGACGCAGGGTCCGAAAGGCCCGCAGGCAGAAAAAGTGATCAAGATGTAATCACTCCCCGGCTTTTCTCACAAAAGCAAAGCCACTGGCCGCTTCCGGTCATGTGTCCGGAAGGCGTTAAAAAAGCAAAGGCGACTCGCTGGCAACAGCAAGTCGCCTTTCTTCTTTATTCTCACGCAAAGGCGCAAAGACGCAAAGAAAGACATAAGCATAAAGATAAAACTCAACTCCTTCTAAATCTTGTCTCTTCTCTTTGCGCCTTTGCGTGAAACTCTTTGTTTGACCTGCCGCAAGCTGAAACCTCTCGTCGCCAAACCTCATCATCAATCGAGAGCCTTTCATTTATCTTCCCGCATTCGTGTGATATAAAGCGGCGCGTAAAGCTCAACCCGCCCTCGCCTACTCTTTGAAGGAGAAACTTTATGTCAACGAACCCTCAACGCAACTTTGGCCGTCCGCGATTATCCCAGACCGAACTCAGATTCACACTCTCCGCGCCCGCAGGAATCATGGCACGTGCCTTCGCGCCTCGCGGACAGCTTTCAATTCAACTGGCGCAAACACAAGTGGCTCTGA
>DASWRG010000078.1:0-9216 GCA_036403295.1 Pyrinomonadaceae bacterium
CTCTCTGGTTCGCACGTTCGCTGCCATCTCTGCGCCGTGATGTCAGACCAATCTATGTCAAGATAGGCATTCTTCCCGAGATGGCTATGGGAATCCAACAGACCTCAGAACTTAGTGTTCCGCCTGAAGCTTAGTTATGGAACGACAATCGAATCTAATGAATCAGGGGACTGACTAAATCAGAGCTGAATTCATTGTCCCCAGTGCCAAGACACTACTCGACAAGTCAAAGCTGGCTTTACACGAACCAAAAGCCAACGCTATCAGTGCCAAGAGTGTCGCCGCCAGTACGCGCCTGAGCCGCGACCATTGGGTTATGACGACAAAACAAAAGAGATGGCTCTCAAACTCTACCTTGAAGGTAACGGCTTTCGCAGAATCGGGCGGCTCCTTTCAGTCAACCATCAGTCAGTGGTCAACTGGATCAACTCCAGATAACCCCGGATGCGGCAGAACTGACGAGCGCCCTCTGCACTGCGGAAACATCCTGAGACCACCCCTTTTTTCTATGCCCTGTATTGCCCCTTGGAATCGAGTGCGTCCAGGTGTGGAGATGAGTTTATTATGACCATTGCCAGCAACGGAGTCGCCAGCCGATGCCCTCGACCGCCACGGCGGCGACATAGCCTGCTGCGGGATTCAATTCCTGTAATCGCCAACGCTGTGTTTCTCCCGTCCCGTCGCTCACGGAGAGCAGCGCGGCAGGCTCTTCGGGCGCAAGCGAAACATCGAAGCTGTTGAGCGGCAGGGACAGTCCCACACCGCGCGCTTTGATGTAAGCCTCTTTGCGCGTCCAGCAGTTAAAGAAGCCTTGAACTCGCTGGCTTACGGGGAGCGCACTCAGCATCGCAACTTCCCGCTCTGAAAAAAATCTCGCGGCAATTTCTTCACAGGCAAAATCGTGACGCATGAACTCTAAGTCGAGACCGACTTCGCGTTGAAGCGTGAAAGCGTAAAGAGCCAGCTCATGCGCATGCGAGAGATTGAAGTGAAGCGCGCGAGCGCCGCCTGCTCTCCCGGCCAAAGATGGTTTTCCATAGGCGTTATAATCGAAGCTCAAGCGTGCGGCATCGCTTTGAAGATAACGCGCGAGAATCGTCCGAAGTATTCCGCGCGTCAGGATGAATCGCACGCGATCTTTCTTGAAGTGAAACCTGCTTGCTCTATCGCGCTCGTCAGGGGCGAGTATTTCGAGGAAGGAAGGCGCGCTGGCTTCCAGTTGATTGAGATGAGCCAGCCAGATATGAACCTCGTCGCTTGCCAGTGCAGGATGCATCTGCGGCGACGGCCATGAAGAGGATTGATTCATCCGTTTGATTTAGGCATGCTCTCGACCCGCGACCTGCTGTAAGTCGCGCGCGAGCGTTTGCAGAAAGAGAGGCCGGGCTGTGTTGAGAAAGAAATGGTCGCCCGGCAACATACGCAGTTTGAAAGCTCCTGTGGTCATCGCGCTCCATGCTTCAAGGCATTCGCGCGAGACCTCTGTATCCTCTATGCCGCCGAAAGCAGTGATGGGACAATCGAGCGGCGGTCGCGCAGCATACCCGTAGGTCTGTATCAACTCAAAATCGGCTCGCAGCAAAGGCAGCATCAGTTGCATCAGCTCCTCATGTTCCAAGACCTCTGCGGGCGTGCCCTTCAGCCTGCGCAACTCGTCCAGAAAATCCTTTTCCGGCAAGTTATAAGTCGGCGTTTCAGCTTCCGGTCTCTGCGGGGCGTGGCGACCGGAGACGAACAAGTGAACCGGCTCGCTCCTCTGTTCAAGGCGCAGGCGGTGTGCAAGCTCAAAACTGATGATGGCTCCCATGCTGTGTCCGAAGAAGGCGAATGGTTTGTCAAAGTAGGGCAGCAGTTCGCGGGCGGCAGTTTCGACCAACAGCTCAAGACCTGTGAAAGCGGGTTCGGGCAGGCGATTGCCCCTGCCGGGAAGTTGAACCGGATAGACTTCGATGCTTGACGGTAAAGAGCTGGCCCACGAATGAAAAATATTTGCCGCGCCGCCCGCGTAAGGAAAACAGAAGAGCCGCAGGGCAGCTCGCGGATTGGGCTTATAGCCGGAGAGCCAGCGGCTCGTGGCAGGCGTCGTTGACATAATCAACTTTGAGCAGCAAGCACAGCATCGGTCGTCGCCGCTTCTGAGCTGAAGCCAGGCTATTTGCCGGATTCTCGCTCCGCCTCTTCCATCTTTTTTCTCAAGCTGAGCGGTCTCATGTCCGTCCAGACCTCTTTGATATAGGCGAGGCATTCCGCCTTCGTTCCACTCTTCCCGGCATCATTCCAGCCGAGCGCATTCTCGCGGTCGGCTGGCCAGATCGAATACTGCTCTTCGTGATTTACGACCACTTTGTAAATAGTATTATCTTCCCTCTCATCCGAATTCATCTCTTTTTCTCCTTTAGAATTTAGAGCGACTTCCATCAGGGAGTCACGCCGGTGATGCCTTGCCATTTGGCTTCGACATCACCGATGGCGGCCAGGCGCGACTGCCAGTCTGAGACTTCTTCATAAGTCAAATGATTCGTATCCGCGCAAGCCGTCCAGAAGCCGCCGACGATGGTCGGGTCTTCAAAGCGCAGCAGGCCGGAAGCGCGTAGGCTGACTGCCTGCGGTGTCCCCGGCAGAGGCCGTATGGCAAAGGGAGTTACTTTGAAGCTGATTTCGGGATTGATGGCTTTGAGTTCGGAGCAGAGTCCGCTGACCGCCTCTTCAAGATTTCGCAGGCTTTCGTCATCATCATCAGGCAGGCCGATGATGACTCCGTATGTAATATCAGGGATGCCTGTGCGGGCAATCGCGCGCAAGAGGTGGCGATGCTGTTCCCACGGCAGCAGCTTGGCATAAGAGCTTGTGCCGAAGGTTGGGCGTTCAGCCGGAAGATAAGCCTGATAGCAGCCTGCGTTTCCATCCCAACCCCAGAGAGCTGCGACCAGTTCTTCGTCCGGCGTGAGATCGCTGTTCGGCATCCCGCGCCCGACGGTCGCCTTCTTCAACTCAAGGCCGTTGCCCCACAGGACGGCGAGTCCCAGTTCCCGGATGCCGCGCATAATCTCAAGCACCTCATCACGTCCCTCTTTCCAGAGCACACGCCCCAGGAATTGATCCGACGGGCAAATCACGGAACGCGCGCCAGCAGCCTTCTGTGCCGCAAACCATTCGAGAGTCTTCGCGGGCGACATGCGACGATAGCCGAGCTTGTAGACCGGAGTCTCGCAGAAGTCGCAATGCCTGTCGCAGCCTATGTCCGCCATCACAGAACCGATGGGCAACAAATGCTGCGGCACAGTGCCTTCCCAGTATTCGATGCCGAGCGATTGCTCGACGACCCACTGCGGAGGGAGCGGCCAATCCTCCGGGTTCATGGGAGGAATGCGCGCGGGAATTTTTGTGCCGTCCGCGAGCATGACGCCGTGCAAAGGCGCTCGCGGAGTTTTGCCCAGCGCATAATCGAGAGCAGGCAGATTAGCCGCGCCGGATTTGTCTTGAATGACGAGCTGCGCGCCCGCACGCAGGTAAGGCTCCGGTTCGGTGAAAGCATCCGAGCCGCCGACGACCACGCGCCCGCCTCCATCCGTCAGATGACGTATGAGCATGCAGGCGGCCTCTCGCTCCTGCATGTAGTTGATCGTGACCCCCCAGACATCCATCGAGCGCGGCTCAAGCTCTGTGAAATTTCGCCCGACCAGAATCTTGGTCAGGGTGCGACCCTTCCACAACACCTCGCCGTACTCCATCTCATCATTTCCGTCTTTCAGGTTGACGAGTTGAACCTCGAAGCCGCCGGCCAGAAGTTGTGGGATGAGAATTTGTTTGCTGACGAGCGGTTCATGCTTGCGTAGAGCAGTCCAGTTGCTTCCTTCGGAATCCACAAGCTTAATTGCAGGCAGCTCAATAACGCCAACCTTCATCGGGTTTCTCTCCTTCTGCTGACAGAAGCTCATTTATATATTTCGCGATGGCGGCGCAGTTGAGGTCCATCACGTTGGTGCGTTAGTTTTTTATACTTTGCGGGCGGCTAAGTCAAATCAAAAGCCGTGCAAGTTACGGCCACGCCAAGATTCAAACAAGCGCACCGGAGCGCACAGCGTCAGAGTATCCAAATCAGGCCGGATGATGTATAAAGTCAAGACCACCTGTGCGGGTGCTCTGAACCCAAAAAGTATTTGACGAAACCCGTGGTCAAGCTCATTTTGACCTTACGAGCCGTGCGCTTGAGAGGAGACCGTTTAATCGTGAAACGTCTTTGCCTTCCCTTGTTTCTGCTCATCATTTCGTTGACGACTGTGGGCGGCACAGCCGCCGCCGCTCCGCGCTCTGCCGAAATCCTGTGGGATAAATGGGGCGTGCCGCACATCTCTGCGAAAGATACGAAGAGTCTCTTTTATGCTTTTGGCCGGGCGCAAATGCAGAGTCACGGCAACCTGCTCTTGAGGCTTTACGGCGAGAGTCGCGGACGGGCTGCGGAGTACTGGGGACAGGAAAATTACGAATCGGACAAATGGGTGAGAACGATGGGAGTGCCTGCACGCGCGCGCGTGTGGTACGAGGCGCAGTCGCCCGCGTTTCGCACTTATCTGGACGCCTTTGCGGAAGGCATCAACGATTATGCCCGGCAGCATGGAGACCAACTCAAGGATGAGCTGAAAGTCGTCCTGCCTGTGACGGCGGTGGACGTGTTGGCGCACACACAGCGCGTCGTCAACTTCACGTTCGTCAGCAACCCGCAAGCCGTCACCGCCGCGCTCATGCAGGCGGGCGGCAAAGGCTCTAACGGTTGGGCTATCGCGCCGACACATTCGGCTGACGGCCACGCGCTGCTGCTGGCTAACCCGCATCTGCCGTGGTTCGATCTCTTCCTTTTCTATGAAGCCCAACTGACCGCGCCCGGCATCAATGCTTATGGAGCGGCGCTGGTCGGTTTCCCTGTCCTCGGCATCGCTTTCAACGACAATCTCGGATGGACGCATACGGTCAATACTCTCGACGGTCAGGATTTGTATCAACTGAAACTGGCGGAGGGCGGTTATCGCTTCGACGGCAAGGTCAAACCTTTTGAGACAGAGCAGGAGACGATAAAAATCAAACAAACTAATGGCACATTTCGTGATGAAAAGCTGCTGGTCAAACGCTCTGTGCATGGGCCTGTCGTCGCAGAAGATAAAGCACAGGCCGTCGCGCTGCGCGTCGTCGGGCTTGACCATCCGGGCACGTTGCAGGAATGGTGGGACATGGCGCGCTCCAACAATCTCAAAGAGTTCGAGGCCGCCGTCAGTCGTCTGCAACTTCCCTTTTTCAACATCGTCTATGCCGATAGAAGCGGCCACATCATGTATCTGTTCAACGGTCTTGTGCCGAGACATGCGAGCGGCGACTGGAAATATTGGAGCGGCATCGTGCCGGGAGATTCTGCGGCGACGCTGTGGACGAACACGCTCTCATACCGCGAGTTGCCCAAATTGATAGACCCTCCGAGCGGCTGGGTGCAGAACACCAACGACCCGCCGTGGACTGCAACCTTCCCGCGCGCCCTCGACCCGGATAAATTTCCCGCTTACCTTGCGCCGCGCTTCATGGACTTTCGCTCGCAGCGTTCCGTGCGTATGCTTCAGGAGGACAACCACATCTCTTTCGACGAGATGATTCGGGACAAGCACTCGACGCGCTCCGAGTTGGCCGACCGTATCCTTGACGATTTAATCAAGGCCGCGCGTGCGAGCGGAAGCGACCTTGCGAAGCAGGCCGCCGCCGTCCTTGAGAAGTGGGATCGCAGCACGGACGCAAACAGTCGCGGCGCAGTGCTCTTCACGCTCTGGGCGCAGGAGATGAACCTGCTCGGAGACACACCGGCGGGCGTCTTCGCACAAGCCTGGGACGAGAAGAAGCCTTTAGAGACGCCCGCCGGCCTGGCTTCGCCGCAAGCTGCGGTCAAGGCTTTGGAGGCTGCCGCCGCCAAGATGCAGGCAGGCATGGGTGCGCTCGATGTGCAGTGGGGCGATGTGGCGCGGCTTCGCGTCGGAAAAGCGGACTATCCGGGAAACGGCGGCTTAGATTCGCTCGGCATCTTTCGCGTGGTCGATTATGCGCCCGCACAGGACGGCCTGTATCGCTCCCTCGGCGGCGATTCCTACGTGGCCGCCGTCGAATTTTCCACTCCGCTGCGCGCCAGAGTGTTGCTCTCTTACGGAAACAGCTCGCAACCCGGTTCGATTCACAGGGGCGATCAGTTGGCTTTATTTGCAAAGAAAGAGCTGCGCCCCGTCTGGCGCACAAGGGCTGAAATCGAAGCCAACCTTGAATCTCGTGAAGTATTGAAGTAAAAAAGAACGGTGATTTCCTCAACCGATAAACACATCACCTTAAGAGCTTTGTTATGTCACAAATTAAAAAGATAGCTTACGTCGAGTTTTACGTGGGCAACGCCTCACAGGCAGCGCACTTTTATCGCACGGCCTTCGGCTTTCAGCCCGTCGCCAAAGCAACCTTAGAGACCGGAGAGCGCGAGCGCACCTCCTTTGTGCTGCGTCAGAACCAGATCACTTTGATTCTGACCAGCGCGCTCACGCCTTCAAGCCCCGTCGCCGAGCATGTCAGACTTCACGGCGATAGCGTCAAGGATATAGCCTTCGCAGTTGATGACGCCGAACAGATTTTCCGCGAGGTCGTCGAGCGTGGCGCGCGGCCTCTCATGCCGCCGACAGTGTTTGACGAGAACGGCGTGCGTACAGTCAAAGCGACGGTCGCGGCCTATGGAGATACGGTTCATTCTTTCATCGAGCAACACGGCTCAGGTGAGCTGCTCCCGCCCGGTTATCAGCCGATTGAGCATCCAACGCGAGTCAAGTCCATCGGACTTTCTGCGATTGACCACATCGCCGTCTGCGTCGAGCCGGGCGCGCTCAAACGCTGGTTCGATTTTTATATCGAGGTCTTTGATTTCCGGCACTCGCATCAGGAAGACATCGTGACGGAAAACACCGCGATGAATTCGGGCGTGGTGCAGAACGAGAACGGGCGCGTGCAGTTTCCGATTATGGAACCGGCTCCGCACAAGAACATGTCACAGATAGATGAATATCTTGCTTTTCATCACGGTTCGGGAGCGCAGCACATCGCGCTGCTCTCGGATAATATTATCGAGACCGTGCGCGCCCTGCGCGAAAGCGGCATTGAGTTTTTGTATACGCCCGACAATTATTACGAACGACTGGAAGAACGCCTCGGACGAGTTGATGAAGATGTCTTGAGCTTGCGCGAGTCAGGCGTGCTCTTAGACCACGACCAGTGGGGCACGCTGTTGCAGGTCTTCACCAAGCCCCTGCATGATCGCCCGACGGCCTTTATGGAAATCATCCAGCGCAAGGGCGCACGCGGCTTCGGCGGAGGAAATATTAAAGCCCTCTTTGAAGCGATTGAACGCGAGCAGGCGCTTCGCGGAAATCTTTAGCCTGCCAAACCGGGAGTTAACCGCAGAGACGCGGAGACGCTGAGAGAAAAGCAGTTGGCAGTTGGCAGTTAATAGCTTGTCTTTTATCTTTTGTATCGTCTCTGCGTCTCCGCGTCTCTGCGGTTGATTGAAACTAACGTCAGCGAGAGGTCTAATAAAAGAGTTGTGATGTTCGAGACTATCAATCAAGAGGCAGAGCTTCTTGCGCTGGCAGGGTGGGCGAAAAATATCTCGCGTTCCGCTCTGCAAGAGATGCTGACTGAGGCTTCGCGTCCCGGCATCATCTCGTTCGCTTTGGGACTGCCTGCGCCGGAGTTTTTTCCGCGCGCGGCATTCGCCGGGATGGCCGGACAAATTCTGTCAACGCAGCCCGGAGCATTGCAGTACAGCCCGCATCTCGAATCATTGCGGCGGCAAGTTTGTGAGTTGATGAAGCGGCGCGGCGTCAATTGTCTCGAAGAGCAGATTTTTCTGACCGCCGGAGCGCAACAGGGGATGAGCCTGCTGGCGCGCTTGCTCCTCGACAACGGCGGCAAAGTTGTCACTGAGAAATTTATCTATCTCGGATTCCAACAGGCGCTCGAACCATTCCGTCCTGAAATTCTGACGGTTGAAACGAATCCTGAGACAGGGATGGATGTGGATGCTGTCGAGAAGTTGCTGCGATTGAGTCCGCGCCCGGCTTTCATCTATTCGATTACGGACGGGCACAATCCTTTGGGCGTCAACCTGCACCGTGACAAAAGAGCGCGGCTGGTCGCACTGGCGGAGCAATATCACGTTCCGATTATCGAAGATGATGCGTATGGGTTTCTAAGTTACGGCGAGGATGCGCTGCCGCCTTTGCGTGCGCTCAGCGAGCGTTGGGTTTTTTATGTCGGCTCGTTCTCAAAAATTCTCGCGCCCGCCTTGCGCGTCGGCTGGATCGTCGTCCCGGCGGAGTTAATAGAGCCTCTCTCAATCGTCAAAGAGGCTGCCGATATTGACACGGCGACTTTCACACAACGGCTTGTCAATGCTTATCTTGAGAGCGGCCAGCTGCCCGCACATATTGCCACGTTGCGCGACGAGTACAAACGCAGGCGTGAGGCGATGGCGCGCGCGCTCGAAGAACATTTCCCTGACGAAGCGAGATGGAACACGCCTCAGAGCGGTTTCTTCTTCTGGGTCGAGCTGCCCTCGACGCTTGATCTCAACAGGCTCTTCAAAATTGCGATTGACAAAGAACAGGTCGCATTCATTCCGGGTCGCGCCTTTAGCGTTGACGGGGCAAGTCATCAAACTCAGAGCATGCGTTTGAATTTCAGCAACTCAAGCCCACAGCAGATTGAAGAAGGCGTCGCACGTCTGGCGAGAGTTCTGAAAGAGAGTGGTTCGCTATGACGCACACAGATGTCACCTCGGCGGAAAACGCAGGCGCAGAGCATTCGCGCCGGACGAGGGAAAGGCAAACCGTCTTTCTTAGTTACGGCGACGAGCAGCTTCCCTTCCGTTTTGACCCCGACCAATTCACAGTGCTTGCTCCGCATGAGGGCGAGGCCGCGCGTCTCAGTGATGATGAGATTCAAGCTGTCTTAGATGCTCCGATTGCATCTCCAACGCTCGAAGAGATTGTCAGCAGCCATGACCGTGTGGTCATCGTCGTGCCGGATGCGACGCGGGTCGCAGGCGTCGCACGCATTGCTCCTCTGCTGGTCGAAAGGCTCAACGCACACGGCCTAAGTGACGGGCAAATTTCCGTGCTCGTCGGCGGCGGCATTCATCGCGCTCCGACT
>DASWRG010000079.1:0-40771 GCA_036403295.1 Pyrinomonadaceae bacterium
TTGCTTATCTCGAACTGACGTTATTTTAACTTGTCACTGTTTTATCCCGACGAGTTCGATGTCGAAGATGAGCTTTTGGCCTGCGAGCGGATGATTGGCGTCGAGGGTGATGGATTCATCCGTGACTTCGGTGATGGCGACGGGAATCTCGTTGCCGTCCGGCAGTTGCAGGACGAGAGTGGTGCCGGGTTGCGGCTCGGATTCGAGGTTGATGCTGTCGCGCGGGACGGCTCTCGTGAGAGCTTCATTGCGCTGGCCGTAAGCGTCTTCGGCTTCGATCTCGATAGACTTTTTGTCGCCGACGCTCATCCCCGTGACGCCGTCGTCAAAGCCCGCGATGACCTGGCCTGAGCCGATCTCGAACTCCAAAGGCTCGCCGCCCGCAGAAGAATCGAAGACCTGCCCGTCCGTCAATCGTCCTTCGTAATGCACGCGCACGGTGTCGCCTTTTTTCGCTTGCTCTGGCATGATAATTCCCTTGTTTGAAAATTTTTTGGGCTGTGCGCCGCAGCATCTCACATCGGAGTGTGAAAATCCAGTGACGCGCCGTGACTAAATTTTCAAACCTTCTCATTTGATGACGCGTCTTTAACTTTTAAGAGACCCGTCCGCATTACGCTTTACCGTTGGAGGCTTTTATGAAGAAACAATCCTCGCTCGCGCTCATGCTGATCCTGGCTCTGGTCGCGCCGCTCTTCGCGCAGACTCCCGCGCCGAAGCCGCAGCAAGAGCCGCAGATTGACGACGAAGATGTCGTGCGGATTACGACCAACCTGATACAGCTTGACGCGGTGGTCACGGACAAGAACGGCAAGCCCGTGACAGACCTCCGCCCGGAAGAATTCGAGGTGCTGGAAAACGGCCAGCCGCAACAGATTACGAACTTCTCTTATGTGCCTCTGGTGACGAGCGCGGTGGAAAAGGTTGCGCCGCTCACCCGTCCGGCTGATAAGAACGCGCCGCCCGTGCCGCCCGCCATCCTGCGTCCCGAACAGGTGCGCCGCACGCTCGCCCTCGTCGTGGACGATCTCGGACTCTCAGCCGAGAGCCTGCCTTTCGTGCGCCGCGCGCTGAAAAAGTTTGTGGACGAACAGATGCAGCCCGGCGATCTGGTCGCCATCATCCGCACGGGCGGCAGCATGGGAGCTTTACAGCAGTTCACCTCGGACAAGCGGATGCTCTATGCGGCCATCGAACAGATGAAATGGAATAATTTGGGTCGCGGCGGCATCAGCCCGTTCGCGCCTCTGCGCGGCACTAACATCGCCGACGAGATGAGGGCGGGCATTCCCGGCGGCGGTGATGGCGGCAGCGCGGGCGGCGAAGACATAGATGAATTTCGCAACGAGCTGTTCACCGTCGGGACGCTCGGCGCGCTCAGCTACATCGTGCAGGGACTCAGAGACTTGCCGGGGCGTAAGTCCGTGATGCTCTTTTCCGACGGCATCAAGATTCAGAATCGAGATGGTCAAGCTCTGCGCCCCGCCGACATCGTCGGGGCTTCGAGCCTTGACAACGGCAGCAATCGGATTGTGGACTCCCTGCGTCGTCTGACGGAGCTTGCCAATCGCGCGTCGGTCGTCATCTACACGATGGACGTGCGCGGCCTGCAAGTGCTCGGCTTGACGGCGGCGGATAACTCGCAAGGGATGAACCGGCCTCAGGAGCAGAACGGTCTCGTCGTGACTCCGGTCGAAGAGAGCATGCTCGCCAGACGAGCCGACTTTTTTGACTCGCAACAGGGCTTGAATTTTCTGGCGCAGCAGACGGGCGGCGTCGCCATCCACAATAATAACGACCTCTCCGGCGGCATCAAAAAGATGCTCCAAGACCAGCAGGGCTATTACCTGCTCGGCTATCATCCGGACGAGGCGACCTTTGACCCGAAGCGTGCGCGCTTTAATAAGCTTCAGATCAAAGTCAAAAGGCCGGGACTGACGGTTCGTTACCGGAGCGGGTTTTTCGGCATCACCGACGAGAAGATGCTTCCCGCCCCCGCGCCGAAATCGCGCGTCGTGCAACTGTCGCGCGCCATCGTCGCTCCCTTCAATTCGGGCGACGTGGATGTGCGGCTGACTTCGCTCTTCGCCAACAATGCGAAGTCAGGCTCTTTCCTGCGCTCGCTCCTGCATGTGGACTCAAACAAGCTCACCTTCGCGGAAGAGGCCGACGGCTGGCGCAAGCTCGTCTTCGACATTATGGCCGTCACCTTCGGAGAGAACGGGACGATTGTGGATGAAGTCAGCCGCACGGAGACGGTGCGTGTGCGCGGAGAACAATATCGCCTGATTATGCAGAACGGCTTCGATTACAGGCTCATCGTGCCGGTCAGGAAAGCGGGCGCGTATCAACTGCGCGCGGCCTTGCGCGATACTGCGTCGCAGCGCATCGGCTCGGCCAGCCAGTTCATCGAAGTCCCGAACATCAACAAAAATCGGCTCACGCTCTCCGGCCTCGTCGTCAACGGCTTTGACCCGGATAAGCTGAAGAACAATGCGCCGACGTTAGATGCCAGCCTGCAAAACGCGGCGGTAACTGCCAAACCTATCTTAGACCCGCAAGCGGGGCCGGGCGTGCGCCGCTTGCGTCGCGGCATGGTGTTGGAGTTCGACTATGTGATTTACAACGCGCAGCTCAACAAAGCGACGCAGCGTCCGCAACTGCAAACGCAGCTTCGCCTCTTCCGCGACGGCCAGCAGATTTTCGCGGGCGACGTGCTGCCTTTCGATGCGACGGGGCAGACGGATTTGAAGCGGCTCAACGCGGGCGGACGCCTCCAACTCGGCAGCGACATGCCGCCCGGCGAGTACGTCCTGCAAGTCGTCGTCACAGACCTGCTCGCCCCGCAGAAACAGAGCATGGCGACGCAGTGGATAGATTTTCAAATACAGTGACAAGTGACAGGTGACAAGCAAGAAAAGGAAGTCTAGAGTCTAGAGTCAGGAGTCAAAACAATGATCTTTAGTCTTTGATTCCTGACTCTAGACTCCTGACTGTTTTTATCTTGTCACTCGTCACTTGTCACTGCTCTTATGCGTTCAATCATCGTCGGCACAGCCGGGCACATAGATCACGGAAAGACCGCTCTGGTGCGTGCCTTGACGGGCGTGGATGCCGACCGCCTGCCGGAAGAGAAGCGGCGCGGCATCACGATTGATCTGGGTTTCGCGGAGCTTGAGTTGGTGGACGTGCGGCTCGGCTTTGTGGACGTACCCGGCCACGAGCGTTTCGTCAAAAACATGCTGGCGGGCGCGCACGGCATAGACCTCGTCGCGCTCGTCATCGCGGCTGACGAAGGCGTGATGCCGCAGACGCGCGAGCACTTCGACATCTGCCGCCTGCTCGAAATCAATTCCGGCCTCCTCATCATCACTAAAACCGATACGGTTGACGAAGAGCTTTTCCAGCTTGTGCGCGCCGAAGCCGAAGAGCTAATCGCAGGCTCTTTTCTCGAAGGCGCGCCCATCATTTCTGTGAGCGCGCGGACGGGCGCGGGCATCGAAGAGTTGAAAGAGACTCTGCGTGAGATGGCTTTGCGTGTGCCCGCTCGCTCGAACGAGACGGTCGCGCGGCTGCCTGTGGACAGAGCCTTCACGATGCGCGGCTTCGGCGCGGTCGTGACGGGAACGCTCGTCGCCGGAAGCATCTCGGAGGGCGACGAGATGGAGCTTTTGCCCGAAGGCACGCGCGTCCGCGTGCGCGGCCTACAGGTTCACGGGCGTGCGGTGAAGCAGGCATTGGCCGGACAGAGGACGGCTGTCAATCTCGGCGGAGTCGAAGCTTCAGCCGTCGAGCGCGGGATGACGCTCGCGCCCGCCTCGCGTCTCGGCGCGACGCAGATTCTTGACGCGCTTATGGACGTGCTCGAAAGCGCGCCGCGTCCTTTGCGTTCGCGCTCGCGCGTGCGCGTGCATCTCGGCGCGGCGGAAGTCTTGGCGCGCGTGCGCGTGCTCGAAGAGAATGGAGAAATCGCGCCCGGCGAAAGCGGCTTCGCGCAGTTGCGTTTTGAAGCTCCGGTCGTCGCGTTGCCGTCAGAGCGTTTTATCATTCGCTCTTATTCTCCTTCGCGGACGATTGCGGGCGGTCGCGTGCTCGACGCACACGCCGTCAAGCATCGCGGGCGCGCGGCGGCTGCGGCCCGCGCGCGGCTCGCGTCATTGATTGAAGCTGATGACGCCGACCGCCTCGCGCTCTTTGTCGAGACTGCGGGAAGCATTGGTTTGCGTCGCGCGGACATCGCCGCGCGCACGGGCTGGCGCGATGAAGTTTTAGCCGAAGCGACGGGCGAAGCCGTCCGGCGCGGCGCGTTGGTTGACGCCGAAGGAGTTTACCTCTCACGCGCGGCATTCGATGAGCTGGCGCGGGTCGCGGCATCAGAGGTCGCGGAATATCACAAACGCGAGCCGCTCTCGCGCGGCCTCGCGCGAGAGACCCTGCGCGAGCGACACTTCGCGCACGCCGCGCCCGAAATCTTTCGCGCCGTCCTCGCGCAGCTCGAAACCTCCGGCCAGATTGTCGCGGACAAAGAGATCGTCCGCGCCGCCGCGCACAGCCTGTCCCTCTCGCCCGCCGATGCCGCGATGAAAGACAGGCTCGAAAAAGTTTATCGAGACGCCGCGCTCGAAGCTCCGACTCTCGAGGACGCTCTGGAGCGCGCGGGCGTCGGCTCTGCAAACAATGCGCGCGCGCACGCGCGCAAGCTCCTCCAACTATTGATTGACGCCGGCGCGCTCGTCCGCGTCGCGGGCGACCTCTTTTTTCATCATGACGCGCTCACGCATCTGCTCAAACAATTACACGACTATGCCGCCGCGCACGAGCCTGAGCGTCTGATAGACGTTGCCGCCTTCAAAGACCTCGCGGGCATCTCGCGCAAATACGCCATCCCGCTCCTCGAATACCTGGACCGCACAAAAGTCACGCGCCGCGCGGGCGACAAACGGATAATACTTTAAGGCAAAAGTAAAAAGGTAAAAGGTAAAAGTGAAGAACCAAGATATTCAAAAGCGAACATTTGATTTTGCTATTCGGATAGTAAAGCTTTGTCAGCATTTGGATGAAAGACCGGGAGTTGGACGAACGCTTGGCAGGCAATTACTTCGCGCCGGGACATCAATCGGCGCGAATGTCGAAGAAGCACAAGCAGGACAAAGCAGAGCTGACTTCATCAGCAAATATGCTATCGCCTTGAAAGAAGCGCGCGAGACTGTTTTCTGGTTACGCTTGCTTGCGGCCACAGAAATCTTGCCTGCTGCTAAACTCTCTGACCTACAAGTTGAAGCTGAAGAATTAACGCGAATTATCGGAGCGATCATTGTCTCAGCTAAAAGCTCTAAGTAAAACTATCTCTTACTTTTACCTTTTACCTTTTTACTTTTGCCTTGCGCTGTGCCGCGTCGTAGCGGTAACATGCGTGTGCATCAACACTGAAATTGCGTTTGCTTGATTTAGTGAACGGCTAGCCCGACGATTCTCTTCTGGATTTAGACAACAAAGCGTGACTGGCTTTCATTTGGCCTAAAGAGTTTTTAACTATAACGGACGCTGGAGGTTAATCATGAAGAGCGTGAAAGACATTTTGTTCGTAGTTCTCGGCTTGGCGGCAGCCGCCGTGGCGATTCATCAGATTTGGACTTTCCTCAATCTGCCGGGAACTGATACTGGCAAAACGCATTTGTGGATTGCCATCGCCTCCGCCATCGTGGCCTGTATTTTCGGTGTCCTCTTTCTTCTGGGGCGTGTCAACAAAGAAGAAGAGATTCACATTACGCAGTAGGACGGGCTCTCTCGCTCGACTGTGGCGCTGATTTCTCACAAAAGAGGGGCGAGCGGTGTGTCCATGCTTTGACGCCGCGTGAGGTGTGCGCTGCCGCGCGAAGAATTGTCGCTTGACGCCGTTTGCGCCTGTGTTCAACGCCCGGGTGCAAACGGCGCTTTGATTTATCTCGCATCGCACGCCCTGACTTGGAATAGCCAAGAAAGCTTAGACACAGAGGACACAGAGAACACAGAGATTAAGCAGGTAAAAGTTAAAACGAAAGAGGGAATCAACTTTTATCAAAATGCTTTTTTCTTTATTTTTACTTTTGCCTTCCTCTGTGTTCTCTGTGTCCTCTGTGTCTAAGCTGTAGTCTTGTTAGAAGCTCTTAAGAACCCTTTTTCGAGGAGAGATTTTGAATGAACGTTGCTTCGCTCTGCCTGCTGCTGCTGGCGCAGACGGAAACGCGCGCCACTGAGCCGGGCTATTTCGCTCCCGTCGCTTTGATCCTACTCATCGCGGGCGGCCTGGCGTGGCTCGTCGCGGCTGTCCTGGGGTTCGGACGCGCACGCACTTTCGGCGCGCCCGCGCGTTGGTTCGCCCTCGCCGCCGTGTGCCTGATTATTTATCACCTGCAATTCGTCCTGCTCGGCGTCATCGCCATCACGGAATTTAAGCGCGGCAACAGCGATTACGGCATGATGCTCAACGTCGGCGCGTTCTTCAATCTCTTCATCATCGTCGGAGCGGTGTGCGCCATCATCGGTTTCATTAAAATGAGAACTGCGAGTCCCGCGCCGTCGAGTTCGGATTCAGATTGAAGCGGGAACAGCAGCTTTCGGATTTTTGAACGCTTTGATTTCATGAAGAGGAAACACATTTTCTTTGCCGCGTTCGCAACACTCGTGGGCGCGGCGATTTTCTTTGCCGCACAGGCCGGGCGCAACATTGGTGTGAGAAGGTCGGCGCGTCCCGGCTTCGTCGGAACGCGCGGCTCGCAGTTTGTGATTGACTCGAAGCCGTTTCGCTTCGTCGGCGCAAACGTCGCCGTCATGTATCGCAATGAAGACCGCGCGCGGATGCCGGAGACTTTGCGCGTCGCGGCGGCGGACGGCATCCGCGTCGTGCGCGTCTGGGCTTTCGGCGAAGGCGGCGAAGATTCCGCAGTCAAATCCGTCGGCGGCGACCGCGAAGATTGGCCGCGCCAGCATCCCTTTCGTTTTCGCCCGGACGAATGGAACGAAGAAGCGTTCGTCCATCTCGATCACGTCCTTGCCGAAGCCGCGAAGAATCATCTCTACGTGCAGCTCTGTCTGACCAACTGGTGGCGCGACACGGGCGGCGTCACGCAGTATCTCAACTGGGCTGGCATCACGGACGCGGCGGATGACAAACAGCCTTTCGGCATCAACGTCGAGCGTGCGATGCTCTTTTACACCAACGAAGAGACGCGGCGCATGTATCGCCAGCACGTCGAAAAAATCGTCGCGCGTCGCAACAGCGTGACAGGGGTTTTGTACAAAGACGACCCGACCATCATGGGTTACGAGCTGATGAACGAAGCGCAAGCTCCGACCGGAAGACGCGCAGAGCGGCGCGCGTGGGTCGCAGAGATGAGCGCATACATACGCTCGCTCGATGCGGATCATCTCATCACGCCGGGAACGTGGGGCTATCGCTCGGCGTGGGAGCGGCGCGAATGGCTCGAAGAGCATCGTCTGCCGGATGTGGATTTCGCGGACGTACACAATTACCCGCGCGACGATCTGGACAGCTACGTGGATTCGCCGACTGCGCTCGGCGAGTTCATCGCCAATCGCGTCTCCGCCGCTTATGCCTTGAGCAAGCCCCTGGTCTTCGGCGAGTTCGGCATGTCGCCCGACGGCTACAACGGCCAAACGGCTGCCGAATGGTACAGAGCATATTTGGAGCAGGCGGCGCGGATGGGCGCGGGCGGCGCGATGTTCTGGATACTGACGCCCGACCCGAAACGCGGCTACGGAATCAATTACACGATGGAGCGCGACGAGGCCGTGCGCGCGGAGATTCGTCGCGGCGCAGCTCTGATGACCGAGCTTCAGAACGACAAGCCGCCGCCGGGTTTAAGAGATGACGGGCGACATTTAGTGCCCAGACAATTCGCCTTCACACGAGAGACAAGCGATCCGGCAGTGCGCCCCGAAATTATCCAGAAGGAAGACAAGACTCTGCTTTATCGCTTCAAGCCGGAGCAGGCGTTGAGCCAGCGTTTCGAGAAGGTCGGCGGCGGCGAAGGCTATATCTGGGGGGCGGGTGTTGGCGATGTCGAATATCTTGTGCCCGCGCGAGAAGATTACAGGCGAGTCGGACAAATCAATGTGCGCGCACACCTGCAACCCGTCGTGCCCGACGACGCGCGTGGCCGCGTCACTTCATCGCGCATCACGCTCTTCATCAACGGCGTGAGCTGCGGCGCGCGCCTCATCCCGCTCGAACATAAACCGCAGGCGCACGTCGAAGAGTGGCTCATAGATTCATGGCGCGTGCGCCTCGGCGCGGCGCGCGGGCAACCGCTCCGCATTCGCTTCGCCGTAGAGGTTGACGCGGATCAACCCTTCGGCATCAACATCTCAAACTGGCCTGAAGGTTATGATGCGAAGGAAGCGAAGCCAGTCGAAGTCGAAATAAAGTAACATCAGTTTGAGATAAGCACCGAAACTCAAAGAGCCTGCGCGAGCAGGCGGCCAGAGTCTAGCCCCATGCGTCAGCATGGGGAGCAGCACATCAAATTCAAAAGAGCCTGCGTGAGCAGGCGACAGATGAGAGGCAAGCAATCATCTGTCGCCTGCTCACGCAGGCTCTATCTCTAAACTTGGCTCTGACCCCACGCTGACGCGTGGGGCTAGACTCTCTCGCCTGCTGGCGCAGGCTGGTTGAAAGCTTTACGTCGAACTGACGTTAAAGTAATGAATGATGAGAGACAAGCTATTGCTTGTTACTCATTACTCCTCACTCAATACTCATCACTGCTTTTACCGCTTCGCGTGCGTAGTAAGTAATAATAATGTCTGCTCCGGCGCGTTTGATGCTCGTCAGAGTTTCGAGCATCACGCGCCGCTCGTCTATCCAGCCTTTTTGAGCCGCAGCTTTTATCATCGCGTACTCGCCTGAGACATGATAAGCGGCGAGCGGCAGATCGAAACGCTCGCGCAGGGTGCGCAGGATGTCGAGATAAACGCTCGCGGGTTTGATCATCAATATGTCCGCGCCCTCAGTGTAATCAAGCTCGGCTTCGCGCAGAGCTTCGCGCGCGTTGGCCGCGTCCATCTGGTAAGCGCGGCGGTCGCCGAAGGCGGGCGCGCTGTCAGCCGCTTCGCGAAACGGGCCGTAAAAGGCCGACGCATATTTGACGGCGTAAGACATGATGGCGATGTTCTCAAATCCGTTGTGATCCAGAGCTTCGCGTATCGCTCCGACCTGTCCGTCCATCATGGCGGAAGGCGCGATGATGTCCGCTCCCGCTTCGGCCTGACTGACGGCTGTGCGCGCCAGCAGCTCCAATGTCTCGTCGTTGAGAACTTCCGCCTCGCGTATCACGCCGCAGTGCCCGTGCGAAGTGTATTCGCAGAGGCAGGTGTCGGCGACGATAATCATGTCAGGAATTTCCCTGCGGACGGCGCGCGTGGCCTGCTGTACGATGCCGTCACTGGCGTATGCGCCGGTCGCGGTTTCGTCTTTCGATTCGGGCAAGCCGAAGAGGATGATGCTGCGGACGCCCAGCTCGTAAGCGTTGGCGGCTTCGCGCGCGATCTCGTCCACGGAGAGATTATGCACGCCGGGCATGGAAGAGATTTCGCGTCGCACATTCTGGCCGGGACAGGCGAAGAGCGGCAGTATAAAATCTTCGCGCGCGAGTCGCGCCTCGCGCACCAGAGCGCGCAAAGGCTCGCGTCGTCTGAGCCTTCTCGGACGATGAATCAGATCGGACATCTTAAAAAACCTCGCCACGGAAATTGGTCATCACCGACGGCATCATACGCGCCCGCCGCTTCCGCGCGCAAACACCTCGTCAGGCAAAGACCACACATGAAAAGCAGAAACGCCCGCCGCCTTGACCTTTCCCTCTATGCCCTTATAATTATTTCCCACACCTTTGTGGCGGGGTAGCTCAGCTGGTTAGAGCACGTGATTCATAACCACGAGGTCGGGAGTTCAAGTCTCCCCCCCGCTACCAAAAGATTCAAGCGTTAGCAGCCGTCAGTTGTGGCGGCTGTTTTTCATTTGTGACAAACTTTGGAATGAGCTGTTGACGGCGGCTTAATCCAAAACCGTTGACACATCATCCGACAGAGTAATATCTTCTCCGCGCATTAAACGCGCTCTTACGGATGCAAACATTATGTGGTCTGAAGAGCGTTAGGCTTCAGCCCTTTGATTAGCATTTTCCACTATCATTTTTGAGGTCGAATGAAAGCTTGCCCTACATGCAAACGCACTTATGCAGATGAGTCGTTGACCTTCTGTCTGGTTGACGGCTCAATCCTTTCGGCTCCTTATGATGCGCATGAAACCCTGCGCATCCCTGCGCCACGGAGCACTGACCCGGCTCCGACGGAAATACTGACTCCGACGCCGAGACCGCCTGATGTCAGCCCACCGCTTTCGACGATCCAATCTCCTCAGCCTACGCCCTTCTACCCGGCGAAGCAGCAAGCTCCGCTCAGAGAGAGACAAAGCCGTAAGCCGTGGGTGGCAATCTTTATCGGAATATCTGTTCTCCTCATACTCGCTGTGGGCGGCATTCTGGGTTTTATCTGGTTCGGGACAGACCGCGCGGCAGATGCTCAGCCTGAGACAAGAGTCCCAAACACAAATGTGGGGATAACTGCCACGCCAACTGCCACGCCGACCGCCACGATAGCGGACGGAGGTTGGGAGCCGAGGAATGACCATGCTTCTCTCACGGGAGAGAACCTGACTTACTATCCCGGCACGACCCCCGAACAGTGTCAGGAAGATTGCGATAAGAATAAAAGGTGCAAAGGTTACACCTTTATCAGGGCCGGGGCTTACAATCCAGGCGATGCGGCCATGTGCTACCAGGCCTCGGTGGTGAAAGAGATGGTTTCTCATCCGTGTTGCATCTCGGCAGTAAAACGCTAAAACTGCTTGGCGTTTGCTCGCTTAATTCGGGCGTGAGGCTGAGTGACGAAGAGGCGCACGAGGAGACAGCAGATGGAAAAGTTATCGCGCCCTCTTGTTTCCGTGATGCAAAGGAAGTCAAGCATGTTTTCAGATTCTCTCGTGTCCCGGTTGGTCGCCTTCTCAGGTTAGTTGAGCGGCTTCCCTGAAATTCTTAATCGGTCCCAGGATTATCGTCATGAAAACCGAAGTTGAGGCTCAAGTTATCTCTCGTTCGCCGGACGTGATGAGCGGAGCGCCTGTCTTCGCCGGGACTCGTGTCCCTATCCAGACAATCATTGATTATTTGGCGGGCGGGCATCCGCTTGAGGCGTTTCTAGATGATTTCCCCACTGTGCGCCGTGAGCAGGCTCTGGAATTGCTCCAGAGAGTGAAGGAGATGCTCACGGACGCGCAAATATGAAAGTTCTACTGGATGAATGCTGACCTAAAAAGCTCAAACGTGAAGTTCAAGCCGATGTTGCCAGCGCCGTACCGGAAATGGGTTGGGCGGGAACGAAGAATGGTGCGCTCTTGCGTTTGGTGGAGCGAGAGTTTGATGTCTTTCTCACCAACGATCAGAATCTTGAACACCAGCAAAATCTAAAACAATTCGATTTAGCCATTAGTTGTTCCGGTTGCTCCGACTAACGATATTGAAGCTTTGACATCACTCATGCCTGCGGCTAACGAGGCCATTAGAACTATTGGCTCAAAAGAGATCAAGTATATCAAGGCATGATGTGGCTGAATTTTTTGATTGTCCCGCATCGCGCCCCCGAACAACTCATTCGAGCCGACGCCTCTCAGCATTCTTTTAATCATGCTTATTCGTGTGGCTATTCGTAGAAAGCTGATCGCTGCTTGTTTGGTGACGCTCGTTGTGGCGTGCGCGTTTCACCTCAACGTCGCCGCGCAGGCTGAAAGAACTGCCGTCGCTAAGTGGTCGGCGCAGAGACGTGGGCGCTCTCTCTGGCCGGGAGCGAGGTTTACCGGAGAGGAGCGCGAGCGTTCAATCTTGCGCGGGATGCGTTTCGTCTATCGCATGGCGCGCAGGCGGGCTAACTTCGCAGACTACGGCTCGGATTACGTGTGGTGGTTCGCGGCCATCTCCAACACAGTCCGGGACGAGCGCGTGCGCCGTCTGGCGCGCGGCATGGCTTTGGAGTGCGCGCACAGGTGGCGGGCGACGCACCGCTCCCTCCCTTCCGACGCGGACGCCGAGACGATTGCCGACTTCGTCGCGGGCGGCGACGCCTTAGAATCTCTCGGCCTCCGTGACGAACGGCTCAAGGAGCAACTGCGCCTTGCTGCTCCACGATTCGCGGCGCGCGATTATCTCATCTTCGACCCACTCACTGAGCCGCCTCCATCGGACGTGCCGGACGAGTGCGAGTACGACGGGACGAGCGACAACCCGCGCGGCGCGAAGCTCTGCCGCGTGTGCCGTAGGCCGCTTGAGATGCGGACGCGCTATGATGTCTGGTACGACGCCCTCGTTACGGCGCACACGGGCGATCATTACGGCGTCACGCTGGGGGCGCATTACGCGGACGTGCTCAAATGGCTGCCGACGCTGCATCCTTACAGCGTCGTCGGGAGCGGCGACGACCCGGAATTTATAGACGCCGTTTATGCGGTCACGCATGTCGTCTACACGCTCGACGATTACTGGACGTATCGTCTTAACCCGCGACTGCTGCCGCAGGAGTACGAGTTCTTGAAAGCCAGTCTGCCGGAGGCCGTCGCAGTGCGCGACGCAGACATGCTCGGAGAGATTATGGACTCGTTGAAGTCCTTCGGCCTGGACGACTCCGACCCGCTTATCCGCGAGGGCACGGAGTTCCTGCTGGCGCATCAGAACCGGGACGGCAGTTGGGGCGAGGCGGGTGATGATGTGTATGATAGATACCACGCGACGGAGACGGCGGTTAACGGCCTGTGCGAGTACGCTGTGCGGGGCGAGGGCTTGAGCTTTCCTGCGGTCGAGCCGATGCTGGCGCGCTGGGCGCAAGAGGAGCGTCTCCGTTAGCGAGTCATGGGAGTTTGCAGATAAAGAAAATTATATGGCGGCAGAACAACTGATTCTCGTTGACAGCAGCGACCGGGAGATAGGCGTCGGCGAGAAGCTTGAGACGCATCAAGAGGGCAGGCTGCACAGGGCTTTTTCCATCTTCATCTTTGATGGCGCGCGCCGCCTCTTGCTGCAACAGCGCGCGCAAACTAAATATCATTCGGGCGGGTTATGGTCGAACACAGCGTGCGGCCATCCGCGTCCGGGCGAAGAGACAGAGGCGGCTGCTCATCGCCGCTTGCGCGAAGAGATGGGATTCGATTGCGAGTTGCGCGAGGCGTTCGGTTTTCTGTACAGGGCTGAGCTGCGCGAGCGGCTCGTCGAGCACGAATACGATCACGTCTTCGTCGGCGAGTTCACGGGCGCGCCCGCGCCGGATATTGCGGAAGTGGAAGCGTGGCGTTGGATGAGCATGAAGGAGCTGCGGCGCGCTCTGCGTGAAAGCCCGGATGACTATAGCTGCTGGCTGCGGGTTGCGCTCAATCAGAGCGAGTGGCGGCTGCTCAACGACATGATACAGGCCGAGTGATTCGCGCGAGTCTTCATATTTAATACATAATTCAACCCGTTTGCGCGCTTTCGTCTTAACTTTGCGCCGTTGCGTGAAAAGTTGGTGTTTCACGCAACGGCGCAAGCAAAGAAAGATTCAAGGCGCAAAGGGTTGCGAGTTTTGAAATAAATTTTAAAGAAGAGCGATGTCAAAAAGAGTGACAGTGACGGCGCGCGTCGTGGCCGTGCGCGGATTCGAGACGCGTGTGCGGCGCGAATGTCTCGCGTTGGTCGAGCCGTCGAGACGCGAGCGGGGTTGCATCAATTACGACTTGCATCAGTCGGCGGATGATGCGTGCGTTTTTCTCTTCTACGAAAACTGGGAGAGCCGCGAAGATTTGGAGCGTCATCTGGAATCGCCTCACTCGCTCCTGTTTGACGAACGAACCGCAGGCATGTTGGCCGAGCCGGAAGAGATTACGTTCTGGGAAATGGTCAGCTAATTGATAACTTGAATTGCTCTCAGGTCTGCACGGGATTAGAATCACGATTAACGATTAAACTATTTCGGAGAAACGCATGAAGAGATTGGAAGGAAAATACGTTCTCATCACCGGCGCGTCGCAGGGCTTGGGGCGTCAGCTTGCGATTGATTACGCGCGCGAGGGCGCACAGGGAATCTCGATTACGGCGCGCGGCGCGGACGCGCTCCAGGAAGTTAAAGAGAGAATTCTTGAAGTAGCACCGGACGCGAAGGTCGTCGTCATCGCCGCAGACCTCAGCCGACAGGCGGAGATAGAGCGCGTCGTGGCGACGACGCTCGCGGAGTTCGCAGGCCGACTCGATGTTCTGGTCAACAACGCTTCGAGCATCGGCCCCGTGCCCATGCCTTACTTGCTCGATTATCCTTTGGAAGATTTTCGCAGCGTCCTCGAAATCAATCTCATCGCGCCGTACCTGCTGATTAAAAAAGCTCTGCCCGCGATGATCGAGCGCGGCGGCTCAATCATCAACGTGACGAGCGACGCCGGACGCACGGGCTATCCCGGTTGGGGCGCATACGGCGTCTCGAAGTTCGCCATCGAGGGCATGTCCGAGACGTGGGCGGCTGAACTGGAAGAGAGCGGCGTCCGTGTCAACTGGGTTGACCCCGGCAACATGAACACACTGATGCATCGCCAGGCAGAGCCGGACGAAGATCCGTCCGAATGGGCTGACCCGTCCGAAGTCACCGAAGTCTTCATCCACCTCGCTTCAGACGATGCAAAGCAAGTGAGCGGCAAAAGATTTCAAGCTCAGGAAGAGAACTGGGGAATTGAAGAAGAGATGAAGGCAGAGGGATGAAAGCAAGAGATGAAGGCGGAGGGATGAGGGATGAAACTAGAACTCTCAAGCATTCAGTTCTGAGTTTTTAAGTCTGAAGCTTTAATCAAAGCTCTTATCTCAAATCTCAAATTTCAAATTTCAAATCTCAAAGATGTCAGCTCCTTTCACATTTAATCTGCCGCCGGAGTTGGCGGCCAAAGAGCCGCCGGAGCGCAGAGGCGTCGCGCGCGACCGCGTGCGGCTGATGGTCATTGACAGAGGGACGCACGGGGTCACGCACACGCGCTTTGATTCCATCGGAGAGTTTCTGCGCGCGGGCGACCTGCTCGTCTTCAACACGAGCCGCACGCTGCCAGCCGCGCTGCAAGGCTGCGGGGCGGAGGGCGGCCCGTGCATCGAAGTGCGGCTCGCGGAACACTTGCCCGACGGCTCTTGGCTCGCGCTGCTCTTGTGTCAGAAGGGCGATCCCTTCTCGTGCGGTTTGCGTAAGGGGATGGAGATTCACTTCGGCGACGGACTCGTCGGCGCGGTTGACGAGCAGGACAAGCGTATCCCTCGACTCTGGAAAATTCGCTTCTCGAAATCCGGCGCGGAACTGGTGGACGCGATCTATCGTCTCGGCCAGCCCATTCGTTACGAATACGTTTCCGCGCCGTGGGATTTGGACTACTACCAGACCGTTTACGCCCAACAACCCGGCTCAGCCGAGATGCCTTCAGCCGGACGCGCCTTCACCTGGAGACTCCTGCTCGCGCTCCGCCGTCAACAAGTCGAGACAGCTTACATAGTCCTGCACACAGGTCTCTCTTCATACATGGACGACGAGCTTGACGCGCAGCATCCGGCTTCCGAAGAAGAATATTTCATCAGCGCGGAGTCGGCTGAAAAGGTCAACCGCGCGCACGCACAGAGCCGTCGCGTGATCGCCGTCGGGACGACCGTCGTCCGCGCTCTGGAATCCGCCGGAGACGAAGACGGCATCGTGCGCCCCGGTCACGGTTACACGCGTTTGCGCCTCACCTCGGATTACGTTCTGACGACGGTTGACGGCCTGCTCACGGGCTTGCACGAGCCTGAAGCCAGCCACTTGGACTTGCTCACGGCCTTTCTTCCGGCGGAAGAGATTCGCGCGGCTTATGAGGAAGCCGTCCGCCTCGGTTATCTGTGGCATGAGTTCGGCGACCTGAATCTGATTGTGTAAAATTAATGTGCCCGGTCAGAACCGCCTGCGGTAGCGGGCGAGTTCTTAGAATCGCAAACCCCAAGAAACTGCCGACTCAACCCTTTGCGCCTTTGCGTGAAAGGTTCGTGTTTCTCGCTGGTGGCGCAAAGTTAAGACGAAAGCTCGCAAAGGGTTGTTCCTAGTTGTGAAACCGTCTTCTAACATTGAAAAGACCCGCCCGCTATCGCAGGCGGTTCTGACCATCTCTCCCCGCTTGACTCTGGACTCGGCTACAGGGTTTACAATATAGATAGCTTAAAAATCCGAGGGAAGATAATGTCGAAGGTTAGCGAGTTAAAATCCGAGAAGGCGGGCGACGCTCTGCATGATTGCTGCGGCGAGAAAGAAGAGCCTGTGGCTCAAGCTTCATGTTGCGCCGAAACAGAGCCGCAGCCGGGCGTCTTTCAAATAAAAAGAGCCGCGCCCGCTCATGACGAGCACGCAGGCCGCGCCGGTCATCATGCCGCGTCGGAAGCGTTGGCGAAAGAGTCGCAAGAGCGCAGCTATCGGACGATGATGCGTAAGTTCTGGTTTGCGACCGCCATCGGCGTCCCGCTCCTGCTGTTCATGTTCGCGGAATTTGTGCCCGCCTGGGAACACGTCTTGATGCGATGGCAGCGCACGTTGGGATTCGTCTTCGCTGCTGTCACATTCCCTGTGCTGGCCTGGTCTGGCAGCCAGTTTTTCACGAGCGCGTGGAACGGCTTTCGCAATCACAATACGAACATGGACACGCTGGTCGCTTTGGGGACGGGCGCGGCGTGGGCTTACTCGACCATTGGCCTCGTCGCGCCGCAGATTTTTCCAGCCGGAACAAACGGCATGTACTTTGAAGTCGCGGTCATCGTCATCGCGCTGATCCTGCTCGGTCAGGCTTTGGAGCTGAGAGCGAAGAGGCGTTCGGGCGCGGCCATCAAGAAGCTTTTGGAGTTGCAGGCCAAAACGGCGCGCGTCATACGCGAAGGGCGCGAGCTTGATGTTCCAATCGAAGAAGTCTCTGTCGGCGACCTCATTCTCGTGCGTCCCGGCGAAAAAGTTCCGGTGGACGGCTTGATTGTCGAAGGCGAATCCGCGCTCGACGAATCGGTCGTGACGGGCGAGTCCGTGCCGGTTGATAAACGCGCGGGCGATACGGTCATCGGCGCGAGCGTGAACAAGACCGGCGCGTTCACTTTCCGCGCGATGAAGGTCGGCGGCGACACCGCGCTCGCGCAGATTGTCAATCTCGTGCAGCAGGCGCAGAACTCGAAGCTGCCCATCGGCAGGCTCGTGGATAAAATCTCTTCATACTTTGTGCCGACGGTGATGATTCTCGCCATCCTGACTTTCCTCGCGTGGTTCGACTTCGGCCCGCAGCCCGTTTTGAATCACGCGTTCGTGACGATGGTCGCGGTGCTGGTCATCGCTTGCCCTTGCGCTCTTGGCCTGGCGACGCCGATCAGTTTGATGGTTGGCATCGGCAAGGCCGCAGAGTACGGCGTGCTGATTCGTAACGGCGAAGCTTTGGAGACGGCCTCGCGCCTCGTGACCATCGTGCTGGATAAGACGGGCACGATTACGAAAGGCAGGCCGGAGTTGACGGACGTGCTGCCACTCAAGGATTTCAGCGAAGACGAGCTGCTGCGCCTGGCCGCCAGCGCAGACAAACGAAGCGAGCATCCGTTGGCCGAAGCCATCGTCAAAGGCGCACGCGCGCGCGGCCTCGAAATTTTTGAGCCGTCTGCTTTCAAAGCGATCCCCGGTCACGGCGTCGAAGCCGTGGTGAGCGGGCGTCGCCTGCATGTCGGAAACAGGAAGCTGATGGAGCTTGCCGGAGTTTCGCTGTCAGAGTTTGAGACAGGCGCGGCACAGCTTTCGGATGAAGGTAAGACGCCGATGCTCGTCGCCGTCGAAGGCATTGCGGCGGGCATCATCGCCGTCGCGGACACGATCAAAGATGACTCGCTCGCGGCGATTCGTCTTTTGCAAAAGATGAAGATAGAGGTCGTGATGATGACGGGCGATAACGAGCGCACGGCAAAGGCTATCGCTCAACAGGTCGGCATCAAAAGAGTGCTGGCGGAGGTCTTACCGGATGAGAAGGCGCGGCAGGTCGAGCGATTGCAGGCCGAAGGCGACGCGCGAAGAGATGCGACGCAGAGAAGCGCGCGGCTCGTCGGGATGGTTGGCGACGGCATCAACGACGCTCCGGCTCTGGCGCAGGCGGACATAGGCTTTGCCATCGGGACGGGGACTGACGTGGCTATCGAAGCTGCGGACATCACGCTCGTCGGCGGAAGCTTGAAGGGCGTCGTGACGGCCATCGAAATCTCTCGCGCGACCTTGCGGAACATCAAACAAAATCTGTTCGGAGCTTTTATCTACAACGTGCTCGGCATCCCCATCGCCGCAGGGGTTTTGTATCCGGTCTTCGGAATTCTGCTCTCGCCGATCATCGCGGGCGCGGCGATGGCTGCTTCGAGCATCACGGTGGTGACGAATGCTAACCGGCTGCGGTTCTTTGAAACTAAGCAGCTCTTGCAAAACTCAAGAGACTGATGACTCAACCCTTTGCGCCTTGAGCTTTTCTTTGTTTGCGCCTTTGCGTGAACCGTTTTTATTTCTCGCAAAAGCGCAAAGAAAAACCAAAGCTCGCAAAGGTTCTCAAATCTGTAAAGGGGGCAGAGCATGAACACGTCAACGCTCATCGTAACTTTAATCGGCTTGGCCGTCATCGCTTGGATCGTCTGGTATTTCTGGTTGTGGAAAGCTGAAGCCGTCACCGCCGAAGCGAAAGCAGAGGGGTTGCAGGAAGTGGAGGTCACCGTCAGAGGCGGCTATCAACCGTCCGCGATTGTGGTCAAAGCGGGTCAGCCCGTTCGTCTGAACTTCACGCGCCGCGAAGCCTCGACTTGCGGCGAAGAGATCGTCTTCCCGGACTTCGGAAGACGCGAGCACCTGCCCGAAAATCAGACCATCTCAATCGAAGTCACTCCCGCCAAACCCGGCGAATACGAGTTCACCTGCGGCATGAACATGATGCGCGGCAAGCTCATCGCAGAGTAACACCGCAGAGAAAGAGGCCAGGGATTGACGCGGATTCAAGCAGCAGTTTCGATGAGCTTTTGACCTGCCAGCTCTTGCTGCTCTTTTCATCCGCGTCAATCCGTGGCTCGTTTGTCGCACAAGCTTTAAACTGTCGCGCCCGCGCTCTTTTTCTTTTCTCCGGGAGGCGTGCCCGCGCCGCGAATGTTGATAAATTTGCTCAACATGTCGAACCAGAAGGGCGCGCCTAAAGAGATCGCGCCGATTGAGATGAGCAGGCCGAGCAGTTTCAAGAGTATCTGTCCGGCCAGTTTAAAGTTTACCTCTGCGACCGACAACGGACGTTTATCCGAGTCGAGCTTTTCCGCTTCGGTAATCTGCCACGGGAAACGACGACTTCTATTATTTTTGTCGCTTGACCAGCCGAGAGGCAAGCTCTCCGCCTCCAGTTGTCGCGCGAGTGCGCCGCTCTTCGTCGGATCGCTTACGTCAGCCGCCGAGATCGTGAGATCGGCTTTCTCGGCCTTCGCCAGAATAGCGGCGCGCATGTCTTTATCTGACGAGAAGGTTTTAATGAGCATGATCGTGTCGGCGTTGAGCAGGAGGACGACGAGCACTGCGAAAACAATCAGAACCTTCTGCGTCCAACGTTTGTACCAGCCGCCGACCCGGTCCATTGAATCATTGAACCAGCCTTCGATGTTGTGCTGGAATCGCTTGACCGCGTCTTCGAGGTCGGTGATTTCTCGTTTCGCTTTATCAATCAAGACGAGCAAAGATTCTTTCGTGTGTCCGTCGGGCAGGCGATTGACTGCGGTCTGAATATCATCTATGTGCGGAAGTCCGGCGACCACCGCGCGTCCGAGGACGAGCGACTGTTCGAGCGTGTCGGCGGCCTTGCTTATCAAAGCCGCGTCTTTCGGATTGTTCGCTGAATCCACCGCCGCGCGTCTCGCATCCAGAATCCTCACCGCCGCCTCCGCCGTGTCGCTCGCCGTCTTGGCAGCCGCAATTGCCTTGAGCTGCTCCTCCGTTGGCGTCGCCCCGCCCGCCGTCACCTTATCGTCATAAGCCTTTTTGGCGTTTGTCTGGGCAGTCAACAAATTCGTCCGCCCTTGCGCGGCGGCGGCCTTCGCCGCGACGATGGCCGGGTCGTTCATGTCAGCTCCGGCGACGCTGATTAACTTCTGATATTCATCATCAGCCTGCTCCGCCTTTGTGAGCGCGTCACCATGCGCCGCCGAGACGACGCCGTTCGCGCTCAGAATATCGAGCAGCGCGAGGGAAAAGGTTTTCGTCGGCAGATAGCTCGGACGGCGAGTCGGTTTATTCGAGATGGTCGTGTCCTGAGAGATGCCGTCAATTAAACCATGATTGTAAATCTGCTGGGCTAAGCCTGTGAACGTCGGGTCGTTGAGCATATTCTTAATGCCCTCAAACAGATTTTTGCCACGCTTATTCAAAAGGGTCGCAATGGCTTCGTTGACCGCAGTGCAGATCAGGCTGAGCACGAGGTACACGAAGATTACGCCGATGGCGATTTCCAAGACGCTGGAGCCGAACATAGGGGTCTCCTTTTTAAGTGACAGGATGGGTAGAGCGCGGGAAAGAGGGTCTCTGTTAATAGAGCAGGCGAGAGTTTACTACAGAATCCCCGGATGTAAAGGTGAAGTTCGGCGGAGTCAGGCTAGCTTAAATCATATTTAACTTGAGTTCGACGTAAAGCCTTCAACCAGCCTGCGCGAGCAGGCGGCCAGAGTGTAGCCCCAAGCGAGAGCATGGGGTCACGATACATCAGATGCAAAGAGCCTGCGTGAGCAGGCGACAGATGCTTGCTTTGCCTCTCATCTGTCGCCTGCTCACGCAGGCTCTATCTCTAGCTGCGCTCTATCCCCACGCTGACGCGTGGGGCTACACGCTCTCGCATGCTGACGCAGGCTCTTTTGAGTTTCGTGGCTTAACTCGAACTGACGGTATTTAAGCTAAATCGTCCTCAATCACTTGCTGTCATTCGTCTCTTGCTTGACGAATTTGAGAGCCGCCGAGTTCATACAGTAGCGCAGCCCCGTTGGCTCCGGCCCGTCTTCAAAGACGTGGCCGAGATGCGCGCCGCACCTGTGACACTTGACCTCGGTTCTACTCACGCCGAGACTGTCATCCGTTTCGGTCTCGACGCTCAAATCGGAGAGCGGCTGGTAAAAGCTCGGCCAACCCGTCCCCGACTCGAACTTCGTGTCCGAGTTGAAGAGAGCCTGACCGCAGTCCACGCAATAGTAAATTCCCTTTTCGTGATTGTTCCAGAGCGCGCCGGTGAAAGGACGCTCAGTGCCTTTCTCTCTGGTCACGTAGTATTGCTCCGGCGTCAATTCTTTGCGCCATTCTTCATCGGACTTCACAACTTTATCAGTCATCACAATGCCTTTCTGCGCGCCTGTAGCCGCCTGCTCATCAGCCTTTCCGGCCTCTTCCGCGAGCAGTTTCTTAATCGCGTCTTCAGTCTCCTCATACATGCCTTCGCCGATGTGCATCCAGCGAATGCGCCCCTGCTTATCCAATAGCATCAGGGTCGGCCAAGCTTTGATGCCGAATGCGTTCCATGTCGCGTAATCGTTGTCGGTCACGACCGCGTAATTGATGCCCAGGCTTTTCACTTCGCGCTGCACATTAGCGAAAATTTTCTCGCGGTCGAACTCGGGCGAATGGACGCCGATAACTGTCAACCCTTGCGCGCGATAAGCCGCGTCCCAGCGTTTGATGGAAGGCAAAGTGTTGCGGCAGTTGTAGCAGCCGAACGTCCAGAAATCCACGAGGACGACGCGCCCGCTGAGGCTCGCAAGCTGCAAAGGAACGGAATTAATCCAGGCTCCTTCGGCCAGTTCGGGAGCGCGCCGCGCACTACGCGAGCTGATTAAAACATCGCTCGCGCCCGCATCAACGCTCTCCTTCATTTCCATCTCAGGCGGAAGCGCCGCGCCGTTTTTGACGACCCGCGTGCCTCCGGCGAAGGCGTAAATGAAGACGGCGGAGGTGGCGACGGCAAGTAGAATGAAGATCGTGCGTTTCATAAACATAACTTTAGCACAGCGGCAGCTTATTGTTCACCTTCACGCAACTTCACAGTAAACCTTGATCGAGTCTTTGGCATTGGTCAGATACTCGAAAAGCTGTTGATAATTTTCGAGACCTTTAACGGGATGCGTCAAGAGGCGCGCGAGCCAGCCGGGATACTCGGCCTCTGCCTGCGCCATATCTTTGACACCCATCTCGAAATATTCGCGGTTGGCGTTGACCGTCCCGACCATCACTTTGTTGCCGAGCACGAAGCCTAGATTAATTTTGTCGGCAGGGACTTCGACTTTGCGGTCGCCGCCCGTGACGGAAGAGATGACGAGCACGCCGTTCTTTCCCAGCGCTTGCATGCTCTCAAAGACGAGCGGCGAGTAGCCCGTCGCCTCGAACATCAAATCGAACGGGCCGTATTTTTTCGCGGCTTCGATGACGGGCAAATCCGTCGTCGTCTCGTAAGTCGCGCCGATGGCTTCGATCAAATCGGAGTTGAGATAAGGCTTCGGCATCTTTCCCAAAGTGACGACTTCGAGACCGCGCAAACGCAAGACCAGTGTGGCGAGCAGGCCGATTGTCCCCGCGCCGAGAACTGCCGCGCGCTTTGGACGCCAGACGCGAAGCCGTCGCTGAATCTCGTAAGCCTGCGTGATGCCTTTCTCGACCACCGTCGTCGGTTCGAGCAGGACGCCGACATCTTTCAAGCCTTGCGGAATCTTGACGATGAAGTCCGCGCTGTCAACATAGTATTCCGCCAGATAGCCGTGCAGCAGGTTGATGCCGCGCTCGTAGTAAACATCATCGGTCGTCATGTCGTTCATGCCGATGAGATCGTAAATGCTGTGCCCCGGACGACGCACGGTCGCCACGACGTAATCGCCCGGCTTAACTTCTTTGACATTCTCGCCGACCGCTTCGACCTGCCCGAAGCTCTCATGACCGGTGACCAGAAAATCATAACCCGGCGGCGCGGCCCCATATTCGGCGGCGTTAATCTCTTTGTCCGTGCCGTCAACGCCGACGCGCAGGACTTTGACCAGGACGCCGCGCCCGCCTTCGACATCGCTGACCTGTGGCTGCTGCATCTCCGTCAGATGCACGCTGTTCGGTTTGCCGGGAAAAACTGCGATAGCTTTCATCTTTATTCCTCAAAATTGTAGGGGCAGGGCTGGTCCCTGCCCGCATCGTCCGTGAGGACGATAATTAAGTTTAGCAATCATTCCATTCGCGCAGTCGCGCGGCGGGCAGGGACAAGCCCTGCCCCTACAGTTTCTCGCTCCTCGCGGAGCTTTGCAAATTGCTTCTTACTCGCCGCTCTGCTGAATCAGCTTGGCGACGAGGCCAGTCCAGCCGGTCTGGTGGCTCGCGCCGAGTCCCGCGCCGGTGTCGCCGTGAAAGTATTCGTGAAACGGCACGTAGTCTTTCCAGCGCGGGTCTGTTTGAAATTTCTCCGCGCCGCCGAAGACGGGTCTGCGCCCACTCTCGTCGCGCAGGAAAATCCGTGAGAGACGGCGCGAGATTTCTCCCGCCACTTCCCACAGGTTGAGCATCTGGCCTGAGCCGGTCGGGCACTCGACCTCGAAATCGTCGCCGAGATAGTAATGAAACTTTTGCAGCGATTCGATAATCAGATAGTTGATGGGAAACCAGACGGGGCCGCGCCAGTTCGAGTTGCCGCCGAAGAGACCAGTCGAGGATTCCGCAGGCTCGTAATCCACGCGATACTCCGTGCCGTCGAACTGAATCTTGTACGGATGCTCCTGGTGAAAACGAGAGAGCGCGCGAATGCCGTAAGGCGAGAAAAACTCCTCCTCGTCAAGCATCACTTTCAGCACGCGCCGCAGCTTGCCCTCGTCCATGATGGCGAGCAGGCGACGCTCCTTTCGTCCCGGCTCGATGACGCACGCGACGTTGCTCGTCAAATCGGGACGATTGTTGATGAACCATTCCAGCCGCCGCTCGAAGCCTTTGAGCTTGTTGACGATCTCCGGCTCAAGAATGCCGACCGCGAAGAGCGGAATCAAGCCGACAATCGAACGCACCTTGATCGGAAAATGCGTGCCGTCCGGCTGATGCAAGATGTCGTAATAAAAACCGTCCTCTTCGTTCCACAACTCTATGTTGTTGTGGCCGAGATTGTTCATCGCGTGCGCGATGTAGATAAAGTGTTCCCAGAACTTGCTCGCCACATCCTCATAGACGGGGTCTTCGTTCGCCAGCTCAAGCGCAATCTCAAGCAGGTTCAAGGTGAACATAGCCATCCAGCTCGTGCCGTCCGATTGCTCTATGTAGCCTCCGGTCGGGAGCGGCGCGCTGCGGTCAAAGACGCCAATGTTGTCGAGACCGAGAAAGCCGCCCTCGAAAATATTGTTGCCTTCGGTGTCCTTGCGATTGACCCACCAAGTGAAATTCAAAAGCAGCTTATGAAAGACGCGCTCCAAAAACGCGCGGTCGCCGACGCCGCGCCGCTTCTTCTCGATTCTGTAAACGCGAAGAGCCGCCCACGCGTGAACCGGCGGGTTCACATCTCCCAAAGCCCATTCGTAAGCAGGCAATTGTCCGTTCGGATGCATGTACCATTCGCGGAGTATCAGGATGAGTTGCTCTTTGGCAAAGTCCGGGTCAACGATTGAGAGCGGGATGCAATGAAAAGCCAAATCCCACGCCGCGTACCACGGGTACTCCCACTTGTCCGGCATCGAGATGACATCCGAATTGTACAGATGATCCCAATCGTGATTGCGCCCCTTGCGTCGCTCCGGCGGCGGAGGCGGCTGAGCCGGGTCGCCGTCGAGCCACTGCTTGACGACGTAATGATAGAACTGCTTTGACCACAGCAGCCCACCAATCGATTGCCGCATAACGCACTGCGTGTCTTCGGAAACGTCCTGCGGAATGATGCCCGCGTAAAACTCTTCCGCCTCGCGCACGCGCTCATCAAAAATCTTTTCAAAGTTTTGGCCGAACGCGTTCCCCTTCAAAGCGGTCGCGGTCTTGTCGGTCAGACGCAAACGAACAATCGCAGTCTCTCCCGCGCCGACCTTGAGCACGTAATTCGCCGCCGCCTTCGTCCCCACGCGGTTAGGATTAACAGCATCCTTCGCATCATGCACGACGAAATTGTTGATGCCGTCTTTGACGTAAGGCGAAGCGTTTGTCGCGCCGTAAAGTTTTTCAACATTCGTCTCGTTTTCGGTAAAGAGCAGCTCCGGCGCGTTCTCACAATAGAGCCAGCGCGTCCCGTAATACTCATGCTCGACTTCAATCACAGCTGCGGGAGCGTCTTGCTCCTTTTGCTCTGCGCCTTTGGTTTCATCTTCAATCTCAATCAGGCGCGGGCGCGGCGATTTCTTGTCCCAGGACCACGTGTTGCGAAACCAGAGCGTTGGCAGGAGATGCAGCGTCGCCGTTTCAGGGGCGTGATTCGTGACGCTGATTTTAATGTGTATGTCTTCCGCATCCTCTTTGGCATATTCGACGAAGACATCGAAATAACGATCTTCATCGAAGATGCCCGTGTCCGTCAGCTCAAACTCCGGCGCGCGTTTGTCGCGGCTGCGGTTCTCATTAATCAAACGCTCGTAAGGAAACTCGGCCTGCGGGTACTTGTACAGAAACTTCATGTAGGAATGCGTCGGCGTCGAGTCGAGATAAAAGTAGTACTCTTTGACATCCTCGCCGTGATTGCCTTGATTGCCCGTGAGGCCGAAAAGCCTCTCTTTCAAAATCGGGTCGCGCCCGTTCCACAAAGCTAAGGCGAAGCAGATGTATTGACGACGGTCTGAGATGCCGCCGAGTCCGTCCTCGTTCCAGCGATAAGCTTTGGAGCGCGCCTGTTCGTGCGGCAAGTATTCCCACGCCGCGCCGTTCGCAGAGTAATCCTCGCGCACAGTGCCCCACGCGCGCTCTGAAAGGTAAGGCCCCCAACGCTTCCAGTGCGCCGTTTGACTGCGCGCCTCTTCCAGTCTCTTCTCTTCGTTCGTCACAAACTTTTCTTTCCTTTCGTCTTAATCGCTTCGCCCTCATCATCCGTCGTCAAAAACGGAAGCTTGCGTATGTCAATCAACTCCGTCTCGACGCCCTCGCGCTTCCGTAGTTCTCCGAAGACGAAGTTAGCGACGTTCTCGCTCATCCGCCCTTTGCGCGCCGTGCCGAGGATGACCGGAATGGAAAGCGGCCTGCTGCTGTTGTCTGTCATATTTTGCTCCGCGCTGAAAAGAGTCTGTCAGAACCATGCCCCATTAAATACTACGAGGCCGGAGGAAACAAAGATGTATTTGACCGCCAAAAATTCCTAAAGCCATGTTGCCGGTGAAGCCGTTGAAAAAAGCTGGCTTTCTGACGGGGGAAAGATTTATAGTATGCGCCGTCTTAACACGATCCCACGGGTTATTCTACGGACGAGGCCGCCTGCGCCGTGTGGGTGTGCGCGAAGTTTTTGCGGCGGGCGAGCTTCCCTTGCAGCTCGTCGCCGGAAAAATCGTCGCGCAAGCGTCGCATGTCCCGTCTGTCCTGCTTCACTCTTCGCGTTAGGGAAGCAGCCGGTTAACTTTTATTCTCGACCGGAAGTGGCCGGCATAGCTCTGACAGCTTTAACCCTCGCTGAACACTTTTCGCCTATGGCTTGAGCATCGCTTAACAGTTCTCAAAAAAAATCGCCTCATCAAACTAAGGCCGCGCTTTCTCCAACGGTCTTGGTTTGATTGGTCTCACAACCTCCACTCGGGGAGGGTTGGATTTATGACACACTCAAACGTACTGCTCTTGAACCTCTGTCCGTCGCATTGTCCGGGAGACGAGTTAGGAAAAATCCTCGCCGCAGGTTTCGCTCGTCATCAAGTGAGACATGAATCGCTCGATGTTTCAGCGCAGGAAGATTTAATCGCACAGCTCGCACAGCGCGCCGACGGCTTGACGCCTGACCTCGTCGCTCTGATTCTCGATTCGGACAAGCTCACGCAGGCGCGCGGGTTTTTGCGCGCCATCGCCGGACGCTTTCCGAAAGCGACCACGATCATCGTCGCCGAAGCCATCGAGCCGTCCGAAGTGATGGAGCTTTTGCAGGCCGGAGCTTGCGATTTTCTAGTCCCGCCTCTGACGGCGACGAACACCCTGCCGCGTCTCTGGCGAATCCTTGAAAGATCGCAGTGGCGCGCTGGTTTGACGCAGACGCTCAAGGAGCGAATCGGATTGAAGAGATTAATCGGAGAGTCCGAGTCTTTTCTGGCGGCGACCGGCAAAATTCCTCTGGCCGCGCGTTGCGACGCGGGAGTTTTTATCTCGGGCGAAACGGGGACGGGCAAGGAGATGTGCGCGCGCGCGATACATTACTTAAGCGCGCGCATGAGCGGGCCGTTCGTGCCCGTCAACTGCGGCGCGATTCCCGTCGAGCTGGTCGAGAACGAATTGTTCGGCCACGAGCGCGGCGCGTTCACGGGAGCTTTGACCGCGCGACACGGCATGATTCACGAAGCCGAAGGCGGCACGCTCTTCCTGGATGAGATAGATTGCCTGCCGCTACTGGCGCAAACCAAGCTCCTGCGTTTCCTGCAAGAGAAGGAGTATCGCCCGCTCGGCTCGACCAAAGCGCGCGCGACCGACGCGCGTTTTCTCGCCGCCTCGAATCTCAATCCGGCGGAAGCCTTGAGACAGGGAAAGCTGCGCCGCGATTTATATTATCGTTTGAATGTGATTCCGATTGCGCTGCCCGCCTTGCGCGAGCGTTACGAAGACATTCCGCTTCTGGCTCGCCATTTTCTAGCGCAGTACGCAGTCAGGCTCGACAAGCCCGTCACGGACATCACGCCCGCCGCGCTCGGCAAGCTTCTCTTTTATGATTGGCCGGGCAACATCCGCGAGCTTGAGCACACCATCGAACTGGCCGTCCTCGTCTCCGCCTCGAATCAACTCGGCGAAGCTGACATCTCATTGCCGTCTGCCGAGGGCGCGCTGACGGACGAGCCTTTTCAAAAGGCCAAAGCCAAGATCGTCGCAGAGTTTGAGAAGAGTTATATACAGAAACTTCTGCTCCTGCATCGCGGCAACATCAGCCGCGCGGCGGAGGCCGCACACAAGAACCGCCGCGCCTTCTTCCAACTGATTCGCAAACACAGAATTGACGCCAGCGTGTTCCGCTTCTCCGCCGTTTAAAATCATCATCCGAGACTTTGCGCCACCGTCGGGAACTTTTATCGTTCGTATTGTTGTGAGGTTAATCTTCCGGGGTATAATCTCCTTATGAATAAACGTGCTAAAAAACGAATGAAGGAAGCCATCCAGAAGGAGATCACCGAGCGGTCAGATAACCGTAAGGAACAGGGCTTTTCTGCTCCTACCAAGAAACTGCCGGAGAGTCGTGGTTTTACAGTGAGGCCGGATAAGAAGCGAGGTTAGTCTCTACTTATTTTATTCTCCCGCACAAACGCACAGGACCCGCTTTGCTACAGGTAGGACATTTTAATATTCTCCGAGGATAAAAATGTCCTACGTCTCGGAGGCCGATAAAATCGGCTGCGCTGCTTTTCCAATCCTTCCAGCTTAGACAAATATGACCGACTCGCAGTCGCCGCGCCGTGTGTGTGGCGGCTGTTTTCGCGCGGCCTTTAAGTTGCTTGAGTGAAAATTTATTCAAGAGGTCTGGTGCGTAAAGAGTATGTGCGAAGCCCATCGCCCTTTAATTACCCGGCAAGTGCTCGGCTATCTGACGGAGCATACCGGCGCGCAGGACACGCTTGAAGGTATCGTCGAGTGGTGGCTGCTTGAGCAACGCATCATCCAGCAGACCGCAGAGGTGCAAGAGGTCTTGGCCGATTTGACGGCGCGCAACCTGCTGGTCGAGACGAGGGCTGCCGACGGGCGCGTGCTGTATCGCGCCAACCGCCGCAAGACGAAAGCGATTCGTGAGCTGCTGCGAAGAGATGAGTGATTTCGACCGCAAACGACAGCTTCAGGTGATGACAAATCCAAAGGCTCACTCATAAGAGGTCTACTACTGTTGCCAATCTCAAAAACCGTTCGCCGCTCATGGCGATTTAACGGAGGAATCAAATATGCCTGTTCAAGTCAGCTATCCCGGCGTCTACATTCAGGAAGTTTCCAGCGGCGTGCACACCATCACGGGAGTCTCCACGTCAATCGCCGCGTTTTTTGGCCGGACGGCCAAAGGGCCGATCAACAAGGCCGTCCGTTGTCTGAGCTTTGCGGATTTTCTCAGAGAGTTTGGCGGGGCGCATACGGATAGCGATCTGGCGCAAAGCGTCCGGCAGTTTTTCGATAACGGCGGCACGGATTGTTACGTCGTCCGGATAGCTCACAAAGCCCTCAAGGCCAACGTCACCTTGCTCAATTTCGCCAAAACGCCGGTCATGGTCGCCACGGCGAAAGACGCCGGAAACTGGGGCAACGGCGTGCATCTCGAAGTTGATTACAACACCGGCAACCCCGAAGAGACTTTCAACCTGAGAGTCATTTACGAAGACGGCGGAGTGGTCATCGCGTCCGAATCGTTCCTCAATCTTTCGATGAATCCGAAATCGCCGCGTTACGCTCCGACCTTCGTCACGCAAAGCTCGAAGCTCATTGATTTGGCTTTGGACGCGCTTTTTAATATCGATCTGCCGGCGACGACGGTGCAGGGCTACAGCGAAGGGCGCAGGCCGTTTGACACTTCCGGGCTTCCTGCTTTTCGCACTGCGCTCAACAGTCTCATCTATCCCACGCCCGGCCCCGGCGTCGTGGCCTTCAGCAAGTTTGACATCAGCGTCAACGACGGGCCGTACACCTCCATTGACTTGCAGGCTGATCCGACGAAGTGGCTCGCCACAGACAGTTCGCTCACGCTCATCGCAGGCAAGCTGACCGGAAAAATCAACGCGCAACTGCCGCCCGGCGTGACGATAGATTGTTCGTGGCAGCCGGTAATTGCGGGCACGAGCGTGCTCAGGATAGTTTCGACGACGGGCAATCAATTGAGCGTCAGAATCAGACGCGCGACCTCAAACGATCTGGCCGGAGCTTTGATGCTCGGACTCGATCAGGGCGGAATCGAAGTCACACGCTACAGCAATCACCGTCCCGTGCCGACCGCGACTTACTACTCGGATACTGTCAACACGATAGCGGTTTTGGCGCAAAACGCTTTCAACGAATTGGTCTTCGCCGCTCCGCCGCCGAACACGGTTGATCTGGACGCTTCGGGGACAAATGTTTTAGTCACCGGCAATCCTGCCGGCACAGACCTCTGGTACACGGACGCCTTGCCCTCAGCCGTCAACAATCATAACGACGGCGTACGTGAGAAGCTGGCTCTCCTGGCGAAAGCCATCAACGAGACGCCCGGCATGCCCGCCCGCGCCGAAGTGTGGGGCTATCGTCTGGCTTTGATTCCAAAGTCCGGCACGATCAATTCGTCCATCACCTTCACGACGGGCAACACGGGCGGCGGCGGCAAGGACATCTCAGGCTCATTCACGCCGAACGTCAAACAATATTCCCTGGGCAACACCGGAACAGGCATATATCAAAACGGCGCGGGACAGATCGGGCGCGATGATGACGGCTCGCCGCTCGCGGTCGCAGATTACACGGGCAGCGCGCTCGACCACACCGGCTTTTACGCGCTCGACAAAGTTGATCTCTTCAACTTGATGATCCTGCCGGGCGATAGAGAAGTTGACGAGGCGAAATATACGCAACTGGTCGGCCCGGCCAGTATCTATTGCAATCAGCATCGCGCGTTTCTGGTCCTGGATGCGCCCGCCAGTTGGACTGACGTGGATCGCCCCGTCGCGGACGCTTCCGCCGTCAACGCTTTTCGCCAGCTCGTGATTAAAGACCACTCGGCGGTCTTCTATCCCAAAGTCATCTACAGCGACGCGGGCTTGAAGAAGAGCATCGGCCCAGCTGGCATGATCGCGGGATTGATGGCGCGCACTGATTCACAGCGCGGCGTGTGGAAAGCTCCGGCTGGAACTGAAGCAGACCTGCGCGGCATTCTCGACCTCGAAGTGAATCTGACAGACCTCGAAAACGGCGTCCTCAACAAGCTCGGCGTGGATTGTTTGCGCAAGTTTCCGACGGGCATCGTCAACTGGGGCGCGCGCACTTTGGACGGCTCGGACGACATCGGCTCGGAGTGGAAGTACATCCCGATTCGCCGCCTCGCGCTCTTTTTGGAAGAGTCCTTGTATCGCGGCACACAGTGGGTCGTCTTTGAGCCGAACGACGAGCCTTTGTGGGCGAAGATTCGTCTCAACCTGAGAGCTTTCATGATGGGACTCTTCCGCGAGGGAGCTTTTCAAGGCAGCACGCCCGACAAAGCTTTTTACGTCAAGTGCGACGGGGAGACGACCACGCAGAACGACCGCAACCTCGGCATCGTCAACATCGAAGTCGGTTTCGCTCCGCTCAAGCCAGCCGAGTTCGTCGTCATCAAGATTCAGCAAATCGCCGGTGATCTGGCCGGATAATTTCTAGCGAGAAGGAGTGTCGAACAGTGGCTAAAGGATTCGTCAAAAACGCGAAACGCGTTGACCCGTACAAGAACTTCAAGTTCCACATCAGTTGGGACGGCAAGACCGTGCTCGGCGTGAGCAAAGTCAGCGCGCTCAAACGCACGACCGAAGTGGTCAAGCATCGTGACGGCGGCGACAACAGCACCGACCACAAATCGCCGGGGCGCACTTCTTACGATGCCATTACTTTGGAGCGCGGCCTGACGCACGACCCGGAGTTTGAGAACTGGGCGAACAAGGTTCACCCGTATGCCGGTGACGCGGCGATGGATTTGTCCAATTACAAAAAAGAGCTGACGCTCTCGATGATGAATGAAAAGGGGCACGTCGTCTATCGCTACTTCTTGCACAACTGCTGGGTCAGCGAGTTCACAGCCCTGCCCGAACTCAACGCCAACGCCAACGCCGTCGCCATCGAATCGCTCAAGATCGAACTGGAAGGCTGGGAGCGCGACCCCGACACGAAAGAGCCGAATGAGGGCGACGCTGTTCCGGCTGCGGGTTAACGCATGAAGCGCGGAACAACCCTTTGCGGGCTTCAATTTTATCTTTGCGCCTTTGCGTGAAAGGTTCGTGTTTCTCGCTGGTGGCGCAAAGTTAAGACGAAAGCGCGCAAAGGGTTGAATCGTCAGTCTCTCTTGAGATTTGAAAGAGCTTTTAAACTTTTCGTGCGCTGATGTGGCTGGCAAATCATTCAGAGAAGCTTCTGCCGTTTCCCTTTGTGCCCGACTCGCTCAAGGCCGCGCACGGAATCGGCAGTTTGGCCTTGCGCCCCTTCGGCGTGGCCGAAGCCGATCTCGCCGTCAACTTTAATCAAGCGCAGAGGGCGCGGCTCGTGACCGAGCTGTTGCAGCATTGCACGGTCAACGAACGGGACGCGCCGCCCCGCGATTTCTTTCTCGATTTGACCATCGGAAAGAGAGTCGAGTGCCTGTTAAATCTGGCGGCGGCGGGACGCAAGGGAGCTTTTGAGTTCAAGCTCGTATGCGCCGACGAGATTTGCGCGCGTGAGCTTGAGCTTGAGTTGACGCTTGATGAGATCGCCGCTTTGCAAAGCGAGGCGGACGCGAACGCGAGTCTCTCCGTCGAGCTGGCGGAAAAGAAGAGGCTGACGCTGCGCCGTCCTTCGGGCAGAGATCAACTGTCCTGGCTCGAAGCTTCATACGCGGATGAAGCGGAGGCCGCGAGCGAGATGATTCGCACGCTCGCAGATGAAAGCGCGCCGCGTGAGTTCGAGCGCGAGTGGATCGAAGTCATCAATCAGGCGATGGATGATTTCGACCCGCTCGTCAATTTCAATTTCAGCGCGCAGTGCGGCGAGTGCGGCCACGTCTCGACGCGCTTTCTCGATCTGGAAGAACTCGCGCTCGGCGAGTTGCGCGCGGCGCAGGCGAGCCTGCTGGCGACGGTTCACAAACTGGCGACTCGCTATCATTGGAGCGAGCGGGAAATTTTCGCCGTCCCGCACTGGCGGCGCACACATTACCTCGCGCTCATTGCCAGAGATGAAGAAGGATGAAGGGTTACTTTTTTCGACTGGCGCAGCAGACAAAGCTTCGCCTCAAGCCTCAAGCGAACTCCGCACAGCAGCAGAGCGGCGGCAGGGTCGAGCCGCGCGCCGCGTCGTCAACTGGGCCGAGTCATTCTCAAAAGCCGCTTCATCAAGAGGAAACCGTCTACGTCTCCGGGCCGCACACTGCAAGCTCTTCGGACGCATCCCGCCAATCGGACTACATCAACGCTCCGTTGTCTCTTAAGAAGCAAGCTGTCGAGACTTCTTCGCGCGAGCATAATTTTTCAACTGAGACGGCGAAAAATTTTTCAGCGCGTGACGCGAATCGCAGGGGCTTTGAGTTTCAAGAGAGCGCGACTGACGACGCTGGCCGGAAAAGTCAGGCTTCTTTCGACGCTTCAACCGCCGACGCGCGGCTTCAAGCGCAAGACGCGCGCGTTCGTATCGAGCAGCCTGCAACATCGCAGGAAACATTCAAACATCAAGAGGGCGCGCACACGCTTCAATCGTCCGAGGCCGACGCACAGAGCGCGGCGTCAAGCATCACGTCAGTCTCTCGTGAAGCGTTCGGTGAGCCTGCCGCCGTCGAAGCGCGTGAGACGCTTATCAAGACAGAGCCGGAGCATTTCAGGGAGACAGCCTCGCTGCTCGAATCCGGCGTGACGGATAAAGAGCTTTTGCAGAGAGTTTTTTTCAGAGAGATACACGAATGGATCGCCGCTCCGGTTGAAACAGTCGCGGAGACTGTCAGCCGCGAGCCGCCGCCCGCGCGCGAAGAAAATATGCAGCGCATCTCTCTCATCGAGCCGGACGAGAGCGCGGCCACACAGCTTTTCCGCGCGCAGGCCAGAGAACGAGAGCGGCTTGAGCAGCACGACCTGTCGCTCTCCATCGGGAGCATCAGCATCGTCATCGAAGAGCCGCCACAGCAGGCGCAGCCGCAACCTGTTCAGACGCAGCCGCGCGCCGAGACGAGTAGCAGCCAAAGCTCAAGAGAATTTTCCAGATTGTCGCGGCATTACATCAGGTAGAGGTCTCAACGTTAAATGGCGCTCGCAGATTCAGCCAAAGCCATCGGAGCAGTGACCAACTCGCTGGTCAAGCGCCTCCACACGCGCACGGGTCTCAATGTGATGGCCGGACGACCCGAAATGGGCGCGGGCAACGGGCAGCAGCTCAACGTCTTTCTGTACGAGACTTCATACGACCCGTTCCTCAAAAATCACGCGCTCGACGAAGGACAGAAGACGCCGCTCTGGCTGGTGCTCAAATATCTCTTGACGCCGTTTGACGATTTCGGAGACAGCGACACGCCGCAGGCGCATGAGACTTTGGGCGCGGGGCTGCACGCGCTGCATCAGGCAGACCTGCTTGAGGTCGGCTCGCTTGAGCCGAACGACGCAAAGGCTTTGAGCGATAACCCGGAAGAGTTGCAGATAACTTTTGACGAAGCTCCGGTCGATCTGCTCTCGAAGCTCATGCAGGGGAGCGACGAGAGCTATCGTTTGTCTGCGGCTTTTCAGGTGCGTCCCGTGATGATTGCGAGCAGCGAGCCGCCCGCTTATTCATTGCTCGTCGGCATTGATTACACGAAAGCTCCGCCGATGCCAACCGGAGGCGGAGCCGTGGTTGACGTGATTCCTTCGATGGGCGCGAGCCTCACGGAAATCTCTCCGACCGGCTTCGAGCTTGACGAAGAGGTCACCATCTACGGCACAGACCTGCATCTGTCCGGGCTGTCCGTGAAGCTCGGCGCGATGGAGCTTCCGGTGACGATGCAACAGCCGGATCAGTTGAAGTTCAAAGTGGATTCCGCAATCGTCAACGGCTCAAATATCTCTGCGGGCAGTCTGCCAATCTCTTTGATTCAAACGCTGCCTTCGGGACGGCGCAAGTCGAGCAATCTGCTCATCGGAAATCTCGTGCCGACCTTAACGTCTTCGACCGTCGTGTTGCCGACTTCGGTCGCGCCGCCGCCGCCGGGGCCGCCGCCCGTGCCGCCGCCGCCGAAGATGATTTTCGCGACGATTGATTTGACAGGGAAGCTGTTGGGCGCGGCTGACGACGATGTGTATCTGGCTCTCTATCGCGACGGGCGCGTGGTCAAGATGTTCGACGTGTTCACCCTTCCGGCAAGCCCGACGCAGACGCAGAAGCAATTGGTGATGACCGTCGACGCCGCCGTGCCCGAAGGTCGTTATCTGACGATTCTCAAAGTCAACGGGCAACAGGCCGTGCAGAGTTTTCCGGTTGATTTAGTTCCATGACGACGAGCAAGCAGAAAAAGACAGATGAGTTCGTCACCTTCTCGCCGCGTTTGCGAGCCGATGACGAGTGGGCGAACTACTGGATGAGGCAGGCGATGCTGAGACTCAGGCGCGAGGTCGCCTGGCTCTGGACAGAGCGCGGCCTGCCTCTGCCCGAAAACTCAAACGCGCTCCCGGTGTTCGCTGACAAAGCCTCCGTCTCGCTCGACCTCAGCCGCTTCTGGGGAGAGAAGCAGAGCTTTTATCGCTCGGATGTCACGGCCAGATATTTGACCGACCAGCTTGAGAAGGATTCACGCCCGAAGAAAGTGAAATCGCCGCGCGGCTCGTTCGGCTGGGTGATTCAAGAGTTAAAGCTTGATGACGTGTCATCTTTCACGCTCGCCCTCGCGCTGGTGTCCGCTTTCGACGCGAGCATGGCGAGCATCATCAACGCCTGTCTCAACGACTCGAACAAAAATTATCCGAACCTGACGCTCGTGCAAAAACTCTGGGACGAGCCTGAACAAGTCCTCTCGCTCGCAGACCCGACGCATCCGCTCTTCGCCACGGGACTCGTGCGCCAGTCTGCGCAGGCCGCGCCCTTTTACGCGGAGATGCTCTGGGAACAGCCGCTCACCGTGCCCGCGCCCGTCGCCGCCGCGCTACTCTTTCCCGCAACCGACTGGCCGGGCAATCTCGCGCAGTGGAAAATCTCAAGCAAAGACGAAGCGGAGTTGAGCGAGGAAGCGAGCCTTTTGGCCTATCGTCTGCGCGCGGAAAAGGCCGAAGCCTTGCGCGTCGTGCCGCTTTTGGGCGCGAAGGGATGCGCGTGGCGCGGGACGGCGCGGGCGATTGCGCGCGTCGCTAAAAGAGAGGTGGTCGAGTTCACCGGACACGGCAAGCTGCTTGAGAGCGAAGCTTATTTGAACGCGCTGGCGACCGTCTGCTGGCTCAAAGACGCAGACCTCGCGCTCGTTTATGAAGCTCCGGAGGAAACACACGAGCGTCACACGCAGCACGAGCGATTGCCGCTCGCTTCGATTCCGCTCAACGTCTTTCTTTCGATTACCGAACGCAAACAGCTCGCGCACATTTCCGGCTCAAACCTTCTGCCAGCCGTCAACATTCCGCCGCTCACTTACACAGAGCGCGTGCGCTACTGGGCTTCGCAGCTCGGAGCAAAGGCCAAAGGCCACGAGGCGACTATCAATGAAATCTCGCGCCGCTTTCGTTATGAGAAAGAGACGATCAAAGACATCGCACAGGAATTGAAAGCCGTGCCCGGCAAGCTCAAGACCGAAGATTTCATCGCGGCCTGTCGCGCGGAATTGCAAACGGATTTGGGCGAGCTGGCGAGCAAAGTGACGCCGCGCTTTCATGACGAGAAACTGATTCTGCCGCACAAACAGCTCTTGCAGTTTGAGGAACAGATCAACGCCATGCAATCGCTGACCGAAGTCCATTACGTGTGGGGCACGGCGAAGGCTTGGAACGAAAGCGGCATCTCCGTGCTCTTCGCGGGGCCGCCCGGCACGGGCAAGACGATGGCGGCGGAGATCATGGCGATCCGCCTCGACCTACCGATGTATCGCATAGACCTCTCGCAAGTCGTCAACAAGTACATCGGCGAGACGGAGAAAAATTTGAAACGCATCTTCGACGCGGCTGACATCTCGGACATGATTCTCTTTTTCGACGAGGCCGACTCGCTCTTCGGTCGCCGCACGGAAGTGAGCGACGCGCACGACCGTTACGCGAATCTTGAGATCAGCTACTTGCTCGAACGGATGGAGCGGTTCAAAGGCTTGGCTATCCTTGCGACCAATCGCAAGAAAGATTTGGACGAAGCTTTCCTGCGCCGCCTGCGTTACATCATCGATTTTCCGCTTCCCGATGAAGAACAGCGCAAGCAAATCTGGCAACAGGTTTCGCCCGCCGGAGCGGATAGCTCCGAACTCGACTTCGATTTTCTGGCGCGGCAGTTTCCGATGGCGGGCGGCAATATCCGCTCGATAGTTTTCAACGCCTGCCTGCAATCGGCGGCGGGTGATGAGATGAAGGAGAACGCCGAGAAGCAGTTGACCATGAAAGACGTGCTCATCGCGGTCAAGCGCGAGTGCGACAAGATGAACCGCTCGGTCAGCTCCGAACAGTTCGGCCATTACGCGCAGGCGATCACTTATTTGGAACAGCAATCATGAGCAAGACGAACATCAAGATTAAAAGCCTGCAAATTCGTTTGAAGAATATTTCGCCGCACACCGCCCGCGCGGCTTCGGAAGGACTCGCAGAGTCGCTCGCCGCAGAACTCAGCCGGGACGCGGGAGCGAAATCGGGCGGCGCGTCTGTGAATGTCGAAGAGGTGAAACCGCGCGCCCTGACGGCTGAACGCGGAACGAGTCCGGCGGCCTTGCGCCGCTTGATCGCCACACACATCGCGGCTTCCGTGAAGGGAAAAATTGGGAAGCGAAGTTGAAAACATCTCAAATTTCAGATTTGAGATTTGAGATAGAAGAAGGATTGACCGATGCCTTTTTTGTTACGTGGAGCTTTGATTGAGTACGGCAGCGATTTTTTGGGGCCGATACCAAACGTCGTCATCTTTCAGTTTAACCCTGAAAGCTTGACGCGAAATATTCAAATCCCCGCGAGGCCGACGGGCGGCGCGAGCCGCGAGACGACGCAGGCCGGAGAGCCTTCGCTTGAGAAGATAACTTTGAAGGCGAGCTTCAGCGCGGCTGACGGACTCAACTCGAACAACGTACTGGCGCGGACGATGGGCGTCGGCCCGCGTCTCGCCGCGCTGGAAAAGATGGTCTTTCCGGGCGGCAAGCTGAGTGGATTAATCGGCGCGGCTTTGAATGCCATCGGCGACGCGCTCGGCGGCGGCGACACGGACGCGAGGCAAACTATTCCGCGTGAAAAATATCCGCGCATCCTTTTTATCTGGGGGCCGTTCAAGGTCTTGCCCGTCGTCATTGAATCGATGAGCATCACCGAACAGCAATACGATTTTCTGCTCAACCCGACGCAGGCCGAAGTCAGTATCGGGATGACCGTCAACGCGATTGACAACTGCTCTGACGACATGATCGGCAAGGGCGCGCTCGAATATTCCAACCTGGCGAAAGAGGCGCAGGCCATTCTCAATCTCGCCAACACGATTGAGCAGATCGCCGAACTGATTCCTTTCTGAAGGAGGATTTGAAACCCGGTGTTCACAGCATCGTCAAGGTATCTCAATTTGAAGACGGTCGAAGTCGAAATCAAAAACGGGCGCAAGATTAACGCGGTCGTGCTGCGCCGCCTGCCTTACGTGCCGGGCGTGCCGACCGAAGTCAAAGGCAACGACCGCCTCGATGTGATGTCGCAGCGACTTTACAAAGACCCGACGCGGTTCTGGCACATCGCGGACGCGAACACTGAATTGCAGGCGAATGATTTAGTGAATCCGAAACCGCCGGCCAACCCGCTCGTCGCGGAAGAGTCGCGCGTGATTCTCGTTCCTGACAAATAAAGATGGCGACGATTGAGTACAAAGTGTTTTTCGATAACGCGTCCGCCGCGCAGGACAAGCTCGACAAGATCGACCAGATCACGGTCGAGCAGGAGGTCGGCATGGCCTGGGAGGCGAAGCTCTTGATTCCGGTCTGCGTCAACGATGACGGCAAGTGGGAGGGCGAAGACGAAGCCTGGATGAAGCCTTACACGCGCACGCGCGTCGAAGTGAGCATCGACGGCGGCGATTTTATTCCGTTGATAGACGGCCCGGTCGTCGGCTATGACACGGCGCGCAGCTCGATTCCCGGCAAGAGCTTTGTCACTTTAATCGTGCATGACGACAGCGCGCTCTTGCACAAAGAGGATGAAGTGAAGACGCACGAAGCGACGAATGACGGCGAGCTGGCGCGGCAGATTTTCACGGACGCCGCGCTCGGCGGCACGCCCGACATTGATGCCGTGCCCGATCAACCCGACAGCAAAAACACCGAAGTCATGCAGCGCGGCACGAAGATGGAACTCTTGCGCTCGCTGGCGAAAAGGCATCGCAACTTTTACGCCTACGTGCTGCCGGGCAAAGTCGCTGGACAGAGCGTCGGGTGTTTTAAAAAACTGCCGGAGCAACCGGACGGCCTGCCGCCGCTCATCCTCTTCGGCGATGACCGCAACACGACGGAGCTTCAGGTCAAGAACAATTCAAGCTCGCCTTCCGAAGTTACGGCCTCGACCATGAGCCTGAGCGATAAAGGCTTGAAGTCCAGCACGTCGAGTTACCGCAACGCGACATTGCTCGGCAAAGAGCCGCCGCCGTCTGACGACGCCAACACGACCAAGAAGCGTTTGCCGCCGGGACAGACCGATGCGGTTGATCTGGACAGCGCGACCGCCGGAGAGGCCGCCGCGTCCGGCTTCGCGCTCGAAGCGACGGGGAGCGTGATGCCTTTCTGTTACACGGGCGTGCTCACGCCCTATCGCATCGTGCAGGCGCAGATGTCCGACACCTCTATGAGCGCGAACTATGTCGTCTTCAAAGTCAAACACACTTTGAACCGCTCGATTTACACGCAAGCTTTCAGCTTGAAAGGAAATTCCATTTCACCAGCGGCCAGCACGAGCGCGGACGCGCCGCAGCCGAGCGCGAATCTTTCCGTCAGCTTCAACATGCAAGTGAGCGTTTTTTGATGGGCGACGAACACGAACAATTATTAGTTGAGCTGCATCAGCACGCGAGCACTCATTACTACGGCAAGTATCGCGGCAAGGTCATGAATGTCGAAGACCCGGAAAAGCTCGGACGCATTCAAGCTCTCGTGCCGGAGATTTACGGTGAAGAGGGAAACTCGCCGTGGGCGATGCCTGCCGCGCCGTTCGCTGGAAGCCAGCACGGCTTCGTCTTCATCCCGGAACTCGAAGACGGCGTGTGGATTGAATTTGAGGCGGGCGATATTTCGCGCCCCATCTGGACGGGCGGCTGGTGGGCTGACGGCGAGCTGCCCGCGCCCGGCGCGACCAAGACGCGCGCCATCGTGACGACCGCAGGACACAAGCTCGTGCTCGATGATGAAGGCAAGGAGATTCACTTGCTTCACTCCGGCGGAGCCGAGTTGAAGATGTCCGACAGCGAAATCAATCTCACTATCGGACAATCCGAATTCAAGATGACGAGTGAAGGCGAGATAAGTTTGAAGGCCGGGACGACGGAGATCAAATTGAGCCTCACGGAGCTTTCATTGCAGAGCGGCATCGGCAAGGTCAAGCTCTCGGCCACCGGAGCCGATGTCAACAACGGTGCGATAAAGGTGATGTGAAAAATGCCGGGAGCTATTCTGACCGTTGCCAGCACGATTCTCTGCATGCACGGCGGGAGCGTGATTCTGACT
>DASWRG010000080.1:0-6138 GCA_036403295.1 Pyrinomonadaceae bacterium
CGCGTCATCGCGGGCGTGGATAAAGAGATTAACGGCGAAGTCGTCTTTTCGCCCGGCTACAGCGTGGGGCTGCTCGAACAAGAGCCGAAGCTTGACGAATCGAAGACCGTGCGCGAAGTGGTCGAAGAGGCCGTCGCGGAGACGGTCAGTCTCTTGAAAGAGTTTGACGAGATTAACAACAAGTTCGCAGAGCCGATGACGGACGACGAGATGGCCGCGCTGCTTGAGCGTCAGGGCGCGGTGCAGGAAAAGCTCGACGCCGTTGACGCCTGGGATTTGGATTCGCGGCTTGAGATGGCGATGGACGCCTTGCGCTGCCCGCCCGGCGACACAAGCGTCAAGATTCTTTCGGGCGGCGAGAAACGTCGCGTCGCGCTCTGCCGCCTGCTCTTGCAACAACCGGACATTCTTCTGCTTGACGAGCCGACGAATCACTTGGATGCGGAGTCAGTCGGGTGGCTCGAACAGCACTTGCAGAAATACGCTGGCACGGTCATCGCCGTGACGCACGACCGTTACTTTTTAGACAATGTCGCCGGATGGATTCTCGAATTGGACAGAGGGCATGGCATCCCGTGGCAGGGCAACTACTCTTCATGGCTTGAGCAGAAGCAGGAAAGATTGGCGCGCGAAGAGAAGGCCGAGAGCGAGCGGCAGAAGACTTTGCAGCGCGAGCTGGAATGGATACGCATGTCGCCCAAAGGCCGCCACGCCAAATCGAAGGCGCGCATCAATTCATACGAAGCTCTTTTGAGTCAGGAGAGCGAACGGCGCGGGCAGGATTTGGAAATCTACATTCCCCCGGGGCCGCGTCTCGGCAACGTCGTCATCGAAGCCGAAGAGGTGTGTAAAGCTTACGGCGACCGCCTGCTCGTGGACAAGATGTCCTTCCAGCTTCCGCCGGGCGGCATCGTCGGCATCATCGGGCCGAACGGCGCGGGCAAGACCACGCTTTTTAGAATGATTATGGAGCAGGAACAGCCAGATAGCGGAGCTTTCAAAATCGGAGAGACGGTCAAGCTCGCCTACGTTGACCAGAGCCGCGACGTGCTCGATGCTGAAAAAACAATCTGGGAAGAGATTTCGGACGGACTCGATCTAGTGCAGCTTGGCGCACGACAGATGAACTCAAGAGCTTATGTCTCGCGCTTCAACTTCTCAGGCTCAGACCAGCAGAAAAAGGTCGGCATGCTCTCAGGCGGCGAACGCAATCGCGTACACCTCGCGCGAATGCTCAAAGAGGGCGCGAATGTTTTGCTGCTCGACGAGCCGACCAACGATCTGGATGTCAACACGATGCGCGCCCTCGAAGAAGCCATCGAAAACTTCGCCGGATGCGCCGTCGTCATCAGCCACGACCGTTGGTTCTTAGACCGCATCGCCACCCACATCTTAGCTTTCGAGGGAGACAGCAAAGTCGTCTGGTTCGAAGGCAACTACTCCGAATACGAAGCCGACCGCCGCGAAAGATTAGGAGCCGCCGCAGACCAGCCGCACCGCATCAAGTACAGGCAGTTAACCAGAAGCTAGAAAGTTATGCTCCAAAGTATTAAACTGCATGAGAAGGTTAGTGAGCTTATGACCACGCTTGAAACAACTCAGGAATTGCCTCTGCGATTAACGGAAGATGGCACGATCCGCATCGCCGCCTCGCGTGTGAGTCTTGATTCAGTAGTGCATCATTATAAGCTCGGCGCATCCGCCGAACAGATCGCCCAAAAATTTCCCTCGCTTGAGCTGGCTGATATTTACGCGGCCATCACTTACTATCTCAATCACCAAGAAGCTGTCGAAGAATATCTGCAACAGCAAGAAACAGAGGGCGATGAAGTTCAAAAGCAAATAGAGTCTGACCCACAGTATCAGAAATCCGCCGGACTCCGCGCGCGGCTGCTGTCCCGCAAAGCAGATAAAGATAACGGTCATATTTAACCTCTACTCACAACTTATTAAATTCATTCATCATTAACTTATGCTGAGGTTGTTGATAGATCAAGATATAGATCACGACCTTCTGCGCGGATTAATCCGCCGAATTCCGCAACTTGATGCTGTGACAGCCTTTGAAATCGGAATGAGCGAGGCGACTGACCCTGAATTGTTAACTTGGGCAGTGCGAGCCGGACGCATTATCATTACACATGATCGCAAAACCATGCCTGCACATGCGGCTGATTTAATTAATGAGGGGGAACATATCGCCGGACTGCGGGTTGTTCTTCGCAGCCTGCCGCTGCATCAAGTAATTGAAGATTTAGAGCTGATGATTATCTGTAGTGAACACAATGAATGGGTGAATGTCATACGCTATTTGCCTTTGTGATTTTTCCGTCAAAATTGCCCGCCCGCCCACGCTTGACACTCAAGGCGCAAATCCGTAGAATCTCTCGTTTCGGACTCACAGTCTGAATTTAGCAGTGCAACGCTTAGAGTGGTTCTGTCGGTGTGGAGGCGTTGCCCGGTTGCTTGTTGTGAAACGAACAGCCGTTTGACACATATTGTGGCGTAAAGGCCGGCGACAGCAGTTTTGTTTGAAGAAATTGCTCCCGCGCACGGCACGCGAGATAAGAGCTTTTTGAGAAGCCTGCTCGTCTTTAATTAAAGCGACGCCACAGAAAAGTTTCGGCTTCGGGGAAAGCCATGATCCGCACCCTTTAGATTTCAGAACATTCCCTCAATCAAAATTCAGGTAACAGGGCAGCTTACTTGCGCTGACTGCCGAACAAGTTTCGGAAAGAGGCAGGTGACGCCCCATTTTGCGCTCTTTTGACGGGCGCGCGAAACCTTTATCGAGGATCAAAGGCAGTGCCAACTATCAACCAGCTTGTTCGCAAAGGCCGCCAAGCCGTGAAGTACAAAACGGCCTCTCCGGCTTTGCAGGAGTCGCCGCAACGTCGCGGCGTCTGCACGCGTGTGTACACGCAAACGCCCAAGAAGCCGAACTCGGCTTTGCGAAAGGTCGCGCGCGTCCGTTTGACCAACGGCATCGAGGTGACGACCTACATTCCGGGCGTCGGCCATAATTTGCAGGAGCACTCGATTGTGCTCATACGCGGAGGCCGCGTGAAGGATTTGCCGGGCGTGCGTTATCACGTGATTCGCGGCACGCTCGATTCGGTCGGCGTCACAGACCGCAAGCAGAGTCGCTCCAAGTATGGCGCGAAACGTCCGAAAGCTGGCGCGGCGGGAGCTAAAAAATAACTCGGTTTTTAGTTTTCAGTTTTGAGTCTTCAGTAACAGCGACGGCTGACGAAGACTCAACTGACTGAAAACTCAAAACTGAAAACTGAGAACTAATTATGCCAAGACGAAGAGTTGCAGAGAGACGCGAGGTTTTGCCTGACCCGGTTTATAGCAGCCCGTTGGTCACGAAGTTCATCAACGGCATCATGTTGGGCGGGAAGAAATCTACGGCGGAGACGATTTTCTACAGCGCCCTGACGCAGATCGGCGAGAAGGCTGGCGACGAGCCTTTGAAAGTCTTCAAGCGCGCGATTGACAACGTGCGCCCGACCGTGGAGGTCAAGTCGCGTCGCGTCGGCGGCTCGACTTATCAAGTGCCCGTCGAGGTTCATCAGGAAAGGCGCGGCGCGCTGGCGATTCGCTGGATCGTGCAGTACGCGCGCGGTCGCGGCGAAAAGACCATGACCGACCGCCTCGCCGGAGAGCTGCTCGACGCGGCCAATAATCGCGGCAACGCGGTCAAGAAGAAAGAGGACACGCACCGCATGGCGGACGCCAACAAGGCTTTCGCGCATTACAAGTGGTAAGGCAGTTTTCAGTTTTTAGTTTTCAGCCTCGCGCTGATTTTCTGAAAACTGAAAACTGAAAACTGTTATGGCTAAGCACGACTTAAACAAGTTCCGCAATATCGGCATCATGGCGCACATTGATGCCGGAAAGACGACGACGACCGAGCGCGTTCTGTACTACACCGGCGTTTCGCACAAGATCGGCGAAGTGCATGAAGGCACGGCGACGATGGATTGGATGGAGCAGGAACAGGAGCGCGGCATCACGATCACGTCCGCCGCGACGACTTGCTTCTGGAAACGCGGCGGCACGGAGTATCGCATCAATATCATTGACACGCCCGGCCACGTAGATTTCACGATGGAGGTCGAGCGCAGCCTGCGTGTTCTCGACGGCGCGGTCGCGGTCTTTGACGGTGTCGCAGGCGTCGAGCCGCAATCGGAAACCGTCTGGCGTCAGGCGGACAAGTACGGCGTGCCGCGCATCTGCTTTATCAACAAGCTCGACCGCGCGGGCGCGAGCTTTCAACGCTCTTTCGATTCCATCATCACACGCCTCGGCGCGAACCCCGTCGCCATCCAGATTCCCATCGGCCTCGAAGACCAGTTCAAAGGCGTCGTTGACTTGATTGCGATGAAAGCTCTCATCTGGAAAGACGAGTCGAAGGGTGCGGAGTACGAGACTCTTGAGATTCCGGCTGAATTGAAAGAGGAAGCCGAAGCCGCGCGCCACAAGCTGATTGAAGCCGTCGCGGATGTCGAAGAAGATTTGATGATGAAGTATCTCGAAGACGAGGGCGCGACAATTACCGAGGAGGAGATTCGCGCCGCGCTTCGCAAGGGAACGCTTCAGTTGAAACTCGTGCCGGTCGTCACCGGCTCGGCCTTCAAAAACAAGGGCGTGCAAACTCTGCTCGATGCTGTGATTGATTTCCTTCCCAGCCCGCTCGATATTCCGGCGGTCGAAGGCATCAATCCGAAAACGGGCGAGACTGAGACTCGTCCGGCGGACGCATCAGCTCCTTTCTCCGGCCTCGTCTTCAAGATTATGGCCGACAAGCATCTCGGCCAGCTTTCGTTCGTCCGCATTTATTCGGGCACGATCAGGGCAGGCTCTTATGCTTACAGTCCGATTAAAGATAACAAAGAGCGTGTCGGTCGCCTGATGCAAATGCACGCCAACAAGCGTGAGGATGTTGACGAGGCGAGCGCGGGCGAAATCATCGCCATCGGCGGCATGAAGCAGGTCACGACCGGCGACACCGTCTGCGATGAGAACAAGCCCATCATTCTCGAAGCGATGGACTTTCCCGCGCCTGTCATACGCGTCGCCGTCGAGCCGAAGACGCGCGCCGATCAGGACAAGCTCGGCATCGCTCTTTCTCGCTTAGCGCAGGAAGACCCGTCGTTCAACGTCTCGACCGATCACGAAACAGGGCAGACGATTATCGCTGGCATGGGCGAGCTGCATTTGGAAATCATCGTGGATCGCATGAAGCGCGAGTTCGGCGTCGAAGCCAACGTCGGCAAGCCGCAGGTCGCGTACCGCGAGACGATCACGCAGCCCGCTCCCGGCAAAGAAGTTTACAAGCGACAGACTGGCGGTCGCGGTCAGTACGGACACGTCGAGCTTGAGATCGAACCGGCTCCGGGCGAAGGCTTCGTCTTCGAGAACAAGATTGTCGGCGGCGCGATTCCGAAGGAATTCATCAAGCCCGTCGAGCAGGGCGTCAAGGACGCTTTGGAGCGCGGCTACTTGGCTGGCTACGAACTGGTGGACATCAAAGTGCGTCTCGTCTTCGGCTCGTATCACGAAGTTGACTCAGACGAGCGTTCGTTCACCATCGCGGGCTCGCTTGCTTTTCAAGATGCTGTCAAGAAAGCCAAGCCCGTCCTGCTTGAACCCATCATGCGCGTCGAAGTCGTGACGCCGGAAGAGTACATGGGCGCGGTCAACGGCGACCTTAATCGTCGTCGCGGCCAGATTGAAAAGATGGAGCCGCGCCCCGGCGGCGTGCAGGTCGTGACGGCCTATGTGCCGCTCTCCGAGATGTTCGGTTACACGACCGACCTCCGCAGCGCGACACAGGGACGCGCCACTTCGACGATGCACTTCGAGCGTTACGATCAAGCGCCGCGAAACGTCGCCGAAGAAGTGATCGCAAAAGTTCAGGGAGTAGCGAAATAGCCTTTTCTTAAAAGGAGCGAGAGAACAAAAGATGAGCAAGGAAAAGTTCGATAGATCCAAGCCACACGTGAACATCGGGACCATCGGGCACGTCGATCATGGCAAGACCACTTTGACCGCCGCCATCACCAAAGTCCTGGCCAAGCATAATCCCAAGATTGCCTTCCGTTCATTCGATTCCATCGATAATGCTCCCGA
>DASWRG010000081.1:0-20763 GCA_036403295.1 Pyrinomonadaceae bacterium
TCACTGTCAAGACGACCGAAGGTAGAGAGATATTTGATTACGGGATGGCGATTGCGCGGCGTTGGGGCATCGGCCCGGCCAATGATGACAAGCAAGGGTTGCTGCTCCTCATCGCGGTTGACGATCACAAATACCAAACGCTCACGAGCCGCCACCTGCAAGGCGAGTTGACGGACAGCAATGTCGGTTCGATTCAGCGGCAATTTTTGATTCCGGCCTTGCGCGCCGGAAACTACGGGCAGGGCTTGACGGATACCGTGCGTGCCTACATAGACACGCTGGCGATGGAGCGCGGCTTTAGCACGGCGACGATTTATCAAGGGAACAATGGGAGCACGCCGCGCAAGACGGCGCAGCCGCAGACGCGAGGACGACCGAGCACGAGCGGCGGCATCTCAAGCTGCGTCTGGATTGTCATTATTATCTTCGTGCTGATCTTTCTCTTCGGCAGTCGCGGCAGAGGCGGAGGCGGGAGCGGCTGTTTGAATATGCTCTTCTTAGGCTCGCTGCTGAGCAACGTGGGTCGCGGCGGATGGAGTTCGGGCGGTTGGAGCGGCGGCGGCTTTGGCGGGTCGAGCGGCGGCGGAGGCGGAGGCTTCGGCGGCTTTGGCGGCGGCGGAGATTTTGACGGCGGCGGCGCGGGCGGCAGTTGGTAACAGAACGCGAAAGATGAGAGAGAAGCTTTTTCTCTTTCACGACGCTTTTGATTTTGTGAACGGATAACGAGAAGAGATGGCTAACAAGATCACGCAAGAATCGCTTCGCCATTTTGTCGAAGACTTGCGCCACACGCACGGCGACAACTTGGCGTCCGTAGTTCTCTACGGCTCTGCGGCGGCGGGCGATGAGGTGGAGCAGCAGTTCGGCTACAACGTGCTCGTCGCTTTGCAGCACATCACGCCCGCAGACCTCAGGCTCGCGCAAGCCCCTATCCGCGAGTGGCAGCGTTTGGGACAGCCTTTGCCCGTCTATTTCACGCTCGCGGAATTGAAGGACGCGGCTGATGTCTTTCCGATTGAGTTTTACCAGATGGAGCAGGCGCGTCGCGTGCTCTACGGCGCAGACCCTTTCGAGTTCGTCGAGCTGTCGGATGAAAACCTGCGTCATCAAACCGAGTACGAGTTGAGAGGCAAGCTGATTCAGCTTCGCCGCTCGTACATTCCGGCTTCGACTTCCGCCAAGAGGCTGTCGGGTTTGATGAGCGAGAGCCTGGCGACTTTCGCGACGCTCTTTCGCCCCGTCCTGCTCCTGAGCGGCGTCGAGCCGCCCGTCACCAAGCAGGAAGCAGTTCGCGCGACCGTCGAATTGCTGCGGCTCGAAGGCGAGCCGTTTGAAAGAATTCTTGAGATACGCGAGGCGGGAGATAACGCGCCGACGCTCTCGGACGAAGAGGCTAATGATCTGTTCGCCTCGTATCTCGCACAGCTTGAGCGCGTCATCGAGGCCGTTGATAAGATGTCGTAGAATTTGCACGGCGCGGGTTGATGAGACTAATGTTTCTAAAAACAGATGGAGAATTACGTTATGAACAAGAGAAGAATGGGGCTGCTGTCGCTGGCGATTTTTGTCACAGTGACGGCGAGCGGATGCGGCTATAACACGCTTCAGAGCAAGCAGCAGAATGTCAGGGCGAAGTGGGCTAATGTCGAGACCCAGCTCCAAAGGCGTGCTGACCTTGTGCCTAATCTGGTGTCGGCGGCGCAATCGGCGGGCGTGCAGGAACAAGAGGTGTTCGGGCAGATCGCTCAGGCGCGTTCGCAGTTGCTCAACGCCACACAGGCTGCGCCGCAGGGCGCGAACGGCGACAAGACGCCCGAGCAGAAACAAGCCGTGATTGATGCGGCGAACAGCTTTGGCGGAACTATCGGCAGGTTGTTATCGCTGCAAGAGAGCTATCCGCAACTGCGCTCGACCGAAGCCTTCATGAAATTGCAGGACGAGTTGTCCGGCACAGAGAATCGGATCGCCACGGCGCGCGGTGACTACAACACGGCGGTGCAGGATTACAACACGACGCGCGGCAGCTTTCCGACGGTGATTTCAGCCAAGCTCTATGGCTTTAAGGAAGAACCTTATTTCAAAGCCAACGAGAGCGCGCAACAAGCCCCGACGTTCAATCCGAATGATTTACGCCGTAATCAAAATAAGTAAAAGCTGTGGTCAAAGGAAAAGCCGGAACTGAGGAAGCGCTCCTCAGTTCCGGCTTTTTTGAATTGCTGTTTGAGCCTCTATCAAAAGCCGCGCGAGCTGCACATGGCGCAGTGATCGCAGGGCTTGCCGCCCGGCTCAAGCTCGCATTTCTTCGCGCCTTCAAAATAATCAACCAGTTCCGAGACGGTCGCCTCTTCGACGCCGAATCTCTCTTCGCTCGGATGCGGCGTGGGCACGTACATGCCGCTCAGACGAAGCGCGGGATGGTCGTATGAAGCTGAAGCCGTCGCAGGCGCGCGCGCCGATTCACTTCGCCGGTTGCCGTGCGATGAATCAAGAGCATGGCTTTCATCAGGCGTCAGGCGCGATTCTATCTGCACCAATTTTTGTCTGAGATCGTCGAGCCCTGCGCGCATGGCCGAAAGCTCTGCGCTGATGTCGCCGCCGCTTTGCCCGCGAGCTGAATCGGCCTCGCGGCTACTCTTGGCGGACACGCGGCGCGCGATGCGTTCGGCCATCAAACGCGCCTGATCTTGCTCGCCCGTCATCGCGTCTCCCTCACTTCTTCGTCGAGCAGGTCCACTCTATCCACGACGCCGACGATGGCCGAATCAATCGCCGCTCCGGCCTCGCCCGTCGCGGTCGTGGACGCGCTCCAGCCCTCCTGCACGATGAGCACCACATCACCCGCGCCCGCGTCAAACGCGTCGAGCGCGAGCAGGGTGTTCGCCATCTCGTCGCCTTCGGGCGTGAGCTGCTGGCAGAGCATCACGCGCGCGTTCTGGTAACGATGGTTCTTCTGCGTCGCCACGATGTTTCCGAGCACGCGCGCCAGGATCATCTCTTGTTCCTCATATTCGTTACATGTGCTTCCGAATCCACAATCGCGATGATCGTGCAATCGGTCGGCGTGTCCTCGCGCTTGAAAGGAAAGCTCGCCTCCTTGCCGCGACACCAGAAGACCAACTCGCCAGTCCCCGCGCCAATCGCATCAACCGCGACCAGAGGCTTGCCCTGCGGCTTCAATTCCGCATCCAGCGACTGGATGACGAGCAGCTTTCGCCCTTCGAGCGAATCGTTCTTCACCGTCGCCACAACCGTCCCGATGACGCGCGCAAGCTGCATAAGGGTTCAAGGTTCAAAGTTTAAGATTCAAGGTTCAAAGGCTGACAAATCTTGAGCCTTGAACTTTGAACTTTGAACTTAATCATTGAGTTATATCAACCGTATCAATCACGCCGACGATGGCGGCGTCAACGGGCGCGTCCTTCATGCCTTGCGCGAGGCGTGCGCTTGAGCCTGCGACGACGAGCACGCGTTCGTGAAAGCCTGCGCCGACCGTGTCCACGGCGACGACGTAGCCCGTCGTGTCCGTCCCGTCAACATTGATCGGGCGCACGATGAGCAACTTTTTTCCGGAGAGCCGTTCGTCCTTCTGCGTCGAAACGACCGTGCCGAGAATGCGTGCAATAATCATAAGACAGTGACGCGTGATGAGTGACAAGTGACGAGCAGGAACAAGCTTTTCAACTTGTCACCTGTCACCTGTCACCTGTCAATGCTTTTACGAGTTGTTGCCAATCGGCAAAGCTTCGTCCACGCTGCCGTGCGGTCGCGGGATGACGTGGACGCTGACCAGTTCTCCGACTCTTCTGGCGGCAGCAGCTCCGGCATCGGTCGCGGCCTTGACCGCCGCGACATCGCCGCGCACAATCGCCGTCACGAATCCGGCTCCGATTTTTTCGTACCCGATTAAAGTCACGTTCGCGGCCTTGACCATCGCGTCCGCCGCTTCGATCATCGCGACGAGTCCTTTCGTCTCAACCATACCCAATGCTTCTTGTGGCATTCAAAACTCTCCTTCAATAAGATTTAGACTTTATCCATTCAAGCGCAGTCGGAGTGTCATCAAAGTTTTGAATTGAAAAAACCTTCAAGACTCTCGCATTTGAAATATCATACAGTGTGCCTACACAAGCGGGCAGGAAATGCGGGCCAACCTGTCCCTCAACCAAGACATCCGCCTCATGAAATTGAGTGGCCTCGCCGCCTCAGGCCAATCGGGAAAGCCACCACGCCGACCATCAACTTGTAAAGCGTACTCTTCATCGTCAGCTTTATCTTAACTGCGCCGCCTGCGATAACAGCTCGACCAGCTCTTCGCGCGTGAGAGCGATTTTGCCCGCGCCGTTGACAGACGTTCTCTGATTGACGCTCGCCGCCGGACGCTCGCCCGTCGGGCACACGACCTGCGTTTCATGCAGGTAGCCGCAAGCCTGACAGCGCGCGTTCTCGTTCAGGTAACCGGCCTGCTCGCGCACGTTGATTAATTTTTCAATCGCGTCTGCCGAAAGATTTTTCGAGCCGCCGAGCAGGCGCGAGAGAATGGCTATCTTCGCCGTGTGCTCCAGGGTTTCGAGCCTGTCAAAAGCCTGCCACAAATCCGCGTCGTAAGCGATCGTGTCGTGATTCGTCATCAAGAGCGCGTTGTGATGCTTGACCAAAGGCTGTATCGTTTCGGTCAGCTCGTCGGTCGAAGGCGTGCCGTATTCCGCGAGCGGGACGCAGCCCAAAGTCAGAATCACTTCTGACAAGATAGGCTGGTCAATCGCAAGACCGGCGACGGCGAAGGCCGTGCCGTGCGGCGGGTGCGCGTGACAGACGGCGCGCACGTCTTCCCTCTCGCGGTAAATCAAGAGATGCATCGCCAGCTCCGACGAAGCCTTCTTGTCGGAGAGCGGTTTGCCGCTCAAGTCCGTGACGGCCAATGAGTCTTCCGTCATGCGACCCTTGCAGGTCATCGTCGGCGTCGCCACGACGCGTCCATCATCCAGACGGACGCTCACGTTGCCGTCCGAAGAGACGACGTAGGAACGCTCGTACATCAACTGGCCGACGCGCACGATCTCGCGCCGCGCGGTTTGCTCATCCATTCGGAAATCTATTTGGTTTCCATAGTCATGCTGTCGTTGAGAGTGAAGATGTAGTTCATCTCTCTGACGACAGTGACCGGCGTGCCATCTACTTTTTCAGGAGTGAACTCCGTGTGCTCCGCCACGCGCACGGCCTCATCGGTCAAGCCGTCGGGCAACGTCGAAAGCTGTTCGAGGACAGTCGTCGTGCCGTCCGCGTTGAAGCTCACGCGCAATTGCACGACTCCCGTCGTCTGATGCTTCAAGGCTTCGGGAGTGTAACGCACGCTCGGCTGGAAAGTAATATCGAGCGGCGTCCTGTAGTCAGTGAATCTTCTCCCCCTGCAACCGGAGCGATAATGGCGCGGCTCTAATTTGAAGCCGGAGAGATTGTTCGCGGTCGTCGTTCCCGAATGATTGAATCCGAAAATGCTGCCCAGGCCGATGCCGAACATCAAGGTCAGCATAAAGGGCAAAGCTCTTTTGAGAAAACACGTCATGGTAGCGGTACTCCTTCCCTCTCAAAAAACAATTATAGCTCGCGCTCGTCCTGCCGACTCAAACGTTCGTAAGGGACTGTGCTGCGCGGTTTCGTTACATTTGTCGCGGGTGGCTCTGCGAGGAAATAAGACAGGCTCTCAAGGCTGATTGTCAAGTCAACGGTTTTGACCTTGACGCCGCGCCTGACTGTGAGGCGCGCGGGGGCGAAATTCAGCACGGCCTTGATGCCCGCCGACATGATTTGGTTCAAGACCTGCTGCGCGGCGCGCGCGGGCACGGCGATGACCGCGACATCAATCGCCTCTTCGCGCACGATGCGTTCGATCTTTTTCACGTCATACACGGGGACAGCCAGCTCGCCGATGCGCTGACCGATTTTCGCTTTGTCGTTATCGAAAAGCGCGGCGACCGTGAAGTTCGATTGCGTGAAGCCGTTATAGTTGGCGAGCGCAGTCCCCAGATTTCCCGCGCCGATGATGCCGACCTTGTGCGGCATATCCAGACCCAGGATGGTCGTGATGTGCTGGCGCAACTCCGCCACGTAATAGCCGACGCCCCGCACGCCGAACTCGCCGAAGTAGGCCAAATCCTTTCGTATCTGCGCGGAGTTCAAGTGAAACTGCTCCGCCAGAGATTGTGATGAAACCGTCTTGATGCCCGCCGCCGCGAGCGTGTTCAGACAGCGCAGGTAAACGCTCAAACGATTGGTCGTCAATTCCGAGATTTTCTCTGTCTTCATTTCCGTCGGCCTTCTCGCCTCAGTATAGCTCTAACGAGGAATTCATGGTAGGGGCAGGGCACGCTCCCTGCCCGTTCAGTTCTTCTATTCTCATAGAAGCTCAAAAGAGCCTCGCGCGTTGCCGAAGTCATGCTGATAAACTACAATTCAACACGAACACGAAGTCGCTCCCGAAATCTCTGCTTCGATTTCTATTACAACCAAGCATGATTGCACATTTAAATGGAACTCTCCTTGCCAAGCAAGCGACGACTGTGATTCTGGATGTCGGCGGCGTGGGTTACGAAGTGACCATCCCGCTCTCGACCTTTTACGAGCTGGAAGACGCGGGCGCGAACGCGAACGTCCAATTGCGGATTTACACGCACGTCCGCGAAGACACCTTGCAACTTTACGGCTTCAAGACTTCGCGCGAGCGCGAGCTTTTCATGCGGCTCATTTCCGTGAGCGGCATCGGCCCGAAACTCGGCATCACGATGCTGTCCGGGATGAGCGCGGACGAGATCATCGCTTCTATCAGGACGAACAATCTGGCGCGCCTGACTTCGATTCCCGGCGTCGGCAAGAAGACAGCCGAGCGTCTCGTGATTGAATTAAGAGACAAGATCACGTCTCTCTCTTCGCCCGCGCTCGAAGAGGAGTTTGCCGCGCAGACGGGAGCGGGCGCGCTGACCACTGAAGACGCCATGCGCGACGACGCGCTCTTCGCGCTCTTGAATTTCGGCTATCAAAAATCTGCGGCGGAAAAAGCCATCACGACTGCGATGCAGGAGGGCGGCGACATCTCCGTCGAACTCATTCTGCGCCGCAGCCTGCGCCAACTGGCTAAAGGATAGTTCAAAGTTTAAGGTTCAAGGTTCAAAGCCTGTTTCCGGCGATGAACCTTGAACCTTAAACTTTGAAGCTTGAACTTTTACTTATGCTTGACGAACCGGCAGACAATCGTAACGGGATGCCTCTGGATGACGAGCGTCAGTTCGAGCTGTCTTTACGCCCGACGCGGCTCGCGGAGTACATCGGCCAAAAGCGCGCGACCGGCAACCTGCGTATCTTCATCAAGGCCGCGCTCGGTCGGCGCGAAGCACTGGATCACGTCCTGCTCACGGGGCCGCCGGGACTTGGCAAGACGACGCTCGCCAACATCGTCGCCAATGAGATGGGAGCCGAGTTGCGCTCGACCGCCGGGCCGGTGATCGAAAAATCGGGCGACCTGGCCGCGCTGCTCACCAACTTGCAAGAGGGCGACGTGCTCTTCATAGATGAGATTCATCGTCTCAATCCGGCCATCGAAGAGGTTCTCTATCCGGCGATGGAGGATTATCATCTGGACATCATGATCGGTCAGGGAACAGCCGCGCGCTCTATCAAATTGGAGCTGCCGAAGTTCACTCTGATCGGAGCGACGACGCGCGCCGGATTGATTACCGCTCCGCTTCGCGGACGCTTCGGCATCGTCTTTCATCTGGACTTTTATCCGCACGAAGATTTGGAAATCATCGTCCGCCGCTCGGCAGAGATTTTAAATGTTGAGACAGATGACGGCGGGGCGCGCGAGATTGCGCAACGCGCTCGCGGCACGCCGCGCATTGTCAATCGCCTCCTGCGCCGCGTGCGTGATTACGCGGAGGTTGATTACGATGGACGCATCACCGAAGAAGTTGCGAAGGACGCGCTCAACCGGATGGAGGTTGACACTTACGGCCTCGATGAGATGGATCGCAAGCTGCTCTTGACGATTATCGAAAAGTTCGGCGGCGGCCCCGTCGGCCTCGGCACGATCTCGGCTTCGATTCACGAAGAGAAGGATTCCATCGAAGAGATTATCGAGCCTTACTTGATTCAAGTGGGCTTTCTCAATCGCACGCCGCGCGGGCGTATGGTGACGCGCCTCGCTTACGAGCACTTCGGGATTTCGCCCGCGCAAGGCAAGCCCGGGCTGTTCGATCAGAATTAGAGTACGATCATGGGCGACAAAATTTCACGCACAGGCGCAAAGACGCAAAGGAAAACAAGCAAGCTCTTCTTTGCGCCTTTGCGCCTTTGCGTGATACTGCTTTTCGCCTCTCTCGCTTTTGCTCAACCACGCCCGCCGGTTAAAGAAACTGAAAAAGCGCGGCGCGCGAAAGCCGTCGAGTTAATCATCGAGACGGCGGACGCGGCGCGCGGCCTCAAAGACCTCTTCTATCGCGCACGGCTACAGACGCTCGCCGCCGACGCGCTCTGGCCGCAAGACGCCGCACGCGCCCGCGCCATCTTTCGCAATGCGTGGGAAGCCGCGACCGCTTCCGACAAAGCCGAAGAGGAAGCGGAAGAGCATGAATCCGGCGTGCCCTCTACGCTCGCCATCACGGAAGCGCGCGATGAAGTTTTGACGAAAGCCGCCGCGCGTGATTCAAAGTTAGCGGAAGATTTTTTAAGCGATTTATTGAATGAGAAAAAGGACGAGAAAAGCGCGGAGCAAAATCAACCAGCCTCAACACGCCGCACGCCGTGGCGCGAATTGAGCGCGGCGGGCGCGCGCCGTCTCGCCTTAGCATACGAGCTGCTTAATCGAGATGAACCCGCGCGAGCGGCGGAAATCATCGCGCCCGTCACGAGCGAAGGCGCGAGCGGCGACCTCATCACTTTTATCCTGCGCCTGCGAGAGCAGAGCGTGACGGAGGCCGACGCGCTTTATGCAAGGTTGCTCGAAAGGACGCGGAATGATGCGCAAGCCGACGCCAACGATGTGTTGCTGCTCTCAGCCCCGATGGCCTCGCCGCAACTGCTCGTCGTCGTTGACGCGCAGGGCGCATTGCAGTTTCGCCCCGTCCCGCGCGCCGCGCCGCCTGCCACAACATTGCCGCTCATCCCGCCAGCCGCGCGCAATGCTTTCTATCGCATCGCTTCCAACATTCTCCTTCGTCCTCTCGTGCCGCGCGCGGGCGTGAGCATGATGCCCGACTCAATCGCGCTCTACTTTGCCATCGGGCGTCTGCTTCCCTTCTTCGAGCGTGAAGCTCCGCAGTTTTTGTCGAATCTGCAAATGAGAAGCAGCACGCTGGCAAACAGCATCGAGGCCGGACGGCGTGAGAGTCTGAATGAGCAGACGAAGTTGGACAGCCTGACGCCGGAGCGTTCGGGCGACCCGCTTCGCGCGCAGCTTGACCAGCTCGGGCGTGCGCGCGACTCGCAGGACAGAGACCGCATTGCGCTCGGCGTCGTCAAGAAAGCCGCACAGCGCAGGCTCTGGGATCGTGCGCGGCGCGCGGCTTTGGAGATAGAAGATTTAAGCGCGCGTCATGCGGCGCAATCCTACATCGCCGTCTGTCAGATCGCAGACCTCTTGCGCACTTTTCAGGAAGACAAAGAAAATAATTTCGAGAGCATGGCGAAGTTTGCGCGCAGTGCTGACGTGCCGCCGCTCGCCTGCGCGTGGGGCTTGGCTCAAGCCGCCATCATCGCCGCGCGCAAAGGCGACGCCAGGAGCGCAGCCGCTCTGCTGGATGAGGCGCAGACTTATGCCGCGCGGACTCGCGCCGGAACGTGGGAGCGCGTCGCGGCCTACACCATGATTGCGCGTCTGGCCGCCAAGATTTTCGACGCCAAGCGCATCTGGGAACTCGCGCCGGAGATCGTGCGCGCGGCCAATGCGGTCGAAGAATACACGGGCGATGAGGCTGCGATTGACATCCGCGAGGATGAAAGTAATGCTATTGAAGAAGTGGCTTTAGAACCGCTCAGCGTCGAGGCCGACGTGTTTCGTCTCGACGGATTTTTTGCGACAATAGCCGGGCTGGATGAAGACAAAGCTTTGACGGCGGCGCGCTCGCTCGGCAGAGAAACGCCGCGCGCCTTCGCCATGCTCGCAATTGCAAAAGTAATGCTTAACTCAGAACTCAGGACTCAGAAGTCAGAATGAAAGACAAGCTGTTTTGATTCTGAATCCTGAGTTCTGACTCCTGCTTTTCGATATGCATCGTCGTCTCTCTTCATTCTCGCGCCATTCTTTCGGGGTGCGTAATCGCGCGCCGTGGAACAAAATCATCCTGCATTCGTTCCATCAATTTCACGACAACGACCTCTTCACGGCGGCGGCGGCGATGAGTTATTTCGGACTGTTGACGCTGTTTCCGGCTCTGCTCCTGCTGCTCACCATCAGCAGCAGCATTCCGGCGGGCGCGCAGATGCTCACACAGCTCGTCAGGATTTTTCCCGCTTCCGTAGATTTCCTGCGCTCGACGATTCGCTCACTTGAGCATGTCAACACGACGGTCGTTATCAGTTGCGTGGTCGTCGTCCTGTGGGCAGGCTCGTGGGTCTTCGCCGTCATCGAACGCGCGCTCAATCGCATCTGGGGTTCGACGCCGCGAACCTTCTTTCACGGTCGCGCGCTGACGCTCGGCATGATCGGCATCGTCGGCCTCGTGCTCTTGTGCTCCGTGCTCTTCACTTCGGTCGTCGTCTTCCTGCAAGACATGGTCGGGCGACTGCCTTTGCGCGTGCTGGAAAGATGGACGGTGCTGGCTCTGCTCGGCAGCGCATTCTGGCAGATGCTCTTCGCGCTCGGCAGCATCTTGTTGTCAGTCTCGATCTTCATGCTCGTCTATCGCTTCATGCCGAACACGGAGGTCAGCCTGCGAGACACGATACCGGGCGCGGTCGTGAGCGGCGTGCTGTGGGAGATAGCCAAATATATTTTCGCCTGGAGCTTGCACTATTTTCATTACGATCAAATCTACGGCTCGGTCGGCGCGGTCGTCGCCGTGCTCACTTGGAGCTACTTCTCCAGCCTGATCCTCCTCTTCGGCGCGCAACTGACAGCCGTCTTTCATCGCGAGCATCCGACGGAAACAATCCCAACCTCGCCCGCCGACACCGCCACCGCGCCGATGTCATAAAGCTTTCATCCCATGCTGATTTCCGAGTTCGATTACGAGTTGCCGGAAGAACTGATCGCGCAGCATCCGCTTGAGCGGCGAGACGCGTCGCGGATGCTGGTGTTGAATCGTCCGGCGCGCGAATTTCATGACAGCCGTTTCGCGGAATTTCCCGCGCACGTCCGTGCGGGCGATGTGGTGGTCGTCAATAACACGCGCGTTTTTCCGGCGCGGCTTCATGGCCGGCGCGAGCCAACGGGAGGGCGCGTCGAGCTGTTTCTGATTCGTGAAAAAGAGGGCGGCGTGTGGGAGACGCTGGCGCGACCAGCGCGCAGGCTGAGCTTAGGCGCGAAGATTAATTTCGGCGACGGGCGCATGCAGGCCGAAGTCACGGAAGAGAGCGCGGATGGCCGCCGCATTGTGCGCTTTATTTGCAAAGACGGAGACTCTTTCGAGGCCGCGCTCGAAGAGCTTGGACAGACGCCGCTTCCGCCTTACATCAAACGCGATGAAGAGGATTTGAGTGAAGACCGCGAGCGTTATCAAACCGTCTACGCGAGCCAGCGCGGAGCGATTGCCGCGCCGACCGCCGGGCTGCACTTTACGCCTGCGGTGATGGACGAAATCAGAGAGCGCGGCGCACGCGTCGCAGAGCTTACGCTGCACGTCGGCTACGGCACGTTCGAGCCTGTCCGCGTCAACGATTTAAGTCAGCACAGGGTCGCGCCTGAGCATTACGAAATCGGCGCGGAAGCCGCGCGCCACCTCAATGATGCGCGTCAAAGCGGCGGACGTATCATCGCTATCGGCACGACGACGACGCGCGCTTTAGAATCTGCGGCGAATGAAGAGGGTCGTATCAAAGAGGGCGCGGGCGTCGCCGCTCTGACCATCACGCCCGGTTACAGCTTCAAAGCCGTGGATGCGCTCTTGACCAACTTTCACCTGCCGCGCTCATCACTGCTCGCGCTCGTCGCGGCCTTCGCCGGGCGCGATTTCACACTCGACGCTTACCGCCACGCCGTCGAAGCGCGCTATCGCTTTTACAGTTACGGCGATTGCATGTTAATAATTTAGTGACAGTAACGGGTGACAAGTGACAAGCTAAAATCATGTTCGTCTTTAACTCATCACTCGTCACTCATCACTTATCACTGTTTTAGCTATGGCAGTTCTGAAAAAAATTCGGTCGCGGTTCTGGTCGCAGCCCGCCGGGGCGGAGGCGGAAGCTTATGACGAGCCGCCGCAGTCAGCTTCGCTGGTCGAGGCGCGTTATGATGTGCGTCCGTTGACGGTCGCGCAGCTTGACGAGGTGTGGCGGCTGGATCAGCGTTGCTTCGTGGACGGCGAAGCCTACAGCCGCGATACCTTTGAGTATCTGCTGACCGCGCCGGAGTGCGTTTCGTATCGAGCCGTGACGCACGGCGGGACGATGGTGGGATTTATCGTCGGCCTCGTCGAGCCGGATCACACCGGACACGTCACGACGCTCGGCGTCGCTCCCGAACATCGCCGGCGCGGCATCGCACGCAAGATGCTGGCAAAGGTCGAAGACGGATTTCGCCGCCGCGATGTGCGAATCGTTCGGCTGGAAGTCCGCTCGATCAATGACGGCGCACAGCAGCTCTACCGCGATCTGGGCTACATGGTGACGCAACGTCTGCCCCGCTATTACTCAAACGGCGGCGACGGCCTGCTGATGATAAAAGCTTTGGAGTGATAAGTGACAAGTAGGAAAACAGTGATGAGTCATGCGTGATGAGAGACAAGCTGTTTTGCCTTTTACTCATCACTCATGACTTATGACTCGTCACTGCTCTTCTTAACTTTTCCGCAATTCAGTTAAGACTTGTTTGGCGACCGCTTTGAGCGTGTCGAAGACACCGACGCCTGTCGCGGCGACGGCTTCGAGCACAGGCTCGCCCTTGCGTTGCAGCTCAGTTGAGAGGTCTTCGATGGAGAGGATGTTCGGCAGGTCGCGCTTATTGAGTTGGAGGACGTAAGGAATCGCCATCAGGTCGTAGCCCTGCGCCTGTAGATTCTCTTCAAGGTTATACATGGCTTCGATGTTGGCATCCATTCGCTCTTCCTGCGAATCCGCGACGAAGACCACGCCGTCCACTCCCTTCAAAATCAGCTTGCGCGAGGCGTCATAAAAGACCTGCCCCGGCACTGTGTAAAGATGAAAGCGAGTCTTGAAGCCGCGCACAGTGCCAAGCTCCAAAGGCATGAAATCGAAGAAGAGCGTGCGATCCGTCTCGGTCGCAAGGCTGATTAATTTCCCTTTGGCCTGCGGCGCGGTCGAATCGAAGATGTATTGCAAGTTGGTCGTCTTGCCGCACAAGCCGGGGCCGTAGTAAACGATCTTGCAGTTGATTTCTCTTGAAGCGTAATTGATAAAAGTCATGGCTCTCAGGCACTGGGAAAGTGATGAGTGATGAGTGATACGTGATAAGAGAAAAGCTTTTCTTGCTTGTCACTTGTCACCCGTCACTTGTCACTAGCTAAAGAGGCTGTCTATGTCCTCATCTGTGATTTCGGAGAAGAAGGCTTCGTCTGTACGCTGTTTGGCGGCCTCGCGTTTCAGCTCTTCAAAGATGGCGGCCAAATCGTTTGAGACCTGTTTGACGCGCAGCTTGACCAGCCCGAGGCTTGAGCGTTCGTCAAAGACCACGACCAGCAGCATACGCCCGATGACGCAGATGTGTATGCTCTCGCGCTCGCCCTCATGCGAGAGCGTCGGGAACTCTTTTTCGCCGATGAGCTGCGCCATGCCGTCGGTCGCGGCGACGTTTCCGGCGGCGAGCGAGGCCAGACTGGTTGTGTCAATATCGCCCACATCGCCATAAGCGGCGATCTGTTGCCCGTCTTTGTCCACCAAGAAAACCACACGAGACGCCGCGTCCGCAGAGAGCTTGGCTAACACAGCTTTAATCTGTTGAAACTGCTGTTCGTGCAAAATGATAGATGTGTCTGCCATTAGAACACGCTTTCTTTACGAAGGTAGGGGCGGGGCGGGGCGGCTGTCATCGGCAGCCGAAATACTTAATGAGAACCTAAATTGCAGAGTAACAAGGTTTTCGCCCTTCCGCACGATGGCGCGATGCCCTTCGCGCGGCTCATTGTGCAGGCAAAATGACCGCGACTCCAATTCGCACTCTAACATAGCGCGAGACGTGACTTCAAGTGTTTTTCCGTGTTTACCAATGCTCAAAACACCGTCCGAATTACGGGTTTATGCCCGCAAACCCTACTCTGACGTTGATTTAGGCCGCAAGCTATGTTAAGCTGCGCGCAGATTACATGGCAACTCGAAAGCTTTTTGAGCGGCCTTTTTTGAAAGCTGGGAGCTTCGCATGAGCGATCCTACTATCAAGGGTGTAAAAAGGACTCCCTCTAACCTTGCTTCGCGTCGTACTGCCACAACGTCTTCGGCGAAGAGCCGGACGTTGACGGGCAAGTCTGCGCGCCCCAAACCGATGGTCAAACGTTCGCCTGCGAAAAAAGCTCCGGCGCGCAAAGCCACAAAAGCTGTCGCCGCCGCTTCGACTAAAAGCAAAACAAAAAAATCTGCGAAACCGGCGAAGCCCGCTCTTCCGGCAAAGAAGACGCCGCCGAAGAAGAGTGTTGTGCCGAAGAAGGCCGCGCCCGTTAAACGCGCAACTCCTGTCAAAGCGAAAACTCCCGCGCGCAAACCCGCTCCTGCTCCCGCGAAGAAGCAAGCTGCGAAGGCCGTCTCGAAAGCCAAACCTGTCAGCGCAAAATCGAAGAGCGCAAAGCCAGCGACTCATGCCCCATCAAAGCATGCGGTGAAACCGCCGCCGGCGCATGTGCCGCGCCAGCCGACGCGAGACGAAGCCGCCGCGCTCAAAGTCTTCGAGAAGGCGCACAGAGAATTCGTGCGCGGACGTTTTGCCGAAGCAGGCTCTATGTTTCGCGCGATTGTCGAGAAACATCCGGGCGCGGCTGAAGTGGCGGCGCGCGCGCGAACATACCTGGCCATATCTGAATCTCGCCTGCGCCGGGAAATCTCTCTGCCGCGCGACGCCGATTCGCTTTATGATCGCGGCGTCATCGAATTGAATCGCGGCGAATACGTGGCCGCGCAAGAGATGTTCGAGCGCGCGCTCAAGCGCGAGCCGGAAGCCGCGCACATACATTACGGCCTTGCGGCGACGCGCGCGCGACTCGGCTCGGTTGATTCGGCTCTGGAATCGCTTCAGAAAGCTTTAGACCTACAGCCGACTCTGCGCGTCCGCGCACAGCACGACCAAGACCTGTCAACCCTGCGCAATGATCCAGTCTTTGAGCAGCTTATCTTTGCCCCGCGCCTGTAACTTCTCCTCTCGTTGTGTCCGCCGCACACATTTTTTTGCGCCCGCTCCTCTCCGGCCAGTTTTGAAAGCCTTTATCTTTCGGCTATCATTTCGAGGTGCGTCCGATTTGTCATGTGAGCTGAGGTGGAGAGAGCAAACAATTGTTGGCGGGTGAAACAAGTTGCGGATTAAAGCTGGTCGCCATCGGCGGCGGCACGGGACTCTCGACGCTGCTCGCCGGATTGAAGCGGCTGGTCGGAGCGTCCGACGCGGGCAACACCTGGCTGGAAACTCTGTCGGCCATCGTCACGGTTTCGGATGACGGCGGCAGCAGCGGGCGAATTCGTGACGAGCTACAAATCCTGCCGCCCGGCGATATACGCAACTGCATGGTAGCCCTGTCGGAAGACTCGACGCTGCTCTCGCGTCTCTTTCGTTATCGCTTTCGCGGCAACGGCGATCTCGGCGGTCACAGCTTCGGCAATCTCTTTCTCGCCGCGTTGACCGAAGTGACCGGAGATTTCGTTGAAGCCGTGCGGCTCTCTTCCGAAGTCCTAGCGAGCAAGGGACGCATCTATCCCGCGACGATTAACGACGTGCGGCTCGTCGCCGAACTCGAAGACGGCAAAGAGGTGCGCGGCGAATCTCAGATTACGGCCACGCGCGCGGCCATCAAGCGTCTGCGGCTTGAGCCTGAGCAATGCCTTCCCTTGCCCGAAGCTCTGGCCGCCATCCGCGCGGCTGATGTCATCACGGTCGGCCCCGGCTCCTTGTACACGAGCATTCTGCCGCCGCTCCTGGTGGCGCGCGTCGCCGAAGCCATCGGGCACGCCCGCGCGACCAAGATTTTCATTTGCAACCTGATGACGCAGCCGGGAGAGACGGACGGCTACACGGCGCGCCGGCATCTTGAGACGGTCAAAAGCTACGCGCCGGAGATTGCTTTCGATTACGTCATTATCAACAATCACCTTGTGAGCGAAGAGCAGGCCGCGCTCTACCGCGCCGACGGAGCTTTTCAGATAGGCATGACGGATCACCTGCTCGAAGAGACCTTTGGCGCAGAGACCGAGATTATTCGCGCAGACCTTTTGGATGAAGGCGAGAAGGTGCGTCATCATCCTGAAAAGCTGGCTCGCGTCGTCGTCGCTTGTTGCGAACAGGCGCGCGCGTGCCCGCCGACCGAGAACCCGCAGGGCTGAAACTTTTATGGAGAAACAATCGAACACCGCCGGGACGCAGGACGCACACGCGCCGCTCGACGTGCTGATTCTGGCCGCCGGACTCGGTACGCGCATGCGCTCGCAGAAGGCGAAAGTCTTGCACGAGTTGGGCGGTCGTCCGCTCATCGCGCACGTCTGCCGCACGGCGACCGCGCTCGACCCGCGCCGGATTTACGTCGTCGTCGGTCATCAGGCCGAAGCCGTCGCCAAGGCCGTGCAGGTGGAACTCGGCGCAGACGATGTGAGCTTGATCGAGCAGACGGAGCAGCGCGGCACGGGCGACGCCGTGATGGTCGCGCGCGAAGCTCTGGCCGACGCAGCCTCGACGCTGCTGATTTTATCGGGCGACGTGCCGCTCGTCCGCGCCGAAACGCTGGCTGCTCTGGTTCATCAGCACCGCACACATCGCGGGCGTGGCGCGGCTTGCACGATGCTCGCCGTGCGGCTCGAAGACCCGACCGGCTACGGTCGCATCATACGCGACGCCGAAGGCCGCTTTGAGCGAATCGTCGAGCAGAAGGACGCCACTCCCGAAGAGCGTGCGCTGACGGAGATTAACGCTGGCATTTACTGCTTTGACACCGAAACTCTTTTTCCCGCGCTCGCGCGCGTGCAGCCGACCAACGCGCAGGGCGAATATTATTTGACGGACGTGCCCGCGCTTTTAAGAGCGGACGGCGCGGACGTGGCTGTCTACCTACACACGGACGCGCGCGAAGTCTCAGGCATCAACACGAGAGTTGAGCTGGCAGAGTTTGAGCGTCTCCTGCGCCAGCGCACTCTGCGCCGCCTGATGCTCGACAGCGGCGTGACCTTCATTGACCCACAGCGCACCTACGTCAGCTCGGACGCGCAGGTCGGGCGCGACTGCGTGATTTATCCAGACGTGCAGATCGAAGGCCAGAGCGTTATCGGCGACGGCTGCGAGATACGTTCGGGTACGCGCATCACCGATTCGCGTGTCGGCAACGGCGTGACGATTAAAGATCACTGCGTGATTGTCGAGAGCGAGATTGCGGATAACTGCACGCTCGGACCGTTCGCGCATCTGCGTATGAACTCGAAGCTGGAAGAAGGAGCGGCGGTCGGCAACTTTGTCGAGATGAAAAAATCCAGGCTCGGCAGCCGCTCAAAATCCATGCATCTCACTTATCTGGGAGACGCGACCATCGGGCAGGAGACGAACATCGGCGCGGGCACGATCACCTGCAACTACGACGGCAAGGAGAAACATCAGACCGTCATCGAAGACCAGGTCAAGATAGGCTCGGACACGATGCTCGTCGCGCCCGTGCGCGTCGGTCACGGCGCGGTCACAGCCGCCGGGGCAGTCGTCACCGAAGACGTGCCGCCCGACACACTGGTCGCGGGCGTCCCTGCGAAAATTAAAAAGCAGTTGAAGCCGGAAGAAAAACCAGCCACAGAGAACACAGAGCGCACAGAGAAAAGTGAATGAATAAAAGGTATAATTTTATCTCTGTGTGCTCTGTGCCCTCTGTGGCCGAGCTATTGTTTTAAGGAGAATTTATGTGTGGCATTGTAGGTTATGTCGGTAACAAACAGGTCGTGCCGGTCATCATTGACGGACTTCGCAAGCTCGAATATCGCGGCTATGATTCGGCGGGCATCGCGGTGGTTGACGAGGCGCACCACATGGAAGTGCGTCGCGCCGAAGGCAAGCTCAGAAATCTTGAGGAAGCGATTCGTTTGAAACCGCTCGACGGGACATACGGCATCGGCCACACGCGCTGGGCGACGCATGGCCGACCGACCGAAGAGAACGCGCATCCGCACAGAGATTGCACCGGACGCCTCGTCGTCGTGCATAACGGCATCATCGAAAATTATCTGCAACTCAAAGAACGCCTGCGCCAGCGCGACCATCGCTTCGTCACCGAGACGGACACTGAAGTCATCGCGCATCTCATCGAAGAATACTTGAAAGAGGGCGAGACTTTTGAAATGGCCGTGCGCCGCGCGGTCGGGGATTTACGCGGCATCTTCGCCCTCTCAATCATCAACGCGGACGAGCCGGACACGATCATCTCCGTCCGTCAAGGCCCGCCCGTCGTCATCGGTTTAGGCGACGGCGAATTCTTCGTCGCCTCGGACATCCCGCCTATCTTGCAACACACGCGCGATGTCTTCTTCTTGGGCGACGGCGAGATCGCCATCCTCACGAGAGACTCCGTGCGCGTCATGGATTTTGACGGCAACGCGGTCGAGCCACAGCAGCAGCGCATCACCTGGGACCCGATTATGGCCGAGAAGGGCGGCTTTAAGCATTTCATGCTCAAGGAGATTTACGAGCAGCCGCGCGCCCTGCGCGACACAGTGCAGGGACGCATCTCGCTCGACACGGGAAGAGTTTATTTAGACCCGATGAATATCTCCGAGGAAGATTTCAAACGCATCAGCTTCATCAAGATCGCCGCCTGCGGCACGAGCTGGCACGCCGGACTCGCGGGCAAGTACATGATCGAGCAATTCGCGCGCATCCCCGTCGAAGTTGATTACGCATCAGAGTTTCGTTACCGCGATCCCGTGATGGACGAGAACACCTTGCTCCTCGTCATCTCGCAATCTGGCGAGACGGCGGACACCATCGCCGCCCTGCGCGAAGCCAAAGGGCACAACTCGAAAATCCTCGCGGTCTGTAATGTGCAAGGCTCTATGATTACGCGCGAAGCGGACGGCACGATTCTGACGCACGCGGGACCCGAAATCGGAGTCGCTTCGACCAAAGCTTTCACGTCGCAGATGATCGCGCTCTACCTGTTCGGGCTTTACCTCGGACAACTGCGCGGCGCGCTCACGCAGGAGGAAGCGAAGGAGCACGCGCAGGAACTCGCGGAGCTTCCAGTCAAGATCGAGCATCTCTTAAATGAAGCGGACGAGATTGAAGAACTCTCGAAGGAATTTTTCCGCTCGACAGATTTCCTTTACCTGGGGCGCGGCCTCAATTTCCCCGTCGCGCTCGAAGGCGCATTGAAGCTCAAAGAGATTTCCTACATCCACGCCGAAGGTTATCCGGCGGGCGAGATGAAGCATGGGCCGAACGCATTGATTGACGAACGCCTCCCGGTCGTCGTCGTCAACCCGCGCGAAGAGGGCAATCACGCGTCAGAGCTGCGTTATGAGAAGACGCATTCCAACATCGTCGAAGTCAAAGCCAGAGAAGGCGTCGTCCTCTCCGTCCTGACCGAAGGCGACGATATGTCTGCTACCGTCTCCGACCACGTCATCGAGATTCCCAAATCCAGCGACCTCCTCTCGCCCATACTGGCCGTCATCCCCTTGCAACTCCTCGCCTATCACATCGCCGTGCGCAGAGGCTGCGACGTTGACCAGCCGCGCAACCTTGCGAAGTCCGTGACTGTCGAATAGAACAGCCTGAGAGCGAGTTAGGTATCCGATCAGATTTTTTATTTGTGAAAGCATACCTCTCGTGATATACACACGTTCAAAGCAGAGAATCTACAAGGAGCGTGCACAACCATGACAAAGTCTAGGAGATTGAGCTCATTGCGTTATCGATTTCTGGCGATAGTTGCGCTGGCCGTGTATACGATATTGCTACTGGGCGCCACGGCAAGCCCACAATCTAGTTGCTGTACCAAATGCCTGGCACGATTTCAGCAATGCGATGCCAATACAGTAGTCTGCTGCCAGATCTACACAGCATGCGTGCAGCAGTGTCCAGACAGATGCCCAAGTTGCCCTGCCCAATAAGCATCAATCCGAAGGGTCGGGGCTTGCAGATACGTCCACGCAGTTTCCATCAGCTCTTACATTTGCGTTACTCCGTCTGGTCGTCTAACTATTATTAGGCCGAATGATTCGGCCTAACATGTTCAACCGGGCGTATCATACCGCATCTGCGCTCGCCGTTTGAGAGAATGTTTTATCCGTCTCGCAAGAATTAGCCCGTCCATTCGACAGAAGCAGCCGACCTGACAAAACTTGTGACTGACAGCGCGAAACATTCCACCTACACTGCGAAAGATTAGCTTCCGCGTGTGAAAGATTAGCTTCCTCACGTCAAACTTTATCTTCCGCAGG